>CAZCZU010000001.1:0-126981 GCA_964503475.1 uncultured Zetaproteobacteria bacterium
TCTCACATCTCACATCTCACATCTCACATCTCACATCTCACATCTCACATCTCACCATCCCGCCAATGGCCATGAACAGCGACAGGATGAATTGAAAGCAGTAATCCCCTAGAATTCGCCCATGAGCCGTAAAGTGATTCCGATTCAGGTCGAGGGAGAAGCCCAGCCGATGGCCGGCAAGCCGGCATGGCTGAAGGTGAAGGCGCCCACCTCGCCGGAGTACCGCCGTCTGGTCAAGCTGATGCGCGACCACAAGCTGAACACCGTCTGCGAAGAGGCCAGCTGCCCCAACATCGGCGAGTGCTGGAAGCACGGCTCGGCCACCTTCATGATCCTGGGGCGCGTCTGCACCCGCACCTGCGCCTTCTGCGATGTCGAGACCGGCAAGCCGGACCCTGTCGATACCAATGAGCCGAATGCTCTGGCCGAAACGGTCGAGATCATGGGGCTGAAGCATGCGGTAATCACCAGCGTCGACCGCGACGATCTGGCCGATGGTGGCGCGCAGCACTATGCGGACACCATCCGGGCCGTGAAGGAGCGCTGCCCCGATGTGACCATCGAGGTGCTGACCCCGGACTTCCAGCGCAAGCCCGCCTCATGCCTGGAGACGCTGATCGCGGCGAAACCGGATATCTTTAACCACAATCTCGAGACTGTACCGCGCCTCTACCGCTCGGTACGCCCCGGTGCCCGCTACTTCACCAGCCTGCGCCTGTTGCAACGGGCCAAGGAGCTGGATGCCGATGTGGTCACCAAGTCCGGCATCATGGTCGGCCTGGGCGAGGAGCGTGATGAAATCCTGCAGGTGATGGATGATCTGCGCGAAGCGGGCGTCGATATCCTGACCATCGGCCAGTACCTGCGCCCGAGTGTGAACCACCATCCGGTGATGAAGTACTGGACCCCGGAAGAGTTCGAGGATCTGAAATACCTGGCCGAGAAGCGCGGCTTCGGCATGGTCGCCTCCGGCGCTTTGGTACGTTCCAGCTTCCACGCCGAGGATGTCTTCAAGGCCCTGAAGCTGCGCGAAAAAGGCTGAAAGCCTCCCTTTCTTCCTCTTCGCTCTTCGAACAACCGCCATGCCACCGTCCACCGTAAATTTGCTATGGTTTTGACATTCCACTTCTTTAGTTTCGATTCAGTTTTTTTTCTTACTTTGCGCCACCTCAACTCAAGGCACGCATAGCGGCCGAACTCTAGGAGTTTCCATATGAAGAAGATGATGCTCTCCGGTGTAATGGCTCTGGCCATGGCCGGCACTGCCACCTCCGCCATGGCAAGCGATATCGATTACTATGCCGGTATCGGCCTCGGCACGCTGAACACCGAATACAAGGACAACGCTGTCGACCAGACCAAGATGTCGGCCGGCGGCTTCCTGAAGCTGGGTGCCGACTTCAACGAGAACTTTGGCGCCGAGCTGCGCCTGGGCCGCACCGGCAAGAACAACCAGGTGCTCGGCGGCGTCAGCCGCTCCTTCCAGAGCCCGCTGTTTGTCTCCTATCTGGCCAAGGGCAGGATGCAGGTGGCCGACAACCTCGACCTCTACCTGCTGGCCGGCGCCACCACTGCCCGCATCAAGGCCACCCGTAACAACGTCTCCCAGACCGTGACCAAGACCGGCCTGAGCCTGGGTGCCGGTGCCGATTATCGCCTGAGCCGCACCATCTCTGTCGGCGGCGACTGGGTACAGTACATGTTCCCGACCAAGGTAAGCGGCGCCGCTTTCGGCCCGAATGCCAAGGCCCGCATGTGGGGCATCACCGCCAACGTTGCCTACCACTTCTAAGCAACACGGTTTTCGCCACTCCTGGTGATATCAAGAACGGGCGGCACCATGCCGCCCGTTTTCCTTTGACTCTTTTCCCACCCTTATTTGGCGCTCCAGGCTCCTTCCAGTAGATTCGCACCTGAATCCGAAATGAGGGAACCCGCATGATCCGCCACAGCCTGACCCCGACCCCCGACAACGAATCGGCCAGCCGCCCCCTGCTGCGACGCGGCTTTGCCCTCGGCTTTGTGAACGAAGCCGGGCGTCCGGCGATGCCTTCCACCGACGAAATTGTCTCTGCCTGGAAACAGGACAGGGCGACCATGCTTCCCGGGCTGATCGATGTGGCAGCCTTTGCCGATGACATCGCCCAGGCGCACAAACTGATGGAGCAGACGCTGAACGGCGCGGAGGTCGCGGGCCTGCTGGAGGCGGCACCCTATGCCGCACGTCTGGAAGGGCGCTTTCCGATCATCAGTTCGCTGATCGAGGAACACGACGAGCAGGGGATCGAGAAACTCTTTTTCGATGCCGAGCAGAATGGCGAAATCATCGGCGAGGATTTGTGGTGCAAGGCATCATGGCTCTCCTTCCATGATGAGGATGCCTCGCTTCGCTTCCGCTTCTCTTTCGGCATGGAGGGTTACGAGGATGTGGCTGCCGATACGAAACGCCAGCTGCAGGCGGCCGAACTGACCGATGCCATGTTTCCCGAATCCGCCGCCATTACCCGGCATGACGGACTGAATCGCCTGATGGCCAAATGCCTGGACAGCGATGCCGTCGCCTATACCGAGCGCATCGTCTATTTCAATGCACCCAATGGCGGGGCCCAGATGCACCACGATGTCGAACGTGGCCATGCCGGCGTGGTCTTCGCCCAGATGAGCGGCTCCACCTTCTGGCTGGCACTGGCCAAGCCGACACTGATCGATGAGATCATCCGCTTTCTCGCTCGCAACGATGCCGAAACGCTGCTGAGTGAAGTGCTGCCGGATGCCGCCGATCGCGAAGATCTGCGCGGACTCGCCGCCGACCGCAATGCCCTGGCGGCCTACATGGACCAGTTCGACCACGAACTGGTCGAGGCAGTGATGGATCGCATTCCGGCCTTCATCGGCCAGCTGGTGGAAAGAGGCTATGCCTACATCCTGAGGCCGGGTGATGCCCTGCTACTACCGCAGCGCGATCTCGACACCTGCGTCTGGCACACCGTCTTCTGCCTCGGCGATACTCCCGGCGAAGCCCTCTCCTTCGCCGTGCGCGGCATCTGGAACAAATCGGAGGAATGATCGGCCTGGAACCGTGACGCCCCTCCACCTACGGATGGGTGGCGGACCGGCGATTAGCCGGCCCGTAAGCGGAACAAAATCATATTTTGCGAAGCAATGAAAGCAAAAGGCAGGACAAAAGGGCAGGAAAGCCGTTTCATGACGCACTTCCATGTCCGCCACCCTGACGGGCGCCAAGCGTGCAATTTCACTTTCCTGTAAATTGTGGACGCCTGTAAGGCGCCCGAAGGGTGAGGGGCATGGATGCCCCGAATCACCCCGGAACGTATCCAATTAGGGCCTGTTAACCCTAATTAGTACTCGCTGTTATCGCTGAGATCAGGAGGGATAAAGCCTTCGACCCGGTTTACGCCGGTCTCGAATGCGCCATCCGGATGCAGGCTCAGCCAGCGATAGCCGGGCGAGGTAGCATCCAGCTCGCAATCGTCGATGCCGGGCCGGAACTGGATACAGGTGGAGGGGGTACCGAACAGGCGCACACCCTTATGCTCGCCCTCGAAGGCCTGATGCACATGCCCGAACAGGATCAGTTTCACATTGCCGAAGCGCTCGATCAGCTTCCACAGCGCATCCGCATTCTGCAGGGCGATATTATCCATCCAGCGGCTGCCGATCGGGAAGGGATGGTGATGCATCACCAGCACCACCGGCTGGGTGCCGGCACGCTGCAACAGCGATTCCAGCCTGCGCAGCTCCTCATCCGGCAAGCGGCCCGCCACTTCACCCTCATGGTGCGTATTCAGCAGCACAATGCGCCAACCGGCCACTTCGATGGGCATATGCACATCCCCGAAGGTGCGCGCCACATGCGCCGGCTCATCATGGTTGCCGGGGATGGCGCGCAGATAACCGATCCAGCCATCCATCTCCTTGCGCAGGCGCCGGTAGGAGGATGCCTCCTCGTCCTGGGCCAGGTCGCCGCCCAGCACCACGGCATCGGGATGAGGAAAACGCGCCTGCGCATCCGCCACCACAGCCTGCAGGCTGTGCAGGGTGTTGATTCCCTTCAGCAGCGTGGTGCCATCGCCGTACATATGGCAATCGCTGAGAAACAGCAGGGTCGCCGGATCGGTACCGTTACGGGTCGGTCGGGGAGCATCGAAATCGTCGTGCATCGTCAATCCAGCACCATGGCGAAAAACTTCAGATAACGCGTCTCCGGCATGGCCGGCAGCCATGGGTGATCCATGCCTGCGCCACCTTCGTAGATCATGCGGGCCGAGCGTCCCGCTTCACGCACACCGGCACCGACGCTTTTGCGCAGGTCATCGCTGCTGACCAGGCCGGAACAGGAGGCGGAACAGAGCATGCCCCCGGGAGCGACAAGGCGCGCTGCCAGCTTGTTGACCTTTTGGTAGCCGGCCAGACCTTCGCGCAACAGCTTGCGGCTTTTCACAAAGGCCGGCGGATCGCAGACCACCACATCGAAGCGCTCACCCTGGGCAACCTGCTCGGGAATCCACTTCATCACATCGGCACAGATACCCTGCCAACGCTCCGCTGCCCCCAGTTCGCTCATGTTGCGTTCGGCATATTCCAGCGCCGTCTGCGAGGCATCGACACTGACCACCTCCGTCGCACCGGCCTGCAGTGCCTGGGCGGCAAAGGCGCCGACATAGGAGAAGAGATCCAGCACGCGCTTCTCTTTCGTCAGCGGTGCCAGCCAGGCGCGGTTGGGACGCTGGTCGAAGAAGTAGCCCGTTTTCTGCCCCTCCAGGGCATGGGCATGCATGGCCACGCCGTTCTCGACGGCCACGATCTTGCCACTGCCATCGCCGCTGTGCACACGGGTGTAATTCTCCAGCCCTTCCAGCTTACGCACCCGGATATCGTTCTGCAGGTAGATGTTGCTGGGCGCCACCAGCGCCGTGATCGCCGCACAAATTGATTCCAGCTGGCGCTCGATGCCAGCCGTATGCGCCTGCACCACCACATCATCGCCGAAACGATCGACAATCAGCCCCGGCAGGCGATCGCCCTCGCCGTGCACCCAGCGGTAGTGCGGTGCATCGAACAGGGCCTGGCGCAGCTGCAATGCCGCGCCCAGCCGCCGCTGCCACCACTCGGCATCGATACTCTCCAACGCCTTGCGGGAGAGCATGCGACCACTGATCAGGCTGTGCGGATTGGCATAGGCCGTGCCGAGCAGCTTGCCGCGGGCATCGAACACCTGCGCCAGTCCGCCCGGCTCCCCGACCTCGATCTGCTTGATTTCGTTGCTGAAGATCCACAGGTGCCCGGCCTTGAGCCGGCGCTCCTCGTTTTTCCTGAGCTCGATGCGGCCGACCATCACTCCTGTCCGGCCGCTTTCGGTTTGTTCGAACGACGGCGACGACGGCGCGGACGGTCACCGCCCTCCTTGTTGCCCTCGCCAGAGGCGCCTTCGGCTCTGCGGCCCTCGCCCTGAGGCTTGCCGCCATCTCGGCGACCGCGATCACCGCCACGACCCGGACCTCCCCGGCCACCGCCCCGGCGATTCCTGCCACCCTTGTCATCGCGCTTCTCGGCCCGATCCTCGGAGCCCAGCCCCTCGGCGGTCGCCTCGGGGTTGGTCGGCTCGCCGATCTGCAGCTGTTCCGGCTCGATATGCTGCAACGGAATGGCATGGCCGATATAGGTCTCGATGTCCGGCAGGCCGAAACAGAAACGCTCGCAGGCAAAGGAGACGGCCACACCGGTACTGCCGGCACGCGCCGTACGACCGATGCGATGCACATAGTTCTCGGCATCGTCCGGCAGATCGTAGTTGAAGACGTGGGTCACGCCATCGACATGCAGGCCGCGACTGGCCACATCGGTGGCCACCAGCAGGTGCAGCACGCCATTGGTGAAATCCTCGAGGATGCGCATACGCTTCTTCTGGCGCACATCGCCCGAAAGAATGCCGACGGCAAAACCGTAACGGGCCAGCGTACGGGCAAGCCTTTCACCGGTGCGCTTCTCGTTGACGAAGATCATACCGCGCTCGACCGATGCCTCGCGCAACAGCGAGATCAGGAGCGGCATCTTATCTTCCATGGCGGTGTGGTAGAGCGACTCGACCACGCCCTCGGCGGTAATGTCGCCCTGCTCGGCCTGCAGCTTCTCCGGATTGTTCATGTGCTCGTAGGCAAGCTCCAGCACCCGGTAGGAGAGGGTGGCCGAAAAGAGCATCGCCTGGCGCTCGTCGTATTTGGGCAGGCGGCGCATCAGGAAACGCAGATCCTTGATAAAGCCGAGATCGAACATGCGATCCGCCTCGTCGACCACCATCATCTCGCACTTGTCCAGCGCAAAACAGCGCTGCTTGTGGAAATCGATCAGGCGACCCGGGGTGCCGATCAGGATATCGACACCATCATCGAACGCCTTCTTCTGCTTTTCGTAATCGACACCGCCGAAGACGGTGTGCAATTTCAGATCGGTGTATTTGGCCAGCTTCCTGGCGTCCTCGGCGATCTGCACCACCAGTTCGCGGGTCGGCGCGATAATCAGCGCACGCGGATGGCGCAGGCCACGCCCCTCTTTGGGCGGGTTGGTCAGCAACCGGTTCAGGGTCGTGATCAGGAATGTGGCGCTCTTGCCGGTGCCGGTGCGCCCCTGGCCGGCGATATCGCGGCCGGCCAGCGCCTCAGGCAAAGCGACCTGCTGCACCGGCGTCAGTTCGGTAAAGCCAAGGTCATCGATTGCACGCTGCAACGGCTCGGGTAGATTCAATTCGGTAAATCGGGTGACAGTCATGGCCGGCATCTTACGCTTACGGCAATTGCCATGCCAGAAACGGCTGATTATGCTCCGCCGCCCCGAGCGGGCCTATGGCGCAATTGGTTAGCGCTACCGGCTCATAACCGGTTGGTTCCAGGTTCGAGTCCTGGTGGGCCCACCAGCTTTAAAGGCAATGGCATACTTTGGCCACTGCCAGTACGGAAGCGCGACCGATCAGCGCTGCCCGGCCAATACCGGCCTGCCGAATACTTAATCCGACGCTTCATCTCGCTTTAAGTATTCAGCAGTACCGTCAGAGGTTATTAACGTATGAGTAGTTCCGTTACCCCTGCACAACTGCAGGCGCTGGTTGAAAGAGCCCTTCCCGATGCGCGGGTTGAAGTGCATCTCTATTCCGGCGATGATCATTTCGAGATGGTGGTGATCTCGGAATCCTTTGCCGGCAAACCGCGCGTTCGTCGCCACCAGATGGTCTATGCCGCACTCGGCGACCATATGCGCGAGGCAGTCCATGCCCTCGCCCTTAAAACCCTAACCCCGGAGGAAGCAGCATGAGCGATAGCATCCAGCAGGAGATCGATCAGATCATCAAGGAGAACGACATCGTTCTCTTCATGAAGGGCACGCCGCAGATGCCGCAGTGCGGCTTCTCGCAGCGGGTGGCCGCCATTCTTTCCGGCTACGGCATTCCGTTTGGTGCCGTCAATGTCCTGCTCGACCCGGCCGTCCGCGAAGGTATCAAGGTCTACTCCGACTGGCCGACCATTCCGCAGCTCTATATCAAGGGCGAATTCATCGGCGGCTGCGACATTGTCACCGAAATGCACGAAAACGGTGAGCTGGCAGAGCTGCTCAAGCCGCTGCAGCAAGGCTGAACACGGCTTGTGACCCCCACGATGCAGGCTATATACTCAATCGAACGATGAGCATTTTCTCTTTTGGTCCGATGTCGCCGGGCATCCAGACGCTCGCCGGGAGCGCGTGCTAATGGCCGGCGTACAGACCAAGCTCTCCGCCAAGCTCAAACAGGGGCTCACCCTCACACCGCAACTGGCCCAGAGCCTGAAAGTTCTGGCCATGAATGCGGTGGAGCTGGATACCTATCTGGAGACGTGCCTGGAGAGTAATCCGTTGCTGGAGGCGGAGACGGAGTCGCTGACCCCGACCCCTGCCGAAGCTGAAACGGAAAATGCCGATGAACCCTGGCAGGAGAGCGGTGACGACCGCTGGGAATCGATGTACAGCAGTGCGGCCCGCGAAGGGAGCGAACTGCCCGACCGCGACCAGCAGTGGCGCGACGAACAGACTCTGAGCCAGTCCCTGCACGAACAGATCGACTGCCAGCCGATGGATGAGGCGGAGCGGCCGATCGCCCACGCCCTGATCGATTCACTCGACGATGACGGTTATTTCCGCGGCAGCTTCGAAGAGCTTGCCACAGCGCTGGAAACGACCCCGGCCCGCATTGTCGAGGTGCTCGAGTGCGTGGTGCAGGAGCTGGAGCCGGCCGGCATCGGCGCCCGCGATCTCTCCGAATGCCTGCTGCTGCAACTGAATGACGATGACGATGTCACCCGCCTGGCCCGCCGCCTGCTGCTGCATCACACCGACGAACTGCTGGAAGCCGACGACAAACTTGCCCGCAAGGCAGGCTGCTCCGCCGAAGAGCTGGCACAGGCCCGCCTGCGCATGCGCAGGCTCGACCCCTTTCCCGGCCATGGCATGCATGGCGACCCCGGCATCTATGTGCGTCCCGAACTCGCTTTCCGCATCACCCCCGACGGCGACACCGAGGTGGAAGTCCTGCGCTCCGGCCATCAGAAACTGCGCATCAGTCACCAGTGGGACGGGCACGAATGGAAGGGTGCCGAGCGCAAATTCATGGATGATGCGATGCGCGAAGCCAAGGCGCTGCTGCAGATGCTGGATCAGCGCAGCGAGACATTGATGAAGGTCGGCCTCTGCCTGGCCCGTCGCCAGCGCGCCTTCCTCGAACACGGAATTCTGGGCTTAAAGCCTCTGACGTTGCAGGATGTGGCCGAAGAGGTCGAGTTGCACGAGTCCACCGTTTCGCGCGTCACCAACGGCAAATATGCCCAGACGCCGATCGGAATCCTTGAAATGCGCCGCTTCTTCTCGGCAGGGTTGCCGACACGCGGTGGCGGGACCATCTCGGTCTACCGTGCCCAGCAACGGGTCAAGACGCTGATTGAGGCGGAGGAGCCGGGCAAACCGATCTCCGACCAGGCGATCGCCGACCAGTTGCAGCGGGAGGGTATCGAGATTGCCCGGCGTACGGTCGCCAAATACCGCGAACAGTTAGGGCTGCCACCCAGCAGCCTCAGAAGACGGGCCGCGAAAAGCCGCCCACAACAGAAACGGGGGTAAATGATATGCAAGTATCCATCACAGGGCGCCATATGGATCTGACCGAACCGCTGAAGGAGTATGTGCACGACAAGCTGCAGCATCTGAAACACTCCTTCGACCATGTGGTCGATGTCCAGGTGGTGCTGTCGGTGGAGAAGTTCCGCCAGCACTGTGAAGTGACGATTCATGCCAACGGCATCGACATCCACGCCTCGCACGAAACCGACGATATGTACGCCTCGATCGACGGTGTCATGGACAAGCTGAACCGTCAGCTGAAACGCTACCGTGCCAAGCTGCACAAGCATCAGAGCAACCACGGACAGCGCAAGGGTCGCGAGATCAAGGTTTCGCACCGTGTCCTGGACCTCGGCCACGAGCACGAGGAACTGGCTGAGGATCACGTGCACGAGACGGTTCGTGAGGAGCAGATCGAAGCCAAGCCGATGAGCGTCGACGAAGCGGTGATGCAGCTGGAACTGGCCAGCAACCGCAATGTCATCTTCTTCACCAATGAAGAGACCAACCGTCTGAATGCGCTCTACCGTCGCTCCGACGGTACCCTGAGCCTGGTCGAGCAGGAAACCGAGTAAACACAGCCGGCTGACGATCATGGCTGAATTCATGATGCCGCCTGAGCATGTCCTGCCGGACTCCGAGGCCCGCAGCAAGCGGGCCCTGTTAACGGAGCTGGCAGGCGTGCTGGCGGCGATGGATCCGGACCAGGTGCTGGAGGTCGTGATGGCCCGCGAGCACCTGGGCAGCACCGGTATCGGCCATGGCGTCGCCATCCCGCACGGACGCATTCCGCACCTGGCCCACCCGATCCTGGCCATGGCGCGCCATCGGGACGGCATCGATTTCGAGGCCATCGACGGCGCACCCGTCCATATCGTCGTTCTGCTGCTGGTGCCGGACAACGAGGAACGGGCACACCTTGAACTTCTGGCCACCCTCGCCCGCATGCTGCAACAGGCCAGCTTCCGCCAGGCTCTGATGGAAGCGCCCGATGCCGAAGCCATTTCGGGGCTCTTCGCCCGGTACGCCCCGGCCCAGGTATGACCCAGCTGCCCCGCATCACCATCGGCGAGCTGCTGCACGAGCAGGGCGAGGCGATGCGGATGCGGCTGCTGACCGGAGAGAAGGGCCTCCACCGCTACATTGACCACCCCCGTATGCAGAAACCGTCGCTCGCCTTTGCCGGCTTTCTGGAAAACCTGAACGATTATCGCCTGCAGGTGATCGGGCAGACCGAACTGCACTATCTGGCCACCCGTCCCCCGGCTGAACAGAAACGGGTGGTCGATTCCGTCTTCGACCTGCGCCTGGCCGGCGTCGTCGTCACCCGCGGCATCCGGCCCCCGGAGATCATTCTCGAAGCCGCCACCCGCACTGACACGCCGCTGCTCAGTTCCGAGCTCAAATCCTCCAGCTTCATGACCAACATGATGCTCTATCTTTCGCGCCGGCTGGCGCCGCGCACCTACCAGCATGGCGTCTACCTCGACATCTTCGGCCTGGGCGTGCTGCTCATCGGGGCCAGCGGCATCGGCAAGAGCGAAATCGGACTGGAGCTGATCTCGCGCGGCCATCGCCTGATTGCCGACGACATGGTCGAGCTGGTACGCGAAAGCCCGGATGTCCTGGTCGGACACAGCCCTGAATCGCTGCGCTACCACATGGAGATTCGCGGCATCGGCATCCTCAATATTCGCGATCTCTATGGCGCCGCCGCCATTACCGATACCAAGCGGCTGCGCCTCGTGGTCGAACTGATTCCGTGGGAAAAGGTATCCGAAGAGTCGCGCGGCATGAGCGAAGAGGACTTCATCACCATCCACGATGTGGCCCTGCCGCGTGTCCGCATCCCGATCCGTCCCGGCCGTTCGCTGGCTGTCCTGATCGAGGTGGCCACGCGCAACCAGCTGCTCAAGCAGCGCGGTATCGACAGCAACCGCCGTTTTATCGAAGCGCTGGAACGTCGTATCGAGGAGGGGGGAAAACCGATATGACCGGTACTTCACCGATGCTGCTGATCATCAGCGGACTCTCCGGAGCCGGCAAGAGTACGGCCCTGCATACGCTGGAGGACACCGGCTTCTTCTGCACCGATAACCTGCCGGCCGAAATGCTCACCGACTGGGCCGCACGCATGCAGCAAAATGGCAATGCTGCCGTCTGCATGGATATCCGCAGCAGTGCCAATCCGCAGGAGATGATCGACTCGCTGGCCGACGCACGCGAAAAGCACTGGCGCATTCTCTATATCGATGCCAGCGACGAAATCCTGATGCGCCGTTTCTCGACCCTGCGCCGCAAACACCCTTTCGCCCGTAGCGAGAGCCTGCGCCAGTCGCTCGAGGAGGAGCGGCAAACCCTCGCACCCTTGAGGGAGATGGCCGACCTGGTGATCGACAGCAGTAATCTCAATCCTTATGAACTGGCCGACCTGGTGGAACACTTCTGGCGCAGCCAGAGCAACAGCCCCGCACCGGAGCGGCAGGATATCACCCTCTCCGTGCTTTCGTTCAGCTATCAGCGCGGCCTGCCGGCCGAGGCCGACATGGTCATCGACATGCGCTTTCTGCCCAACCCGCACTACATCCCGGAGCTGGCCCCGCTAACCGGCAAGGATGAGGCCGTGCAGCACTATTTTGCCGCTCAGCCGCTTGCCGGTCAGGCCGAGGAGCGCATCCGCGACTGGCTCACCTTCATCTGGCCGCAATTGCAGCGCGAACGTAAGCGCTACTTTACCATCGCCTTCGGCTGCAGTGGCGGCCGGCATCGCTCGGTCTACATGGCCGAACGCCTCGCCGCCTGGATTCGGGAGCAGGGGCTCGCCACGCCGCTGCTCCGGCACCGCGAGCTGGATGGGAAACGGCCATGATGAGCGACAGCTTTGATCGAGGGCTGGAGGAGCATCTCCCGTGATCGGCATCGTATTGATCGGCCACGCCCACATTGCCAGTGAAATGATCCTCGCTGTTGAGCATGTACTGGGCGAACAACCCTTGCTGAAAGCACTCGATGCCCCCGACTCGGATCAACCGGAGCAGCTCCGCGACGAACTGGTGAGTCTGATCCGGCAATGCGACACCGGGCATGGGGTACTGCTGATGGCCGACATGTTCGGCGGCACGCCCTGCAATGTCGCCATGAGCTGCCTCAACGAATGCCATGTGGAGATTCTCTCCGGCTTTAATCTTCCCGCCCTGATCAAGGCCGTTTCCCTGCGACGCACGATGCACTCCCTGCCTGAGCTGGCTGCGAAGGTCGTGCTCTCCGGACAACAGTACATCTGCCGCGCCTCCGATTTCATCGCTGGCGAGAGCGGGAATTCCACGCCATCCGGCCGGGGCCACGGCCATGGCTGAGCGCACGATCTGCATTCGCAACCGACTGGGGCTGCATGCACGCGCTTCGGCCCGTTTTGTCGCCACCGCCAATCGCTTCGCCAGTGAAATCATCCTGGTTAAAGGCGACGTCGAAGTGAACGGCAAAAGCATTATGGGCATCATGATGCTGGCTGCCAGCCAGGGCACCGAACTGATTTTACGCGCCGAAGGCAGCGATGCCGAACAGGCTGTCGAGGCGATCGAATCGCTGGTGAACGATCATTTCGGCGAGGGCGAATAGGGCATGGCAACCAGCGGCAACCGACCCCACGCCCGCGGCCGCTGCACGGCACACAGCAGCGGCATTGTCATTGGCAGAATCCAGAAGCTGGCGCCCGGACGCCAACCGATTCCCGAGTACCATATTGACGGCGAACAGGTCGACGAGGAGTGGCACCGACTCGAACATGCCGTTCAGCAGGCGCTGGCCGAACTGGACGACGAGCAGCAATACCTCTCCAACTCCCGCCACCAGGACCCGTTACTGATTCTGGAGGCACATCGCCTGCTGATGCTCGATCCCGAACTGATCGGCAAGGCCGGCAAGCTGATCCGGCGCGATCATATCAATGCCGAATGGGCCCTGCGCCGGCAGATGGACCGTATCGAGGACATGTTCGATTCCATCGAGGATGAATATCTGCGCAGCAAGAAGAGCGATGTCGAGCAGGTCGGCATACGCATTCTGCGTCATCTGATGGGTGAGAGCCTGCGCATGGATCTCTCCGGCACGACCGAAAAGCAGATACTGCTGGCCGAGGACTTCAGCCCCCTTGAAGTCGTCGCCATGTGGCGCATGGGAGTCAAAGGCCTTGTCTCCACAAAGGGGGGCACCAACGCCCATGCCCTGATCGTCGCCCGCGGGATCGGCCTGCCCGCTCTCGGTGGCACGAGCGATCTTTTCGACCTGGCCCAGGATGACGATATCGCCATCCTCGATGCCGAGCAGGGTGTGTGGATTCTGAACCCGACCGCAACGGAGCTGGAGCAGTACCGCCACTTCCGGGCCGCCATTGATGTGATCCGCAATGACCTGCAACAGTTTGCCGATCGGCCGTCGTTAAGCCGAAATGGTCACCCGATGCCGATCATGGCCAATCTCGAGTTTCCCGATGAACTGGCGGCGGCGGTTTCGCTCGGAGCGGAAGGGGTCGGGCTCTACCGCACCGAATTCCTGTTCATGCAGGAGGAGCTGCTGCCGGACGAGGAGCACCAGTACCGGCACTATGCCGAGGTGGTGCAACGCATGCAGGGCAAGCCGGTCACCTTCCGCCTGCTCGATGTCGGCAGCGACAAGCCGTTGTTCCAGCATATGTCCGGAAAAAACTACAACGGGCGCAACCCGGCCATGGGCTTGCGCGGCATCCGGCTGTTGCTGAACTGGCCCGAAGTGCTGAACACCCAGGTGAGTGCCATCCTGCGCGCCTCCGAACTGGGCCCGGTACGGCTGCTGGTACCCATGGTTTCAACCGTGGAGGAGATGGAGCAGGTGCGCGATGTCGTCGATGCCTGCCGCAAGGCCCTCGGTATCACCGAAACACTGGCTATCGGGGCCATGATCGAGGTTCCGGCGGCGGCACTGGTGGCCGATGCGCTGGCCGAGGTCAGCGACCTCTTCTCGATCGGCACCAACGACCTGATCCAGTATACGCTGGCGGCCGACCGGGCCGACGACGAGGTCAATGACGTCTACAAGGCCGAGCATCCGGCGATTCTGCAGTTGATCCGCCACACGGCCACGGCAGCCCATGCGGCACAGATCCCGGTCTCCGTCTGCGGCGAGCTTGCCGCCAACACCAACTGGACCCAGACCTTCCTCAATCTCGGCATGGAATCGCTCTCCATGAGCCTCAACAATATTCTGGTGGTACGAAAGCACCTTCACCGACTGACCTACCGCTCGGAGTGGGGGCGGACGCTGCTCAGCGAAAAGCGGGGGTAGGCTTCTCCCCTCAGCCGGCCATGCGCCGGGATGATGGCACCGGCTGCTCTTCGGCATGCAGACCCAGGCGGGCAAACAGGGCCTGATCGTTCTCGGCATCCTGGTTGCCGGCCGTCAGCAGCTTCTCGCCATAGAACATCGAGTTGGCTCCGGCCAGGAAACAGAGGGCCTGCATCTCATCGCTCATCGCCTCGCGGCCGGCGGAGAGGCGCACGTAGGAGCCCGGCATGGTAATGCGGGCAACGGCAATGGTGCGAATGAACTCGAAATGATCGAGGTCGTCGAGGTTCTCCATCGGCGTGCCTTCGATTTTGATCAGCATATTGATCGGCACCGATTCCGGATGCGGCTGCATACGTGCCAGCTGGGCGACAAGCCCTGCACGATGGCGGCGTGATTCGCCCATGCCGACGATGCCGCCACAGCAGACGCTCATCCCTTCGGCACGTACATTCTTCAGGGTATCGAGGCGATCCTGGTAGGTGCGAGTGGAGATGATCTCCTTGTAGTACTCGGGGTCGGTATCGAGATTGTGGTTGTAGTAGTCGAGCCCCGCCTCTTTCAGCTTCTGCGCCTGCTCGGCCGTCAGCATGCCCAGGGTGGCGCACGCCTCCATCTCCATCGCCTTCACTTCGCGGATCATGTCGAGAACCATGTCGAAGGCGCGCCCCTTCGGCTCCCGCCATGCGGCCCCCATACAGAAACGGGTGGCACCCTTCTCCTTGGCGGCACGCGCGGCCTGCATCACCTCTTCCTTGGCCATCAGCAGTTCACGCTCGACATCGGTGTCGTAACGCGCGCTCTGCGGGCAGTATTTGCAATCCTCGGGACAACCACCGGTCTTGATCGAAAGCAGGGTGGAGAGCTGCACGGCATTGGCATCGAAGTGGGCCCGGTGCGCCTGCTGGGCACGAAACATCAGATCGTTGAACGGCAGTTCAAACAGCGCCTCGATCTCATCGACACTCCAGTCATAACGCATGGCAAAGCCCCCTTGGTTAACCTTGAAGGGGCGCATGGTAAACTAATTTGTTTAATCCGCAAAAGGCTCCTGCCTTTTGCTTTTTTCGTCCTGCAAGAGCGCGGTCTTGCAAGACTCCCGGGCTCACCCTGCTCGCCCGCCACCCATCCATGGGTGGAGTGGGGGAGCTGCATGGATACGCAACAGGCGTGACTTGGGGCATCCATTCCCATTCGCCTTACAGGCGTCCACAATTTCACAGAAGTGTGAATTGCACGCATGGCGCCCGTCAGGGTGGTGCACATGGAAGTGCACCATGAAACGCTTCCTGCCCTTTTGTCCCGCCTTTTGCTTTTTTCGTCCTGCAAGAGCGCGGTCTTGCAAGGCTCCCGGGCTCACACGCCTCGCCCGCCACCCATCCATGGGTGGAGAAGGAGACATCGATTCACGCATCTCGCATCTCACATCTCGACACCTGAAAAGCCCAACCCGGGGCAACCAATCCCGGCCCATGCCGATATTTTCTTGCCTGCACCCTTTTTCCCGTCAATCCTGCGGCTATAGTTACGGCCTCCGGAGGCTTGCATGTTTCATGGCACGATGACCGCACTGGTCACCCCGTTCAAAAACGGACAGATCGATGAAGAGGCGTTTCGCGCCCATCTCGACCGCCAGATCGAGGCGGGCGTCCAGGCCGTCGTGCCGGCCGGCACCACCGGCGAGGCCGCCACGCTCAGCCATGACGAACACAAGCGCCTGATCCGCATCACCGCCGAGCATGTGCACGGTCGTGTGCCGGTCATTGCCGGCACCGGCAGTAACAATACGGCCGAATCGATCGAGCTGACGCGCGCGGCCAAGGATCTCGGTGCCGATGCAGCCCTGCTGATCTCGCCCTACTACATCAAGCCGACCCAGGATGGCATCTACCACCACTACCGTGCCGTGGCCGAAGCGGTGCATCTGCCGCAGATTATTTACAACGTACCGGGACGCACCAACTCCAATATCCTGCCGGAAACGGTCGGCCGACTCTCAGCCATCCCCAACATCGTCGGTATCAAGGATGCCACGGCCGACATGGCACAGCTGACCCGCACCATGCTCGCCTGCGATGGACAGATCGATTTCTACTCCGGCGACGATGCCACCACCATGCCGTTCATGGCCATGGGCGGAGCCGGGGTCATTTCGGTTGTCTCCAATATCGCACCGAAGACGATGCGTGCACTGGTCGATGCCGTTCGCCATGGCGACCTCGCCGAGGCTCGCCGCCATCACCTGGCCCTGCAGGAGCTGAGCGATGCACTGTTTGTGCAGAGCAATCCCATGCCGGTCAAGGCTGCCTGCCATCTGCTTGGCTGGATGGAAGACGAATTGCGCCTGCCACTGACGTCGGTCCAGGGTAATGCCCTGGCCTCCCTGCGTGCTGCCATGGCGGCCTTCGACTCTCCGCTCGAAGCGCTGGAGCTTACGAATCCCGGCTAAAAAGGTTCCCTTTCCCCGCCGGCTGATGTTCTCGGTCCGGCGCCTGCTGCACTCGGTCGCCTATTTCCTGGCCAGTGTGGCGGTCATGGGACTGTTCTTCGTCGTGCTGATGCTGACGGAGTCGGCCTGGTACACCATTACCGGCCATGCCGTATCGCTCGGGGCCCTGGTACTGGCCGCACTTTCGGCGGCACTCTTCTTTTCACCCATCGTGCATGCCGTCCAGCGGCTGATCGACCATATCTTCTTCCGCCGCCATCTCGACACCATGGCCGCCATCCGCGAGCTGGGGGCGGGCGACCTGGCCGAACTGCCCCAGGAGAACATCGAGCCGGCGCTGCTGCAACGCATCGCCACCATCTCCTACCGCTCCCCGGTCGCACTGGATGAGCGCATCGGCGACGAGGGGCATGCCTTCGTATTCCCCGTCGAGGCACCCACGCCGCCTGCCAACGGCGGCAACTCCCAGGATTACGAACTGGTGCTTCCCATTCCGCGCCGGGAAGGGCCTGCCTGGCTGCATCTGGGTCCGAGAAGCGACGGCTGGCTGGCCGATGCCCGTGAAATGCAGAGTCTCGGCAGTATTGCCCGTTTCGCCTCCATGAGCCTCGAACATGCCCGCCTTTCCCATCGCCAGGTGGAAGCGGCAAGGCTGGACTCCATCTCGCGCATCACGGCACAGCTCAATTCCCATGACCTGAAGAACCGCCTGCATGATCTCTCCTTTCTCGCCCACCATATCGGCTCCGGCAAACTGGATGAGGCTGATATCCGCCATCTGCTTGAAGCAATCCGCAAAGTGGTCGGACGCATGCAGACCCTGATGCAGCGCATGGCCGATCCCCAGGCGCCACTCCATCCCTCCATCGCCCCCTGTGATCTGACCGACCTTTTGCGCCGCCACTGCCGCGAACGCCTCTGGCCGGAAGGGATTCGTGTCCATGTCGACCTGCCGGAACTGCCGCCCGTTGCCGGCGATGGCTCCATGCTGGAAAGTGTGTTTGAGAATCTTTTCGACAATGCCGTGCAGGCCATGCAAAAGCAGGGCGACCTCTCCCTCACCGCCGAGCTGCTTGATGACTGCCTGGAAGTGCGTGTGGACGATACCGGCATCGGCATGACCCGGGCTTTCATCGATCATCGCCTGTTCGAGCTCTTTTCCACCAGCAAGGAGAGCGGCCTGGGCATCGGCCTCTATCTCAGCCGCCGCATCATCGACGCCCACCAGGGCACCATTCGCGCCCACAGCCCCGGTAAGGGTAAAGGTTGCACCTTCTTTGTGCGTTTGCCGCTATGGCAGCCTCCTGCCAGTGAAGGGAGTGACGCATTGCCGGAGAGGAGCGAATGAATCAGCATTCTCCGCAATGATTGACGGCACACTACCCGCCATGGAGCGAAGCGTGCCGAGGAGACAGCCATGACCATTCAGCGCAGTGTGCTTGTCATCGATGACAACGAGATCAACCGCCTCAACCTGAAGCTGCTGCTCAAGGACCAGTATCGCATTCACGAGGCCGGTGACCTTGAAATTGCCGAGCAGGTACTCACCGCCAACCATATCGACCTGATCGTGCTCGATCTCGCCCTGCCTCCCGAGCCCGACAACCCCGAAATCGGCATGGCCTATCTCGATACCCTGAAGCAGGAGAACCCGGATACTCCGGTCGTGGTGATTACCGGCCATGATGAACATGCCCTGGCGGCGCGGGCCCGCAAGATCGGTGCCCTGGACTTTTTCGGCAAGCCGTTCGATCCCGACGAAGTGCACGACACCATCGACAGAGCCATGGAGACTCGCTGGCAGCACCTGCGTGAACAGGAGCTGCAACACGCCCTTTCAGGGCGCATGAGTTCGGAGATTCTGGGTGAATCGGAAGCCCTTCAGGCCATGAAGCACCTGATCAGCCAGATCGCACCGACACCGTCGACCGTCCTTGTGCGCGGTGAAACCGGCGTGGGCAAGGAGCTGGTGGCCCGTCGCCTGCATGTCGAGAGTCCCCGTAATCAGCAACCGTTTATTGCCATCAACTGCGCTTCGATGGCAGCCGAACATCTCGAGTCGGAGCTGTTCGGCCATGAGAAGGGAGCCTTCGCCGGAGCCAACAAACGCACGCTGGGCTGGTTCGAGCGCGCCAACGGAGGCACGCTTTTTCTCGATGAAATTGCCGGACTGCCGCTATCGGTCCAGGCCAAACTGCTGCGCGTACTCGAGCACGGCGAATTCACGCGACTGGGTGGCGACTCGGTGCTCCAGTCCGAAGTCCGCCTGATCTGCTCCACCAAGGCCAACCTTGAAGAACTGGTTGCCTCGGGCGACTTCCGCGACGATCTCTACTACCGCATCCATGTTTTGGAAATCAATGTTCCCCCGTTGCGCGAACATCTGGAAGACCTTGTGCAGCTGGCCGAGCACCTGCTGCAGCAGAAGAGCCTGATGTGTGGCCGCCATATTTCCGGTTTCGCACCGAAAGTCATGGAACAGATGGAGCGCTACAGCTGGCCCGGCAATGTGCGCGAGCTTGAGAATGTGATCGAGCGCGCGGTTGTCCTGACCGACGGCGATACCATCCAGGCCCTGCCGTCACTGGCCGGCCCCCATGTCAGCCAGCAGTCGGACGATCTGCTCGACAACTGGTTCGAGCAATTGCCGGAGAGCGGCATCAAGGCTGAAAAGGCGGTGGCCGATTTCGAGAAACGATTGCTGCTCACGGCCCTGGAACGAAACGGCTTCATCAAGGCCCGTGCCGGTCGCTGGCTTGGCTTCGGAGATCGTTCCAAGGACAAGATGCGCTATTTGTGTGACAAATATGACGTCGACACTCAGGAGGAGACATGAGGCTCATCACCCTGCTACTGTCACTTCTGCTTGCCTCCCAGGCATACGCAGCCGGGAACGATAGCAACAATGAATACCTCTATTACCGTGACCTGAATGTACCCGCCTATCAGAGCCTGCGGGAATTCTTCGATCTGCCCAACCGGCCGGGCAAGTACCAGATCACCCTCATCTCCGACTCTCTCGGCCCCCTCACATTCCGGATCATCCGCGCCCAGGAAGATCACGAGACGGTACTGGAAAACCGCCGCAGCTATCGCCTGAAGGATCACGAGTTTCACATGTATTACGATAATCCACAGGGCAAATACGACCTGATCGTCGAGATCGCCAACTCCAATCCGACGGGAAGTGCCAAGGTCTCCGTCATTGTCACGGAACCGCCCAAGCCCTAACCGACCTCATCGAAGTCCGGTGATCGGCTTCACCATCGAGACGGAACAAAAAAGGCGGCCAGATGGCCGCCTTTTCGTCGCACCGAAACGGTGCATCAGAACAATTACTTGATCTGCTCTTCGAACCAGGCGCGAACCTCTGCCTTCTTGGCATCGTTCAGCTTGCGGTACTTCTTGAGCTGACCTTTCATCAGGCCCTTCTTGCTAGCAAAAGCTGCAACCTTGGGCTCCAGCGCCTTGTCGGAGTTCAGGAAGGCGAACACGTTGTCCACCGAACCATAGGCAGCCACGACCTTCTCAAAAGCCGGGCCAACCTTATCCTTGTGGCCGGAATGGCAGCTCGCACAAAACGGCTTGGCCGAAGCGGTAGCGGACATGCTGGCAACTGCGAACAGAGCTGCTGCAGCGATCATCGTAGTCTTTTTCATATAAACTATTCCTCCTCACGGTTATAGGACGGAGTCAATCCATCCACGTTGAACAGTTTACCGTGTCATGGAAAGGCGACCAGTTGCAGAGAGCGCGCTCCGGGGGGTGAATCCTGCACCTTCCACAGATAATACGGGCGCTTCTTTCACCCCTGCCCTCTCTTCCGGATGTGAAAAGGGCATAAAAAAAGGCGGCCCGAAGGCCGCCTTTGGCACTGGGAGTGTGCCCCTCCTCACTCGGAGATCTTGTGCAGCTTGGCCAGAACTTCGTCCTGCTTGGCTGCATCACAAACTTTCTGCGGTGGCATCTTGGTCTTGGCACCATCATCGCCGGTCAGCTTCTTGATGGCATCCTTGGAGTTGCACATCCACTGGCGCAGTTTGGCGTCATCCCAGGTCCAGCCACCATCCTTCAGGCTGCTGCTATAACGAAACCCTGCATGGGTACCCGCCTTGCGGCCGATCACACCGGCCAGGCCCGGGCCCACCTTGTTCCTTTCGGTAAAGTTATGGCAGGCCTTGCACTTGCCCCAGGCTGCAGCCTGGGCTTCCGGAGCACTCGCCAGTCCACCGACCAAAAACGCAGCAGATGCAGCGATCATCAGAGTCTTTTTCATCGATCATCCCTCCTCACACTGTTCCAGGCAGACAGAGTTACTCCATCCGTGTTTTACAATACTAGTCGATCCCGGATGAGACGCCACACGCAGAGAACGCCCGATGCAGGGGGAAATAATGCCCCTCTTCCCGGTCGCAGGAGAAGAGAGGGCAAGATGCCCTCTCTATCCATGTCACTCGGTACGGATATCCAGCGCACCATCCCGGTGATCGACGACCACCGTCTGACCCGGCTCGATCTGGCCGGCAATCAGATGCCGTGCCACCGGCGTCTCCACCTCATGCTGGATAAAGCGCTTCAGCGGGCGGGCACCAAAAACCGGATCGTAGCCCTGTTGCCCAAGCCATTCGCGTGCCGCCTGCGTCGTCTGCAACGAAATCTGCTGCTCGGCCAGGCGAAGACGCAACTCTTCGAGGAACAGCTCGACAATGCGGGCGATCTCGGTCGTGCTCAGCGGCTTGAAGAGCACCGTATCGTCCACCCGGTTAAGGAACTCGGGCCGGAAATGGTGGCGCAAGGCCTGCGTCACCTGGGTCCGGGCCTCATCGGAGATATGCCCCCCGGCATCGATCCCTTCGAGCAGATACTCGCTGCCGATATTGCTGGTCATGATGACGATGGTGTTCTTGAAGCTGACCGTACGGCCATGACTGTCGGTCAGGCGCCCGTCATCCAGCAACTGCAGCAGGATATTGAACACATCCGGATGCGCCTTCTCGATCTCGTCGAACAGCAGGACGCAATAGGGCTTGCGCCGCACCGCTTCGGTCAGTTGGCCGCCCTCCTCGAAGCCGACATAGCCCGGAGGGGCGCCGACCAGGCGCGAAACGGTGTGTTTCTCCATGTACTCGCTCATATCGATGCGCACCATATTCTCTTCGGTATCGAACAGGGTGGCCGCGAGCGTGCGTGCCAGCTCCGTTTTGCCGACGCCGGTCGGGCCCAGGAAGATGAACGAACCGATGGGGCGCTTCGGGTCCTTGATACCGGCCCGGGCACGCAGCACCGCATCCGACACCGCCTGCACCGCCTCGTCCTGTCCGACGACGCGTTCATGCAGCACCGACTCAAGCCGTAGCAGCTTCTCGCGCTCCCCCTCCATGAGGCGGGTCACGGGGATGCCGGTCCAGCGGGCCACCACCTGGGCAATCTCCTCCTCCGTCACCTCCTCCTGCAGCAGGGTATGCTGGCTCTCCTCGGCCTCCTTCAGCTCAGCCAGCTCTTTCTCCAGCCCGGGCAGCACGCCGTGGCGCAGCTCGGCCACCCTGTTGAGGTCGTAAGCGCGTTCGGCGGCCTCGATATCCAGCCGCGTCTGCTCAATTTTGCCGCGCAGCTCCTGCACGCGACCAATGGCATCCTTCTCTTTCTGCCACTGGGCCCGCATGGCGTCGCGCCGCTCCTTCAGGTCGGCAAGCTCCTTGCGCAACGCCTCCAGACGCTCGCGGCTTGCCTTGTCTTTCTCTTTCTTGAGTGCCGTCTCCTCGATCTCCAGGCGCATGGTCCTGCGGGTGATCTCATCCAGCTCGGCCGGCAGTGAATCGATCTCGGTACGGATCGAGGCGCACGCCTCATCCACCAGGTCGATCGCCTTGTCGGGCAGGAAACGGTCGGCGATGTAGCGATCGGAGAGGGTGGCCGCCGCCACGATGGCCGCATCCTGGATGCGCACGCCGTGGTGCAGCTCGAAACGCTCGCGCAGGCCTCTGAGGATCGAGATCGTATCCTCCACATCGGGGGCATCGACGATCACCGGCTGGAAGCGGCGCTCGAGTGCCGCATCCTTCTCCACATGCTGGCGATACTCGTCCAGCGTCGTGGCACCGATACAGTGCAGCTCGCCCCGGGCCAGCATCGGCTTGAGCATGTTGCCGGCATCGGATGAGCCCTCCGTCTTGCCTGCCCCGACAATGGTGTGCAACTCATCGATAAAGAGAATGATGCGCCCCTCGGACTCCCTGATCTCCTTCAGTACCGCCTTCAGGCGCTCCTCGAACTCGCCGCGGTATTTCGCCCCGGCCATCAGGGCGGTCATATCCAGCGAGAAGACGGTACGATCCTTGAGCCCCTCCGGCACATCGCCGGAGAGGATGCGCTGTGCCAGCCCTTCGGCGATGGCCGTCTTGCCCACACCCGGCTCACCGATAAGCACCGGATTGTTCTTGGTCTTGCGTGAGAGGATACGGATCACACTGCGAATTTCGGCATCACGGCCGATCACCGGATCGAGCTTGCCCTTGCGGGCCATATCGACCAGGTCGGTGCCGTACTTGGAGAGCGCTTCGTAGGAGGCCTCCGGGTCATCGCTGGTCACCCGCTGGTGCCCGCGCACCTGCTCCAGCGCCTGCATGAATGTGTCGCGGGTGATGCCCAGCTCCCGGAACGCACGACCGGCATCCGTTTTATCGCCCTCGCCAATAAAGGCGAGCAGCAGGTGCTCCACCGAAACATAGTCGTCCTGCAGCTTCTTGGCCTCGTCCTCGGCCGCAACCAGCAGGCGGTTGAGTCGCTGGGTAATGTAGACATTGCCCGGCTGGGTGCCGCTGCCGGTCACCTGTGGACGTTTGGCCAGCGCATTCTGAATACGCGCCGCCACCACCTTCGGCTGCAACGCCATGCGCTCGATCAGGCGGGGACCGAGCCCATCCTCCTGGGCCAGCAGCTCGGCCAGCAGATGCTCGCCATCGACCTCCTGGTGATTAAGGCGCACCGCCAGCGTCTGGGCCGATGCCAGTGCCTCGCGCACTTTCTGGGTCATTCTGTTCATGTCCATGCAGTCGCTCCGAAGTAATGGGATTTCCTCTTCCCTTTATGGGGGCATACCAGGACCAATGCAAGGGAGGAGGCATGGAACCCCCGCAAATGAAGGGGAGGAAATGACCGGTCACTTCGGTTGCGCCCGTCCGAAATCGGCTCGAGATGATTCCTCATCCCGGATACGGTAGTGTGCTGCAATCATGGTATTTCAACGAATTCTCGTTATCTGCATCGGCAATATTTGCCGTAGCCCAATGGCTGCAGCATTATTGCAGCAAGCAATGCCCGGATGTGATGGGAATCACAAACCCCACATCGAATCTGCCGGCCTGCATGCGCTGGTCGGCAAACCGGCAGATCCCATGGCCCGGACATTGATGCAGGAGAGGGGACTGGATATCTCGAATCATGTGGCACGGCAGCTTACGCCGGAGATGGCCAAAGGTTTCGACCTGATCCTTGCGATGGAACAGGCCCAGGTAGCGGAGGCCATCTCCATCGCTCCGGAGCTGCGCGGTCGCGTGCACACGCTTGGCAAATGGTCCGGGCTCGAGATTGCCGACCCCTATCGCCAGCCAAGACATGCTTTTGAAGCGGCACTGGCCAATATTGAACAGGGAGTCCACGATTGGATAAGCAAACTCGCAAAATGATGAACCGCGGCATCTTTACCGCCCTGCTGGCACTGCTGCTCTCGGCCTGCTCGATCACACCCGGCATGCGCATGGACACGCGCGATCTGCCGGAATCCGGCGTGGACACCGAAGCGGCCCGGCAACAGTTTCAGAACCAGATTCGGTTCGAGCCCGTCACCGCGGCACTGATCGCTCGCCAGCTCTCCACCGGTGTCACACAACCCCGACAGCCGGAGCTGACCAGCAGCGATGCCGATTATCAATACCGCATCTCCCCGCAGGATGTATTGCAGATCACCGTCTGGGATCATCCGGAGCTGACCACACCGGCCGGCGAGTTCCGCGCCTCCTCGGAGCAGGGCCTGCTGGTGCGCAAGGACGGCACTATCTTCTACCCCTATGTCGGTGTCGTGGAGGTCGCCGGCATGACCGTCGAAGAGATTCGCCGCATGATCAGCAAAAAGCTGAAATCGGTGATCGAGAAACCGCAGGTGGATGTGCGGGTCGCCGCCTTCCGGGGGCGCGAGGTCTATGTCACCGGCGAGGTGACCAAGCCGGGCAGCGTGCCGCTCACCGATGCACCGCTGCATATCCTCGATGCCCTGTATAAGGCTGGTGGCGTACAACCATCGCCGGGGGGCAATGCCCAGCAGTTCGGCCTGCAGAAAGAGGCGGACCTGCAACACGTCACCCTGACACGCAACGGCAAGACCTATCCGGTCGACGTACTGGCCATCCTGCGGGGCGGCCAAATCGACCGGAACTACCTGCTGCGGGATGGCGATATCCTGCATGTGCCGGACAACATGTGGAACAAGGTGTTCGTCATGGGCGAGGTGAAGGCCCCCTCTTCACTGCTGATCCATGAAGGCAGCATGACGCTGGCCGAAGCGCTCGGCGATACCAAGGGCGTGGACATGACCTCGGCCGACCCGGGCCGCATCTACGTCATCCGTGGTGGCCGGGTCACCGCGGATGACGGCAAACAGGGCTGGCGTTTCCGGCCGGACGACAAGCCGCAGGTCTTCGCGCTCGATGCCCGCTCGCCCGATGCCCTGATCCTGGCCGACCAGTTCCGGCTGCAGCCGCGCGATATCGTCTTCGTCTCCACCGCACCGATTGTCGAGTGGGGTCGGGTACTCGGGCAGTTGCGCGAAACCATCCAGGCGGTGGCCATTACCCGGGCGCTGACGCGATGAGGGAAAAGCTGACAGTCGACAGTTATCAGTCGGCAGCAGCAACAGGGGAGGCCAACCTGGCTCTACTGATCACTGCCGACTGCACAAACTGCCAACTTGGTAACAGGATATGAGCATGCAAGAGAACGATCCACAGAACATGCCGCAGCAGGCGGGAGTGAACTGGCGCCAGTTCATGCCGGGCGAGGAGGAGGAGATCGATCTGGCCGAATACTTCGGCGTACTGCTCGATGCCCGCTGGAAGATCGCCGGCATCGCTCTGGCCTTCACCCTACTGGCCGGGGCCTATGCCTTTCTGGCCACGCCCGTCTACCAGGCCGATGCCCTGCTGCAGGTGGAGCAGAAAGAGTCGCAACTGGCCGGCATGGATCAGCTCGATGCCCTGTTCAGCACCCAGAGCCCCACCGATGCCGAGATCGAGATCATCCAGTCCCGAACCGTCCTGGGCCAGGTGGTCGACAAACTCAAGCTCGATATCCAGGCGCAGCCGGACACCCTGCCGCTCATCGGCCGCATTGCCGGGAAGCTGGGCCTCGTCGATGAGGAGAGCATCGACATCGGTGATCTGCAGGTGCCGGATGATCTGCTGAATACACCGCTGACGCTGACCGTCACCGACACAGACCACTACACACTGACCGATGACGAGGGCACCCCCCTGCTCAACGGCGTAGTGGGCGAACGCAGCGAAGGCCATGGCGTCTCGATTTTCGTCCGTGAACTGGTGGCAGCGTCCGGAAGTGAATTTGAGGTGGTGCGCAGGCGCACACCGGATGTGATCCAGGCCCTGAAAGAGAACCTGAAAATCTCGGAGAAGGGCGACAAGACCGGCATTCTGCAGATCATCTACAACAACGACGACCCGCAGCAGGCGAAGGCCGTCGTCGATACCCTGGCCCGCACCTACCTGCGCCAGAATGTGGAGCGCAAATCGGCCGAGGCGGAGAAGGCGCTGCATTTTCTGCAGCAGCAGCTTCCCACCGTCAAGGAACAACTCGATGAGGCCGAGAGCGCCCTGAACCGGTATCGCCTGAAACGCGGCTCAGTGGACATCTCCATGCAGACCCAGGCCGTACTCGACCAGGCCGTCGACCTGCAGAAGCAGCTTTCGCAACTGCAGATGAAGCGCTCGGATCTGCGTCAGCGCTATACCGACAAACACCCGCTGGTGAAGGCGGTGGACGAACAGATGGCGCGTGTGCGCCAGGACAAGCAGCAGCTCGACAAGCAGATCAAGGCCCTGCCGGAGACCGAGCAGGAGCTGATCCGGCTCACGCGTAACGTGAAGGTAAATACCGAACTCTACACCTTCCTGCTCAACAAATCGCAGGAGCTGAAGATTTCACGCGCCAGCACCATTGGCAACGTGCGTATTCTCGATTTCGCCGTGCTTCCCTACAAGCCGGTGAAGCCGAAAAAGGCGCTTATCCTGGCGCTGGGGCTGGTACTGGGGCTGTTTGCCGGTGTCCTCTTTGTCTTCATACGCCAGGCCATGAATCGCACCATCGAGGACCCGGATGTCATCGAACAGCAGACCGGCCTGCCGGTCTATGCCGGCATTCCGCACTCCGAACAGCAGGAAGCCCTCTACAAAACCATGCGTCATCACAAGGGGCAGGTAAGCGAGGGGCACAGCCTGCTGGCGCAGACAGCGCCGAACGACATGGCCATCGAGAGCCTGCGCAGCCTGCGCACCAACCTGCACTTCGCCCTGATGGATGCGGCCAACAACCGGGTCGTGATCACCGGCGCCTCGCCCGACATCGGCAAGTCGTTCGTCTCGGCCAATTTCGCCGCCGTGCTGGCCGATGCCGGTCAGAAGGTGCTGATCGTCGATGCCGACATGCGCAAGGGGCATCTGCATGAATACTTCGGCCGGGAGCGTGGCCCCGGCCTCTCCGATGTCGTGGCCGGAGATCTGACCTGGGGCGAGGCGGTGCAGAAGACAGGTGTCGAGGGGCTGGATCTGCTCGCCAGCGGCACCCTGCCGCCGAACCCCTCCGAACTGCTGATGCACAAGGCCTTCCACGATCTGATGGCGGCGCTTTCGGCCGCCTACGATGTAGTGCTGATCGACACGCCACCGGTTCTGGCCGTCACCGATGCCGTGATCATCGGCAGGCAGGCCGGCACCCTGTTCCTGCAGCTGTGTTCCGGCCGCCATCCGCTGCGCGAGGTGGAACAGGCAATCAAGTATCTGAAGAACGGCGGCATCCAGCCTCAGGGCTGCATCTTCAACGACATCATGCCGCGCAGTGCCTACTACGGTTACAGCCGCTACGGCTATCACTACCAGTATAAATACGGCAGCGAGAAGCAGTGATTGGTGATTAGTGACTAGCAACCAGTTACAAATCACAAGTCACCAGCCAGGAGTTTCACCATGCGTAAAAAAGCACTCATCACCGGCATCACCGGCCAGGACGGCGCCTACTTGGCCGAGCTCCTGATCGACAAGGGCTACGAGGTGCACGGTATCAAGCGCCGCGCCTCGCTGTTCAATACCGACCGGATCGACCATCTCTACAAGGATCCGCACGAAGAGGATGTACGCCTGTTCCTGCACTACGGCGACATGACCGACTCCTCGAGCCTGATCCGTATCATCCAGGAGGTGCAGCCGGACGAGATCTACAACCTGGCCGCACAAAGCCATGTGGCTGTATCGTTCGAGGAGCCGGAGTACACGGCCAACTCGGATGCTTTGGGCGCCCTGCGCGTACTGGAGGCGATCCGCATCCTGGGGCTGGAGAAGAAGACCCGCTTCTACCAGGCCTCCACCTCCGAGCTCTACGGCCTGGTGCAGGAGATGCCGCAGAAGGAGACGACACCGTTCTACCCGCGCAGCCCCTACGCCGTGGCCAAGCTCTACGCCTACTGGATTACGGTGAACTACCGCGAGTCCTACGGCATGTACGCCTGCAACGGCATTTTGTTCAATCACGAGTCGCCCGTGCGCGGCGAGACCTTCGTCACCCGCAAGATCACGCGCGCTTTGGCCCGTATCAAGCTCGGCCTGCAGGCATGCCTTTATCTCGGCAACATGGATGCCAAACGTGACTGGGGCCATGCCAGGGATTACGTCGAGATGCAGTGGCTGATGCTGCAGCAGGATGCGCCTGAGGATTTCGTCATCGCCACCGGCGTGCAGTACTCGGTGCGCGATTTCGTCAATGCCGCCGCCAAAGAGATCGGGATTACCCTGCGCTGGGAAGGCGAGGGCGTCGACGAAGTCGGCATCGTTGATGCCATCGACGAGTCGACCTACCAATCACAAGTGACCAATCACCAATCACCGTCCATCGGCACGACCATCGTAGCCGTGGACCCGCGCTACTTCCGTCCGGCCGAGGTGGAGACGCTGCTGGGCGATCCCACCAAGGCTCATGAGAAGCTGGGCTGGAAACCGCGTATCCCCTTCGAGGAGCTGGTGGCCGAGATGATGCGCGAGGACATGAAATCCGCCGAGCGCGATGCACTTGTGAAGGAACATGGCTACAAGGCGTTCGACTATAACGAGTAGCGGAGCTACGCAGTTATTGGTAATTGGTTACTGGTGATTTGTAACTAGTGACTAGTTACTTCCGGCAGGAGAGAAAATGGCTGAAAAACAACGTCAGGCTAATAACAAGTCAGAAGGTGAATTGCGCAGCAAGAGAAGCTCCCCTGGGGGACAAATTACTAATCACCGCATTACCCATGACTAATCACCAGTCACAGGTTACCAATCACCGCTCCATTCGTACCCACAAGGATCTGGATGTCTGGAAACAGGCGCTCGATCTCTCTGCCGATGTTTACCGGCTCACAGAGGCATTCCACCGGGAAGAGATCTATGGCCTGAGCAGCCAAATGCGGCGCGCATCGGTCTCCGTTGCCAGCAATATTGCCGAAGGAGCAGCGCGCCGGACAGACAGGGATTTCATCCACTTCCTTCATGTGGCGCTCGGCTCAACCAGCGAACTCGACACCCAGGCGGAGATTGCAATCAGAGTCGGCCATGTCGATAAGGAAAGTATGCTGAATTTGCAACGTCGCATCGCTACAGTAGCCAGGATGTTATATGGCCTCATCCGGTCCGTGGAGCGCAAAACCGATGCCTAGCGACAAATCACCAATCACCAGTCACCAATCACCAGTCACGGCGCCGCACGCGCCGCGCACGGCGCTGATCTGCGGCATTTCCGGCCAGGATGGTGCCCTGCTGGCCCGGCAGTTGCTGCACAAGGGTTACCGTGTCGTCGGCACCTCGCGCGATGCCCAGCTTTCGGGTTTCGGCAATCTCAAGCGCCTCGGCATCCTGGACGATGTCGAAGTCGACTCGATGTCGCTGAACGAATTCCGCAGCGTCCTGCAGGTCATCGACCGCGTAAAACCGGATGAGATCTACAACTTCGCCGGCCAGAGCTCGGTCGGCCTCTCCTTCGCCCATCCGGTCGAGACGCTGGTCAGCCACGCCTCCGGTACGCTGAACCTGCTCGAGGTGATCCGTTATCTGGAGCGCGATATTCGCCTCTACAATGCCGGTTCCGGCGAATGCTTCGGCAACACCGGCGGCATGCCGGCCAATGAGGGGACCCCGTTCCACCCGCGCAGCCCCTATGCCGTGGCCAAGGCGGCTGCCTTCTGGGAGGCCGCCAACTACCGCGAGGCGTACGGTCTCTATGTCTGCTCGGGCATCCTGTTCAACCACGAATCTCCGCTGCGGCCAAACCGCTTCGTGACCCGCAAGGTAGTCAGTGCTGCCTGCCGTATTGCCGGCGGCTCGCATGAAAAGCTGAAGCTGGGCAACCTGTCGATCAAGCGTGACTGGGGCTGGGCCGACGAGTATGTCGATGCGATGTGGCGCATGCTGCAGCAGGATGAAGCGGAGGATTTTGTCATCGCCACCGGCGAAAGCCACAGCCTGGAAGCGTTCGTCGAAGCCGTCTTCGCCATACTGGGGCTCGACTGGCGCGAGCATGTCGAAGTCGACGCATCGCTGCTGCGCCCTTCCGAAATCATGGAGAACTGCGGCGATGCTACCAAGGCCAAGGCGCAGCTCGGCTGGCAGGCCACCCTGCACATGCCGCAGGTAGCCGAGAAGATGGTGGCCGTGGAGCTGGGCGATGCGCCCCTGTAATCGCACCCACCTCCCGTCAGACATCTCACATCTCACACCTGACGTCCCACAGGCCACGCCCCTCCATGCCTAAAATCGCCATTGCCGGTACCGGCTACGTCGGCCTTTCCAATGCTATCCTGCTGGCCCGGCACCATGCGGTGGTGGCGCTTGATATCGTCCCGGAGAAGGTGGCGATGCTCAACCGCGGCGAATCACCCATCGTGGATCGCGAAATCAGCGATTATCTGGCCAACAAATCCCTGAACTTCCGCGCCACGCTGGACAAGCAGGATGCCTACGCCGGGGCCGATTTCGTCATCATTGCCACCCCGACCGACTACGATCCCGAGACGAACTATTTCGATACCTCATCGGTCGAAGCGGTGATCCGCGATGTGCTGGCCATCAATCCGGATGCGGTGATGGTGATCAAGTCGACCGTGCCGGTCGGCTTCACGGAAAAGGCGAGACGGGAGTTCGGCTGCGACAGGCTGATCTTCTCGCCCGAATTCCTGCGCGAAGGGCAGGCGCTGCATGACAACCTCTATCCGTCGCGCATCGTCGTCGGCGAGCGGAGTGCACGCGCCGAGGCCTTTGCCGAGCTGCTGTTGGAAGGGGCGGAGAAGAGGGATGTGCCGGTGCTCTACACCGATGCCACCGAGGCGGAGGCAATCAAGCTCTTCGCCAACACTTATCTTGCCATGCGCGTGGCCTACTTCAACGAACTGGACAGCTACGCCATGACCCACGGCCTGGATACGCGCCAGATCATCGAGGGGGTGTGCCTCGATCCGCGCATCGGCGACTTCTACAACAACCCCTCCTTCGGCTACGGCGGCTACTGCCTGCCCAAGGATACCCGGCAGCTGCTGGCCAACTACGAGAATGTGCCGCAGACCCTGATCCGGGCCATCGTCGAGGCCAACAGCACCCGCAAGGATTTCATCGCCGACGATATCATCGCCCGTAAGCCGCAGGTGGTCGGCATCTACCGGCTGGTGATGAAAGCGGGCTCGGACAACTTCCGCGCCTCCAGCATCCAGGGCATCATGAAGCGCATCAAGGCGAAAGGGATCGAGGTCATCGTTTATGAACCGGTCCTGGAGGAGCCGGAATTCTTCCATTCGCGTGTCGTCAACGACCTGGCGGCATTCAAACGTGAAAGCGACCTCATCGTCGCCAATCGCCTGCATGCCGAACTCGACGATGTGGCAGCCAAACTCTATACCCGCGATCTCTTCGGCAATAATTAGGCCCTGGTTAGCACATCCCCGACTCCTCTCCCGACCATGCCGATGGGCATGGCCGGATGGCGTATCGGTTTTCACACGTCTGACGACCGTTCTTGTCCGCATGCCAGGCCACCCTGCCGCAACGAACCGGGCCGGTTACGCAGGAAACCATCTGCACCGGCAGGCCGACGGGTCGCAAAACCTTGCCGCGAGTACGTAAATAGTCCATATAGGCGAGTGTGATGTCATGCAAAGCGCGCTACCCTTGCCCTCTTCTCAGAGCGCCTCACAGGAGACAGTTCCCTTTGGTTACCTTTCAGATTGCCGGCATCATCTTTTTTTCTGCCCTGCTGCTCTCGGTCATCATGACGCCGCTCAGCGCTCGTCTGGCCGAGATGATCGGTGCTATCGACCACCCTGATGAGGTGCGCAAACATCATGCACGATCCATCCCGCGTCTCGGCGGTATCGGTATCACGCTGGGCTTCATGCTTCCGACCCTTCTCCTGCTTCCCTTCAGTCGTGAACTGGCCGGGGTACTCGCCGGAGCCTGCATCATCGCCATCATCGGGCTGCTGGACGACATACTTCAGCTGCGCGCCACCATCAAATTGCTGGCCCAGATCGCAGCGGCCGGAGCTTTTGTGTTTATCAGCGGTGCCGAGTTGACCACCTTTGGCAATCTTTTCGGATTCGGTGATCTCGATCTGGGGCTGTTTGCTCCCTGGGTTACCATTTTCTGTATTGTCGGCATCATCAACGCCATGAACCTGTGCGACGGCCTCGATGGCCTGGCCGCCGGTTTCGCTGTCATCGCCGCTATCTTTCTCGTATTCTTGGCTGTCGCCAACCACGATCTGTTCTGCCTATCGCTTCTGTTGGCCCTCCTGGGCGGCGCATTCGGCTTCCTGCGCTACAACACCCATCCGGCCCAGCTTTTCATGGGCGATATTGGCAGCATGATGCTCGGCTACGGCCTTTCCATTATCGCCGTACTGCTGGTGCAGCCGGCGCTTCAGAGCGACTCGGGCGGCGGCATCGCGCCAATCAGCATCGCCCTGATCCTGGCCCTGCCGATTCTCGATACCCTGGTGGTCATGACACGGCGGATTCTGCATGGCAAAAGCCCCTTTGCCGCCGACCGTACCCATATGCATCACCGCCTGATGGCCCTGGGTATCCCACATGACCAGACGGTCATGCTGCTCTACAGTGGCATGGCGCTTTTTGGCAGCATGGCCCTCATGGTGCAGGCATTTCCCGACTGGGCCCAGCTCGGCCTGGGCTTGGTGGCCTCGTTCGGCATGTTGTTCAGTCTCGCCTTGTTCGAGCGCCTGCAACGTCGAGCCTATCAGTCCTTTATACAGCCGCAGAAACTGCTGCAGACCGTCTCGGTCTATACGATCCGCCGCATGGGCTGGCTGCACCGCAACACCGGCACCATCGCCGGCTTTACACTGCTCCTGATCGGCTTTGCCGCCGTGGCGGCTCCGGCCCCTCGCAGCCTGGGCTCGGAAATGCTCTATTTCGTGCTTATTTCGGTGCTTCTGCTCTACCCCTGGCATCCGGACCGGGCACATGCAGCCGTACAGAAAGGCGTCATTTACATGATGGTGACCGCCCTGTTCGTAAGCATCCAGTTCCATGGTCCGGAGTGGCTGCACCACTTCCTCTCCATCCTGGCGGCCCTGGCGCTGCTGATCGTGATTGCCCGCGCCGCGTCCTGGTCGGCGGAGACGCACGGCTCCTCCAGCTTCCAGGTCCTGATCCTGCTCAACATTGCCATTATTCCGCTACTTGTCATGCCGCTGGTGGACGGGGCCCAGGTGGAACGCGTCGCCCTGTCCAGCCTGCAAGCCGTTCCCGTGGCCTGGCTGTTGAATGGCTACTCGGTCCATATTTATCAACGCAACCGACGTGTCACCCTGATTCTGATTGGCCTGCTTATCTTTGTACTCCTCAAAGCCGAGATGGCACACGGCTTCCTGATACGGCTGTTTGATTAACGACATGCTCCCATACACAGCTGCAGTAGCCATGCATCGATTCTGCCGGCACTGGCTTCCGATCACTTGTATCTTGTTCCGAAACCCGAAACAATGCCTGCCATCATGGGTTTTCAGAGGCTGGGAGATGAGCATGGCGGTGCTTCGCTTGCCCGCTTTGTCCGCTCATGATGCGCATCATCCCGGCGGGGCACACAGCGTGTGCGGAACCGTCACCCGATGATCGACTCTCAACGATTTGCAGATGAAGGAAGACATGGCTCTATGAACGCACCCACCCAACGCAAAGGCATCATCCTGGCCGGCGGCTCCGGCACCCGCCTCTATCCGCTGACCCTGGCTGTCAGCAAGCAGCTGATGCCGGTCTACGACAAACCGATGATCTACTATCCGCTCTCGACGCTGATGCTCTCCGGCATTCGCGATATCCTGATCATCTCCACACCGCACGACCTGCCCAATTTCCGCCATCTGCTCGGCGATGGCAGCCAGTGGGGGCTGAATCTCAGCTATGCCGTGCAGCCGGAGCCGGAGGGACTTGCCCAGGCCTTCATCATCGGGCGCGAGTTCGTCGGCAACGACCCCTGCTCGCTGGTTCTGGGCGACAACATCTTTTTCGGCCACGGCCTGACCGACAAATTGCATGCGGCAGCCGCACAGGAAGAGGGCGGCACCGTTTTCGCCTACCGGGTCAAGGATCCGGAGCGCTATGGCGTCGTCGAGTTCGATGATCAGCGCCGCGCCATCTCCATCGAGGAGAAGCCCGGGCAGCCCAAATCGAACTATGCCGTGACCGGGCTCTACTTTTACGATAACCGGGTACTCGATATCGCAGCCGAGTTGAAGCCGTCGCCGCGCGGCGAGCTGGAGATCACCGATGTGAACCGCGTCTACCTGGAGCAGGGCGCCCTGCAGGTGGAGACGCTGGGGCGCGGCAACGCCTGGCTCGACACCGGCACCCACGAATCGCTGCTCGAGGCCGGCCACTTTATCGAGGTGCTGGAGAAGCGGCAGGGGATGAAGATCGCCTGCCCGGAAGAGATCGCCTGGGAGATGGAGTACATCGACGATGCGGCGCTGGAGAAGCTGGCCAGTCCACTGCTCAAGAACGGCTACGGCCAGTACCTGATGCAGCGACTGAGAGAAGGCAGGTGAGGGGTGAGGTGGAAGACGTGAGGGGCGAGGTGCATTTCCATCTCACATCTCACAGCTAACGCATCTCACATCCTCACCTGATAGGATCGCCCCATGAACGTAATCGAGACAAAACTTCCCGGCGTATTGCTGATCGAACCGAAGGTGTTCGGCGATGCGCGCGGTTTTTTCATGGAGACCTGGAATCGTGAGCGCTACTGCGAAGCCGGCTTCCCCGATGTGCAGTTCGTACAGGACAACCACTCCCGCTCAAGCCGCGGGGTGTTGCGCGGCCTGCATTTCCAGCTTGAGCATCCGCAGGGCAAACTGGTGCAGGTGGTCACCGGCGCCGTATTCGATGTTGCCGTTGATGTGCGCATCGGCTCGCCCACCTTCGGCCAGTGGGTCGGCTATGAACTGTCGGAGGAGAATCATCGCCAGCTCTGGGTGCCGGAAGGCTTTGCCCACGGCTTTGCCGTCCTCTCCGACACGGTCGACTTTGTCTACAAATGCACCGACTTCTACCGCCCCGAAGATGAGGGTGGCGTATGCTGGAATGATCCCGAGATCGGGATTGATTGGCCGTTGAGTGATGTGACTCTCTCCGCCAAGGACCAAGCGTTGCCTTCCCTTAGCGAGGCGTTGGCCAGTCAGAATCTGCCAACGTTTCCGGCGTGAATATGCGCATACTTGTCACCGGTGCCCACGGCCAGGTCGGCACGGAACTGATGCGCCTGGGCACGGCTGCCGGCCATGCCATGCACGGCAGCGATCACGCCGACATCGATATTTGCGATGCCGCTGCTGTGCAGCAGGCCATCGACCGGCTGGCGCCCGATGCCGTGATCAATGCCGCCGCCTACACCGCCGTCGACAAGGCCGAAAGTGATCAGGATACGGCATTCGCCGTTAACCGCGACGGGCCGCGTAACCTGGCCCTGGCCTGCGAGGCGGCCAGCATCCCGCTTGTTCACATATCCACCGATTATGTCTTCGATGGCAGCAAGACGGGTGCATGGAACGAATCGGATGCCCCCCATCCACTGGGAATCTATGGCGCCAGCAAGCTGGCCGGTGAAGAGGCCGTGCAATCGCTCTGTACGCGTCATCTGATCCTGCGCACCAGCTGGGTCTTCTCCGCCCATGGCCATAACTTCGTCAAAACCATGCTGCGCCTGGCCTCTGAACGCGAGGAGCTGGGTGTGGTTGCCGATCAGTCCGGCAAGCCGACGTCAGCCGCCGAAATCGCCCGCATCTGCCTGGCCACCCTTGAACAGGGTGACGGGCGCTGGGGCCTCTACCACCTGGCCCAGCCGGATGCGACCACCTGGCACGACTTCGCCGAGGTCATCTTCGCCGAAGCACGCCGTCAGGGCATGGCATTGAAACTGGCTTCGCTGCGTGCCATTGCCACGAGCGACTACCCGACCCCGGCCACACGTCCGGCCAATTCCGTGCTCGACTGCGGCAAACTGGAATCAACGTTCGATCTCCGGCTGCGTCCGTGGCGGGAGTCGCTGGCGGAAGTGGTTGCTGAACTGATCGCGAAACGCGATGCGTGAGATGAAAATCGCATTGCGTCTTAATGACCCGAGCTCTCTGAGCTTTTCCCATTGCAGGAAGGAAATGAAACATGACACCTGACATCTCTCATCCGACATCTCACGAGGCTTTCGCTCCTCGCAACATGCTGGTCACCGGCGCTGCCGGCTTCATCGGCTGCAATTTTGTCCGCTACATGCTGGCTCACGATCCGGAGCTGCGCATCGTCAGCCTCGATGCGCTCACCTATGCCGGCTCGATCGACAACCTGAACGACCTGCCGGATGCATCACGCCACACCTTTATCGAGGGTGACATCTGCGATCGCCCTCTGATCGACCGCCTGCTGCGCGAACATGCCATCGATACCATCGTCCACTTTGCCGCCGAAAGCCATGTCGACAACTCCATTGCCGGGCCCGAGGTGTTCATCCGCACCAACGTCATGGGCACCTTCACCCTGCTTGAGTCCGCACGCCACTACTGGTTTGAGACGTCGAACGGGAAACGTCAGATGGAAGATGAAAAGTCATCTCACACCTCACATCTCACATCTCACGATGCCCTCCAGGCATCCTTCCGTTTCCACCATATCTCCACCGATGAGGTCTACGGCACCCTGAAGAGCGACGATCCCGCCTTCAGCGAAACCACCCCTTATGCACCGAACTCCCCTTACTCGGCCTCCAAGGCAGGCTCCGACCATCTGGCGCGCGCCTGGTTCCATACCTATGGACTGCCGGTGACCACCACCAACTGCTCCAACAACTATGGTCCTTACCAGCACGATGAAAAACTGATCCCGACCATCATCCGCAACTGTGTCGACAGCACGCCGATCCCGGTCTACGGCGACGGCTCGAATATCCGCGACTGGCTATATGTGACCGACCACTGCTCCGGTATCGATGCGGTGATCCGCTCAGGCCGGGTGGGGGAGACCTACAACATCGGTGGCATCAATGAGTGGGCCAACATCGATATCGTCAAACTGATCTGTCAGCTGATGGATGAAGAGCGGCCTCAAAACGCGCCGCACGATCAGCTGATCAGCTTTGTCAGCGACCGGCCGGGGCACGACTGGCGCTATGCCATCGACGCCACCAAGATGGCCCATGAACTGGGCTGGAAGCCGGCCGAAACCTTCGAGAGCGGCATCCGCAAGACGCTGCGCTGGTATCTGGAAAAATGTGAGGGGTGAGGTGTAAGGCGTGAGATGCGTCTGACATCTCACATCCGACATCTCACATTTTATAGCGTCGCTGCAGATCGCGCTTGATATCGCGCTCTTTGGTCGCTTGACGCTTGTCGTGCATCTTCTTACCACGACCCAGGCCGATCTCCAGCTTGGCGAAGCCGCGCTCATTAAAGAACAGCTTCAGCGGTACAAGGGTGAGCCCCTTCTCTTTCAGCTTGCCGATCAGGCGCTGGATCTCCCGCTTGTGCAGCAGCAGCTCGCGTGAACGGGCCGGCTCCGACGGGTTGTTATGGTATGCCGGCTTGTAGGGGCTGATGTGGCAACCGATCAGGATCACGCGTTCGTTGCGGATAATGCAGTGTGCCTCGGCCAGGTTGGCCTGACCGGCACGGATCGACTTCACCTCCGGCCCGGAGAGGATCATGCCCGCCTCATAGGTTTCCAGAATGTGGTATTCGTGCCGTGCGCGGCGATTGATGATGGCCATCGCCACATGCTATGGGCTTGAGAGGGAAGAGCAAAGTTGAAATAGCGATATCCTATTGCTGCAGTGTCAGTTCGACATTGACCCGCCCCGGCGCTTCGGCGGCATCGATACGCACCTGGACAATCTTGACGCCACCACGCCCCAGCTGGCCGAGGAAGGGGACCACCTTCGCGTAGAGGGCCTCCTTGATATGGACACGAACCTGCTTGCCGCCATCCAGCGTGGTACGCGGACGAATACGGGTTACCTGCTGTCGAATGCCACCGCTCCGGGCTGCCTGCTCGATGCCGGAGAGAAGATCGGGAATCGCATTCCTCGCGTGCGGCTGGTTTTGCAACCGATCTGCAAATCTTCCCGCCTCCTCAGCCTGGGCAGCCAGGGTGATCTGCTCCTGTTGCAGGCGAGCCACCTCATCCCGGATCGGCAGCAGCAGGCCGAACACCAGTACCACGACCGGGACCGCGATGCCGGCCCCCAGCAGGAGCCGCTGCTCACGCGGCTGCAGGCGCTGGTAGCGTGGCAGCAGCTGCAAATCGTACAGCTGCCGCAGCTGCCCGCTCATCGCTTCGATCCGCGCCTTCATGACCATTTCAGCCGGAAACGCACCCGTTCCCCCTCCGTCTCCGTATCCTCGATCTGCACCGACGGCCCGTCTGCGGCCAATGCCTCGCGGATACGGTTAATCATGGCAAAATCGGCTGCCGTGCCGGCCAGATGCATGGTGCCATCACTGTACTCAATATGGCGTACCTGCCAGCCAGCAATGCTTTTGTGCACACGGGCCACGTGCTCAAGCTGCTGCATGAACTGCTCCTGCAGCTCCGGTTGGCCGGAGCTTGCCGCCATGCGTAGCTGGGCCAGCGGATCGAGCATCACCGTTTCGTCCGGCAATCCACGATGGAAGGCATCGGTCATGGCTTCCCGTTCTGCCGCCACCGCGCCATGCAGGGTCAGGATACGGTAACCGCCGCTCGCCAGCAGCACCAGCAGCAGGGCCGCAGCCAGCAGGACCGTATGACGCCAGGGACGCACGCCCTGACGCCAGCCACCGCCGGCCTGCCAGCTGCCGTGGCGGAAATTGATACCGGGCTCAGGCATGGCGGCGGCTGCGTCGAGAGTGGCACGATGGCGTCCGGGCAGCTCCTCTTCAGCCAGCGCTGTACCACTCCAGCGGATGCCCTCCTCCTGCAATCGTGCGACCAGTGCGGCCGGGAGACGACCCGTGACCTGATCGTGATCGGTATCGAAACCCATGCCGCGCAGCGTCTGCACGGTCTCTTCGGCCAGCATCGCCTCGCTCTTCCAGGGAGCGCGGTTGATGCGTCGCATACCGCGCCAGGCACCACTGCGGCGAACGCCTGCGAACAGGCCCTCCCGATCGGCATCGATGATCGCAGTGCCGCTCTGCTGCGACAGGAAACAGGCTGCCAGACGAACCCAGCCATCCGGCACGATAAACGGGCTTTTGCCCCAGATATCGTGGCCGGCAAGGATCTCTTTGGTCTGCCGTTCGAGGCCGAACATCAGCCCGGCAACACCGCTCTCCTCTTCCTCCGCCTGCCAGCAGAGCCAGGGATCACGCTCGGCATCGCCAGCCTGCTCCTGCAGCTCCTGGGTCAGAATCTCATGATCGAGCAGGCGACTGTGACGCAGCGGCAATGCGAAAGGGCGGACAATCAGTTGCTCCAGCGGCCAGAGCAACATCTGCACGGCCGTTGTCCCTGCAGGCATCGGGATGCCCGCCTCTGTTTCCGGCTGCGCCTGATGCAGCTCGCCGTCTGCGGCAATCGCAAGCTCCTTGCCGTCCCAGGCGGCGATAACCGGCGCTACAGCGGATTCGACCATGCCAATCTCCGTTTACGTATCGTGTGCAAAAGCCCCTTGTCGTCGCGTAAGGCGGCCAGCTCCTCACCGCGCCGGACACCCTCGAACCGGGCCCGTGTGCGAATGATGAAAACATGGCTGGATACGGTCAGTTCGGCAAGAGGGCCGCCTTTGCCCCAGCCGGACCGTGCGCTGGCCAGCAGGGCTGCGAGGCTGCCGCTGTCGAAAGGGGCATCCTGCCGCATCTGCACGATCTGCCCCGCATCGTCGGCACGCATGGCCGGAAACATCGCCTGCAGCACCGGTGGCTCGACCGTGTTGATATTGACGGACGGTACGCTGGCAACCGGCAGGGCGACACAGACCTTGCGCAGTTTTTCCAGTGCTCCGGCATCGAATCCCTTGATCAGCAGCACCTCGTCCAGGGCATCGAGCGGGGCATTCTTCACCCGCCACGCCTTGCCCGCATAGGCTGCCTGTTCGGCGCCGCCGGGACCGGAAGGGATGCTGTCGGCATCCATCCAGTCGCCCAGGGCAGCAGTCAGGCCCGGCGGAAGCTCCAGCAGGACAAACAGGCGGCGCAGGCGCGCCATCATTTGAGGCTGGATCTTGCCGCCTTTCACCAGCCGGTTGATATTGAAGTACCGTTCACCGTCGCGGATGGCGAGCGATACCTGGCCATCCGCGAGCGGAAAGGTGGCATCGGAGGCGGCCCATGCCTCCTGCAGATGATCGCTCCCTCCGTTCAGCCGGTCCTGCTTCAGCACCGATCGCGCCAGTGCCAGTCCCGATTCGGCCGCCATACCGGCATGCAGGGCCAGCTGGCGATTCCGGGCCTGGAACAGGCTGAGCTGATCCTCGCTCGTGGCCGTGACCACCCAGGCGGAGACCAGGGCCAGCATGGAGAGTACCAGCACCAGCGCCACGCCCCGTTCGCGGGATGGGTTGAGCCCCCGTTTCACGGCTGCTTCTCCGACCCAGGCAGTCCGTTCCGGTACGGCTCGGCATCCATGGGCAGGTACCATTCCCGCTCGCCGTCACGGCCACGGAAGGCGATCTTCAGCGCTTTGGGGTAGAGGGTGGCATCCAGGCCGCGCCAGCTCTCATGCCAGTGATCATGCTGGTCCATGACGCTGACCTGGAACGATTCGGCCCGGGCAATTCGCCAGCGCATGCCTTTATGCCCTTGCCGCAACCATGGCAGCGTCGATTCGCGTACCAGCATGCCGCTCGCCTCGTCGATCAGGTAACGGACCCGCGAGATGGCCGGCTGGCCCGGCTCCCAGCAGGTAAGACTCAGTTCATCGAAAGCGGCATCGCCCCGCCGGTCGCTTTTCAGGATCAGCGGTGCGACCTTCATGTCGAAGGAGTAAGCGAAATGGTCGCTGTCGAGGCGTAGCTGGTCGGCGAGCTGTTCCACTTCACCCAGATTGTCGCGCACCGTCTGCAGGGTACGAAACCCTTCCCCGGCGGGGCCGAGCACGGCGTAGACGATCGCGGTCAGCATGGCGAACAGGGCCATGGCGGTCAGCACCTCCAGCAGCGTGAATCCCTGTTGACGACACCTCATGATGCCAGCCTGTAGAGGAGGAGCGATACGGGCACCTCACCCGTGGCCGACACGGTGACCTTCTGACGAATCAGTCCCGGCGCTTCGGCCGGGGTACCGCTCAGGCGCCACTGCAGTTTGTGTCCATCCACCTCGATTTCGCCCTGGCGCTCGTCGGAGGTGGCCGGCTGCAGGCGGGCACGCTGCAGCAGGTCGACGGCCGTATCCTGCATCAGCGCATGCATACGCAGCGAACCCTGCAGGTCGGCCGAGGCACCAAGGCGGCCGACCATCACCATCAGGGCCGTGGCCGCAATGGCCATGGCCACGATCACCTCGATGAGGGTGAATCCGCGTTGCGGCAAAACCAGGCTCACGGCGCAGGTTCCTTGCCGATATGCACCGAGCCGGGACGCAGAAACAGGGTGCGTCGTCCGTCCGCCCCCCCGTCAATGCGAGCAAGCTCGATATCGGCCATGGTCAGGGTGCCGTCGGGATAGAAGATGCACGTGCCGACCGGGGCGGGCGTATCGACGCCTGCATCCGCCATGCCGGATGTCGTCGGCTGCAGCGAGAAGCCGCTGCGGCGCACGGCCCGGATTTCCAGTGAGCGGGGCAATGCATGTGCGGCAAGGCTCGCAGTCGTACCGGGCTGCCATCTTCCCTGTGCATCGAAGGTATCGACATGCCAGCCCCTGCGTGTCGCCTGCCAGCGCAGGGGACGGCCGCTTGCCTGGGCCTCCTCGGCGGCGTGGCGCAGGGTCTGTTGCAGTTGCCTTGCTTCGTCATCCAGGGTCGGGGCGGGGGCAAAGGCGAGGTTGGGTACGACGATGGCCGTGCCGATGGCGATGATCAGCAGCACCAGCGTTATCTCCAGCAGCGTGAAGCCGTGCTGTCGCCGTGAAGTCGCCATGCTGCGCCGGGCTGCCGCTACTGCCAGTTGCCGATATCGGCATCGACACCGCTACCGCCGCTCTGTCCGTCGGCGCCGTAGGAGAGCAGATCGAAATCGCCGTGCACGCCGGGAGCGAGGTAGGCGAAATCGTGCCCCCAGGCATCCTTCGGCACCTTGTCCATATAGCGTTTGCCATCCTTGCCGGGCACGACCAGCACCTTCAGCCCCTCGGCCGATTTGGGGTAATGTCCCTGCTGCAGGCGGTAGAGTTTCAGGGCCTGGGCGATGCTCTCCATCTGGGCTTTGGTTGCCTTGATCTTGGCATCGTCGGCCTGATCCATGAAGCGCGGGGCGATGAAGGCGGCGAGGATGCCGATAATGGTCACCACGATCATGATCTCCAGCAACGTGAAGCCTCTCTCTCTGTTCATCAGTTTTCTCCTTGGGACAGATTGGAATGGGAATGGTCGAACCAGGCCGTATTGCGCGACAGCGGGTCGAACAGGCGCTCTTCGCCGTCGACCACGACCCAGGGGCCGCGCTTCAGATCATCGCCCTCGTGAATCAGCCGGTCGAGCATCAGCCAGGAGCCGATCAGCATGCCGTGCTGGTGAAATGCCCGGCTGGCATAGAGCGAACAGACCGGATAACTGGGGCAGTCGCGCCCATCCAGGGTGCCGAGAAGATGGCGATAGCTGCCAACTCCGAAGCCGGCCGGAGTGACGGCCGCCATGCCGCTCTGCTGCCAGGCCAGTGCCATCAACAGGCTGCAGGCGGCCAGGCCGGCATATAGGCGCAGGTATGTCACCATGGCCGCCCCGGCAGGCCCGAGGCCTGCCACAGCCCCTGCCACCAGCCCAGATAGCTCTCCAGATCGCCACGCTCGGCGAGCGAGTAAGCCGAGAAGATGGTACCCGACCAGAGCCAGATGGTGATGCCGGCGAAGAAGAGGGTGACCGGCCCCATGCCGCGGCGCATGGCCCAGAAGGTGAGCAGCAGCATCGGCCAGACCAGCAGGGCGGCCGTGGCGGCATCGTGCAGTCGGCCCAGCCACAGATGGCCTGCTCCCGGCACAACGCCCAGCAGTGCCGGCCACCACGCCTGCGTGGCTTCGGGTACCGGGTGCAGCTGCAGATAGTGCCGCATCAGCGGCACATGCCGATTCTCCGCTGCCAGCGCAGGCGCGGCGGCATGCCGTTGCTGCATGGCGAGCAGGGCCGTGGCCGCCTGCATACGCGACCGCCAGATATCGGATGGCGGCATCACCGCGACCGCGCCATCCAGCATGGCCACAGCCTCGGCCCCGCGACCACCGGCAGCGAGGGCCATGGCCTGATGGTAGATCTCTGCCGCCGCCTGTTCCGGTGCGGCCGGCATCGTCCCGGCATGGGCCGGGCCGGTCATGAGAAGCAGCAGGGCGAGTGTCAGGCTGCGCATCAGCGGATCAGCTCGTTCATCTGTACGATCGGCAGCAGGATGGCCAGCGCCAGTGCCCCGACCACCAGAGCCATCAGCATCACCAGGGCCGGTTCGAGAATCACGACCGTGCGCTTAAGCAGGCGCGACACCTCGTTTTCGTAGGTTTCGGCCACCCGCAGCAGCATGGCATCCAGGCGCCCGCTCTGCTCGCCGACCCGGATCAGCTGGGTGGCAAGATGCGGTACCAGGCCGCTATGGGTGAGGCTGGCAGCCAGGCTTCCCCCTTCGCGCAGGCTGTTGCGAGCAGCTTCCGCCGCCTCCCGGAAGGGGATGGAACGCAGGCCCTGGCCGGCGATCAATACGCCGGAGAGCACCGGCACGCCGCCGGCCAGCAACATGCCCAGGGTATGGGCGAAGCGCGAGGTCTCGATGCGGGCCAGCAGGGCGGCCAGGCCCGGAATACGGAGCAACAGGCTATCGAAGCGTTTGCGAATGTGCGGACGCTGCAGGGCCAGCCGGAACAGCAGCAGTGCAGCGATCATACCGGCAAGCAGCAGCAGGCCGTGCTGACGCAGAAAGGTGGAGATGGCGATCACCCATACTGTGAGCAGCGGCAGCTCACCGCCGGCACGGTCGAATACGGTCACCACCTGCGGAATGACGAAGGCGAGCAGGAACAGCATCACCAGCAGGCCGAAGCCCATGACGATGGCGGGATACAGCGTGGCGGAGAGGATCTCCTGACGCAGACGCTGGCGGTGCTCCAGCATCTCGGCCAGGCGCAGGGCGACGGCCTCCATCTGGCCGGTCTCCTCACCGGCGGCGACCATGTTGCAGACCACGTCGTCCATGCCGCGCGCCCGCAGGGCATCAGCGAGGCTGCTCCCCTCCAGCACCTGCTGGCGGATGGTGGCCACAACCCGGCGCGAACGGGCCGAATCCATCCCCTCGGCGATTACGGCCAGCGCCTCGGCCAGCGGTACGCCGGCCCCGAACAGGGCTGCAAGCTGCTGCAGAAACAGCATCGTCTCGTCGCGGCTCAGGCGACTGCTGCGCCCATGCCTCTCCGCACTCTCCTGTTTTCCGGATCGGACCACCTGCAGCCGGCGCGGTACCAGCTGCCGATCCTTAAGCAGACGGCGGGCGAGATGTTCCGATTCGGCTTCGATTTCGCCCTTGCGACGGCGGCCACGGGCATCGATCGCTTCGTAGGCGAAAAGGCTCATGCCTCGACCACCACCTCGTCGGCGCGAGTGACGCGCAGCACTTCATCGACCGTCGTTTCGCCGGCCAGCACATGACGGGCACCATCCTGGCGCAGGCCGGTCATCCCCTCGTTCAGGGCCTGACGGCGCAGGGCGGAGAGTCCGGCATGCTCGTGGATCAGGGTCCGGATGGCATCGGAGACCGGGGCGACCTCGTAGATGCCGATGCGCCCCCGGTAGCCGGTCTGCATGCACTGTTCGCAGCCGACGGCATCGTAGAGCTGCGGGGCAGCGGCGAAAAAAGTCGTATCGACCCCGAGAAGCGGGGCATCGTCCTCGCGCACGTCGCGCGGTTGCCGGCAGTGAGGACAGAGTCTGCGCACCAGCCGCTGCGCCTGGACCAGAATCAGCGATGAGGCGACCAGATAGGGTTCCACCCCCATATCCTGCAGGCGCACGATGGCGGCCAGGGCATCGTTGGTATGCAGGGTGGAGAGCACCAGGTGACCGGTGAGACTGGCCTGGATGGCGATCTCGGCCGTCTCCAGGTCGCGGATTTCGCCGATCATGACGATGTCCGGATCCTGGCGCAGGATCGAGCGCAGACCGGCGGCGAAGGTAACGCCGATCTTGCTCTGTACCTGCATCTGTCCCACATCCTGCAGCTGGTACTCGATCGGATCCTCGATGGTCAGCACATTGCGGTTGCTGCGATCGATCGACATCAGGCCGGCATAGAGGGTGGTGCTTTTGCCGGAGCCGGTCGGCCCGGTCACCAGTACGATGCCGTGCGGCGAGTGCAGGGCCTGCTCCATCATCGTCAGGTGCGTATCGCTCATACCCAGCTTCGGCAGCGACAACAGGGCATCTGAACGGTTAAGCAGGCGCATGACCACCCGCTCGCCATGGGCCGTGGGCAGGATCGAGACGCGCACATCCACTTCGCGTCCGGCGATGCGTACCCGGAAACGGCCATCCTGGGGATGCCGCTTTTCGGCGATATCCATGCCACCCATCACCTTGATACGGCTGGTCATCGCCGCCTGCGCCCCCTTGGGCGGCTGTACCACCGTGTGCAGGACACCGTCGACACGGAAACGCACCAGTACATGGTTCTCGAACGGTTCGATATGGATATCGCTGGCCCGCTCCTTCATCGCCTGGCTGATCAGCGAGTTGATCAGCCGGATCACCGGGGCCTCGTCGCGCGAATCGAGCAGATCGCCCGCCTCCTCGAATTCGCGGCTCAGTTCATCCGGGCCGTCGAAATCCTCCAGCATCTGTTCGGCCGAGGCGCTGGCCATATCGAATACCCGGTTCAGTTCGTCGATGATCTGCTGCTCCGGTACCAGAACCGGCTCGATCTCCAGCCCGAAGATGCGCCGGAAATCGTCCATCAGCATCCACGGCCAGGGCCGCCCGTCGGCGATGGCCAACGGCAGGCGCCCGGCCTCGTCGCCATCCCCATGCCGCAGGGGCAGGGCAGGGCCCTGGCGCAGGGCGGCCAACGGAAACCGGAGAGCCTTGTCACCGTCGATGGCGGCTGCATCCAGATGCGACAGCCTGCGCATACCCATCCCCTGCCTCAACGTACCGGCGTGGTGGCCGGCCCTGTACCGGCCGTTCCGCCGTTCGGGCGCATATCCAACGGCAGCTTCCTTTCAGGGCGCGGGAAGAGGATCGTCCCCTTCGGGGCCGGATGCTCGTAGAGATTACGGATATCGAGATACTTCTCCTGGGTCACGGTCTGGATATCGTCATCGCTGCGCACAATGGTGGGGCGCAGGAAGATCATCAGATTGGTCTTGGTGCGGCTGTTGGCGGTGGACTGGAATGGCTCGCCGATGATCGGCACGGCCCCGATACAGGGTACGCGCCGCACGGTGGTCGAGTTGTCCTCGCGCATCAGGCCGCCCAGCACCAGCATCTGGCGATCCTTGGCCAGGGTGACCGTCTTGACCGAACGCTTGTTGGTGATGATATCGCTGGCGCCGGTCTGCACGGCGGTATTGCTGATGCTGGAGACCTCCTGGTAAATCTCCAGGCGCACGGTGTCGCCCTCGGAAATCTGCGGCGTCACCTTCAGCGTCAGGCCGATATCCTTGCGTTCAATGGTCTGGAAAGGCACGGCCGTGCCGCCCTGGGTGGCATTGGTGCCGGTGACGAACGGTACGTTCTGGCCGACGACGATCTCGGCCGATTCATTGTCCATGGTCAGGATATTGGGGGTGGAGAGGATATTGGCATCGCCCGTGGTCTGCAGCGCCTGTACCACCGCACCGAGCGAGATGGCTCCGCCCGGGAACGGGGCATGCAGTACGCCGATATTCAGGCCGCTGGGCAGGTTGGCGGCCGGGGTATTATTCTGAATCTGGTTGCCCAGGGCATTGGCCGCGCCGATGCCGCCGCCGAGGTTCTGGCCACCGGTCACGGTATTGGGCCCGTTGCGGATCGCCTGGTTGGCCATCCAGTCGATGCCGAGCTGCTCGGCATCGTTGCCGCTCACCTCAACGATCAGGGCCTCGATCAGCACCTGCAGGCGGCGGATATCCAGCTTGTCGATGATGCTGTCCACCGACTGGATGTCGGCCGGGTCGGCCGTGATCAGCAGGGCATTGGTGGCCGGGTCGGCCACGATCTTCACATCGCCGGCAAAAAGCTGCTTGCCGTGATTGGCCGGCGCAGCACCCTGGCGGCCGATCAGTTCGTTGAGCACCTTGGCGACATCCTCGGCATTGGCATGTTTGAGGTAGCGCACCTGCAGCGAGCCGCTGTCGTGTTCCGGCTGCACGTCGAGCCGCCGGATCACATCATCGATCTCACTGAGCAGCTGCGGCGGGGCGACGGCAATCAGGGTGTTGCCCGGCTGCATGGCCATCACCTTCAGGTGCGAGGACTGATTCGGACGGCCCGGTTCGGCATAAAGGCTGGTCAGGGTGTTGGCCAGCTTGTCGGCCGAGGCGTACTTGAGCGTGAACAGGCGCACGGTCAGGGCATCCTCGCGATCGACCAGGGCCAGAATCTTGCGGATGCGCTCGATATTGGCGGCACTGTCGGTGAGCAACAGCATATTGCCGGCCGGATAGGCGGTGAGGTTGCTGTTCGGCGAAATCAGCGGCGTCAGCAGGGTAAGCACCTGCTGGGCATCGGCATGCTGCAGGCGCAGCACCCGGGTGACCATGGCATCGCCGGTAGCCCCCTTTTGCGTCACGGGCAGCGGCCGCTGCTTGCCCTCGGCGCGGGGCAGGACCTTGACCACACTGCCGCTGGGCACGGCGACAAAGCCGTTAACCTCCAGCACCGACAGGAAGACATCGTAGGCCTGATCCTCGGGAATCGGTGTCGGCGAGATGATGGTCACCTTGCCCTTCACCCGGTTATCGACCAGGAAATTCTTGCCGGAGAAGGCGGAGACGAACTCGATAACCGCACGGATGTCGGCATCCTTGAAATTCAGGGTGATCTCTTTCGCCTGCAGCGGCTGGCTGAACAGGCCGAGTGCAACGACCATCGCCGCGGCCAGATGTTTGAATGTCACCGTTCCCTCTCCCTGATCACCGTGCTACGGCTTGCCGGTCCGGATGATCTGAACCTGTCCGTTGCGCACAATCTCCACTTCCGCCTGGCCATCGCCCAGTGCCGTGCGCAGCTGTGCGGCCTGCTGCGGCGAGGTAATCGCCTTGCCGTTGACTTTACGGATGATATCCCCACTGCGCAAACCGGCTTTGGCGTAGCGGCTGTCGCTGCTCAGCTGTCCGATCATCAGGCCGTCCGCCTTGCCGCCGCTGAAATGGGGCATCAGGCGCAGCATCTCCGCCGACGCTTTGGCCGGAGCAACCCGAGCTGACATCGGATGTAAGGTTGGGTGTCCCCTGCCAGCGGGTATGGTTACCGGTGCCGATTGCGGCATCTCCGGCTCCTCGATGGCAATGCGCTCCAGCTTGCCGCCATGGCGTACGATCACCTCCCGGTCATGTATCGCCTGCAGCGTTACGCCTGCCTGCAGCGTGTCGCCGACATAGTAGAGCGCCTGCCCCTTGCCCGGACGTTCGATGATGGCCATCGGCCGTTCGCCGCCACTGACCGAGCCCGCCAGCTTCAGCTTCAGGGTGGTCGCCTGCACGGTCACCGCTTCGGGCTCAGACTTCTCCGCTTCGACACCGAACAGCGGTACCGATGCCAGGGCGGCGATATCCACCTGTGAGGCGGAGCTGGGCACTCCGACCGGAGCCGACACTGTACGCTCCGGCTGCCGGCTATCCTGAAACAGGATGCCCATATAGAGCCCGGCCGCCAGAACGACGACTGCATCGACCAGCCACGGCATGCGCTGCATCATCGATCTCTCCCTCGTTACGGCCCCTAGCGGCCGTGATGCCCTCGCGGACAAAATGGTCATGAATGTAACGAATGCACTGGGCAGCCGTAAATAGCACAAACAGGGGATGGGCGGAAAATCGGGCCATGACGACAAGGTCCGGCATCATGCCACGCGCAAGACAACAGCCTTTAACCACTGCCCATCAAAGCCCTTTTGTCCGAACATGCTACTCAGGCAATGGAAATACGCGGCGCCGAATCCCACGCCACCCGTTCGACTGCCTGCCGCAGGTCAATGAAGGCATACTCACCCAGCCAGCGCTCGAACTTGCTATGCGCCCCTCTCAGCCCCACATAGGATTTAAATCGCCGGTGCAGTGGCAGATCGAGCACCGGTTGATCGGCATCGAAATCGCGCGGGTGAAAATAGGTCATGATGTAGTCCGATTGCCGGGTCAGGCGGCTGATCGTGGTGTATGGCAGCAGCCGAAAATAGCCGCCACCGGAGAAGACCAGATTTCGGCCAAGCAGCTTGCCGAGGCTGATCGGAAACTCCTTCAGCAAGCCGCTTTCGCATTCGATGATGGCCGGCCGTGCCGCACCGAAGTCGGCAAACCCGCCATGGCCGCGCGCGGCAGGAAATACCGAGCTGTCATACTCGATGCCCAGCTCGATCAGCGTCTCGAAGGCCCAGGGGGTGTCGGGTGTGATCGAAAAGCCGGGAGCCCGGAAGCTTTTCACCTTCTTGCCGGTAATATTCTCCAGTGCATCGATAGAGCGGGCCACATCGTTGCGGAACTGCTCCGGCGTCTGTTCATAGACAAGCTGGTGCGTATGGGTATGGGAAGCGACCTCGTAGCCCGCTTCATCGATCATGCGGATGATCTCCGGATACTTTTCCGCCACCCAGCCCAGGCAGAAGAAGGTGGCGCGCTGGCCATGGCATCCGATCGTTTCCAGCAGCCGCTCCACGTTGGCATGGATGCGCGGCTCGAATCGATCCCAGTCCGCCACGTTGGCCGTGGCCGGGATATCGAGCAGGTTGAACCAGTCCTCGATGTCGAAGGTGAGAATCTTCATCGCCACGACTCCAGCGAACGACCCAACATCGATTCCAGGCGCGCGATATCATCGGCGAAGAAAGCCCGCAGCTCCGCCCGGGTCGCTGCATCCATCTCTTCCTTCTCCAGCGAGCGGCTGGCCAGCTTCTCCAGCAACGAGCGCGGCAGCAGGGCCAGGGCCGTGCGGCGCATGGCGAAGGCGAGCGGATTGTCGCGATTGGAGAGGAACGCGATCAGGCGATTCTTCGCCTTGCCCGAATGGCTGTAGCGGGTGCCGGTATCGACATCGGTCGCCTCGTCCACGCCGAGGAAGGCGAACAACTCCCGCACCACGGCATCGGCATCCTCTTTCAGATCCTCGAAGAGCACCACCTTCACCCGCGAGAAGGTCGCCTGAAAAGTGGCCACCTGTTCGGCATAGAGGCCGCCATCCCTGTAGGCCCACATCCAGTCCCAGTTGTCTTGCAGTCGCTGCGTCTCGGCCGCCAGCGCCTCGGGGAAGGGGAGCGTTTCGCGCTGATCGCGCACCAGATTATTGTAGGCCGACCAGGCGCGCTCCACCGGGTCGCGCAGGCAGAGGATGATCGGCACATCACCCAGCGCCTTTTTCATCGCCGCAGCGCTGTGGCGATGGAAATAGAGGTAGTCGGAACTCGCCTCGCCGATGCGCGGACTTGATCCGCACCCCTCGAACAGTCGTTCGTAGGCCTTGAAATCGCGCACCATCAGGCGATCCACGTTCCGGTCTCCCGGGCCGTTGTGCGGAAAGCTCTGGCCCAGGGAGCTGAAATACTTCGGCTCCTTCTTATCCGGAAAGCAGATCTCCGGATGCTGTTTCAGGTAGTAATAGAGTGAGGTGGTTCCGCTGCGGGCCGTGCCGGCGATGACGAAGTTCGGCAGGCTCATACATCCGCTCCCGGCCGGTTGGCCATGAAGATGCGGTCGTATTTTTCGGCCATCGCATCCCAGTTGTAGTAGTCTCGCACCCGGCCAAGCACCGCATTGCGCATCGGCTCGAAGGCATCCGGATCGGCCTCCAGGCGTGCGAGCCGATCACGCACCTGTTCGGCATCGGCGAAGAAGAGGCCGTTGGCATCGCCCACCACTTCGCGATTGAAGGGGTTGTCATGGCAGATGCAGAGGTTGCGCGATGCCATCCCCTCCAGCAGCGAGGGGTTGGTGCCGCCCACCGAGTGGCCGTGCAGGTAGCTGGCGGCATGCGCCCGCACCAGGGCCAGCTTCTCCTTGTCGTAGATGCCGCCGACAAAGCGCACCTGCTCGCCGGCGATGCGCTGCAGATTGCGCACGAATTCGCTCTCTTTCAGGTTGCCGACCACGATCAGCGGCCAGCGGCGCGATTCAAGGCCATGGCCGCGCACAATCGTCTCGACATTGTTCTCCGGCTCCAGCCGGCTCACCACCAGATGGTAGCCGCCACGCGTAAGGCCGAACTCATCCAGCACGGCAGCGGCATTGCCCTCCTGCTCCAGCCACGGGTTCGGGTAGGCGCCATACTCGGCCACATCGGTGTACATGCAGCCGTAGCTTGCCCGGATGTAATCCTCGATCGCCTTTGAGTCGCAGACCACGCGATCGCTGAAGCGACAGGCGGCCCACTCGAAGATCCGAAAAGCGATCTGCACCGGCTTGCTCCACTTGGAACGTTTGCTGTTCAGGCCGTCCGGATTGGTCATCATCACCTTGCCGTGCCGCCGCACCATCGGCCCGAACAGACCACCGGCCGGGCCGCAGGAGTAGATGATATCGTGATCGCCCACCACCTGCGCGATCGAATCCCGGTAGAAGCGGATAGCATTGCCGCCCTTGGCAAAGGCGGAGTAGCGCAGGGTCACTCCCTCGTAGTCCGTCATGCCTTCATTCTTCTCACGCTGCTCGGCATCGCAGACCACCGTCACCTTATAGCCGTGGTTGCGCAACAGATGTACGGCGATCTCCTCGGCAAAGGTTTCGAAGCCACCATAGCTGGCCGGGATGCCCCGGCTGCCCACGATAGCGATACGTGGCAATGCTGAATGTTTCACGGTTTCGCTGTTCCTTTTTTTACACCAAAGATATCGCGCAGTGTCTGCCAGCGCACCGATTGATCGCCCACATAATCCTGGCGCCAGCCACCACCTTTGCCCGGATAGTGCTGGTTGTAGTCCGGGTTCCAGCCATGCCAGCCAGTAGCACTGAAGTAGAGCCAGCTCCAGCCATAGCTGTCGAATATATCAGCCAGATCCTTGATATATTGTTCCCCGCCATCGGCCCAGCGCACCGCACTGAATTCGCCAACCATCACCGGCACCTGATATTTGCGTTGGAACTCGCGCAACGGCTTCATGTGACGTCTCAGCTCCGCTGCGTCCCAGTGCTTGCCCCGCACATATCCCGGGTATCTCACATTCAGGGGCTTATTGCCGATTCCTTGCGCTGCAAAGTGCGATGGCATGTACATATGTGCATTATAAATGATGTGTGATTCGGCAAACGCCTCGAGATTCCGAAAACTTGTCATGCGTCCCTGCGGTGGCGGGGAGATCATCACCCACACATTCGGCAACTCCGACCGAACCACACCCATAACCCGCTCCATCAACGGCTTCCACTTTTCCGGAGCCACCAACCGCGGCCCATCGCGCACCGCCGGCTCACTCATGATATCGATCGCTGCAAGCTCTTCGCCGCGCGATTTCAGATGAGCAGCCAGTTTGGTTACCCGATCGATGACTCCATCCAGTTTTGTTGCATCGTTCCAGAAATCCGGTGTGTACTGGGCCACCCGGATCTTCGGATTCGGATCGTATGCTGGATCGATCGGAAAGTGGCTCAGGTTGACGATCGCACGAATCTTGAGCTTCTTGCATGTATCCAGCATCGTATCAAGCCACTGCAGGCTTTTCTGCCACGCCTGCTCCGGTATGAGGTGGCGTCGCTTTGCCAATTTCGCCGGCTTGAGCTGCAGGCGAACAGTGTCGATATCCAATATCGCCTTGTAGCGCTTCAGATCGACTGGTTTCGAAGAGAGATTATCCATGCTCACCCCGTGCCACGGCCAACCGGATGGCATTTCGGCCGCCTGAGCCGGCAAATAACTGCTCAGTAGCACAGCCATTGTCGCCATCAGGCGATGCCGGAAACCTCTAGGTATCAATCGAGGCATACATCCTCTCTGTTTTTTCGCCGATCACGTGCCAGTCGTAATCATTGCGCACCTTGTGGTAGCCGCGCACAGCCATCTGCTGGCGGGCCGTGGTATCGGTCAGTGCCTCGTCCAGCTTCGCGGCCAGCGAGCCCGTGTCACCCTGGCGGAACACCAGGCCGGTATCGCCATCGCTGACGATCTCCGTCATCCCCGGCAGGTCGGAGACCAGCACCGGGCGCACATAGCTCATCGCCATCAGCACCACACCGCTCTGGTAGATGCGCCGGTAGGGCAGCGCCACCAGGTCGGCGGCGGAATAGTAGTTCGGCAGCTCCGCATCCGGGATAAAGCGGATATGGGTGATGCAGCGCTCACGAATACCAAGCTTCTCCATCTGTACCTCGAAGGCGGTGAAATCGCTCTTCCAGGGCTTGCCCGCGATCAGCAGCACGGCATCGGGATGCTTTTTCAGCACCTCCGGCATCGCCTCCAGCAGCAGATCCAGCCCCTTCACCTCCTTGATCTGGCCGAAGAAGAGGATCACCGGTGCATCGGCATCGATTCCCAGCTCCCGGCGCGCCTCCGCCATCGACGGCAGTGGCCGCAGCACATGCAGGTAGTTGCCGTGCGGAATCACGGCGATGCGCCCTTCATCGATGCCGATGCGCTCAATCAGCTCCTGTTTGCTCACCCGATTGTGCGCCACCACCCGATCCGCCCTGCGATAGGCCCAGCGGCTCAATGCCGGCACTTCCAGACTCTCGACGAAGGATTCCACATCGTGCGCCGTGATCACTACCTTGCGGCCGAGCAGTTTCGCCAGGGCGATGTTGAAAACCTGCAACGGGCCGACATGAAAGAGATGGAAATGGCAAATACGCCGCCCTTCACGCACGCTGGAAAGCAGGGCCGCGACACTGCCGCGCAGATAGCGCAGTCCACGCTTCCAGGCCGGGGCATCGCCATAGATGCCGGCATAGGTGTGGCGCACCGCGAAATCGCTATCGTTGGGTACCGCTGTTTCGTCGCAGCTGTGCAGCACCACATCAGCACCGGCCACCGCCAGCCCCTCGCAGAGTCCGAAATCGTAGTAATCCATGCCGCCATGGCCACCCACCGGCTCGATGACAGAGACTCTCATTTGATCGCTCCCCATCAGTATCCCAGCGCCTGCATGGTTTCATTAAACAGCGGCCGCAGGGCCAGGTGCATATCGAATTCGGCATGCGGCGGAGCAGAGCGCAACACCGATTCGCCATAGCGCAGCCAGGTTTCATCCTCGCCCAGGCCGGCAAAATCGGCGATACCGCACATAGTGTCGCGCGGGTCGGCCACCAGATCCTCGTAGCGTACCTGCTGAATGCAGTCGGGGTTCTCGCGCATGCGGCGCATCCCCTCGCGCATGGTCACCACCCACTCCAGGGCTGCCATATCCGTGTGCTTCGTAAACCCGGCGGCGGCCTCTTTCACATTGGCGAAGTAGGGGTCGGGCTCGATCAGCTCTTTGAGCATCAGCTTCCACTTGCGCTGGTTCACACCCCACCAGTCGTGCACCTCGCCATTCTTCTGCTCGCCACAGCGCGCCGACCACTTGTCGATCGAGGCGCAGGTATCCCAGCCGTTGCGTACCAGAAAAATAAACTGCGCATCGGGAAAGATTTCGCGCACGAAGGGCACCCGGAAGATCAACTCGGGATACTTATCCACCAGGCGCGGAGAAAAAACCGAGGCGAGATAAGCGCCGAACAGGCGGTGAGCATTGTGCTTAACGCCCTCATCGGCATCGGATGCCTCAAGACGGTATCGGGCCGGTCCCCGGCTATAGCTGCCAATCACATCCTCATCGGGATAGATGGCATGCCACATCGCCTTCGGCTCGTTCAGGAAGCCGATCTCGCGATGCATGGAGAGCACCACTCCAAGGATGGTGGTGCCGCTGCGGCCGGTGCCGAGGATAAAAATCGGCTGCTCCACCTTTTTGAACTGCGGCAGTCGCTTCTCCAGGGCGAAGTGGGCGAAGAGCAACGGATTGATCCACTGCCCGCGTGTCGTCACCGGCCGCCCCTCGAACAGGGCGTAACTAACGAGCCGCGAAACCAGCTTGCCTGGCCTGGCTTTGATGTATCGTGAATCTACCTGTGCAACCATTGCTACTTTATTCCATTCAGTTCTTTTTCATGGCCGGACGCTCGCCAACAACCTTTGCCGGAGAGCCGACGGCAATGGCATTGGCAGGAATGTCCCGGGTGACCACGGAATTGGCACCGATTACGGCCCCTTCACCAATTTTTACCGGCTTTGCAATCACGGTATTCACGCCAATAAACACATTATCGCCGATTTCCACATTCCCGTGGTAAAAACGGAAGGGACGTTCCGGAGTCGGCTCGAAACGCGTATCGAAATAGTGCGTAAGAACACGCACACCGGCTGTAATACGAACATTGCGACCTACGCTGATCTTCTCCGGATAGATATCGTCAAAAAAGACATCCTCACCCAAAAATGTCGAGCGCCAATCCTTGAAGTGCACGCCGTGAACCTGTTGCAGCAAAACTCGCACCTTGCCAGGTATAAACGGTACTTTCCGGGCCAAAAGCTGACAAAATTTGCCAAATACTCGCTTAACGGATCGTTGAGGTGCCGCTGTACTACTCTCGTGTTCCATGACTGCTTTCCTGATTTCTTTTCATACGGAATTCAATCCAGTTCTCGGATGGCTCGATTGTCTTCACCACCTTGGCGGGCACACCCACAACCACACTTTGCGCCGGCACATCTTTCACCACAACAGCGCCGGCACCAATGATCACATTGTCACCGACACTCAGTTGCGCTTCTCCCCGTGCATTACTGACAACCTGGGCACCGGCATTAATTTCGACATTATCGCCAATGGTCACATTCGGGCCACCGAGTGTGACGCGCTGCAGGATCGAGCAATAGTTTCCTATTTTAGTGCTCGGATTAACCACAAGCCCCCTGGGGTGTCCTAAAAACAAGCCTGGCCCAGCCTCTACCTTCGGGCCGATCCAGACACCATGAACCAGATCATTCAACATCGTGCACAGGTATGCGAGAGGTCTCGTAATTCGTTTACGGTACAAAAGCTGACTGAACCTGAATAACAAAACAGCCCTGATATCAGGGTAATAGAAATATTTGAACACGCCCTTTTTGGGATGCACTAGACAAAACACTTCAATATCTTTTTTTACGACGCTAATCCATTTGCTCACTGTTTTTTGCCTTCGAATTTCTTTTCTGTATGCCTGCCAACCTTCATACATCGCCTTGACGGCTTTCCAACGCCGATTAAGAACAAATCGGTATAGCTTCGCCACAACAAAAAGCGGAAAATAAATTCTAAACTGTGTTCGGCCACTTCCCCGAGCATAGGCGTGCATGGTCAACAACCTGTTTCTCATGATGTGATAAACATAAAATGGCAAATTTGGATTGTTTGGCGCCCATGCACCAATGAATTTTCCACCCTGTTCTTTTTTCAGACTACCTTGGCCTTCATGTACGATTAGTCCTGTCGGTTCATACCATATTTTCCAGCCATGCGCCGACATTCGAAGTCCAAGTTCCAAATCTTCATCATACATGAAGTATCGCTGATCAAAGCCGCCATGTTTTTGCAGTACATCTCTTCGAACCAGCATTGCGCATCCGCTGGCGAACGATACGTAACGAGCCCGCATCGCCAGTGGGGCATCCGCCGGCCCCAACACTCCGGGAACCCTGCCTCCGCCTCGGCGCCAATCGACTTCGCCCCCCCCATACCAGAGCTTCGATTCATCTTCGGCCAATACAATCCGGGCAGTCACAATCGCCGCTTCCGGATGCGCTTCCATCGCTGCCTGCATGCGTTCGATCGCATCCGGCTTGACGGTGGCATCGTTGTTGAGGATCAGTACGTATTCACAATCATCCTGCTGCAACGCCCAATCGATTCCCAGATTATTCCCTCGGCCAAAGCCAAGATTCTCCGGCGCTCGGATCAAATGCACATTCTCAAATGGTGCTAATGCCTCCTCCAGCTCCGAGTCATTAGGGGTATTGTCCACCACCACAGCCTGAACTGGCACGGAGGATTTCTTCAGAGAAGCAAGGCACTTCGCTGTATCTTCGGCCCCTTTATAGTTTACTGTTATAACGTATGTCTTTTTGGTTTTCATGCGTTTTCGATTTCGATCCATTTCATCTGGTTTTCCGCTTCCAGCCGCCTTATCACAACAAGCACCATGGCAAGCCCCACGTAAAGAAGTGGCAAGGCCTGCTTCAACGAGAGAACCAGTAATTGGGTTGCCTCAGCCACGAGAAACATACTCAATATCAGCAGGATTGACTGCTTATATCTCAAATAGGCTCGGCTCACATAGAGCATGTAGCTAGCCAGCATAGCTATAAACAGCAAAACCCCGACTAGCCCACTCTCCAGGGCAATCGTCAGATAATAGTCGTCGACTGTCTGGGCTTTCATGCCCAAGGTCTCTGCGGATTTCCCCACGCCATACCCAAGCACCGGCCGTTTTAAAATTGGCACCACGCTCATCTCCAGCTGTACAACCCGCATCATGGAGCTGCCAAGCTGCTTTTCGCTCCCCCCTTGGGCCAGGGTATAGCCCACGGTGGCCAACCCTATGCCAATGAAAAACACCGTCGGTGCCACGATCATCATCAATGCCACCGGCCTCTGGCCTGCCTGAACCCTGCGATAGATCGCCAGCATTTTTAGAAGCCCGGCAAATCCCATACCTGCCACCAGACTGGCCTGCGCACCACGAGAGGTGCTGATCAACACACCGATCAGGCACATCACCATAATCACCACAGAATGGACTCTGTACGGGCTTTTTCTGTCGATATAGAGCAACAGCCCGAAATAGAATCCCGCCACCATGTATGAACCAAATGCGAGAGGATGGGGAAATGTCCCCAGCACCCCGGCGAAATCACCATTCCGATAAACTTCAAAAAGATGCCATGCGGATTCTGGCCCCGTCAGCATGCCATAGAGTCTGAATCCGCTGATGTATTCCACCAGCCCGATCAGGGCACTGATCGATGCCGAGATGCCGACCATAAGAGCAAGATAATGGATATCCCGACGATCACGCAGGCAGATTAAAGCAACCAGAAATGGCACAACGAAATAGAGAGTATCACGAATCGCTGTCGCCACTGTTCCGGCACCGCCTGGAGAGAGCAAGGAGGTCATGATTCGCCATGCAAAGAAAAGGCCCAGCATCATCATTGGTACCCTGTAATGACCAAGGGCAGCTTTAAGAGTCGCGGGTATCTTCCGGCCTGCGAGGAGCCCCGCCACAAGTGCCAGAGTGAGGATCAAAAGCAACCCGCGGATCACGGAGATATCCGGCAAGGCCTTGCTCTTGATACCGAATTCTTCCGGCATTAATGCCAGGCAGAAGACAAAGGCAAAGAGAATTACGCGTAAAAACCGGATCATAGCCGACCATACACTTCCATAATTTCAGCCCCGGCGATATCCGCGATCATCTCTTCATCGTCTCCGGATAACTTACCGCGCCATGAATCGGGAATCGCCTTGCTATCACGCTTGAAGTCGTGTGTGCGACCTTGCTCTGCTTCGGCTCTGTCGCCTCCGGAATGCTCACGAACAAACGCTTCAAGTTCGGATGTGAACGGGATATCAAAGTGCGCACAAATTGATCGAGCGCTTTCAACCGGCTGCATACACAGGGATTCATGCGTAATGATTTTTAACCGCTCATCCCTTGCCGCCAATCGACTATTGATGCGCCACATCAGCTTCCACAGCACCGCGATGCTGGCTGCCGCATGCTGCTCGGCCATAGCCCACTGCCCTTGGGTGATACCCTGACCATAACGCTCGATCAAATCTTCCTGTCGACGAAGGTTGCCTACATCGAAGCGCCAGTTCTGCTTTTCCGTGCTGTAATGAATCGCGGCAGGATGCCGCACTAGGCAAAGCGACTTCAAGCCATGATGCTCGACAAGCCACGGTGTCGCCAGGGACAAAAAAGGATCTTTAAGGCAGATTGACTGCACTGGAAATCCGATCCACTTACGCATTCGTAGCCAGCCCCAGCGCAGGCCGCTTTTTCCCCCAGTGATCCGATAGATGATTTTTTTAACGCCTTTTGCCTGGATAGAGGCTGTATCCTTGTTCCAGGAGCGACGCATGAACACGGCATCATCAATCAACTCTTTCAGCGCACTATCCGGGCTCTGGACATGAGGATAAGAGACAGGAACGCCTGTCATACCAAACAGCTGATTGAGAGGTTCATGCACTACAGTAACACCCGCGCCCTTAAGGAGCTCTCCTGTATAGGTTGTCCCACTTCGATGAAGGCCACAAACGATCATGCAACCCATAGGACTACTGAAATGCCTTATGGAAGTTCAGGGTGTATCTTAAATCCTTGGTGCGCTCACCGATCACTTTGGCCGGAACACCTCCGACTATCGCATACGGTGGCACATCTTTAGTCACCACTGCGCCTGCCGCGACAACCGCTCCCTTGCCAATAGTGACGCCCGGCAAGATCACGACTCAGCAACTGATCCATGCATAGTCTTCGATCACAACCGGACCACCGATACCGCCATACCACGGGTCTTGCGGATCGTGCTCCATCGTCCATATCCAAACGCCCATCGACAACGAAACATTATTTCCAATCACGATACCATTTCTTGCATCGAGCATTGCATCATTTCCAATGATACTATTATCACCAATTTTAAGCTTCCATGGCCTGTAAAACCGTGCTCGCCAATGGAAGCTTGACTGGTGACCAATTTCTATGCCGCTCATACGATAAATTGTCTTTCGAATCACGTGTACTGGTACGTATCCAACGACAGTCAAAATAAATATGAGAAAGTCTTCAGCCAGAACACGCGACTTTCTTAGAAGGGCTTTCATTTCTAGGCAATTCCTTTCTGCATGTTGAGTTACTATTTTACTTTTTCCTATAACCAATCAATTTAGCCGGATTCCCTGCAACGATTTGAAAGTCATCCACAGATTTTGTAACTACACTTCCAGCCCCGACGATAGCGCCTTTACCAATCGATATACCGGGTAGAATAATCGCATTCACTCCTAGCCACGCATAATCCCCTATACTGACCGAAGCTCCTTTCAGCCCCTGATTCATAACTGACTCTGTCAAATTCTCAAACTCATGATTGTTATCATAAATAGAAACCCTGGGGGCTATGGTAGCTCCTTTACCTATTATTACACTAAATGCAGACGCTATTATCGTGCCTTTAGAAATCGTCACTTCGTCATTAATTGTTACCGATCCATATCCACCGGGGCCTTCGAGAGAAGCAATCCAAACATCTTCATTTATAATGCAACGATGGCCTATTTTTATGTTTTCCGGCCTTGTTAATTTTAGAGAGAAGTCTAAATAGCCACTAAACGAGTACCCTTCAAACCTTTTCGACAAGTAAAAAAGCCTGGCCTTACTAATAATTTTTCGTGCCAGATTCATTCAGGATTTCCCATCCGGATAGTTGTAGCCAAGGCTATTTAAATCATCAGTGATAAATCTTTGCGTGATCTTATTGCTTTCATGGTAAGTGTTCGACACTTCATTCTCAACGGCTTGTTTGAAGCTGTTTCTCCCTGCGATCTTTCTGATAACCTTGTCTGATTTAAACACCAATGATCTGCAGAATCTCCAAACCTTGTTTTGATTTATATCCAATATGTAATCTGAAAACGGAGAGAAAAATTTATTTAACCAACGAAGAACTTCGATTGAGGAATCACTCAGGCCAACGTTTATTCTTTCTCCTGTATTTTCATAGGCCCCAGCAGCACCGCTAAATTCAGCCAGTTTATCGATAAATCTGATATTATCTTTTTTCAACGTTTCAAATGTAGCGACCATGACTTTTTCTTCGTCAAAAAGATGGATGTAGTATTCAATAATCTTGTGGTACTCAAAGCACTCTTTAGATAACCATTGATTTACTTCATTTTCTGGTGGTGCAATGAAATTACGAATGGATGCTTTCCCGCCCTGAAGTACATAGGTTCTATAAAGGGCTGTAATCAGATCGGCCTGGTTTCGAATCACGATTAAAATTTTGGCTTCCGGATAAAGGCTTTTGATTCGATCAGCAATTATCTTTGAGTCTTTACATCCGGTAAAAGGATCGCCACAAAATCGTTCATGAGATAATACCGGAACCAGTTTTTCATTATTGATCCCTTTATCAATGAACTCTCTGGTACTCTCTTCACTGAAATCGAATTGATGAGGCTTTACTACTTTTGCGTATAAAGCCTCCATGGAGTGAGGTTGGTAGTAACCGCACTTTTCCTGGAATACTGTCTTTTGCAGCCATGTGCTCGCAGTCTTGTGGTAGCCAATATGAACCAGCATCATCTATCCCGTTAAATTACTCTGACCGGCAGGAAGCCCAGCCTTTTCTTTGCCATGTATACCATTGACGCGTTTTTCACGCCAACTCCAAGTGCCATCGCCACCGCAGCCCCAACCGCACCGAATGGCGGTATAAGCAGTACCCCCAACAGGACGACAATAATTGCCCCTAGTATATTCAGGCTTCTGCAATCTTTTTCGTGCCCGGTCATCATTAGTAACTCTGCTACAGCTCCCGTAGAAGCATTAACCACAACACCAATCAATAAAATGCTGAGAATCGCTGCTCCTGCCGCAAAACCCGGCCCAAATATTCCCAATATCCAGCTTGAGCATAACCCGACAATTACTGATACCGGAAGGGCGATCCACAAAAGTAATCGAGCGCTATCCCTCGAGACCTTCTCTAAACCTTCCAAATCGTTGTTTCTCCACATTGCAGAATACTTTGGAGCCAGAATGCTGATCATTGCCATCAATGGAAATACCAATAAACTCGACACTCTATTTGCAATACCAAACAGGCCGACGTCCTGAGCTGTTCCCCACAAACCCAGCATGATAAGTGCACCTTGCTGCATAACCATACCTGTTAATGCAACACCAAACAGCGGCCAGCTTGACTCAAAGATTTTTTTCCTGGTCACTGTTCTTTCCTTAGCTTCGGAGTGAGTTCGAAGTGATGCCTTCCACATCATCCATGCTACCAAGGACATTACAGTTACTGATAATGAGTATGATGCGACTGCACCACTTTCCCCCCACATTTCAATCATGGGGTACAATAGCAAGAGCGTTCCCAATGAAACCATGACGGTTTTGATCCATTGGGATGCCGGTATTTTTTTTATCCCACGCAGTCCTTCCGCATGGATCATACCGATGGCTAGAGGAAGTATAGCGACAGCCGCAATGCGAAACGGCACTTCCATGAATGGCTTGTCGAATATGTCCTTTGCCACCCAGCCAGCGCCGATGAACATCCCTGCCGCCAGAATAAGCGAAACTACTGATACTGTGCTTACGGCAACGCGATAAACGTATCGCACGTCCGCCCACTCCAAGTGTGTAGCATGGTAAGCAACGTAGCGTACGACTGTATTATCAAAACCGATTCGGCCTAATGACGCTAATATCGTTACAACCGATATCGCCAGGAAATAGATTCCGGTTCCTTCAACACCCAGCCAACGTGCAATCAGAATGCTAACAACAAAACCGAGAACCGTTCCCAATATGCGAATTACCAATGCCGCCGAAGCACCTCGCAGAACTTCCTGCATATGCAGGTTATTCGCCGACAATTTATTAAGTATTTTTTTCAGCATCCATTTCATTTCTAATCGAATTCAACCAGTTCCAGAAACTGATTCTGGCTTGTTATATTTATAAAGGGGGCGGCCGTTGGCCGCCCCCTCATTTCAGATCTACCTTCATTGCCAGTTGTTTCGGTTATTTCCCGATCGCCATACTGTCCCCGGTTAGGGTCAGTCCTGTTGGCGTACCATTAAGAATGGCCGTGTTGGCCTTGTCCTTGGCCACATATGTGCTGATGCCCGTGCCATCAACACCATGCACCATCGAATCAAGCACGCCGTCATTGTTCGCATCCACCAGCCCATACTGATTGACCGTAAGTGTTGTCGGCATGAATGTCCTGAACTTGCGGGCGCCGCTGACCGAATCACGAATATCGAATATTGCACGGCCATCACTGATTAACTGCTCTCCAAGCACAATTTCTTCTCCTGTCGAGCCATCCATCTCGCCAGCCATCAGCTTCACGGTGTTAACCGTGCTGTCCAGGACTTGATTCACGGATAAATTGCTACCTGCCGTGTCATAAACCGCTGTCGTCAGACGATTGTTGGCATTGGTCGCCATGACCGCCACCTCATCGATCCCATCTCCGTTCGAGTCGATGCGAGCGAACTGGATGTTGGTGTAGTTCTTCGTCAGCACGAACACATAGCCGGACAGCGTGCCATTAGCCTGGCGGATCTCCACCATCGGCCGACCTGCAACGATCCCGGTCGGAGCACCGGCATTCGCTTTCACCCCGCCCAGGGCGATCTCCTCGATGCCATCGCCATTCACATCCATCGGGAAAAACTTTCCGGATGTGAAGTTACCGGTCAGCATGAAGGTCTGCATGTTCACCGCGCCGCTTGTCGGATTATAGACCGTTGCAAGTGGCTGATTATCGGAAAGACGAACTGTACCCATCACAAGCTCCTGGCCGGCAACTGCGTCCATCTGTGCCGCATAGACGTTCAACACGCTCACCTTCGTTGCATTGTTGACGTAGAACGCCTTCACCAGGGTACCGTCCGCTCGACGAACCTGACACATGATCAGGTTATCCGAACGCTGGCCGACAATCGCATACTCGTTCACTCCATCGCCATCGATGTCGATCGGAAGGCCGGCAACCAGCGTGGTTGTGTTATTGAAGTAATTGATCGTACTAGTCACGGTTCCTGTCGCCGCATCAACCATAGAAACCGATGGCGTACCGTTGGCATCCGTTCCAATTATTGATAAAGGAGTCTGCATTGGCATCAATGTCGGATTGGTGCCGTTCAGGTACTCCTGGTAATCGAGTACTCCATTACCATTGAAATCGGTGGTGGCGTTGGCCGTGGTCAGGTTGCCGAAGTAGAGGGTCTCCCAGCCATCCGGCATCTTGTCCAGATCGGTATCGGCCGAGTAGTTCGGATCGAACGGGAAGGCATCGACATCATCGAAAACGCCATCGCCATCGCTGTCGGTGGCGCTACTCAGGGTCTTCATCGATACCGAGGTGACATTTCCCACCGTCAGATTGAAATCGGCCGCCACGGCGATATTGGCATTGTAGGTGCCGCCATCGGTGTAGTAGCCGCTCGGAACCGTCGGCATGTAGTTGTTCGGCGTCATCACATGGTAGGTGCCCGCCGTCGGCACATTGAAGGTGATCAGGCCCGCATTATTGGTGGTTCCCACCGCAACCTGGGTGCCGTTGGCATCCATCAGGTAGACCGTGACCATCTGCGGATTACCAAGGCCATCCGTCATCGTGACCTGAATCGCCGCCGCAGGCTGCAGCTGCATATTCACCGTGGTGGTGGTGTTATCCAGCAGATTGTATCCCGCCGCCTGCGCCTGGGCGCTGACCACGCCGCCGACACCGTCGGCATAGCCGCCCGTCATGCCCGGAATGGCCTGCGGATAACCCATGCCTGGTTCGGACCTTTCGGCCGCCACGAACAGCTGCGCCGCACCCGGCGTGATGCCGCTGATCACATAGCGGCCATTGATATCGGTGGTGGCGCTGTAGGAGCCGAACATGCTGGTCGGATTGGTACGTACCGTCACCCCCTCGACCGGCTGCCCGTTCGGATCGGTGATATAGCCATCAACCGTGGCGCCCTGCCACAGGTGCACCGTCATCGCTGTCGGTGCCGCCACACTGGCCGCATACATCGGCGCAAAGCTCGGATCGGCGACCAGGGTATAGGCGCCCGGACCACCGGCGACATAGCCGCCAGCGTACGGCGAGGTCATCATATTCGGCACCACGGCGATAACGCCGCCTACCTTGTCGTCGACCAACATCGTCGCGACACCGTTGCGATCCGTTGCAACGTTTGAGTTGGGCACCGGATTGCCCATATCGGTGATCGGCATGCCCATGTTATCCGACAGGTAGACCGGCTGGTTCGGCACCGGCTTGCCGGAGGGATCGAGCACCGTCACATCGATACGGCCACCCTTGCGCAGGCTGATGGTATTGCCGCTGCTGGCGACACCGGCCGCGACCATGACATTCAGGGCATTGGTCGAGTAGCGGGCCGTCACACCTGTATTGTCGACCGTGCCGCCCAGGCCGTCGTTGGGCAGCATCCCCATGGTCGGGAACCAGACATTGTAATCGACGTTCACCATATAGCTGCCCGGCAGCATGTTGGCCGTGAAGGCGCCTGTTGCATCGGTGAATACGCTGCCCATGGCCGTGCTGACCATGGCGCCGGCCACCGGCGCACCGGTCGGATCGAGCAGGGTGCCACTGATGCTGCCACCCTGGGCGAGCTGCACATTCATCAGCGCCTGCTGATTCGCGTTGACGGTGATGCTGGCCGGCATTGCGCCGCCGGTCGTGCCGTTGATATCGACCTGGCCTGCGACACCGAAATTGGCGAACGGCGTGTTCACGCCGGTGAGCGGATTCATCGCCTCGCTGATCGTCATGGTATAGGTATCCGGTGCCAGGTTGGGCAGCTTGTAGGAGCCCGTGGCATCGGTGGTGACAAAATAGCTGGCCGGAGTCGAATAGGTGCCGGTCATCGGATCGTAAACGCTGGTGCCGGTGATGCTCACCGTGGCACCGACCACGGCTGCGCCGGTCGGATCGACCACCACACCGCTGATCCCTGCCCCCGGATTCATGGCTGCGTTGATTGTGGTGGTGGCGCCGGGCATCACCGTGAAGCTGGCCGCACCTGCCATCGTCGGGACCAGATTGCCCGCCGCATCGATATAGCCGCCGCTGTAGCCGTAGGGGTTGGCGTTCCACGGATCGACATGCACCAGGAAGGGCATCGCCGGAACCATCGAGCCGGTCGCCACGCCGTTGGCATCGGTATAGACAGTGGTGAGGTAGGCACCGGTCGTATCCTCGATATCGACCGCCACATTGGCCGCCGGATTACCGCCCGGGCCGGTGAGGGTGCCGATTATGATGCCGCCCTGCATCAACTGCATGCTCACCGGGGTCGGCGTACCGACGGAGGCGACGAAGCTGGCACCCATCAGCGGATCCGGCGTCACACCACCCATGCCGTTGGCATAGCCGCCGACCCAGCCATTGGAGAAGGGCACCGGCATGCCGGTATTGAAATCGTAAAGGCCCTGGTCGGTATAGACCTGATAGGTGCCGGCGGCAACGGTCATGCTGTAGGCGCCACTGGCATCGGTCAGGGCATAGCCGCCGGAGAACTGCGTCGAATCCCAGGCATTGATGCCGAGGTTGGTCACCGGATTACCGGCCGGATCGGTGACCACGCCACTGATCGTGGCACCGGCCAACAGCTGCATGTTGATATTCACAACGGCATCGGCCGGCAGCTGGAAGGTCATCTCCTGCCCGGCTGTGCGGGTGAGGGTGCCGGCTGTTCCGTAGCGACCGCCCATGTTGCCGGCCGGAAGATTGGTGCTGTCGAACACTTCCAGCCACAGGGTCGAGGACGGGGAGCTGTTGTAGATGGTGTAGTTGCCGCTGGCATCGGTGACGGCCTGGTCGTTATACATGTTGTTGGTATTATCGAACAGCGCCACCGTCGCACCGGCCACCGGATTACCGGCCGTATCGACCAGCGTGCCGGTGATCATGCCCTGTTTGCCCATCACCATGGCGATGGTCGCGCCCGGAACCGGAAACAGTTTTGCCGGCGTAACGGTGTAATCGCCACTGATATTGACACCGTTGGCCGCTGGCGTACTGACAAGGCTCCCGTAGCTGTAGGGTGCCGGCGCATAGGCCGAAAAACCGTAGCCGATGCTCGGATCGAGCTCGAGCGTCAGCGCGCCATTACTGTCGCTTAAGCCAAAGCCGCTCAGTTTCTGCGCCGCCACCCCGGACAGGCTATAGGCTGAGATACTGGCGCCGGTGATCGGCTGGCCAATCGCATCGGTCACGCTGATGGCGACCGGAACCGCCGCCCGGCTCTGCGCGAACGGAACCGCGCCGCCACCCAGTGCCTGAGACTGGGCGACCAGATCCTGGTAAGGATAGCTCTGCTCGACGAATCCGGTCGCCTTGCTGTTCAGGTTGACCAGGTCACCGCTGCCGACATACAGCGTATGAATGCCGGGCGCATCCTCGAGATAGCTGGTGCCCCTGTAGCTGATCTGCTGCTGGCCCCACTGGTCGAAGACCGGTGCACCGTTGGCATCGAACTGCGGCGCTTCGTAATAGACACCGCCCGGAAGGGCCGCACCGCCGCCATCGACCAGCTGCACCTGCACCCGGGTAACGCCGGCCGCCGAGCCGCTGCTGGCGCCGATCCGATAGGATTGCAGGCTTGATGTCATGCCGCCAACCTGGTTATCCACGCTGCAGACACGTCCGACACCCGGCTTGAAATAGTCGGTCACGTCCGACACCGTGGTCGTGACATTATTCACGTCGGTCATCTGTATCTGCACGTGTACGGCCAGCAACCCCTGCAGCACGGCCAGGCCGGCACCGCCGTTGGCCGGATCCCAGCTGGCTGCCAAATTGGCATCGTAATCGGGATGGGCCGGATTGGAGAGATCGTGCATGGCGCCGGCGTTGTCATCAACGGTGATCGTGCTCGTCTCCAGCCACTGCCCCTGCACCACCGTGCCGCTCATGTCGTAATTGACGACGGCACGCGTGCTGGTGTAGGGAACCGCCGTATCCAGTATCTCCGGCACCATCGGGGAGGGCACAGTCAGATTGCTGCTGGCAAAGGTGGCGGCGCTCACCGTGGCCGGTTGCGAAACCAGGCCGTAATAATAGGTGTTCTGGGGCATGTTGCTAAGGGTGTTGCGCGCACCGTACTCCGTGTAGCCATTGATATCCTGGGTGATGTACAGCGTTGTGCCAGAGTTACTCAGGGTGCTGGAAGTCGGTACGAGCGGACCGTCGGCCACATTGGCGTTGGCGCGTGCCGGCTGTGCCGGGCCGCCCCGCTCGAACGAGATATCGCTGACATAGTTGATGCCATTGAAATAGGTATAGGCATAGGCACGCTCGTCGCTTGTACCCGGCGCCGGATTGCTGGCAGCCAGCGAGTATTGGGTCGCCTGCGCCGGTGCTGCCATCAGCAGCATCGCCATCGCTCCCAGCATCATTGCGGCAAATCTCTTCATGCCTGACATATCTTCCTCCCGATTATCCCTGTATACGTTTCAAAAATGGTTGTGCTTGCGACCGGTTCGCCGAACCGGCTGCGCGGATCAGTGCTGCGGCCGGTGCGGCACGCCGGCCGGGCGGGCCCGCCCGGAAACAAACTGCTCTGGCGTGATCAGGCCATGCTGCATCGCCATATACTGCGACCCGCTCATGCGCGGTGCCGTTTGCTGCTGCTGCCTGAGACGGGCCAGTTGCCGACGATCGTTTTCGATGCGCTTCATCAGACGCTGCTCCTGCTTCGAGGGGCCTGCCTGCACCGACGCATGCGAAGATTTATCCGCTTTGGCTTTTTCAATGGCCTTTTTCTGCGCCGCCTGCCGCTGCTGCTTCAGCTTGTGCAGCTCGCGAACCGAGCTGCCGATCCGGTCGCCCAGCAAGCGCATCCGTTTGGCCAGGCGCGCCTTTGTCTGCACCTGCGGCCCCTGCTGCATGGCACGGCGCTGGGCCATGACCGAGGTGGCCATGCGGCTCGGCTTGCGCGCTGCCGGTGCGATCAGTTCGGTTTTCGATGCTGCGTCGGCCTTGCTGCCGGCCGGCAGCACGACGATCTCTTTCATAAAGCGGTGCCCATCGGCCCACACCATGGCCACGTTGAAGCCCTTGAGCAGGGTCTTGATTGCCCGCTCGGGCTCCGCCTGCTTCACGCTGGCCGAAACCTTGCCCTTCACCTTCGGCGACATGCGCACCTGCACATGCAGGGCATCGGCCAGCTCATGCAGCACCTGACGCACCGGTGTCTTGTCGTAGCTGGCGCTAACCTGGCCGCCACTCACCTGAATGGCCGATGCGGCCTGCGCGGAAGCAGCAAACAGAAAAAGGGTCGACAGCGACCATACGGTCGCCCGCATTGTGAATCGTCTCATGGTTCCCCTCACTCCCCTCATGCTCCTCAGCGCACAGATAAAAATGGAATCGCTGCCCATCATCCACAGTCGAATTACGGGTTCAATAGCCCATTTGAGCTATTTGCATCTGATTTCAGTGTATAAACTCAAAATATTGTTGATTGCGACTTCTGACACTGGCCAATTTATGACTGTTCGGCAGCATGGCCTGAAAAGGAGTCCGTCATGAAACTGTTCCTGATCTCAATCTCACTGCTTTTAGCCCTCACCGCCTGCGACGATGCCAAAAAGGCCGGCGACGATACTGCCCGCGAACTGACCGGCAGCAATATGGTGCAGCAGGAGAAGAAGATGAAACAGCAACTGAATGCGATCGAACAACAGCAGGCCGAGCGGATGAAGCAGATCGAGGAATGAAGTTGGCAGAGTCGCCATCCTGCCCCGACTGACAACTGACCGCTGTCGACTCGTTTCCTCATCTCTCATTGCTTATCCCGCCAAAACCCGAAACAATAGCCACATGAATGCACAGGCTTTCCGGCCCGGGCTGCCGCAGGCAGAGATGATCGACATGATTCGCAACCGGCTGCCCGGCATTGTGGCCATCTATCTTTTCGGCTCCCGGGCCGCCGAAGCGGCTGGCACCGAAAGCGACCTGGATCTGGCCGTGCTGGCCGAAGACCCACTGTCGGCGGTGGAGGTATGGGAACTGGCCCAGCAGCTCGCCATTTCGACCGGCTGTGATGTCGATCTTGTCGATCTGCGTACAGCCTCCACCGTCATGCGTATGCAGGTGATCGCGCACGGACAACGCATCTTTTGCACCGATGACTGGTCCTGCGACAGTTTCGAGGACTTTGTCTTCGCCGATCACGCCCGCCTCAACGAGGAGCGAGCGGCCATACTCGAGGATGTACGCCAACGGAGAAGCATCCATGGATGACGTGCTGATCAACAAGGCAGCCATCATCGCCCGTTGCCTGGGTCGTATCCGCGAGGAGTACAACGGGCACGAAGATGAACTGGAGAACAACTTCACCCGCCAGGATTCCATTGTCCTCAATTTGCAGCGTGCCTGTGAGGCCGCCATCGATGCAGCCATGCATGTCGTGCGTATCCACAGGCTCGGCATTCCCCAACAGAGCCGCGATGCCTTCGTGATGATGGAACAGGCCGGCCTGCTCGATCATGAGCTCGGCGCTCGATTGCAGGCCATGGTCGGCTTTCGCAATGTGGCGATTCACAGCTATCGGGAGCTGAGCATGGAGGTCCTGCGCTCGATCCTTGAACTCCGGCTTGGTGACTTCCGCCATTTTGAAGCCCGGCTGATTGCACTGGCGGATCAAGGGACTGAGTGCTGAGTGCTGAGTGTGGCGAACCGCCCACGCCTGCAACCCCACCTCGTTGCTCGTTGTTCGTGAAGTTGGCAGCAGGCAGCCATCAGTCGGTAGCAGAACCACCCCCTTCACTCGTTGCTTCCTTTCCCCTTCGTGCTCTTCGTGACCTTCGTGGTTCCTCACTGCCAACTGCCAACTGCCAACTGACCCCTGCCAACTTGATGATGACCAGCAACTTTCCCACTCGTCACTCAGCACTCGTTGCTCATCGCTCTCATTGAACACCACGAAGACACAAAGGGGAAGAGGCTGGTGACTCTGCGCTTATACCCTCCAATTAGAAGGTGAATGGCGAAGCCAGAGAGGCTCCCCTGGAGGAAAAATCACTACTGACCGGTCACAAAAAAGGAGGCCTCAAGGGCCTCCTTTTTCTCGTGCAGGATGCACAGCGGGCCGGCATATAGCCGGCCCGTGAACGTAGCAGGATCGCACTCCTGCGAAGTGATTATAGTGCAGGGCAGGGACAAAAAGGCAGGAATGCCATTTCATGGCACACATCCCTGTGTCCCACCCGCCTTCTGTGGGCGCTATGCGTGCAATTTCACTCTCCTGTGAATTGTGGACGCCTGAAAGGCGCCCACCGGGCGAGGGGCACGGATGCCCCGAGTCACGCCCGGAACGGATCAAATGCTACGGACGCACTGTATCTCCTCGTGCAGGATGCACAGCGGGCCGGCATATAGCCGGCCCGTGAACGTAGCAGGATCGCACTCCTGCGAAGTGATTATAGTGCAGGGCAGGGACAAAAAGGCAGGAATGCCATTTCATGGCACACATCCCTGTGTCCCACCCGCCTTCTGTGGGCGCTATGCGTGCAATTTCACTCTCCTGTGAATTGTGGACGCCTGAAAGGCGCCCACCGGGCGAGGGGCACGGATGCCCCGAGTCACGCCCGGAACGGATCAAATCAATCAGTTCTTCGACTTATCCACGATCTTCTGAATCCACGGCATCATGGCGCGCAGCTTCTCACCGGTCTGTTCGATCGGATGAGCGGCATTGATGCGACGCATGGCGGTCATGGACGGGTAGTTGGTGGCACCCTCGAGGATGAACTGCTTGGCATACTCACCGGTCTGGATGTCGTACAGGCACTCGCGCATCGCCTGACGGGACTCCTCGTTGATCACGCGCGGGCCGGTGACGTACTCACCATACTCGGCGTTGTTGGAGATCGAGTAGTTCATGTTGGCGATGCCGCCTTCGTACATCAGATCAACAATCAATTTGAGCTCATGGAGACACTCGAAGTAGGCCATCTCCGGCGCGTAGCCCGCCTCGACCAGGGTCTCGAAACCGGCCTTGACCAGCTCAACGGCACCGCCGCACAGCACGGCCTGCTCACCGAACAGATCGGTCTCGGTCTCGTCCTTGAAGGTGGTCTCGATGATGCCGGTACGGCCGCCACCGATGGCGGAAGCGTAGGAGAGGGCGATCGACTTGGCATCACCGGTCGCATCCTGGTGCACGGCGATCAGATCCGGGATACCGCCACCCTTCTCGAACTCGGAACGCACGGTGTGACCCGGCGCCTTCGGCGCGATCATGATCACGTTCAGGTCGGCACGCGGTACGATCTGGTTGTAGTGGATGGCGAAGCCGTGCGCGAAGGCCAGCGTGGCGCCCTTTTTCAGGTTCGGCTCCAGCTCCTGCTTGTAGAGCTGCGACTGGAACTCGTCCGGGGTCAGCACCATGACCAGGTCTGCAGCGGCAACCGCTTCGGCAACACCGCTGACCTTCAGGCCATGGGCTTCGGCCTTGGCGATCGAGGCGGAACCGGCACGGAGGCCAACCGTCACGTCGACACCGGAATCGTTCAGGTTGCACGCGTGGGCGTGACCCTGCGAACCGTAACCGATAATGGCTACTTTCTTGCCGCGGATGATGGAGAGGTCTGCGTCTTTGTCGTAGTAGACGTTCAGGGCCATGGTGAAACTCCTTACAAAAGGTCAAAATACAAAGGCGGCGCAGGATATAGGATTTCCCGGCAAACTGCACCCCTGTATTGTTTCGTTCATTTCCGAAGCGGCATACAACCGTTATAGTTCGCCCGTTTCTATTCCCGCAGGAGAGCCATCACCATGTCCGATAAACCCTGGGGCGGCCGCTTCGATGCCCCGACCGACAGCTTTGTCGAAGCCTTCAACGCCTCCACCCATGTCGATGCACGCATGTATGCCGAGGATATCGCGGGTTCGCGTGCCCATGCCCGCATGCTGACGGCACAGGGCATTCTTTCGGATGCGGATCTTGCCGCCATCCTGAAGGGGCTGGACGAAGTCGAGGGCGAGATCGAACGCGGCGAATTCGAATTCACCATTGCGCTTGAAGATGTACACATGAACATCGAAAAGCGCCTGACCGACAAGATCGGCGATGCCGGCAAACGCCTGCACACCGCCCGCAGCCGCAACGATCAGGTGGCGACCGATACCCGGCTTTATCTGCGTCGTCGCACGAATGACCTGCTGGCCCGCCTGCGCCGCCTGCAGCAGGTGCTCGTCGACCTGGCCGAGGCGCATGCCGACACCATCATGCCGGGCTTCACCCATCTGCAGACCGCGCAGCCGGTGACGCTGGGCCACCATCTGCTCGCCTATGTCGAAATGTTCGATCGCGATGCCGGCCGCTTTATCGATGCCCGTGCGCGCATGAACCGCTGCCCGCTCGGCAGTGCGGCCCTGGCCGGCACCACCTTCGCCATCGATCGCGAACAGACCGCCGCCGAGCTCGGCTTCGACGGCCCGACCCGCAATTCGCTCGATGCCGTCTCCGACCGCGATTTCATTATCGAGCTGCTCGCGGCCGCCTCGATCACGGCGATCCATCTCTCCCGCCTCTCCGAGGAGCTGATCCTGTGGATGAGTGCCCAGTTCAGCTTTGTCGAGCTGCCGGACGCCTTCTGCACCGGCTCCTCGATCATGCCGCAGAAGAAGAACCCGGACATGCCGGAGCTGGTGCGCGGCAAGACCGGCCGCATCGTCGGCGGCCTGATGGCCATGCTGACCATGGTCAAGAGCCTGCCGCTGGCCTACAACAAGGACATGCAGGAGGACAAGGAGGCGATCTTCGACGCCTTCGACAACCTGGAAGGGAGCCTGCGCGTCTTCGGCGATATGCTGCCCGGCATGCAGGTCAACCGTGAAGCCATGCTCGCCGCCGCCGCATCCGGCTTCTCCACCGCCACCGATCTCGCCGATGCGCTGGTACGGGCCGGCGTGCCGTTCCGCGAGGCGCACGAGATCGTCGGCAAATCGGTGGCTTACTGCATCCGTGAAAAAATCGAGCTGCACACCATGCCGGAAGCGGCCTGCCGGGAGATCGACAGCCGCCTCAGTGTTGCGATGGTGCGCGCGCTTTCCGTCGAGGCGTGTGTCGCGGCCCGCGACCATATCGGCGGCACGGCGCCTGCGCAGGTGCGCACCCAGTGTGCACAGTGGAACAAGGCCCTGGAGGCGAACAATGCGTAAACTGACTCTGCTGCTGGCCATCACCGCCATGCTCGCCGCCGGCTGCGGCCGCAAGGAGCCGCCCCAGGCCATCGCCACGGCCGGCCCGCCGCAGCTGACCATCACCTCGCAGGAGCTGGCCGGCAACATCATCAAGCTGCATCTGCGCCTGGAGGGCGGCGACAAGGGTATCGGCTACCAGATCGACCGCTCCGAGATGGATCCCTACTGCAACTGCCCCTCCAACTGGCAGCGCCTGTATGAGGAGCCGCCGATGGACAGAAACCGCGGGGCCGACCTTAAGAAACTGCTGCGCCTGCGCCTGGACCGCACCTACATGTACCGTATTCGTGCCGTCGATGGCCTGGGCCGCCTTGGATCCTGGAGCAAGCCGTTCAGCGGCAAGGCCGAGGAGCGCCTGCGCCAATGAGCAACAAGCTGATCCAGCCGCGTCTCGATACGCTCGGCGCCTACCCGTTCGAGCGCCTGAAGGCGCTCTTCGACGGTCGCGAACCCAATGGCGAGCTGACCCCGATCGATGCCGGGGCAGGGGAGCCGCGCCTGCCGCTGCCCGCCTTTACCGAGGCGACGCTGTTGAAACACATGAGCGGTTTCTCGCGCTATCCCTCCACCCGCGGCAGCGACTTTCTGCGTCAGGCGATCGCCAACTGGCTTAAGCAGCGCTACGGCCTGCCGGCTGTGGATGCCGCAAACCAGGTGCTAACCGCCAACGGCACCCGCGAATCGCTCTTTGCCATCGCCCATGCCCTGGTCAATCCGGAAGCGGAAGAAAAGCCGTATGTGCTGATGCCCAATCCGATGTACCAGATCTATTACGGTGCTGCGATCACGGCCGGCGCACGCCCCTACCTGCTCGACTGCGCGGCGGATAACGGCTTTGAACCTGCCATCGACAATATCCCGGATGCCGTCTGGCAACAGACCGCCTTCGTCTATGTCTGTTCCCCGTCCAATCCGACCGGCTGGATTGCCGGCCACGACTATTACCGCCGCCTGCTGGAGCTGGCCGATCAGCACGACTTTTACATCATTGCCGATGAGTGCTACTCGGAGATTTACGCGGATGAGCAGCCCGTCGGCCTGCTGCAGGTGGCCCACACACTGGGCCGGGGCGACTTCGCCCGCTGCCTGGTGATGAACTCGCTCTCCAAACGCTCGGCCCTGCCCGGCATGCGCTCCGGCTTCATCGCCGGCGATGCCGCGTTGATCGAACGCTTTGCCAAGCTGCGCAGTTACACCGGGCCGGCCACGCCGCTGCCGCTGCAGCATGTGGCTGCCCAAGCCTGGTCGGACGAGGCGCATGTGAAGGCGCATCTCGCCATTTACCAGCAGAGTATCGCCTCCTTTTTCACCGAGTACGGTGAAGGCACGCCGCCGGCCGGCAGCTTCTTCGTCTGGCTGCCTGTCGCCGATGACGAGGCCTTCGCTATTGCCGCTTGGGAACAGCAGGCGGTGGTGGTGCTGCCGGGCTCCTACCTCGGCGCCACCGATCACACCGGCCATAATCCGGGCCGCGGCTACGTACGCGCCGCCCTGATCGACGGGCCGGAGAAGGCAGCCGAACTGGCCCGACGCCTGAAGGCCGTAAGGATTTAATGCATATGCTCATACCCGATCACATTGCTGCCAGGGTGCGCGAGATGGCTGCATCCGGACGCACACTGAACTGCTACCTCTACGACACCGCTCCGATGCGCAAAAAACTGACCCATCTGAAAGCGATCATGCCCAAAGGTGTGGAGATTTTTTACGCCATGAAGGCCAATCCGCATCCCGCTTTTCTGGCTGCAGCCCTGGAAGGCAGTGCCGAAGGCATCGAGATTGCCAGCCTTGGCGAAGCGGAGAAGGCGGTGGCCGCCGGTTTCTCGCCCGACCGGCTGATCTACACCGGCCCCGGAAAATCGCCGGAGGAGCTCAGCTGGAGCGTCGATCACGGGGTGCGTACCGTGCACATCGAATCGCTCACCGAAGCGCACCGGCTCAATGCCATCGCCGCGGAGCGGGGCACATCGCAGGATGTGCTGCTGCGCATCAATGCCGATTTCGACATTCACGAAGCGCAGACCACCTTCTCGGGCGGCAGCAAGAAATTCGGGGTCGACGAAGAGAAACTCGACGCGGTCCTGCCGCAGATTCTCGCCCTGCCGAACCTCCATTTCCGCGGCCTGCACGTCTATGCAGCCAGCGGCGTGCTCAATGTCGACGACCTGCTGAAGAACTGTCAGCTGGTCTTCGACATGACCCGCCGTATCGAATCCGAATTCGACGGCGTCACCTGCGACATCATCGATTTCGGCGGCGGCTTTGGTGTCGATTATCTGGAGACGGGCGCCGATTTCGATCCGGATGCCTATGCAGCGCGCCTGGAGGCCATGATCGACGACTATGGTTTCGATGGCCGCCATTTCGTGCTGGAGCTGGGCCGTTACCTGGCTGCCGACTCCGGCTTCTTCTGCAGCCAGATCCTCGATATCAAGGATTCGCGCGGCAAGAAGCAGGTGGTCTGTGCCGGCGGCATCAACCATTTCCGCCGCCCGGCGGCGCTCGCCATCAATCATCCGATGGCGATCGTGCCGATGCATCACCCGGCCATGTTTGCCCGGCAGGAGAGTGTGCGCAAGGAGCGGGTCTACTTCGGCGGGCCGCTGTGCACGGGGGCCGACAAGCTGGCCAACGATGTCTACATCGAGGCGGCCGATGTCGGCGATATTGCCGTATTCGGGCTCGCCGGCGCCTACGGCCTGACCATGTCGAACCAGGAGTTCCTGAGCCATGCCCGCCCGGCGGAGATTGTCGTCGAAGGCACGTAAGGCGTCAGAAGTGAGGTGCTGGACGGAAATGCATGCTGCATCTCCCATTTAACATCTCACATCTCACATCATTTTCAGTTAGGTTTCGTCACAGATATTGAAACGGAGAGAGCAATGAACCATCTGCAGCAAGTGATTGAACAGGCGTGGGAGACCCGCAACGACTGGACCATGCACAATGTCGAAGCGGAGACCCGCGAGGCGATCGAGCATGCCATTCAACTGCTGGACGACGGCGGCGTGCGCGTGGCCGAGAAGGACGAGTCCGGCACATGGGTCACCAACGAGTGGCTGAAGAAAGCGGTGCTGCTCTTCTTCAAGCTGCACGACAATCAGGTTATCCACGGCGGCGACACCAACTACTACGACAAGGTGCCGCTGAAGTTCGCCAGCTGGGGCGAGAGCGAGTTCCGCAAGGCCGGCATTCGCGTCGTGCCGCCGGCCACCGTACGCAAGGGCGCCTACATTGCCCCGAAGGCGGTACTGATGCCGTCGTATGTGAATATCGGCGGCTATGTCGACGAAGGCACCATGGTCGACACCTGGGCCACGGTCGGCTCCTGTGCCCAGATCGGCAAGAATGTGCACCTCTCCGGCGGTGTCGGCATCGGCGGTGTACTGGAGCCGCTGCAGGCAACCCCGACCATCATCGAGGACAACTGCTTTATCGGCGCCCGTTCCGAGATCGTCGAGGGTGTCATCGTGCGCGAAGGCGCAGTGATCTCGATGGGTGTCTACATCGGCAAATCGACCCGCATCTACGACCGTGAAACCGGCGAAACCTTCTACGGCGAAGTGCCGCCGTACTCCGTTGTCGTCTCCGGCTCCATGCCGGGCAAGTCGGGTGGCCCGAACCTCTACTGTGCCGTCATCGTCAAGAAGGTGGATGAGCAGACCCGCGCCAAGACCGGTATCACCGAGCTGCTGCGCGAGTGACGGGGCTTTTCTGATCCGCGAAAGGCTCCTGCCTTTCGCTCTTTCACACTTCGCAAAATAAGATTTTGCTACGTTCACGGGCCGGCTATATGCCGGCCCGCTGTGTATCCATGCACGAGGAGGGGAGGCTTGTTGCGCTCAGGGTGCCATGCCAACGCAGCGCATGCCCGCGATTGACCCCGGCGACCAAATGGTCGATGTTGTTCCTGACCAATCCACGGGAGGACCGGCATGGGATATCCACTCAGGCTTCTGGTTTCGTTACTGCTTTTGCTGCTGGCCGCCTGCGCCACAAACCCGCAGGCCAGCCACCTGACACCCGAACAGCGTCATCGTACGGCTGTCCATGACATGCTTCTCGCCTCGCCCATCCCCGACCTGTTGATCGGTGGTATCGAAAAGGGCTTCAAAAAGCATGCGACTACACCCCGGAAAAAGGCCCTGTTCGAGTGCGCCTCTGCCAAACTCTCGCGAGGCGACATTGCCGAGACCTATACGGATACGGCCGTGCCCCTGTTCAGCGAAGCGGAAGCCGTCAAGCTGACCCGATACATGAAGAGTAGGGCAGGCAAGCGGGGAGCGGCCCACTTTCTCGCCGAAAAACTCGGACGACCCAACCCCTATCCATCGTTGAATGACGAAGAGAAGAAGGCATACGGCCTTGAGACGCTCGCGCTCTGGCTGAAGACACCGATCATCATGAAGGATGAACGGGCCAAGGCGGACATGAAGGTGCTGCTGGTGCAAAAGCTGGCCTCGTGTAAACAGTAGGGTCGACAGCCCACACAGCATAAAAAAGGCGGCCCGAAGGCCGCCTTTTCATTGCATCGGTCCGAACGGCCGACGAAAGATTACTTCAGCTCGCTCTCGATCCAGGAACGAACCTCAGCCTTCTTGGCATCGTCCAGCTTGCGGTACTTCTTCAGCTGGGCAGCCATCAGGCCCTTCTTGCTGGCGAAAGCCGCAACCTTCGGCTCCAGCTCGGCATCGGAGTTCAGGAAGGCGAACAGATCGTCAACCGAACCGTAGGCCGCAACAACCTTCTCGAAAGCCGGGCCAACCTTGTCCTTGTGGCCAGCGTGGCAGCTGGCGCAGAACGGCTTGGCCGAAGCGGTAGCGGCCATGCCGCCAAAAGCAAATGCTGCTGCTGCAGCAATCATCATAGTCTTCTTCATATACTCACTCCCAGTGGTAAATATAAGCGCCTGCTAATGCAAAGCCGGAAGATTTTAAAGACGGCAGGGACAAAATGAAGGGGGGATTATTCCTCCTTTTCCGACAATCGCCTGTCGCATTTGGCTCCCGCTTTCAGCCGGGAAACGGCATGAAACGCATCCATGCATTCGTTCTGTACGCCCGGGCAATGGCAGGCGTGCGTGGCCTGCGCAGATGCCCTAGTAGGGCAGTTCGCTGTAGGCATAAACCTGGGCCGGATCGTTCAGGCGCACATAGTCACGCAGCGGTGCCAACAACGCACGCACATGGTCGCCAAAGCCGGCCTGCTGCAGCAGCGCACCGACAACACCCGATCCTTTCGCCTCACCGAACAGATCCTCCATGAGCATGGCGGTGAAACCCTGTTTCGGCTCCAGCTTCACGGTGCGGAAATCATCGGAAACGCCGGCCCGCCCGGCAGCTGAGGCGATCGCCTCCTTCAGGCCACCCAGCCGATCGACCAGCCCGATCCGCCTGGCATCCAGGCCGCTCCAGACCCGGCCCTGGGCAATCTTGTCCACATCGGCCACTCGCATCTTTCGCCCTTCCGCCACATGCTTGAGGAACTGGCGGTAGATGTGGTCGACCCCCAGCTGGAAGATGCGCGCCACCTCCGGGTCCAGCGGGCGATCGGCACGCATGGCACCGGCCACCTTCGTCGTGCCCAGGCCATCGGTATGGATACCCAGAGCATCCATGCCACGGTGCAGTGTCGAATAGATGCCGAACACGCCCAGCGAACCGGTCAGTGTCGTCGGTGCGGCCCAGATCTCATCGGCGGCCGAGGCGATCCAGTAACCGCCGGAGGCGGCCACGCCGCCCATCGACACCACGACCGGCTTGCCGGCAGCCCGTACCCGCTCCACCTCCTTGCGGATCACCTCGGAAGCCAGGGCACTGCCCCCCGGACTGTCGATGCGCATGACGACCGCCTTGATGCGCGCATCCTCGCGCGCCTTACGCAGCAGATCGGCGACCGTATCGCCACCGATGGTACCGCTCGGCTGCTGGCCATCGAGTACCGGGCCGCTGGCGGTAATAATGGCAATGCGGTTCGGGCTATCCGGCTGGCGCAGGCGCGCAGCGGACAGGCGTACATACTGCTTGAAATCGAGCTCCGGCGGACGTTTCGATCCCTGCCAGTGCACCTGGTCGGCCAGCCAGGCATCCACCTGATGACGATCCATCAGGGCATCGACGACATGTTCGCTTTTCAACAGTGCTGCCATGTCACCTTCGTGGCCGGCCAGAAACTGGGCCGGTGCATCGAGCAGCTGCTGCAGGCGGGCCGGCTTGATGCCGCGCATCCGTTCGATATCGCTTTTGTAGGCCTGCCAGAGCACATCCATCCAGGCACGGTTGGCCTTGCGTGCCGCATCCGACATCGAATCACGCATCAGGGGCTCGGCGGCCGACTTGTACTCGCCGGCCCGGAAGACCGTCACCTCCACCTTCAGCTTGTCGAGCATGCTCCTGAAATAGTTGCGATAGACGGCAAAGCCCTGCATCGAAACCAGGCCCATCGGATGCAGAAACACCTTATCCGCTGCCGCTGCAAGATAGTACTGGCTCTGGCTATACCCTTCGCCATAGGCGATCACCGGCTTGCCGCTGCTTTTAAACGCTTCGATAGCCCGGCCCAGGCGCTGCAAGGTGGCCAGCGAAGCATGCGACATCTGCTCAAGATCGAGTCGCACCGCCAGGATACGCGGATCGTCATGCGCCAGCGTCAACGCATCCTCGATATCGCTGATCCGCGTCTGATGTGCGGAGGGGAGGGCGAGCGGAAAGGCGGCCGGATCGGGACGCTCGATCTGTTCCACCAGTTTGCCATCGGGCTCGATCAGCAGAACCGCCTGCTCCGGCAGCTCGGGTCTGGCCAGCAGGAATGCACTGATAAACACCAGCAGCATCAGAATAAAAACCAGATTGGTCAGCACCAGTCGCAAGCGATCCAGCCCCTGCATGAAAGCTCTGAAAAAGCCGCGCATGTTCACCTCCGTCGCTGCAGCTGCAACGTCAGGGGGTGTTATGACATACACGGGACAGCGATGCCAGTGATCGCATCACAATCTCCGCGTGATATGTCTCCGTTTCGCCGATATGGTTGCCGGCAGTCGGCGACTTCCGATGTTCGGCGACGACCAAAGGAGCACGCTGCATGGATATTGTGCAATCCATTATTCTGGGCCTCATCGAGGGCATCACCGAATTTCTGCCCATCTCATCCACCGGCCATCTGATTGTGGCCAGCGACTGGCTGGGCCTGCCGCAGAGCGAGGATAACAAGGCCTTCGAGGTGATCATCCAGCTGGCCGCCATCCTGGCCGTCACGGCCAACTACCGCGACAAGTTCACCCTGAAGGCGCTGGAACTGTGGCAGAAGGTGGTGCTGGCCTTCATTCCGGTCGGGATCGTCGGTCTGCTGCTGCACAAGCAGATCAAGGCCCTCTTCTCGGTCGAGATCGTAGCCGCCATGTTCATCGTCGGCGGTGTCATTTTCCTGATCGTTGAATTCCTGCAGCGCGGCAAGAGCCAGCCGGTCACCCGCCTGGAAGATGTCAGTTACAGGCAGGCCCTGTGGATCGGCATCGCCCAGGTCTTTGCCCTGATCCCGGGTACCAGCCGGGCCGGTGCTTCGATTATCGGCGCGATGCTGGTCGGGCTGGATCGCAAGACGAGTGCCGAGTTCTCCTTTCTGCTGGCGCTGCCGGTGATGCTGGCGGCCAGCGGCTTCGATCTGCTCAAACATTACCAGGATTTTGCCGGCAGCGACTGGCTGACACTGGCTGCCGGCTTCATCACCGCCTTTATCGCCGCCTTTGTCACCATGAAGCTGCTGCTCGGATTCCTGCAACGCTTTACCTTTGTCGCCTTCGGCGTCTATCGCATCCTCTTCGGCGCGCTGCTGCTCTGGGTCGCTCTCTGATGCTGCACTGGCCGAACATCGATCCCGTTGCCCTGCAGCTGGGGCCGGTCGCCATTCACTGGTACGGCCTGATGTATGTAGCCGGTTTCCTGCTCACTTGGTGGCTGGTGCGCAAACAGCTGGTCGATGCCGGCATCTGGGAGACCCGCATCGATGCCGAACACTACGAAGGGCTGTTCACCGCCCTGATCCTCGGCGTGGTACTCGGCGGACGCATCGCCTATGTACTCTTCTACAACTTCGGCTATTACCTGCATCACCCGATCGAGGTGTTCTACATCTGGCAGGGCGGCATGTCGTTCCATGGCGGCATGGTGGGGCCGCTGCTCGCCGGCTGGTGGTACTGCCGCCGCCACGATCTGCCGTTCATGGCCCTTGCCGACCGTTTCTTTACCGTGGCCCCGCTGGGCCTTGCCCTCGGCCGCATCGGCAATTTCATCAATGGCGAGCTGTGGGGCAGGGTGACCGATGTGCCGTGGGGCATGATTTTTCCGCAGGCGGGGCCGGAGCCGCGTCACCCAAGCCAGCTCTACGAGATGACCCTGGAAGGGTTCGTTCTCTTCGCCCTGCTCTGGCTGACGCGCAACAGGCAGTGGCCGGAAGGGATGCGCGTGGCCCTGTTTCTCTGCGGCTATGCCGTGGCGCGTATTATTTGCGAGAATTTCCGTCAGCCCGATGAACAGCTCGGCTTTCTTTTCGGCGGCATCACCATGGGCATGCTCCTCTCTTCATTGATGCTGGCCGCCGGGATCGGCATGGCCCTCTATCTGTACCGTAAAAGCCATAAGCCGCAATGACTCCGGCGATACCACTGTGATTCCGGTTACAGCCATTTACGGCCCGGTCTGATCTGCTCTCGCCTCGCTGCGACGGGGCAGTTGCCAAGGATGCGCGGGCAAGGGCGAAACCGTGTTTTGCCCCGGCGTGGCTGATTTTGGCACGATGCCAATCATCGGCATCTCCCTAAGCAGGGCAAGGATGGGGAACTCTCATGATTTTTCGTTTATTTCGCAAAGAGTGGGTCGTTGCGCTTCTGCTGGCAGCCCTGTTTCTGGCCGTTTCACAAACAGCTCTCTTCGCCCGCATGGATGGCTGGCTGTTCAGTTTCGGCCAGCAGCTGGTCCGTACAGCCGACAAGCCGCTGGCCAATGTCGCCATCATCGATATCGACAAGGCGAGCCATGACCACTTCGGCGGCAAACAATTCTCCCTGACCTATGCCCTGGAGAAGTTGCTGGAGGCCGAGCCGCAGGCGATCGGCATTCTGATGCCGCTGGCGGAGCCGGACGGAAAGCCGGCGCTTGAAGCCCTGGATAATCTGGCCACGGAAACCGCCGCGATGAAGCTGTCGCAGAAAGAGATCGCCGCCATCACCCGCTTGATCGAGAACGAGAAACGGCATCTGGACAGCAACCAGCGGATTGCCTATGCCATCCGCAAATCCGGCCTCGTCACCCTGGCCATGCATGATCGTACCGCCGCCGCCTCGCTGCCGCTTGCCTTTACCCCGCAGCCGGACAGCACCATGCAAAAGCTGTACCGCAGGCTTGCCCCGCTGCATGCATCACGCCTGACCATTCTCGACAACTTTGCCCGACCCGACCCGATGTTTGCCGATGCGGCACGCAATACCGGCTGGCTTTCGTTGCCGGTCGATTATGATGGCCGCAGCCGCAGTTTCGAACTGGTGCACACCGACCATGCCGGACACGCCATCGGCAGCATGCCGCTGCTGCTCAGCATGGCGAAAAGTGCTGACGATGATGCCATCAGCATCGAACCCGGCTTGGTCAAACAGGGTGGCCGAAGCGTGAAAACCGACCCGTTCTGGCGCGCCTTCATCCGCCTCTATTACGAGAACGATTCGCTGGCGCTTCCCCGCCATATTGCCCTGGGCACCCTGCTCGACAAGGATTTCAAGGCATCGTCCATGAACGGGAAAGTGGTGTTGATCGCCGATGAGTCGATGCTGCGGCCGGTTCAGCAGGTGGCCGGTGGTCATGAGCTGGCGGTCGCCGATTTTGTCGCCATCGCCACGGCCAACATGCTCAACGATGACCTGTTCACCCGCACCGCCACGACCACCTGGCTGGAGTTGCTGCTGTTCGTTGCGGCCGCACTGGTCCTGGCACTGGCCATTCCGCGGCTGCACTACGGTGTTGGCCTCGGCCTGGCCCTGCTGCTGATTCTGCTGCTGGCCGGCAGCACCGAGTACCTGCTGCTGACCAAACAGCTGTGGCTGAAAACGGCTCTTCCGATCAGCCTACTGCTGATCGGCATGCTGATCCTCGGGCTGCGTCGTCTCTATGCTGCCCAGGCTAAAACCCATCAGCATGAAGTGGCCCACACCCTGCGCCAGCTGGGCCTGGCCTATCAGGAGCAGAACAAACTCGACCTGGCATTCGAGGCCTTCCAGAAGCTGCCGCCCCAGCCCGCCAACCTCGAAGCACTCTACAACCTGGCCCTCGATTTCGAACGCCGCCGACGCTACGAGCGGGCTGTCGCCGCCTATCAGCACATCCTGCACCATGACGGTAATTTCAAGGATGTCATTGCCCGCAAACTGAATGCCGAGAAGATGGAGCGTTCGCTCTCCATGAACAGCGGCCAGTTCACCGCCAGTATTCTCCTGATGCCGGACGAGAACGGCCTGAAGCCGCAACTGGGCCGCTATGAGGTGGAGAAGGAGCTGGGCCGCGGCGTCATGGGTGCCGTCTATCTCGGCCGCGATCCGAAAATCGACCGCACCGTGGCCATCAAGACCCTGGCACTGTCGCAGGAGTTCGAGGCCGAGGAGCTGCAGGAGGTGGAGAACCGCTTCTTCCACGAAGCCGCCGCCGCCGGACGCCTCAACCATCCGAATATCGTCACCATCTACGATGCAGGCGAAGAGCACGACCTTGCCTATATCGCCATGGAATTTATCGAAGGACAGCCGCTCAGCGATTATGTACAGCCCAAGAAGCTGCTAGCGGTGGAAACGGTACTGAATATTGTCGCCCAGGTGGCCGGCGGCCTCGATTACGCCTACAAGCAGGGGGTCGTGCACCGCGACATCAAGCCGGGCAACATCATGTACAACGACAAGAGTGGTCTGGTGAAGATTGCCGATTTCGGTATTGCCCGCATCACCTCATCCAGCCGCACCAAGACCGGTGCCATTCTCGGCACCCCCTCGTACATGTCGCCGGAGCAGATCAGCAGCCAGAAGGTGGATGGACGCTCGGATATCTTCTCGCTCGGCTCCACCCTGTACACGCTGCTCACCGGCAAGAAGGCCTTCAGCGCCGACTCGATCGCCGCCCTGAGCTACCAGATCACCTCCGAGAAACATCCGGATCCGACCAAGCTGCGTGAAGGCCTGCCGAACTGCGTTAAAAACATTCTCGACAAGGCACTGCAGAAAGACCCGGACAACCGCTATCAGGATGGCATGGCGATGCGCCGGGCCATTCTGCGTTGCCTCAAGAATATGGAGTCATAGGGAAGAGGGAGGCCTGTTCAGGCGATCAGCCGGGCCTCGATCTCGCTGACCTTGCGGGCATCCTTGCCGCTGATCCGCTGCAGCAGGAACGACCAGAAACTCGCTTCGCGCACGAAGTTTGCCTGGCGCCCCATGTAATCGATCCGGATACCGTGGCCATGCACCTCGACCCGAATCCCTTTCATGCCGCGAAATGCCGCGGCGATCGTCTCTGCCCGCACAACGTTCATGATGCTCTCCTTATCCCGCCTAACGGGGATGCCGCCAACCTGCAGGGTTCACAGCCAGCTGTCGGTGAGTCGTCTCACGCTGCATTGCAATGGCAGCAAGGCTCGGACAGCATCGTCGGCATGCGCATCACCTCCTGGAACGTCAATTCGCTCAACGTACGCCTGCCGCATGTGCTGGAGTACCTGCGAAAGGAGCAGCCGGATGTACTCGCCCTGCAGGAGACCAAGCTGCCGGACGAGAAATTTCCGCAGGCCGAGATCGAGCAGGCCGGCTACCGGGCAGTGTTCAGCGGCCAGAAGACCTACAACGGCGTCGCCATCTTAAGCCGCATAGCGGCCACTGATCCGGTATACGACTTGCCCGGCCTGGACGATCCGCAGCGACGCCTGCTGGCGGTGACGCTCGGTGATCTGCGGATCATCGATGTCTACATTCCCAACGGTCAGGCGGTCGACTCCGAAAAATACGACTACAAGTTCCGCTGGCTTGAGGCCTTCCGCGCCTTTCTTGCCGGCGAGATGCGGCAACACGAACGACTGGTCGTGCTGGGCGATTTCAATATTGCGCCGGCCGATATCGATGTGCACAACCCGGCCCGCTGGCAGGAGAAGATCATGTGTTCGGGCAGGGAGCGCGATTTCTTCGCCTCGCTGCTGCAGCTGGGGCTGACCGATTCCCTGCGCCAGCTGCACCCGGAAGAGGGGATGCACAGCTGGTGGGATTACCGGCTGAATGCTTTCGATCGCGGCTGGGGGCTGCGCATCGACCATATTCTGGCCAGCCGTGCCCTGCAGGCCGTTGCCGGCGGTGTACACACCCGCTACCGGGCCCTCGAGCGCCCCTCCGACCATGCTCCGGTGTGGGCGGAGCTGACATGAAACAGCTTCAGCATACGCTGCGCATCGCCGCCAATGGCCGCGGCTTTTATCATGTGACCCGCGACGTACAGGCACAGGTGAGCGAAAGTGGTATCACCACCGGCATGGCCTGCCTTTTCGTGCGCCACACCAGCTGCTCGCTGATGATTCAGGAGAATGCCGATCCGGACGTGCTGCATGACATGGAGCAGTTCATGCAGCGACTGGTTCCGGACGGCGATCCCCGTTTCCGGCACAGCGCCGAAGGGCCGGACGACATGCCGGCCCATATCCGCATGGCCCTGACCCAGGTATCGCTGACCATCCCGATCACCAATGGACGCCTGGCGCTTGGCACCTGGCAGGGCATCTACCTCTACGAGCATCGCCTGCACACGATGAACCGTACCATTCTGCTGCATCTGCAGGGGGCATGACTGCCGTCACAGTCACGGCTTTCATGCGGTGCCATAGTCGCCGCCGTATGCAAGGAGGTGGCAGATGTACGGTATCCTTACGGTTCAACCCCATCATTATAGCCGGATCGGGCCATGGGGCTATGCGATGATTGCCTGCCTCTGCGCCCTGATCGCCTCGACCATCGGCGCCTAGAGAATCCAGCCATCCCGCCACACCGCTGCCACAAAGCATTCCTTTACCTGAACAGTTCCGGCATTTATGCTCGGGCAGCTATCCCTATCCACAGGTTTTAACACCATGCTGCAAAAGATTTTCGGTATTTTCTCCCGCGACATTTCGATTGACCTCGGAACGGCCAACACACTGATTTATGTGCGTGGCGAGGGGATCGTACTGAACGAACCCTCCGTTGTTGCCGTATACGACGAGGGGCGCAACAACCGCAAGGTGCTTGCCGTCGGCGCCGATGCCAAACGCATGCTGGGGCGTACGCCGGATGCCATCTCGGCCATCCGCCCGCTGAAGGATGGTGTGATTGCCGATTTCGTGGTCACCGAGGAGATGCTGAAACAGTTTATCCGCAAGGTGCACAAGCGCGCCTGGGGTATTGCTCCGCGCATCGTCATCTGCGTGCCTTACGGCTCCACGCCGGTGGAGCGTCGCGCCATTCGCGAATCGGCCCTGTCGGCCGGTGCCCGCGAGGTCTACCTGATCGAGGAGCCAATGGCGGCCGCCATCGGTGCCGATCTGCCGGTTACCGAGGCCTCCGGCTCCATGGTTGTCGATATCGGCGGCGGTACGAGCGAGATCGCCGTGATCTCCTATGGCGGTATTGTCTATTCGCGCTCGGTTCGCGTCGGTGGCGACAAAATGGACGAGGCGATCATCAATCACCTGCGCCGCAAATACAGCCTGCTGATCGGCCATGCCACAGCAGAAAACATCAAGATGCAGCTGGGCAGTGCCTACCCGCAGGAGAAACGCCGCGAGATGGAGGTCAAGGGACGCGACCTGATCAACGGCGTGCCCAAGAACCTGACCCTGGATGATTCCGAAATCCTCGAAGCGCTGACCGAACCGGTCAATGCCATCATCGAAGGCGTCAAAGTCTGTCTGGAACGCACCCCGCCGGAGCTGTCGGCCGATATCGTCGACAAGGGCATCATGCTGACCGGTGGCGGTGCGCTGCTCGTCGGTCTCGACCAGTTGCTGCGCGAAGAGACCGGCCTGCCGGTCACGGTGGCCGAAAACCCGCTCGATTGCGTGGTGATGGGCAGTGGCCGCGTACTTGAAGAGCTGGATCGCATGCGGGGCGTACTCTTTAAGGATTAACGCAGCATGGGCCGCAAACAGAACCTGCGCCCGTGGCTCTGGGCCGCCGCCGCCCTCATTCTTGCATTTGCGCTGCTCAACACGCCTGCCGGCCAGCGCCTCAACCTCGGCATGGCTCCACTGATCGATGCCCTGCACGCTCCGGCCCGCTGGTGGAGTGAGCTTCAGCTCTGGACCCATGAACGCAAAACCCTGCAGCAAAACTATCTCAGGACACGCGAAGAGCTGGAAAAGCAGGCCTCGCTGATCCAGGAGGTCAACAGCCTGCGCCGGGAAAACCAGCAGCTGCGCAGCCTGCTCGGTATTCGTAACATCTCTGGCTACCACTGGCATGCCGCCAAGGTGCGTGGTCGCAGCCCCGACGCCATGAACCAACGACTGATTCTTGAAGTTGCGGGTGTCCATCGCGACGATGTGATCGTATCCAGCGAAGGCCTGGTCGGCCTGGTCGATACCGCCTCCGGCAGCCATGCGGTGATCCGCACCATCCTCGATGCCTCGGTGGCGGTACCGGTCACCATGGACGACCATGGCATCGCGGCCCTGGTGCGCGGCCAGAGCACAGACCTGAAAGTCGAATTCGTTCCATGGGCCAAGGTGCCTGCCATCGGCACCATCCTGCGCACCAGCGGTGCCGGCGGTATTTTCCCGCCCGGTATTCCGGTGGCACGCGTAAGCAAACTGCATAAGCAGCCCGGCGAAGTGTTTGCGGCGATTACCGCCGAACCGGTCGCCCACTGGCAACGGGAAAACTGGCTGGCAGTGGCAGGTAAGACCCCCGCTCACCCATGATTTTTGCCTCGCTGATTCTCCTTGGCGCCCTGATCGGCATCATGCTTAACCTGGCAACCAGCTCCGTACTTTTGCAGCCGGACTGGTCCCTGGCACTGCTGCTGGCCGCCCTTCTGGCCAGACGCCTGAGCTGGCCCTGGGTGCTTCCGGCCGTACTGGTTCATGACGTGGCCCTCTACTGGTCGCCTCTGGTGACATTTCCTTTCATGGCTTCCATCCCGGTCGTTCTGGCGCATATCGATGCCGCTATCGGACCCGGTCTGCCGCAGCGATTCGGACTGCTTGTTGCCACAACCCTGCCCCTGCTCTGGTACGGCGGCGGCTTTATCCCATGGCTTATGACGGTGTTGATTACCGTCCCGATCTGGTATGCACTGGTGCATTCGCCCTATGTTGAACCAGCTTGAACTGCGCGGCCGCTTCGATCGGCGCATCATTATTTTCACTGCCTTCGCCCTGTTGTTGCTGATCATTCTGCTCGGGCGACTGATCGACCTGCAATGGATTCACCACGAAGGGTTTTCCACCCGGGCCGAAAATAACCGCATCAACGTCGTTCCCGTTCTGCCGACCCGCGGCGAGATTTTTGATCGCAACGGCCACGGCCTGGCGATCAATCACGTCTCCTATCAGGTCGAGGTCATTCCCGAGCGCGTCCAGGATATCGCTTCGACCCTGCGGACACTGGCCACGTTCCTGCACTGGGACGATGCCAAGCAAAAGCGCCTTGCGCTGCGTATCAAACGATCGCGCTCGGATCGTCCGGTGCTGCTCGATGACAAGCTCGGCTGGAAACAGGTCGCACCGCTGGCTGCGCGTCTGCATCGCCTGCCCGGCGTCGACGTTCAGGCCGGAACCCATCGCTTTTATCCCTATGGCAAGATGACCTCGCACCTGATCGGTTACCTGTCTCTCGCTCAGCCCGACGATCTCAAGAAGGGTTATCTTGCCAACGAACTGGTCGGCCGGGCCGGGATCGAGATTCGTTACGAATCGCGTCTGCACGGAGAGCCCGGAGCCCAGCGCGAGGAGGTTGATGCCCTGGGGCGTCGCGTGCGTGTGCTGGAACGTACGCCGCCCAGAATGGGCGAGAACCTCCACCTGAGCCTCGATACCGACCTGCAACAAGCCGCTTCCAATGCACTCGGTGGCCGCACCGGGGCCGTGGTGGCCATGGATGTGCACACGGGTGAAGTGCTGGTGCTCCTCAGCCAGCCCGGTTTCGACACCAATCGCTTTATCACCGGCCTGGAGTCGGAGCAGTGGAATGCCTGGCTGCGCGACAAGCGCAAGCCGCTGTTGAACCGGACCATCCAGTCCGCCTATCCGCCGGGCTCCACCTTCAAGCCGATCACGGCCTTTGCCGGACTGCGTCACAACATTCCCCTGGCTACCGGTACAACCAATTGCCCCGGTTATCTCGAACTTGCCGATCGTAAGCTGCGCTGCTGGAAGCGTAGCGGCCACGGCCATATTGATCTGCATCGCTCGATTGTGGAGTCGTGCGATGTCTATTTCTATGAACTGGGCGATCAGCTCGGCATTGAAAGCCTGAGCGAGGAGGCGGAACTGTGGGGGCTCGGGCACCGGACCGGCATCAACCTGCCGGGTGAATCGCGCGGCATGATCCCCAGCATCGGCAGGAACGGGCTCATCGAACAGGCACGCCTGCATCCGAACTGGAAACATCGTAAATGGTTCCGCGGGGAAACGATGATCGCTGCCATTGGCCAGGGCGCCGTCAATGTCACCCCGCTGCAGATGGCGCGGATGACGGCCGCGATTGCCAATGGCGGGCAGTTACTCAAACCCCGGCTTGAGCGTAGCCTTGAGCCGGATATCGAGCGGGTGATTCCGTTGAAGCCGGAGTGGCTGGCCAAAGTTCACAGGGCCATGCGCGATGTGGTGGCCAATGTCCACGGTACGGCACACAGCAGCCTGAGCCGCATGCCATGGGCCATGGCCGGCAAGACCGGTACCGCTCAGGTGATTGCCATGGCCCAGGATGACGAAACACCGGACGAGCCCCTTTATGACCGCCATAAGGATCATGCCTGGTTTATCGGCTATGCCCCTTACGAACAGCCCCGCATTGCCATTGCCGTGTTTGTCGAGCACGGTGGCCATGGTGGCAGTGCCGCTGCTCCGGTGGCCGGTGCCATCGTTCAGGCGCTGGCAGCCAAGGAGAAGCAGATGGCCGCGAGCGAAACGCCATGAATGAGCTGAAGCATATCGACAAGATTCTGCTCGGCTGCCTGCTTGCGCTGGCAGCCGTGGGCATGGCCACGCTCTATGCCGCCACATGGCAAGGCAACCCGAATCTCTTCTACCGCCAGGGCGTGTTCTGGCTGTTCGGCTTTGCCCTGATGCTTTCCCTCTGCTTTATCCCGACGCGGATGATCGCTTTGACGGCATGGCCCGGCTACCTCCTGGCCCTGATTGCCCTGGCCCTGGTGCCGCTCGTCGGCGAGGTGCAGATGGGGGCCCGGCGCTGGCTCAACCTCGGCATTGTGAACCTGCAGCCCTCCGAGATGATGAAATGGGCCCTGATGCTGATGCTCGCCTTCTGGTTCGCCTCGCGTGAGGCCAACCGGCTCTCTGCCCTTGCGGCAGCCGTTGCTTTCGCGGCCCTCCCGGCTGCCCTGATCATTATTCAACCGGATCTCGGCACCACGCTGGTGCTGCTCTTTGCCGCTTCGGCCATGATCATGGCGGCGGGGCTACCCTGGAAATGGTTTTTTGCCGCCGTGGTGGCAGCCCTGGCCTCATTGCCCCTGCTCTGGTCGAACATGCACGATTACCAGAAGTCGCGTGTATTGAGCTTTCTCGATCCGCAATCCGATCCGCTCGGGGCCGGTTATCATGTGATCCAGTCGAGTATCGCCATCGGCTCCGGCGGCCTCTTCGGGCAGGGATTCCTGCAGGGGTCGCAGGCTCGCCTGCATTTCCTTCCCGAGCAGCATACCGATTTCATCTTTGCCGTTCTGGCCGAGGAGGGGGGGCTGTTTGCCTCCGCCATTCTCCTGGCACTTTACGGTATCATGCTGCTGCGCATTCTTTTCATTGCCCACAGTGCCCATAGCCGTTTCGCGTCGCTGCTCTGCATCGGTATCGCCACCATTTTCATGCTCTATGTCTTCGTCAATATCGGCATGGTTTCGGGCATGCTGCCGGTGGTCGGCGTGCCTCTGCCGTTCATCAGTTACGGCGGTTCGGCCCTCGTCACCATGCTGGTGGCGCTGGGCCTCGTGCTACGCGTCTCCATCGAATCGAATGGCACCATTCCCTGGCAACGCACCGGTAATCCGCTCGCCTGATACCACCGCTACATTTTCAGCCCGGCTGCGATAATCAGGCAAAGCGATAACAGCATAAACAGGCCTTTCAGCACTGCGCGCAACAGCTCCTCGCCAATTTCGCCATGCAGCCTGGCGGCCCAGCCGGTGGAGTGGGGGAGAATGATCAGAATACCGATCCAGAAGCTGGCCAGGAATGGCAGATGTTCGCCCAGCATGGCTCGCCAGTTCTCTTCTGCTGCCACGTTGATGCCGACGGCCATGGCGGCCATCAGCAGCCCGCACGCCGCCGAAGTACCGACGGCATGCCGCAACGGTAATGTGCGCCGCAGGGCAGGGGTGAGCATCGTACCGCCACCGATCCCGAGCGATCCGGAGAGATAACCGATCGGCAGCGATACCAGTCTGAGATGCAGCTTCCTGCCCTGTGCCGGATTCAGTTCACGCCCATAATCCCTGGCAATCCAGGCATCGAGCAGTCCCAGCCCGGCCAGTACCCAGGCCTCGGGCAGATGCAGGGTGCTCCACAGGCCGATCGATGCGCCGACTGCCAGCCCCGGCAACAACAGTTTCAGCGATGGCATATCGGTATGCCCCAGTCGCCAGTGCGTTCGGGCCGAGAAAAAGCCGGTGATGACAACAGCTACCATACTGCCAAATACGGGGATAGCAGCACCGTCATGGGTTCCCGGCAGCATGGCATAGAGCAGGGGAACATAAATCAGTCCGCCCCCGACACCGGCCAGCCCTGCCAGAACGCCCCCTATACCGCCAGCAGCCAACCCCGCCAGCAGTCCATACGCCCATATTGATATATCCGTTTCCATCCCCGCCAGCATGCCAGAATCAGGCTCAAAACCGGAACAGTTGTTCCATACCATTCAGCGAAAATAAAATGACTGGCTTTCCGGTGCTTTATTCAGTTATAACGGGTATATGAACGCTGACCGGAATTTACCGCCGGATGGCCCGGGTTTCCTGGCCCTGCTCCACTATCGGCTTGATTCGTCCGATCGCATTATCGAGACGGATTCAATGTGGGATCGATTTGCCCGCCATAACGGCGGTCTTTTCATCACTTCGCATGAAATTTCCGGCAAGTCGATCTGGAATTATGTTGCGGGTCCCGAGACTCGCTCCATCTACGAATCGCTTTTCAAGCGTGTCCGGGATCAGCGTACCCGGCTGCTCATTCCGTTTCGCTGTGACTCACCATCGCTGCGTCGTTATATGAATTTGATTATCCATCCCGCCATTGCCGGTGGACTCGATCTCTATTCCCTGACCATTCGTGAGCAGCCCCAACCCTATCAGCCCCTCCTCGATGCCAGCACACCTCGTTCCGATGACATCATCATCGTGTGCAGCTGGTGCAAAAAATTACGGGTTTCGGACGGCCGATGGCTCGAACTTGAGCAGGGGGTACGTGAACTTGAGCTTTTCGATCGCGATCTGCCGATGCCCCGTATTTCACATCACATCTGCCCGGACTGTCTGAAAAAGCTATCGAGATAGCCATCATCTTTCTGCCGTATTTCGTAACCTTACTTGCCGGCGTGCCTGCATGGTGCTGGCGGTATGCTGGTACGAACCGAACATCTCCATCCACGCTGACTGGAACGCGAATACCGTCATTTCATTATCGCCAACGGCAACCTTTAACTAAATTCGTATATCTCGCTTCAATCAAGACTGAACCGACATTGGAACCTGTCGCGCGCTGCCATACCAGGCTTCGGACTCTCCCTGTACAGCAAGTTTTTGATCGCACAGTTTCTTTAAGCGGATTATTGCGGCTTCGGTTTGCATCCTCTCCATGCTTTGGCCTCAATACCCGCGGCATCGAGTTTTTTGCCGTTGACACGCCACCAGGTTGAAGCCGGCCAGGCTGCTTACAACCCGTGCACTCTGGCCATGTACGATCTGTTCGTCCCGGGTATCTTCAACCGGTGGATATGGGGCTGTACGACGCCCCATATCGAGATTAACCACCACTGCCTGTTTACTTCCGAATCACCATGTCTGGAGCTGATGGATCTCAGCGTAGCGATCCTCGACTGCGTCTCAAATCGCGTTGCCCGCTACGGGTCGGAGCAAGGCTGGAGCAGGGCGGGGTTGATCATAACTGATTCGCCGGCACCTGATGACGATCGACACACTATGAAGCAGAAACTTTCACGCCGCTTCACTGATGTCTGTGTGAAAGTGGTGCTGTGCAGCCCTTTTCCCGCCCGGGCCTGACGATTTAATGATCGTGTTGCGTCATCCCTTGTGACACCGTGGCTAGCGTCCCCAGCGTACCGTGCGGCCTTCGATGACAAAGCCTTCGTTGACCATGCGAGCAAGGGTGGCGGGGTAAAGCCTGTGCTCCTCAACCTGGATGCGGGCATGCAGGGATTCGAGCGTGTCGTCATCGAGCACCGGCACCGCCGCCTGGGCAAGGATCGGCCCGCCATCCAGCTCTTCGTTGACCAGATGCACGGTGCAACCGGCGATCTTGACGCCATGGGTGAGGGCATCCTTTACCGCTCTGCCACCGATAAAGGCGGGCAGCAGGGAGGGGTGGATATTGATGATGCGGTTGGCGAAGCCATGTACGAACGACTCGGAGAGAATGCGCATGTAACCGGCCAGCACAATCCATTGGCAGTTGTGCTCGGCGATCAGTTCGGCACAGGCCTGATCAAAGGCTTCCCGATTCGCATAGGCTTTTGGATCGAGATGTATTACGCGGGCAACGCCCGCCGCGCGAGCGATAGCGAGCGCGGGCGCGTCTTTTTTATCGGAAATCACCAGGCGCACATCCACCGGGCATTCGCCTTTGGCTGCGGCTTCCAGGATCACCTTCAGATTACTGCCACGGCCGGAGGCCATGACCGCGATAGCGCAGGGTTGTGTTGCCATTAGCCGACCAGGGTGACCGGCTCGCCCTCGCGCTTGTGCACCCGGCCAATGGTGTAGACCGTTTCACCGGCTTCGCTGAGAACGGCCCTGGCCTTCTCCGCTTCACTCTCAGGCAGGATCACGGCGAAGCCGATGCCCATGTTGAAGGTGCGGTAGCGCTCGTCGCGCTCCACTTCGGCGAAGGAGAGCAGGTATTCGAAGGCTGCCGGTACCGGCCAGCTGGATACATCGACGGTAACCGCCAGATCCTCGGTCAGGATACGCTCGAGATTGTCGAACATGCCACCACCGGTGATATGCGAGAAGCCGTGTACATTCACAGCACTCTTCATCATTGCCTTGACGGCCGGTACATAGAGGCGGGTGGGAGCGAGCACGCCCTCAACCGCCTTGCGGCCATCCCGAAGGGTATCGTTCTCAAGGTCGGCGTGGCCAAGCTCGATCAGCTTGCGCACCATCGAATAGCCATTGGAGTGGGGGCCTGCCGAGGCAAGACCCAGGATCACATCGCCGTCAACAATATTGGAGCCATCGACCATCTTCGGACGATCGACCACGCCAACGGAAAAGCCGCCGATATCATAGTGGCCCGGCGCATACATGCCCGGCATCTCCGCTGTCTCGCCACCGACCAGGGCGCATTCGCAGATACGGCATGCCTCGGCAATGCCCTCGACCACACCGGCCAATGTCTCGCCGGCCAGTTTGCCGGTAGCCAGATAATCGAGGAAGAAGAGCGGTTCCGCACCCAGGGCTGCGATATCGTTCACACACATGGCCACGGCATCGATGCCGGCCACATGCGGGCGATCATGCTGCTGCAGCAAGAGCAGCTTGGTGCCGACACCGTCGGTACCGGATACGAGTACCGGATCGCTCATACCGGAAAAGTTCGGGGCGAAGAGGCCGCCGAAGCCACCGATGCCGGCCAGGACTTCCGGTCGGGTTGTGCTGCTTACGGCATTCTTGATACGCCCGACAAAGGCGTTGCCGGCGTCGATATCGACGCCGCATTCGGCATAGCTGAGTTTCTGTTTATCGCTCACAACAATTCCTATACGTCCAGATTGCGCACCTTCAGCGCATTCTCCTGAATAAAGCGACGACGCGGCTCAACGGCATCACCCATCAGCATCGAGAAGGTCTCATCGGCATTGACCACATCCTCCAGACTCACCTGCAGCAGCGTGCGGTTGGTCGGCTCCATGGTCGTCTCCCACAGCTGCTCCGGATCCATCTCACCCAGTCCTTTGTAGCGCTGGATGGTCAGGCCCTTGCGACCCTCTTTGGTGATCAGATCGGTGATATCGTCGTAACGCGTCACCGGCCACTGTTTCTGATCCTGGCCGATGTAGGCGCCCTCGCCGATCTGATCCTGGATCGAGGCACAAAGCTTCTGCGCCTCGCTGTACTCGGCCGTGCTGAGCAGATCCTTGTCCAGGCGCGAGATACGTACGCGACCATGATCGCGGCGCTCGAACTGCACCCAGGAACAACCCTGCTCGGCATCGTCGTAGATACGCCATTTCAGCACTTCATCCACACGCGATACCTTGCGGAAGGCCTCGTTCAGGGTCTCCAGGCGTGCGTCGAGAGCCGCACGATCGCGCAACATGCCGACATCGAATTTTCCGGTTTCGACCAGCAGCTTGAGTATCTTGTCATCGATGCGCTGCGAAAGCCGGGCCTGCAGGCGCTGCAGGCGATGGATGCTGTGCACCATGGTCTGCAGGCGATCGCCGACCATCGCATTGGCCTTCGCCGAGCTGTAGTAGCTCTTGCCATCCGTACCCAGCTCGACCAGGAACTCGAACAGCTGCTCATCGGATGAGACATAGCGGGCATTCTTGCCCTTGGCGACGCGATAGAGCGGTGGCTGAGCAATATAGAGATGGCCGCGCTCGATCACCTCGGGCATCTGCCGGTAGAAGAAGGTGAGCAGCAGCGTCAGGATATGGGATCCGTCGACGTCGGCATCGGTCATGATCACGATCTTGTGATAACGCAGCTTGGCGATATCGAAATCTTCCTTGCCGATACCGGTGCCCAGGGCGGTGATCATGGTGCCGATCTCCTGGCTGGAGAGCATCTTGTCGAACCGGGCCTTCTCCACATTCAGGATTTTACCCTTCAACGGCAGGATGGCCTGCGTACGACGATCGCGCCCCTGCTTGGCCGATCCGCCGGCTGAGTCACCCTCCACCAGGAACAGTTCGGAAAGGGCCGGATCCTTCTCCTGACAGTCGGCCAGCTTGCCGGGCAGGGAGGAGATATCGAGTGCACCCTTGCGGCGGGTGAGATCGCGCGCCTTGCGCGCCGCCTCGCGGGCCATGGCTGCTTCGGCCACCTTGCCGACCACGCGTTTCGCTTCGGTCGGATTCTCTTCCAGCCACTCGGCAAGCTTCTCGGTAACCGTCGTCTCGACCGCCGGACGTACCTCGGAGGAGACCAGCTTGTCCTTGGTCTGCGAGGAGAACTTGGGATCGGGCACCTTCACCGAAAGTACCGCCGTCAGGCCTTCGCGACAGTCATCACCGGTCAGGGCAATCTTGTGCTTTTTGAGCAGGCCGTTGGCCGTCGCATAGTTGTTGATGCAGCGGGTGAGGGCGGCGCGGAAACCGGCCAGATGCGTACCGCCGTCGCGCTGCGGAATATTGTTGGTAAAACAGAATACATTTTCCTGATAGGCATCGGTCCACTGCATGGAGAGCTCGATTCCGATCTCGTCTTTCTCGCCCGACACACTGAGACAATCCTTGTGCACCGGGGTGCGGGTGCGATTCAGATGCTCGACGAAGGCGGTGATACCACCCTCATATTCGAACACCTGATGATGATCGTCGCGCTCGTCGATCAGCTCGATGCGCACGCCGCTATTCAGGAAGGAGAGTTCGCGCAGGCGTTTGGAGAGGATATCGAAGGACATATTGCGGTGGGAGAAGGTATCCAGGCTGGGCAGGAAGCGAACTTCGGTACCCGTGCCTTCGGCTTCGCCGATCACCTTCAGCGGCTCCACCGTATCACCGTGCTCGAAGCGGCAGAAGTGCACCTTGCCATTACGGCGAATCTCCAGCTCCAGGTATTCGGAAAGAGCATTGACCACCGATACACCCACGCCGTGCAGACCACCGGAGACCTTGTAGGAGTTGGAATCGAACTTACCGCCGGCATGCAGTACGGTCATGATCACTTCGGCAGCGGAACGATTCTCTTCCGGATGCATGTCGACCGGGATGCCGCGACCGTTATCACGCACGGTTACCGAGTCGTCGGAGTGCAGGATCACCTCGATCTTGTCGCAGTGTCCGGCCAGGGCCTCGTCGATCGAATTATCGACCGCTTCGTAAACCATGTGATGAAGACCGGTACCGTCGTCGGTATCGCCAATATACATACCGGGGCGCTTGCGCACCGCATCCAGTCCACGCAGGACCTTGATGCTTTCCGCGCCGTAAGACGGATTCTCAGCTTCACTCATGCCGCTCTCTCCATTCGTTGGTTTTGCCCCCCAGCAGGGACACCGTTGTCACCCTCGATCTGCTGCAGATTGATCTGCAGCTGCGAAGGGGTCGATATACCGTTCGGGGCTGTGGCCAGCACCTGTCCCGGATATTCATTCAGACGTGCCAGCAACCGCTGCTGCCGTGACTCGTCGAGTGCCTCCAGACAATCATCCAGTAACAGGACCGGATATATCTGGCGATATTGATAGCGAACGGCGCATTCTGCCAGCCGAAGGGCCATCGCGGCCAGCTTTTGCTGTCCACGCGATCCGGCTGAACGTATTTCCCGCTCCCGAAACAGAATATCGGGTCGATCACAATGGGGACCGATCGTCAGTCGTCCAAGCCTGGCATCCTTGCCCCGGCGTTCGGCCAGATCCTGCTGCCAGGCGCCATCATCCTCCGGTGCCGTGGCACGCAGGCAAAGCTGCAGCGGGGATTCGGTCAGTTCGCGATCCTGATGCAATACCCCGTTCAATGCATCCAGCACCCGCCTGCGCAGTGTGATGACCGGCCTGCCATGTTGCACCATCTGGGCTTCCCACACAGCCAGTTCATCGCCTTTCGTGCGGCGCCGTAACAGCCGGCTGCGCTGCATCATAGCCCTCAGATACGCCTGATAGTGATGCATCATGGCCGGTTCGCAGGCCATGACAAACTGATCGAGCCAGCGGCGGCGCTTATTGGGCACGGCATCGATCACCCGGGCCGCCTGCGGTGCATCGGCCACGACCGGCAGGGTATCCCCGAGCTCACGCCGCTGGGAGACCTTGCGGCCCTGCAGGGTGATCTCGGTCCGCCCCGGTTTGCCGGCCACCTGTACGTGCAAAGGCCCATATCGATGCCAGGTGCTGCCAATCCGGAAGTCTCTCTCTCCCCAGCGCACCAGCTGGGGATCACGTGCCTGCCGGAACGAGCGACCGTACGCCATCATGTAGACCGCTTCCAGAATAGTGGTTTTGCCACTGCCATTCTGGCCGGTGAGCAGGTTGATGCCGGATTCGAAGTGGCAGCTGAACTGCTCATGGCAACGCAGGTTCACCATGCGTACCTCATCCACCTGCAGGCGTAATCCACTCATCGTTGCTATCGGTCCCCCATGGGCCTGTATCAGATGCGCATCGGCATTACGACATATTTGGCATCGGCATTTTCCACTTCCTGGATCAGAACCGGAGAAAGCTCATCGCGGAAATGAACATGCACTTTCTCGGCCTGTACTACACTTAAAACATCACGCAGATAGCGGCCATTGAAACCGATCACCACTTCCGGTCCGTCGTAGCCTGCCTCAACCGTCTCCTCCGCCTGCTCCTGTTCGGTGTTATGAGCCATCACCTGCAGCTGATTGGCGGCAAAAGTGAGTCGAACATCATGCGTAAATTCGTTGGCTACGATCATGCTGCGGCGGAGGACCTGATCCAGGCGCATACGGTCAACGATGGCCGTGCGCGGATTGCCCTGCGGAATCACATCCTGATAAGCCGGGAACTGTGCATCGATCACCTTGCTGGTCAGCAGATGATCGCCGGCCATCAACCGAACCTGCCGACGACCGAGCGAGAGTTTGACCGGCCCGGTGTGGTCCTCCGCCATCTTGCGCATCTCCAGCACCGCCTTCCTCGGCACAATACACTGGCTTGCCGAACTGATGCCCTGCAATGCCGATTCCATCATCGAGAGTCTATGTCCGTCGGTTGCCACCAGCCTGAAACCGGAAGCGGGATCGGCTTCGAAAAGGGTACCGGTCAGGTATTTACGGGTCTCGTCATTGGACATCGCAAATGCGGTACCGGCAATCATGCCGCCCAGGCTCGACGCCTCTACCTCGAAGCTGATTTCGGTGTCGTCCTGCGGAATACCCGGGTACTCCTCCGCCGGCAGGGTTGCCAGGCGGGATTTGTATGAACCGCTGCTGATCTCCAGAAATGCATCCTGTGTGCTGAACTGCACGGGATGTTCGTCATCGAGCTCCTTAATGATATCGAAGAGCTTGCGTGCGGAGACGGTGGTCTGTCCCTCTTCACTGACGTCAGCCGCTGTACGCGACGCAACTCCGAGTTGCAGGTCGGTCGCTTCCAGTTGCAATTGCCCGGACTCAGCCCGTATCAGCAGGTTGCACAGAATCGGATTGGTACTCCGTTTCTCGACCACGTTCTGACAACGCTGAACATGCTGTAAAAGAATCGCTCTTGGTACAGATAACTGCATGTTTACTCCTCTCATCCCTCTTATATCCATTCATTTCGTCATAACAGTAGGGGATGTTGGTAAGTTGGTATCCTTCATTTAAACTTTAAATTCAATAACTTACTAAACTTCCACTCTGTTTGCCATTTGCGTGAAGCCTGTGGATAAACTGTGGGCCGATCCGCTTCTGCGATTTTGACGCATCCGGATGTGCCGTTCCTCCCAATTTATCCACAGGTGCTGCCACTATCCATCCCAAGCTTGTTATCCATGGCCGCTATCGACGGACCAGAGCCAGAAGTCGCTCGATTTCATCATTGAAATCACGGTCTTTTTTGCGCATTTCATCAATCTTGCGACAGGCATAAAGAATGGTCGTATGGTCGCGACCGCCAAACAGGTTGCCGATCTCCGGCAGCGACATCTGGGTCAGCTCCTTACTCGCATACATCGCCACCTGGCGCGGGAAGGCGATGGTGCGGGTGCGTTTCTTTGAGCGCATCTCCTTGGGATTGATGCTGTAGTATTCGGCGATTTTTTGCTGGATGTCATCCACCGAGACACTGCGCACCTCTTCATGCAGCTGGTCGCGCAGCACATGCCGGGTCATGTTCATGTCGATGCTTTTATTGGTAAGTTTGGCAAAGGCGGTCAGGCGGGTCAGGGCGCCTTCCAGCTCGCGGACGTTGTTGGTGATGCGAGAGGCCAGCAGGTAGCCGACCTCATCATCAAGGTTGACGCCGGCCAGCTCCGCCTTGCTGGCCAGGATGGCGAGGCGGGTCTCCAGGTTGGGCGGCTGGATATCGGCCACGAGTCCCCAGTTGAAACGCGAACGCAGCCGCTCTTCCAGATGGCTCATCTCCCGCGGACTGCGATCGGAGACGAGAATGATCTGCTTGTGCACTTCATGCAGGGCATTGAATGTGTGAAAGAACTCTTCCTGGGTACTGGTCTTGCCGGCAATGAACTGCACATCGTCGATGATCAGGATATCGACCTGGCGGTACTGGTCCCGGAAACGATGGGTCGCATTGTTGCGAATGGCGGTAATCAACTCGTTGGTGAAGCGCTCACCGGTGCGGTAGGCGATCTTGAACTTGCCCTGGCTGATCAGGGCATTGGCAACGGCGTTGATCAGATGGGTTTTGCCAAGGCCCACGCCGCCGTGCAGATAGAGAGGGTTGTAGCTTTCGCCGGGCTTGTCGGCGACGGCACGGCAGGCGGCATAGCAGAATTCGTTGCTGGAACCGACGACGAAATTGTCAAAGGTGAAGCGCGGATCGATATAGCCGTCGACCGATCCCTTCTCTTCCCTGCCGTTCTCCCGCTCTTTATCCTGCTCGACAAGCGGCAGCGAGAGTGAGGCGTCAACCCGGAATCGAACCGGTATATCGGCCTGAAACACGTCTTTGACCATTTCGAGGATCAAGGGTTCACAGTCGCTTTTCAGGCCATCAAGAAAAATCCGGCTTGGCACTGCAAGGTGCAGTTCACCATCTGAAAAGGTGCTGTTGATTGGTCGAATCCATGCTTCGAATTTTGATGCGGGCAGTTGGCTTTCCAGCCTGCGTACCACCTCTTGCCACTGTTCCATAAGGTCCCTTTTTTCCATTGGCAGAATATTACATGAGCGTTGATCCATATCCATCGCCAGTCTCGCATAGTGACACGCCTTGACAACGTGTGCGTCAAATCTATGATTCGCGACCCTTTCAAAGCTAGGAGACAGGTATGAGTTTCACTTACAAGCCGAGCCGTATTCGCCGCGCCCGTAACCACGGTTTCCGTGCCCGCATGGCTACCCGTTCCGGTCGCGCTATTATCAAGCGTCGCCGCGCCAAGGGCCGCAAGCGTCTGTCCGCCTGATTAATACCTTCCCGTCCGCTTACCGCCTGCGCACCAAGGCGGACTTCGCCGCTATGCGTGGCGGCAGGCGCGTGCACGGGAAGGGTTTACGTTGCGTCTATCGCCCCGTTTCCGGGCAACATGCGCGCATCGGTCTGGCCGTTTCACGGAAGTATGGCAATGCAGTTCAACGAAATCGCCTCAAACGGCACATCCGTGAATGTTTTCGACAACACCGAATCCGTCATCTCGCCGTGGACATTCTGATCATTCCCTCTGTGTCTTTCGATCAGATGTCCGATTCCCTCTGCTCAATCGAACAGCTTTTTGACAAGCTTGCTGGCCTTCTGGAACGGCGTATATGATCAAATCATTGCTGCTTTTCCCGGTTCGTCTTTACCGTTATTGTATTTCACCGTTTCTGCCGGCTCGCTGCATTCATACCCCGACCTGTTCGGAATACATGCAGGAGGCTGTTGAAGTTCATGGCGCTTGGCGCGGAATTCTGTTGGGATTGCGCCGCCTGTTGAGATGCCATCCGTTCGCCCGTGGCGGCTATGATCCTGTACCGGAAGCATCGCACAGCCTGCATACAAGGAGTCCAGATCACAATGGAACAGCGTAATATCGTTATCGCTTTCGTATTATCGATGCTTATTCTGCTGGGGTGGGGGGCCATGTTCCCGAACTCCAAGCCGGCCGATCAGGCGCCGGAAGTGGCCAGTCAGTCGGATCAGAACCGGAAATCAACGACCGACAAGCAAGCTGCGATGCCGGAGCTGCGTCCCTCGGAAGTGGATGTGGCACCGGTCGAGCATGCAAATGTGGCCGCAAGTTCTTCCGAAGTGGCTCATCACGCCTTCATGCTTCAGAATGATCGCCTGAATCTGAAGATCGACGATCGCGGTTGGCTGGTCGATGCGACGCTGCTTAACTATACCGAAAGCATTGAGCCGGGTGCGGCCAAGGTTGAGGTTCTGCATCCGGGTACCGATCATTCGATGTACATCAATTCCGGTGTGCTCGGTCAGTCCAAGTCGGCCCCTTTCCGTGAGGTCTCGCGCAGCTCCGCTAAAGGCGCACACACTGCTGTCTTTGAGGCACCTCTATCGAGTGGCAAGATCTGGCAACGTACGGTCACCCTGCATGACGGCAGCTATGTGATCGATATTTCCGATCGTATCAAAGGCGGTGCCGGCCTGAACATGTTCCAGCAGGTGGTTCAGCGTTCGCCGGACAAGAAGGCGAAGACCTTCTATGAGCACAATGGTCCGGTCGGCTTTATCAACGACAAACTGCAGGAGATCGATTACGACGATCTCGATGATTCCGGTGCCGTACGGTTTTCCGCTACCGGTGGCTGGACCGCCATGATGGATCGTTATTTCATCGCTGCTTTGATCGGGGATAAGGGTTCAAGCTACCGTTACTACTACAAGGGTGATGGCCGCTCCTATCAGTCCGGGGTTCTCAAGGATGGCAAGGTTGAGGGTTCCGATGCTGTTTTCCACTCCACCATCTATGTGGGGCCGAAGTCGATTCCTGTCCTGGCATCGTTGCATGCGGATCTCGAGCGCTCGGTCGACTTCGGCTGGTTCGCCTTCATCGCCAAGCCGATGCACAGCTTCCTGCTCTGGCTCTTCGACTATGTCGGTAATTTCGGCTGGTGCATCATTCTGCTGGTGCTGATGATCAAGATTCTCTTCTTCTATCCGACGCACAAGGCGTACTCCTCCATGGCCTCGATGCGCAAGCTGCAGCCCGAGATGATGCGCATGAAGGATTTGTACGGTGACGATCGTCAGCGTATGGGCCAGGAGATGATGAAGCTCTACAAGAAGCACAAGGTGAATCCGATGGGTGGCTGTCTGCCGATTATCATCCAGATTCCGGTCTTCTTTGCCCTGTACAAGGTGCTGCTGATGTCGATCGAGATGCGTCAGGCGCCGTTTATCGGCTGGATCCATGATCTTTCGGTGCAGGACCCCTATTTCGTGCTTCCGGTACTGATGGGTGCATCGATGTTTATCCAGCAGCGCCTGAACCCGCAGCCGACTGATCCGATGCAGGCCAAGATTCTGCAGTTCCTGCCGCCGCTGTTTACCGTCATGTTCCTCTTCTTCCCGTCCGGACTGGTGCTCTACTGGTTTGTGAATAATGTACTTTCCATTGCCCAGCAGTGGTATGTCATGAAGGTCAAGCAGGCGATCTGACGCCGATTCGTCTGTATTCACCTGCGCTGATTCGATGACGACCCATCCATCGCGCAAGACGATTGTTGCCATTGCCACCCCGGCTGGTCGGGGTGGCATCGGCATTATCCGTATCTCAGGGCCGGATGCCTTCGCTGTTACGATGCGTCTCTGCCGCAGGGATTCCGCTTTTAAACCTCGCCATGCCCATCTTGCAAGCTGGCACGACGATGATGACGAAATTATCGATTCCGGCCTGACCATCTGTTTTCCCGCTCCGAACTCCTACACCGGCGAGGACGTGGTTGAGCTGCAGGGGCATGGTAGTCCGGTCATTATGCGCTCACTGTTCCATCGGTTGCTGGCTTTCGGCTGTGTCGCTGCCGAGCCGGGCGAGTTCACACGCAGGGCTGTCGAGAATGGACGTATGGACCTGTCGCAGGCCGAAGCGGTAGTTGCCTCGATCGACGCTGCAACCGAACGGGCAGCCCGCCAGGCCCAGCGTCACCTGGCTGGTGCCTTTGGTCAGCGTATCGAAGTCCTGATGGATCAGCTAACCAACCAGATGGCGCATGTCGAGGCATGTCTCGATTTCCCGGAAGAGGAGATTCCTGCCATGCATCTGGATGCCTTGCGCAGTGATCTGCATACTCTGCTGATTGAGCCGATGCAGCGACTGATCGCTTCGGCAGATTTTGGCGAGCGTCTTTTTGAAGGCGCTTCGGTTGCCATTATCGGCGCGCCTAATGTCGGCAAATCGAGTCTCTTAAACAGGCTCGCCGGTCGGGAGAGGGCCATTGTCAGTGATGTGGCCGGAACGACGCGCGATACGCTGGAGATCGATTTCGATATTCACGGTATTCCGGTTCGTCTGGTCGATACGGCGGGCATCCGCGACAGTAGCGATGCGATCGAACAGGAGGGGGTGCGCAGGGCTCGTCATTCGGCATCCGAGGCGGATGTTGTGATCTTTGTGGCCGACGCCACGCGTCCCGAGAGCTGGAAGATCGATCATCCCTACCATCTGGCAGTCATGAATAAATCTGACCTGGCAGGCGAGGCCTGTGCTGAAGGTTTTATCCCCGTGTCGGTAAAGCGTGGTGATGGTATCGAGAGCTTTATCCAGAGGCTTGCCGATCTTCTCGGTGATGAGGCGGCCAGTGATGAGGGGCTGTATGTCACCAGTGAACGTCATCGTCTGGCGCTGGAGGTATCATTGCAGGCGGTGAAGCAAGCCGCCTCGATGCTTGATGACGAGTCGCTCTTTGATCTGGCCGCCCTGGAGCTGCGCTGTGCCTGGAGTTCCCTGGGAGAGATTCTCGGCATTGGTGATGTCGAATACATCCTGGACCGGGTCTTTTCCAGTTTTTGTATCGGTAAATGAGCCGGTTTTATACCCATGCAAGGCTTTTCCTTGAAAGAACAGGGGTAGGACCGTCATAATGCCCGACTAATCCAGTATTTGGTTTGAAATCGGGGTGCAGCTCAGTGTTGTCCCCCTGTTATTTATCTCAAATTTTTTTGGGGGACTTATGTCTGTTAAGCATCCTGTCATTTCCGTTACCGGCTCGTCCGGTGCCGGTACCAGTACCGCCAAGGTGGCCCTGGAACACATCTTCCGTCGCGAGAGCGTTACGCCGGCAATCGTCGAGGGCGACTGTTTTCACCGTTTCGATCGCTACGAATTTCGTCAGAAGGCCAAGGAGTATGCCGATGCTGGCAAGCGCCTGAGTCATTTCTCCGACGAGGCCAACCTGTTCGACAAGATCGCGGAGTTGTTCAAGTCGTACGGTGAGTCGGGTAAGGGCCTGGCCCGTACCTACGTTCACGATGATAAAGAGGCCGAGCTTTACGGCGTTGAGCCGGGCAAGTTTACCGACTGGCGCGAGATTGGTGATGGTTCCGACCTGCTCTTTTACGAAGGTCTGCACGGTGGTGTCGAAGAGGTGCGTCCGTTTGCCGACCTGATGATGGGTATTGTGCCGGTGGTAAACCTGGAGTGGATTCAGAAGATCCATCGCGATACCGCCATGCGCGGTTACTCCACCGAGGCTGTGGTTGATAACATCCTTCAGCGCATGCACGACTACGTGCACTTTATTACGCCGCAGTTCACCTATACGGATATCAACTTCCAGCGCGTACCGTTGGTCGATACCTCCAATCCGTTCATTGCCCGCGATGTCCCGACTCCGGACGAGAGCCTGATGGTGATCCGTATCCGTAAGCCGGAGAAGTGGGGGGTCGATTTCCCGTGGCTGCTCTCCATGCTGAGCGGTTCTTTCATGTCCCGCCGCAACACCATTGTGGTACCGTCGAGCAAGATGATCCTGGCCATGGAGTTGATCCTGACGCCGATCATCCACGACATGATCGAGAAGAAGCGCAAGGGCTGATTGTCCGCTTGCTGTCTAAAGGGAGGCTTCGGCCTCCCTTTTTTGTGCCCGGTCCCAAGATGTTCTTGTTTTGATGTCTCCGCAGTCCATATGTGGTGGTTTGGTTGTGGCGCTGCTGCCGGCCTCTGGATTTCATGTTGGTGGCGGGTAATCTCTCTCTTCTCATGCAAAACGATGCCAAAATGTTTCACGTGAAACACCCCGATGGACCGGTTGATGTGCTGGTGGTTGGAGCGGGTCATGCCGGTTGCGAGGCTGCATTGGCTGCGGCGCGTCGTGGCGCGCGCGTGCGCCTCATTACCCAGAATCTGGATACGATTGCCAAGATGTCCTGTAACCCCGCGATCGGCGGCATCGGCAAAGGTCATCTGGTGCGCGAAGTGGATGCCCTTGGGGGGGCTATGGGAGTGGTGGCGGATCGTTCTGCCCTGCAATACCGGGTGCTTAATCGTCGCAAGGGGCCGGCTGTCAGGGCGACGCGTGCCCAGTGTGATCATCGACTGTACCACATGGCAATGCGCCAGCTGCTCGATGAAGAGGCTAACCTGACTCTGCATCAGGGCAGTATCAGTACCCTGTTGTTCGAAGGTGACCAGGTCATAGGTGTCGTGGACGAGCTCGCGGTTGCGCATCATGCGGGAGCAGTTGTGCTGACAACCGGCACGTTCCTGGGTGGTCTGATCCATGTGGGTGAGCGGCAGATTCCGGCCGGAAGAGCAGGGGATGCTCCTATCCAGGGCCTGACAGATGAGTTATACCGCAGGGAACTTCGGCTTGGCCGCCTGAAGACCGGCACGCCCCCTCGGCTGGACCGACGATCGATCGACTGGGATGCACTCGAGTCCCAGCCGGGCGAGACCGGGGCACTACCGTTCTCGCTGCTGCATGAGCAGGTGGAACAGGACCAGGTCGATTGTGCGATCACGCGCACAACCACACGTACGCATGACATTATCCGCGACAATCTTGAACGTTCGCCGATCTATTCGGGCCAGATCGACAGCCGTGGCCCCCGTTACTGCCCGAGTATCGAGGATAAAATCGTACGATTCGCCGACAAGGAGAGTCACCAGATTTTCCTGGAGCCGCAAGGCCGTGACTATGCAGAGATCTATCCAAATGGAATCTCGACCTCATTGCCCATCGATGTGCAATGGGCCTTTGTCCGTTCAATTATCGGCCTTGAGAGGGCAGATATTATCCGGCCTGGCTACGCGATCGAGTATGATTATGTCGATCCAACGGAGCTTAAGCCGACACTGGAGTGCAAGCGGGTGTCCGGGTTGTTCCACGCGGGGCAGGTAAATGGTACGACCGGCTATGAGGAAGCTGCAGCTCAGGGTCTGATTGCGGGGATTAATGCCGCTGCCCTGGCTTGCGGCGTCGATAGCTGGGTGCCGGATCGTTCTCAGGCCTATATCGGTGTCATGATCGATGACCTGGTGACCAAAGGGGTCAGCGAACCGTACCGTATGTTCACCTCCAGGGCGGAGTTCCGGCTGCAGTTGAGAGAGGATAATGCAGATCTTCGCCTGGCTGATGATGCAATTCGTCTGGGGTTGTATAGCGAGACACGCCGGAATGCCGCTGAGGCACGTGCCATGCGCCTTGATAGCCAGGTGCATCAGATGCGCAATACCTTTATCGGCAGCGGACGCGAATGGAAGCAGCGCCTGATTGCCCTGGGGCTTCCGCCCATTGATCATGGTGTGCCTCTCTCTTCCTATTGTCATCGTCGCGATGTCGACATGGATCTGGCTGTTCGCCTGCTGGATGGTTACGAGGAGCTACCGGAGCAGGACAGGGCGTCACTGAAGGCCATTATTCACTATGAGGGCTATCTCGATAAACAGCAGGATGAAATCGAGCGTTTCCGCCAGCTTGAATCGCGCCGTATTCCGGATGAAATTGATTACGACGGCGTTCAGGGCATGAGTATCGAGTGCCGTCAGAAACTGAAACAGGCACGACCGGCCACGCTCGGTCAGGCAGCTCGCATATCCGGAGTGACACCGGCAGCCCTGACGAGCCTGATGATTCACCTGCACAAATGAACGAGTTGAATATGGAAATGCAGCTTGAGTATGCGCGCGAAGTGTTGCGCTTTCGAAAGGCTCTCAACCTGACATCGATATCGGATGAGCAGGTCTTTATGACCCGATTCGTACTTCCATCTGTGGCTCTGGTTGAGTGGATGCCACAGAAGGGGAGGTTGCTTGATGTGGGCAGCGGCATGGGGGTCCCGGGTATTCCGTTGCTGATCGCCAGGCCCTCCCTGCATGGGGTGCTTGTGGAACGCCGCAAGAAGAGGGCTGAGTTTCTGCGTCACGTGGTGCGTAAACTTGGCCTGTCTGCCGAGGTGCACGATGCCGATATAAATGATCTTCCTGATCTGGGCGTCGATATTGTGGTGGCGCGAGCCGTAACACGAGCCGATGACCTTCTGGCCATGTGCAGGCGACATACCTGTGTCGGAGGAACGGCGGTGCTGCCCGTTCCACGTGATTCGGTGTCGGCGATTACAGAGGGATGGCACCTGGAGAGCGAGAGTCATGTCGATGCAGTGGAGGCCCAGGCTGTTCACTGTTATCGTCGGGATGAGAGATGAGGGGGTGTTTCACGTGAAACATGATCAAATGGGAGGGCCGGTCATTGCGATCGCCAACCAGAAGGGTGGCGTAGGCAAGACGACAACGAGCATCAATCTGGCGGCATCGCTGGCAGCCCTGGACAAACGTGTGCTGCTTCTCGACCTGGACCCGCAAGGCAACACCACATCGGGCCTGGGTATCGACAAACAACAGGTCGAGAAGGGCATGTACAATGTCCTGATGGGTGAGTGCAGCCTGCTTGAAAGCATCATCGAAACAGGCTGCGAAGGCCTGGATATCGTACCGGCCAGCATGGATCTGGCGGGAGCGGAGGTGGAGCTGGTCGATATCGAGGCACGCGAGCAGAAACTGCAGCGGGCCTTTGGCGAATACGATGGTGAAAGCTACGATTACATATTTATCGATTGTCCGCCGGCACTGAACCTGCTGACGCTGAATGCGCTGACTGCATCGGACAGGGTGCTTATTACATTGCAGACAGAGTTCTATGCGATGGAGGGTCTGACCCAGCTGATCGAAACGATTCGGCGTGTACGGGGGGCACTCAATGGCCAGCTGACGATGGACGGTATTCTCCTGACCATGGTCGATCGAAGAAACAACCTTGCCCAGCAGGTCGAGGAAGAGGTGCGCGAATATTTCGGCAGCCAGGTCTACGACCATGTCATTCCGCGCAATGTGCGCCTGTCGGAGGCACCGAGTTTCGGTGTGCCCGTCATTCATCATGACCTGCGCTCCAGTGGCGCCCAGGCCTACCTGCAGGTGGCCCAGGAATTGATTCAGCGCGAAGCAGCACTAGGGGGATAAACAGAGATGAAACAACCGGTAAAGAAACGGAGACTGGGCCGCGGCCTCGATTCGCTGCTGGCGGATAAGCCGACCCAGGAGGTGATTAATCAGGCGAGCCAGATCGCCATCTCCAAAATCCGGCCGAACCGTTATCAGCCCCGCAGCCATTTTGATGAGAATGAGCTGAAGGCACTGACCGATTCGATTCGCAAGGAAGGCGTGCTGATGCCGATCCTGCTGCGTACAGCCGGAGATGGCTACGAGCTGATCGCAGGCGAACGGCGCTGGCGTGCCTCGCAGGCCGCCGGTTTGACCGAAATCCCGGCCGTGGTGCGGGATGTCGACGATGAGCAGGCGCTTGAACTGGCCATTATCGAAAACGAACAACGTGATGACCTCACCTCAATCGAATCCGCTCGGGCTTACCAGCGCCTGATGGATGAATTTGGCCACACCCAGCAACGCGTGGCCGAGAGCATCGGCGTATCCCGCGTGCATGTCAGCAATACCATTCGCCTGCTGCAGCTTCCCGTATCGATCCAGCGAATGATCGAGGACCGCGAACTGGACATGGGGCACGCCCGTCCGCTGGTCGGCTTGCCGGCAAGCAAGGCGGAGAAGCTGGCACGCGATTGCATCGCCCAGGACTGGAGTGCGCGCCAGATGGAAAAGGAGGCCAAACGTGCGTCCCAGGAGGGAGAGGGTAAGCAGGCCGCCAAAAGCATCGATGCGGATGTGGCCGCCCTGCAGGACGAACTGACGCGAAAACTGGGCCTGCATGTGGTTCTGAACTGCAAGAGGAATGGCTCGGGAGAGCTCAGGATTGCCTATACACGCCCCGAGGAGCTGGATGGCGTGCTGCAACGCCTGCGAAGCAAGCTGTGAGGATTAACGGCACCCATTATCAGGCTGTCCATTGGCAGGGGGGTGACGATGGCGAGGTGGCCTGGATCGACCAGTGCTTGCTGCCGCATCGCTTTGATATGCGCAGCAGCCGTGATCCGGAAGCGGTGGCGTGTGCGATCGAAACGATGGAGGTGCGCGGGGCTCCGAGTATCGGCGCCTTTGCCGCTTTGGGGCTGGCCCTGGCATACGTGACCGATGCAATGCGGTTTGACAGTTACTGGCTGCCACGCTTCCGACGCACGCGCCCGACAGCCGTGAACCTCTTTCATGCCTGCGATGCCATGCAGCAAACGGCAGAGGAGGGTGCAACAGCATCACAGATGGTGGAAGCGGCTGTGGCATATACCGAAGCGGAGGTGCACCGGAACCGCGCCATGGGCCGGCATCTGGCAGAGAAGCTGGCGGTCGGAGAGCGAAGAATCCTGACCCACTGCAATGCGGGCTGGCTTGCTGCAGTCGACTGGGGAACAGCCCTATCGGGTATCTATGAACTGGCCAGGCAGGGTGAAACACCGCGAGTACTGGCCGATGAGACTCGCCCGCGGCTGCAGGGAGCACGCCTTACCGCGTGGGAACTGCAGCAGGAGGGCATTGATTGCCGCATTCAGTCCGATGGCGCAGCCGCCTGGCTGATGGCACGGGGTGAGGTGGATGCCATTGTTGTGGGGGCAGATCGAATCGCCGCCAATGGCGATGTGGCCAATAAGATCGGCACCTATATGTTGGCACTTGCAGCACAGGCTCATGATATTCCGATGTATGTGGCGGCCCCGGAAAGTACCTTCGACATGGCATGCGCGACAGGCGCGGATATCCGTATCGAAGAGCGATCCGCGGATGAAGTTCTGAAGGTAGAAGGCGTCGACGAACAGGGAAACTTGCGTCAGGTCATGCTAACGGCGGCCGGGATTGATGCGCGAAATCCCGCATTTGACGTTACCCCGAATCGGTTGATCAGCGGCATTGTCAGTGAAAAAGGTGTATGGCGATCCTGAGGGCTGTCTTACTTCTGATCGTCATGCTGGCATCGGCATGGCCTGTCTGGTCTGGAGAAATAGTAAAAAAAATTGAGATCGACGGGCTGGAGAGAACCAAGCCGCGCGTGATCTTGCGTGAACTTCCCTTTACCACCGGTAGCGAATGGAAAGAAGGCGATGCCACAGAAGGTGAGCGGCTACTGAGAAACCTGGGCCTGTTCAGCGAAGTGCGCATCATGCCCCCGGATGCGAACGGGAAGGTGAAGGTGTTTGCCAAGGAGCAATGGTCGCTGTGGTTGTTGCCGGAGGCCAGCCGCAAGGATGGCGGAGCATCGTCCGCCGGCCTGGCCCTGACCGATTACAATATGTGGGGCCTGAATCACCACCTGCGTCTGGCAAGCAGGTGGGATACGGGCAAAAACTTCACTGGCAATAATGGCAACTCCTATCAGGCATCGTACCTGTGGCGAAGGGTGGCGGATTCGAAACTGAGCCTCGACGCAAGCCTGAATACCGGCCGCAGCATTTTCGATGTGTTTCAACTGGGAAGCCTGGCCAGCAGCTATGTGCTCGAAACACGCGACTGGAGTGTTGGTGTCGGGTACGGCTTTGGCGACGTGCCGGGTGAAGGGTGGGATGTTCGTTTCAACGTCGACAGCAGCGATAGCAATTACAAGCTGAAGGCAGGCGCATTTCAGCCGGATGTGCAGGATCGGCGACGAAACGGCATCGGCTTCCAGGCATCATTCCGACGGATCGACAACCATATTACATGGATCACCGGTACCCAGTTCAACTACAGCATCAGCTTTGCCGAAAAAATGTTCGGCTCGACCATCAATGCTGTGCGCCAAAACGCATCATGGATCAATTATATGCCGATTGGCGGTCAGAAAACGCTCAATTACCGCTTTGCAGCCGGATGGGTGGCGGGCAATGTTTTGCGTGATGGCCTGTTCGACGTCGGCAATCACAACAATATTCGCGGTTATTATCCGGGCGATGTGCAGGGCAGTGCCTACATCTACGGGACAGTAGAGAGTCGTATACCGGTCACATACGGCAGTAATCTGCAATGGGTTACTTTTGTCGACGTAGGCCAGGTCACCCGGGATGGGAAACGGGCACTGAATAAATCCGTTATAGCCGGTATCGGTACCGGAGCACGCTGGACACTGCGCTGGCTGGTCAATGGTACATTCAGCGCAGATATTGCCTATGGAACGGCCCTGCATCGCTGGAGAGTACACCTGGGCACCGGCCAGGATTTCTGAACGCAGGTGTGAATGCCGCTCAAACACAATTGTGATATTATGCGGACGCGGAGTGGTCCGGATGGTCGCGGCGCAAGTCGAGGAAAGTCCGGGCTGCACAGGGCGGAATGCCGGATAACGTCCGGCGGGGGCGACCCCGGGAAAGTGCCACAGAGAGCAGACCGCCGGCTTTGGCCGGTGAGGGTGAAAGGGTGCGGTAAGAGCGCACCGCTTCGCACGGTAACGGGCGAAGGCACGGTAAACCCCATTCGCAGCAAGGCCAAATAGGGAAGCGCCAAGCGTGGCCCGCGCTTGCTTCCGGGTAGGCTGCTCGAGCCTGCGAGTAATCGCAGGCCCAGATGAATGACCATCACCCCGCATGGGGTACAGAACCCGGCTTACAGGACCACTCCGCATTTATCCCTTTTATATTGAATAATTAGAAACATTCAAAAGCTTGAGAAAGGGTCCCGGAACCCGGGGCCTGTACATCGGAAAAAGAGAGCAATGTATCCGGGCTAAAAATTTGGTTGCATTTCTGCGATACTGCGGCCGCACACGAGCCGGATGGCTTTGATGGAAAAGGAATGGGCAAATGGCTGCAAGACACCAAACCGACGACCTAAGAATTATCGGCATTCGAGAAGTGGTGCCGCCGTCGCAGGTGCATACGGAATATCCGATTACCGATGCGGCAGCCCAAACGACATTTGCGGCCAGGAAGAATATCCATGACATTCTGCACGGCGAAGACGATCGCCTGCTCGTCGTCATTGGACCGTGCTCGATTCACCATGCCGATGCAGCCCTGGACTATGCCGACCGTTTGAAAGAGCTCCGCCAGGAGTTTGGTCGCGAGCTGGAAATTGTGATGCGCGTCTACTTCGAGAAGCCGCGTACCACAGTCGGCTGGAAAGGCCTGATCAACGATCCGAACCTGGACGGAACCTTCGAAATCAACAGCGGCATCCGGATCGCACGCAAACTGTTGCTGGAGATCAATGAACGTGGCGTACCGGCCGGTACCGAGTTCCTCGACCTGATTACGCCGCAGTATTTCGCCGATCTGGTGAGCTGGGGGGCGATTGGCGCGCGCACGACGGAGAGCCAGGGCCATCGTGAACTGGCCTCCGGTCTCTCCTGTCCGGTTGGATTCAAAAACGGAACCGATGGCGGATTCCGGGTCGCGATCGATGCCATTCGCGCCGCATCGCACCCGCATCATTTCCTCTCCGTAACCAAGGAGGGGCGCTCGGCCATCTTCTCAACGAAGGGCAATGAAGATTGCCACATCATCCTGCGCGGCGGTCGCGAACCGAATTATGATGCCAGGCATGTGGCTGTAGCGGCGGCCGAGCTGGAGGGCGCCGGTGTCGGAGCCGGGCTGATGATTGATTGCAGCCATGCCAACAGCTGCAAGCAGTACGAACGTCAGATGGGTGTCGGGCAAGATGTTGCTTGCCAGATCGCAAGCGGTAACCGCAATATTATCGGTGTGATGGTCGAAAGCCATCTGAAGGCCGGGCGCCAGGATGTTCGTCCGGATAGCGAGCTGGAGTATGGTGTCAGTATCACCGATGCCTGTATCGGCTGGGATGATACCGAGAAGCTGCTGAGCGAGTTTGCACAAGCGGTTAAGAAGCGACGGGGAGAGGGAGAGGCAGCATGACACTGAACTTCGCTGATGCAGCCAAAGCGCGACAGTTGCGCGATTTTTTCCAGAAACACGGTCGCATCTATATTGTCGTCGATGCAACCAGCGATGAGCTCGACATTCCCGGCTTTCTGAAGGGTGATCCGGCCCTGCGCCTGGTGCTCAATGTGCGTATGCCACAGCCGATCCACATCCATGACGAGTTGCTGGAATCGGATTTTTCATTCTCGGGCCAGGTGTACAGCTGTCGCATTCCGATGCAATTCATCTGGGCCGCCTATCTTCCGGAAGGGGATATGGATCATGGCATCGTCTGGGAAGAGGATGTGCCGGAGACGATTCGGGTGGTTGTAAATGCCGTACGCGGCTTGTCGGAAGAGGAAGCAACGGAAGAAGTTGCTGACGAGAGCGGGTCTGAAGAGGTCGAAACCAACGCGACGGAAACCGGAGAGGGTGGACGCAAAGTACGTCATCTGCGAGTCGTGAAATAGTATGAAAATCGCGCTGCGGATATTGGCCCCCCTGTTTGTCGCCATCCTCTTCTCCGTGCCGGCCATGGCTGCACAGGATGCACGCATGCAGGTGCAGGTCACAGCCGAAGAGGGCGAGAGCATCGATCTGCAGGGTGCGATAGAACAGGCAGCTGCCATCATGTGGGATCGAATCCTGCCGCAACGTGAGCGGGAAAAGGTCAAGGCAGCGGCTGCAGCATCGCTATTGATGCGGGCGGTTCCTGGCGACAACAGTTTCGAGATCGACTTCCAGCCGGCCAGGGTATGGCAATACATCGATGCCCAGAATATGGCAGCGATCCGGGAAGAGCCGGCATTCAATCTGCAGCTTCATATGCAAAACGAATACGGCATGTCGATGCAGGGAAGTGAAGCAACCCTGCGCCAGCAGGCCGGGGAGATAGCCCGGCACTGGGGCATCATTCTCCGCGAAAAGGCCCCGTTGCTGGAGTTAAGCTGGCAGTGGCTGGGATCTGAGCAGGTGCAACTGAATATCCGGGGCAATTCACGCTTCCCGGAGCAGAGTGAAACACGCACGGTACCAACGGACGATGCCATGCAGGCCATGCAGAAATGGCTTCAGGAAATTCTGCTGAAAGCCCGCGATGCCTACGCCGAACAAAAGACGGACGAGACCACAAGCCGCGAAACGACAAGGGCGGTCGGTTCGGAAATGAGCATCCATATAACCCGGACCTCCTCCCTTCCGGAGCAGGTACTGTTTGAAGATGCCCTTCGGCATGACCGTCGGGTACTGCTTCTGCAGCCGCACGTGCTGAGCGGAGCAGAGCGTGAATATATTTTGCGCCTGGAAACAAGCGATGACAGCTGGCTGCCGTCATGGTTCCGTCAGCATGGTATGACAGCGACAGCAACGCCCTACGGATGGCTGGTCGAATAGTGGTTCAGCGCATCCTCAGCATTCCCAATTTGCTGACGGTACTCCGAATTATTCTTACACCGGTCGTTGTCTACGCGATTCTGAGCGATCAGCCCTGGCTTGCCCTTGCCCTGATGCTTGTGGCCGGCATTACCGACATGCTCGATGGCGCCATCGCACGCTATTTCAACCAGAGAACAACGGTCGGTGCCTATCTGGACCCACTGGCGGACAAGATCATGCTGATCAGCATGTTCGTGACGCTGTTTACCGTCGATCAGGTACCGCTGTTTCTTTTTCTGGCGGTCGTCTTTCGCGATGTGATCATCATCTTGGGAGCTGTCGCCTATGAGATGGTCACGCGCAGCCTGACCATGGAGCCGAGCCTGATCTCCAAAGCGACAACGTTCATGCAGATTGTCTATGTGGCGCTGACGCTGTTTAACATGGCCTCACCGCTGCATACGGTATGGGTCGATGTCACCCTCTGGCTCACCTTTGCCGTAACCTGCGCCTCAGGCCTCCATTATCTGGTGGTGTGGACGCGCAAGGCGGCAACGGTGGAGGCGAACGACTGATGGCGAAGCAACAACGACTGCAGTTTGCCGAACTGCCCCGCGATGATTACGGCCGCTGGGTACGCCATGCCGGAGTGGAAGATGCCTGCAACCGTCTGGCCCTGTGGCTGATTCAGGGTGGGCGACTGTGGTTGAGTTCCGAAACGATGGCCGGGAAAAGCCATTTTCTGAGCGCATTGAAACAGGAGCACCCGCGTATGGGCCTGTCGATGCCGAAGCCGGGCCAGACCGCGCTGCGGCAGGTTGAGTGCTGGTTGTCCGAACTGAGCCCGTACGCCTATTGGGCTATCGATATGCCGGCCGGAAAAGCGAGCCATAGCACGGCCATGGCGTTGTTCCATCTGATCGAAAGGGCTCGCGAGATGAACCGGGCTCTGCTTATTGCTTGGCGTTGCCCGAACGAGGCGCTGGCCCCGCCCGAACTGGCCAGTCGTTTGCGCATGTTCGAGCGCATCGAAATGGAAGAACCTGTCGCGGATGCGGAGCTGAAGGCAGTACTGCGATCAGCGGCCAGTGCACTGCACTGGGAGATTCCTGAAACCATTTCCCGACTGATGCTGACCCATCTGCCGCGCAGTCTGGATGTACAGATCAAGGCATTGCATCAACTGGAGGCCGTGTCGCTGGAAGAGCGGGCCAGGATCAGTCAGAGCTGGGCGAAGCAGGTGCTGCAGATCTGAAGGAATCCGTGCGTGCAGCGACGGCACGCCGGGCTTCGATAGCATAGGTACGCAGGCGCTGCTGCCAGCCGGGTAGCCAACGCTGCTCATGACGCGCGGGCGGTGCGAGACGCACACGCTGTTCCAGCAGCCTGGCAGCGCTGCTGGCGAATGCATCGATCGCAGCTATACCGGCCTGATCGCCCTGCATGGAGAGCAATACCTGGCGTAATCCCCAGCCATGACCCTGGTAGCGTTCCGAATCGCTGACACCTTCACCCTTGAAGTTGACGTAATCGATGAGTGCATAATAGCCCATGGGCGAAGCAGCCATGCGGAAAAACTGCTGTTTGAGGTGCTGCTGATCGGTATCGGAAAGCCCGGCCTGCATGGCAGCAAGAGAGCTCAGCATGCGCCGTTGCATGAAGCGGGCCTGAAGTGGAATCGTCCTGACAAGCAATCGGCGAAGCTTTTGCAACCTGTCGGAATCGAGGGCCTTCAGGAACTGTTGGCGATTCGGCCAGGGCGCGCCGAGCTTTGCATTCAGCCAGGCTGGAAGCGGAACATCATGCGCCTGTAGAAAAGCGAGAAGATCGGGAAAGCTCTCGTGAAAGGGACGTTGATTGGCAGGTGTACCTTGCGGATACCAGATAAAGTGGCCGATACCGAGTGAGGCGAATGCCTCACCGCGATTCCAGCTGGTCAGCAGCCGTGGCCTGGATGCACACTCATTGTGATAAATAAGCCGGGCGATCTGCTGCAGTTCATCGTCAGGCAGCGGAGGAAGTTGCCGATGCTGCTGGCAGGCAGATAGCAAAGGCAGCAGAAACAGAAGGATGAAACAGGAGCGCAGCCGGGTCGTCAAAATCAGCGTCGGGCAAGCAAAACCAGAACCAGGCCGACAGCATTGATGGCTACCAGCTCGATGGCCAGGGTTTGCCAGACAATATGATCATAGACGGTGATGCTCTTGCCAAAGGCGGAGACGAGATCTTCCAGAATGAAGCCCCAACGGGTGTCGCCAAGATCGAACGGACGATAAGGCGGATAGGCGATCGCAGCCAGCGACCCCAAAAGACAGACGAGAGAACCGAGAACCTTCATGCCGATGCCTCCGTTAGCGATTCCTGCCAGGTCGAGAGTGCCTGCAGGGCAGCTTCGGATACCTTAGCCCGGCGCTCCATGCGCGACAATCGCCGTTTGCCCTCCCGCTTGGGGGCGGTGGGCAGCAGGCCGAAATTGATGTTCATCGGCTGGAAATCCTCGATGCGGGTCTGCGAGATATGGGCAAGAAGGGCACCGTGCGCGGTGGAGGCAGGAGGTGGCGTCGGCTCTTCGCCGCGCACAAGAGAGGCCAGGAAGGTACCGGCCATCAGGCCCATGGCAGCCGATTCGACATAACCCTCAACACCGGTGATTTGGCCGGCAAAGAGAATGCGCGGGTCGCGCTTGAGTCGCAGGGTACCGTCCAGAAGGGCAGGCGATTTGATAAAAGTATTGCGATGCAGGCTGCCGAGACGGAAAAACTCGGCCTCCTCGAGCCCGGGAATCATACGGAAAACGCGCTTCTGTTCGCCGTACTTCATCTTGGTCTGGAATCCGACCATGTTCAGCAAGGACTTAGCCCGGTTATCCTGACGCAACTGAACGACGGCGTGATAGCGTTCGCCACTCTTCGGGTGGTCGAGCCCGACAGGCTTCATGGGGCCGAACCGGGGGGTATCCCGGCCGCGCTCGGCCATGACCTCGATCGGCATGCACCCCTCAAAGAAGGGGACATCCTCAAACTCTTTGAATTCCACCTTCTCTGCGGCCAGCAGGGCATCGATAAAGGCCTCGTACTGTTCGAAGGTCATCGGGCAGTTGAGATAGTCGCCGTCGCTTCCCTCGACGACATTCTTGTCGTAACGCGATTTCCAGTAGGCAACATCCATATTCACCGTCTCGGCATCGACGACAGGCGCAATGGCATCGAAAAAGCTCAGGTGTTCCTCACCGGTCAGGGCACGAATCTGTCCGTACAGGGCATCGGATGTCAGCGGGCCGCTGGCGATCAGGACGAACCCCTCCTCGGGAATGCTGGTGACCTCGCCCTCGACAAACTCGATCAGTGGGTGCGCACGCAAAATGGAGGTCACCGATTCGGAAAAGAGCTCGCGATCCACAGCCAGAGCACCGCCGGCAGGCAGCTGTGCATCGTCGGCAGCCTTCATAATCAACGAATCTAGACTGCGCATCTCCGCATGCAGCAGGCCGACAGCGTTTTCGATGTTGTCGGCCCGGAAGGAGTTGGAACAGACCAGTTCGGCACATTTGCCGGTGTGATGGGCCGCAGTCATTTTCTGGGGCCGCATCTCGTGCAGGCGCACGCGAATGCCGCGGCGGGCGAGCTGCCAGGCAGCTTCGGAGCCCGCCAGGCCGGCGCCGATAACGGTAACAAAGGGTGAGTTCATCAGCCGGAAGATACGGCGTGCTTGCGAAGCTGCAAGCGCGAGGCTATACCTGCTGCATGCGCATACTCCTGTTTCCGCTTCTGCTTCTCGCCGCATCGGCGGCCTATGCCGGCGACGCCCCGGAAGGAACACGGGTCAATCTCTCTGCCCAGTCCGAACAGCTTCTCGCCAATGACGAAGTGGTGGCGGAGTTCCGCATCGAGGCGAGCGGCAAGATGCCGCAGAAGCTGCAAAGCCATGTGAACCGAATCAGTCAGGCCATATCGGCGCGCATGCAGCGGGAGAGGGGCGTCAAGCTGACCACCACCGGACGACGGATGGACCCGGTCTGGCGCTATGAAAGCAGCAGCCGCAAAAGGGTACGGGACGGATGGCATCTGGTGCAGAGCCTGCGCATTACCAGCAGCAATCTTGATGCGGTACCGAATTGGCTCGATGAGGTCGAGAATGCCGGTGCGCATATGCAGTCGCTGGCATTCCGGGTGTCGCATGAGTCCGCCAGCAAGGCGCAGGAGACGCTGCGCATGCAGGCAATCGACAGCTTTCGCCAGCGCGCTACGGCAACGGCCAGGGCCCTTGGCGCCACATCCTTTCAAATCCTGCATCTGAATACCGATATCCGAATGCCGGTTCCGATGCGTCGCAGCATGGCGGTGATGGCGATGGCAGAAGCCAAGTCGGCTCCGGCGCCGGCACTGGAGGCCGGGGAGAGCCGGATCAGTGTCAGTGTATCGGGCGAGATTCTGCTGCCACGACAGGATTACCCGGTAAAATAGCGCCTTCAAAGGCAAGCAGCTTTCGTTTCCACTCCGCGCCTCCGCTGAATCCGCCGGGGCCATTGGCGGCCACGACACGATGACAGGGAATCAGGATCGGCAATGGATTGGCCGCCAGTGCCTGACCAGCAGCACGCGGGGTGGTATGCAACAGATGAGCAATCTCACCGTAGGTACGTACCTCACCGGCCGGTATGGCCAGCAGCACCTGGCGCAGGCGCGTCTGGAACGGCGTGCGAGGCATGGCCAGTGGCACCTTCGGCAGCAGGTGACCGCTGAAGTAGGCGCGTAGCCAGATCGCGGTCGGGTGATCCGGTGAACAGAATGGCGCATCCACGGCGTGCAGCAGCACGCGGGTACAACGGTTGCCATCCAGCTCAAGGCCGATGCAGCCGAGGGGCGATTCGTAGCGGAACAGTTGCGACCGGGCAGACATAAAAAAGCAGTATAGACCATCGTCCGGCGGATGTTGCACTATGCGTCGACCATGAAGGTATCCATGCACGAGCCAGATGGCGGGAAAGACTAATGCTCTGGTCATTGTTTTTTTCCGCTCTGATTTCATCCACCCTTTTGCCGGGCGGTTCCGAGGGCGTGCTGCTCTACGCCCTGCACGAGGGCGCAGATCCCCTGTTACTGATTACGGTTGCAACGGCAGGCAATGTGCTGGGCAGCGTTATTACCTATGGTATGGGTCGCCTGGGCAATGAGGCGGTGCACCGGCGCTGGCTGCGCATGGGAGAAGCGGAGGTCACGCGGGCGGAGCGATGGTTCGGCCGCTACGGTCAGCCGGCCCTGCTGCTGGCCTGGTTGCCGGTTGTCGGCGATCCGCTCTGCCTGGTGGCGGGACTGCTGCGCAGTGCATTGCCCTGGTTCCTGGTGCTGGTGACGATCGGCAAGCTGGGGCGCTATGCCTTTCTGGTCTGGGTCGCCGGCTGATACCGGCTCAGAACTGCATGGTGCGATTCATCTCCGTCTGCATCAGATCCGGCATCAGCGCGAACAGCAGCACAATCAGGGCGACAAACGAAAGCACGAGCACCAGCAGCGGCACCAGAATGATCATGATGGCCGTACCCTCCTTAACCTCGACACGGGCCACGAGCGCCAGCCAGTTCAGGTAGAGGTTCCAGATCGAGGCGATGAAGCCGAGCAGGGGCACAAAGCTGAACAGCATGGGCACGGAGGCATAGGTCGCGAGTTGAAAGGCGTTGACCGTATCAAGCTGGCGGTCGGTAAAGGTGCGCACAGCCCAGGCAAGGTAGGCGGCCCAGGCCCACATCGACAGAAGCATAAACAACCAGATAAACGGCAATATAAAAAGGATCATGAAACCGCTGAACGGCGCACCGAGCAGGGTGCCAATCAACGTGATCAGGGTCAGCAATACGATATTGGCGCTGTAGTTGCCGGTTGCAGGCATGGCCGAGAAAAAGGCGCGGGGACGGCTCAAAACCGCTTTCAAGGCGGGCATAAGTGTGGCACCGACGCGGCCAGGTTCGAAGTATGTCATCGTATCACCCCGGATTCACAGTGGTCGTCGTACAAGCATTGGCCGTTCAGGGGAAAGTTGCAAGTGGATGCCATACAACGGCCATGCATGGACAGGGACGTCAGCTGACGATGCCAAGCCAGACCGGCAGGGTCAGCAGGGCCAGGGCGGTCGAAAGGGTCACGGCTTCGGCATAGAGAGCGGCATCGAGCTTGAAACGGTCGCAAATGACCAGGCCCAGCACCATGGTCGGCATTGCGCCCTCGATGATGGCCGGAGCAAGCAGCCGTTCCGGCATGCCGACACCGATCGCGGTCACCCACGCGATCAGGGGCATCAGGATCAGCTGGATCACCAGCAATGGAAAGAGCACCGGGATACGGCCGGCCCAGCCTGACTGCCAGCGCAGAGCCATGCCGACGGACAACAGCATCAGGGGAACGACGGCCGAACCGAGCGTGGCCAGCCCCTCATCCAGCCAGGAGGGCTGGCGGATCTGCAGGCCACTGAGAAGAAGGCCGGCAACGGCTGCCCATACGGCCGGAACGCGCAGCACATCGAGAAACGGGCGTGCATCCTGGCCGCCGCTGCCATAGTGACGGGCCAGCAGAATACCGACCGTGAACAGCAGGGGGGTGCTGGCCAGCAGGTCGAAGTGAATGGCCACCATCTGGGCCCATGGGCCGAACGCCTGGGTCAGCACGGGCAGGCCGAGATAGGTGAAGTTGCCGAAGGCACAGGCGAGAAGCAGGGCGCCGATGGCACGGTTGGCGTGCTGATGCGAGCCCATGAAGGCGCGGATCAGCCAGCCATTGCCGTAAACCAGGACGCCGGCCAGCAACGACAGCAGGACCGACACGGCCGCAACCAGCGGAATGCGCACCGAATTGAGATCGACCGGTGTCTGCCAAAGCACATGCAGGACCAGGGCGGGGAGAAAAATCTGGTAGACGGCCTGGGCGAGGTGGCCGCGAATGATGTCGGCTGATTTGCCACCGAGGAAGAGGCGCCAGAGAAGGCCGGCGAGAATAATGGCAGCCATGCCGAGCAGGACGGAAAACATGGGCGCAGCCTAACAGATGCAATAGCTGCTAACATAAGTTCTTCGCGTTACCATCGGCGCTTCGCAAGGAGCAGAGATCGACATGGCCACTCCGAAACATATCTTCCGGCACGCGCTTCACTGGCTAAAGGGGAACGAACCCCTTTACCTGGGCTTGCTGTCGCTGCTGGTCGGGGTGCTGGCCGGATACGGCGCCCTTTTTCTGCGCTTTGGTATCGAGTGGGTGGCCGAGTTGTGGACCGGCGAGCGTGCCTGGTCGATGGCACTGCACTCGATTCCATGGTGGCTGTTCATCGTTGCACCTGTCAGCGGCGGTCTGCTGGTCGGCTGGATCAACAATCGCTGGTTGCCGGCCGATGAGGCGCGCGTGATCCCCGGTGTGATCGAGGCACTTTCCGAGCGCGGTGGCCATATCACGGCCCGCAAGGCAGCCGGCGAAGCGATCAGCAACATCGTATCGGTGGGCAGTGGCGCCAGTATGGGGCGTGAGGCACCGACCGTGGCCCTGGGCTCGGCGCTGGCCTCATTGCTTTCACAAAAGCTGGGCCTGACCGAGAAGCAGATGCGCACCATGATCGGCTGTGGCGTGGCCGCCGGCATCGCCGCATCCTTTAACGCACCGATCGCCGGCGTGCTTTTCGCCCTTGAGGTAATCCTGACCGATTATGCCATCGCCACCTTTACGCCGATCGTACTTTCGGCCGTGGTGGCGACCATCATTACCCGGGCCGAACTGGGTAATTTCCCGGTGTTCACCATCCCCGATTTTCGCCTGGTTTCGTCATGGGAGATTCCTGCCTATGTCGGCCTGGGCATTTTCTGCGGTCTGATCTCCGTCGGTATCGTGCGCAGCCTGCCGCTTGCCCGTAACCTCTTCGAACGGCATGTGCCGAATCCGGTCTACCGCCCGGCCGTGGCCGGGCTGCTGCTTGGTTGCGGTGCACTGGTGATTCCGGAAATCATGTCGATCGGCTACGGCACGGTCGACCAGATGCTGCTGGAGCGTATCAAGCCGGAGATTCTCGGCACGGCCCTGCCGCTGTTTCTGTTTCTCGGGGTGTTGCTGCTGGCCAAGGCGGTGACCAGCGTGCTCTGCTCCGGTGGCGGTTTCGGTGGCGGCATGATCGGGCCATCGCTGTTTATCGGCGCCACGGCCGGCGCCCTCTTCGGCGGGGTGGCACACGATATCTTCCCGGCCTATTCCGAGACCTACGGCGCCTACACGCTGGTGGCCTGCGGGGCTTTGCTCGCCGCAACCCTGCAGGCACCGATGAGCACCATTCTGATGGTGTTCGAACTCTCCGGCGATTATCACATCATGGTGCCGCTGATGGCAGCCTGCGTGGTGGCGGCACTGGTCAAACGCGCCTTCGGTCGCGAGTCGGTGATTACGGAGTCGCTGGAGGAGCGTGGCATCGAGACCGGCTGGGAGCTGGAACGCTCCTGGATGCGGGCCGTGCCGGTGCGCCGTATTCCGTGGCGTTCGGTGCCGAGCATCGATGCGGCTGCACCGCTCGAGGAGCTGAAACGGGTATATGTATCCTCCGGCAAGGGCTGCGTGCAGGTGGTCGATGAGGAGGGAGACATGGTCGGCATTGTCACCTTCGACGATCTGAAGGAGCACCTGCTGGTCGAGACGGAGGATTCGGATGTCGTGGCCGCCGACGTGGCCAATCGCAAGGTGCGCACCATCTCCGAGAGCGGCAGCCTGCTCGATGCCATCCGTGTGCTCGACCGGGAAAGCTTCGAGCAGATGCCGGTGGTGGCGCGCGACAACCCGCACAAGGTGCTGGGTATCCTCTCCCGAAATGCTGTCTTCTCGACCTACCACAAGATGATCGTCAAACATGGCGAGCGCTCGGACGATACGCATGTGTGATTTTGTGGATACGGCTTCAGGCATCTTGCCCTCAGCCTTTGACCGCTTCGCAAGCGCGCGGGCTTGCTTCGCTCACTGGCTCGCCCGCTCGCCAGCCACCCATCCATGGGTGGAGCAGGGTGTGGATACGGCTTCAGGCGTCCTGCCCTCAGCCTTTGACCGCTTCGCAAGCGCGCGGGCTTGCTTCGCTCACTGGCT
>CAZCZU010000001.1:127081-133522 GCA_964503475.1 uncultured Zetaproteobacteria bacterium
CGCCCGCTCGCCAGCCACCCATCCATGGGTGGAGCAGGGTGTGGATATGGCTTCGGGCGTGACTCGGGCCATCCATCCGTGGGTGGAAGGGGAGGTTGCCGTTGTTTGAACTGAATGAGGCGCAACAGCAGGCGGTGGAAGCCGGAGGCGGGCCGCAGCTGATCCTGGCCGGCGCCGGCTCGGGCAAGACGCGTACCATCGTGCACCGGATTGGCCATCTTATTGCCCGGCGCGGCATCGCACCGCATCGCATTCTGGCCGTCACCTTCACCAACAAGGCGGCGGCGGAACTGAAGGAGCGCCTCTCCAACCTGATCGGTGACGATGGCGGTGGTGTCATCTCCGGCACCTTTCACGCCATATCGCTGCGCTTTCTGCGCCGTTATGCCGAGCGGCTGGGCTACCCGCGTGCCTTTCAGGTGATCGATGCCGACGACCAGAAGACACTGGTCAAACGACTGCTCAAGGGGCGCAACATCGCCAGCGATCGTCTGCACCCCTCCTACCTGATGAACTGGATCGAGCACTGCAAGCATGCCGGGATGATGCCGGATGCGGCACCGCAGCAGATGTGGAGCGGCATCGACCTGCGCGAGCTCTATGCCACCTATCAGCAGGAGCTGCGCAAGCTTGAGCGCATGGATTTCTCCGACCTGATTCTCAACTGCGTGCGCCTGTTGCGCGATGAGCCCGATATCGCGGCAGCCATGCGCGCCCGCTTCGATCATGTACTGGTGGACGAGTATCAGGATACCAATCCGGTGCAGCACGAATGGCTGACCCTGCTCTGTTCTGAGCATCGCAACCTTACCGTGGTCGGCGACGACGATCAGAGCATCTACGGCTGGCGCGGTGCGGATGTGCGCCACATTCTCGATTTCGAACGCCTCTGGCACGGGGCCGGCATCCACCGGCTGGAGGAGAACTACCGCTCCCAGGCCGCCATCCTGACGCTTGCCAATGCCGTGATCGGCGACAACGAGGATCGCCACGAAAAGCGACTGCGCGCCACACGTGCGGCGGGCGAGGTGCCGGCCTGGCTGGTCTGCAATGACGAGTACGACGAGGCGCGCCGCATCGTCGATTTTCTCGATACCCGCTACCGGGCCGGAGTGCCGCTCACCGAAATGGCCGTGCTCTACCGCTCCAATCGTCAGTCGCTGCCGGTGGAGCAGTTGCTGCGCGAGAAGAACATTCCCTACCGCATTATCGGCGGCGTCGGTTTCTTCGAGCGTATGGAGATCAAGGATGCCCTGGCCTACTGGGCCCTGCTGAATCGATGTGCCGATGCCATGCACCTGCTGCGTATCGCCAACAAGCCGCGGCGCGGTATCGGAGCGAAGGGGCAGGAGCAGTTGGCGGTACAACTGGCCGATTCGGGCCTGCGCGCTGCCGACTGGCTCGATCTGGTGGCCGAAGATGGCGCGGCCGGTCCTGCCAAAAAGCTGCAGCCCTTGGCCAGACTGATTGCCGGCCTGCGCAGCGAGATCGATGCCATGCCCGATCGTGGTCTGATGCGCCTGCTGGAGGAGAGCGGTTACCTGGAGAGCCTGAAAGCGCTGGGCGAACTGGAGGCGGAGTCGCGCACGGAGAATATCGTCACCTTGCAGGGATATATCGAAATGACCATGGCCGAAGAGGCGACGCCGGTCGATTTCATGGATCGCGCAGCCCTGCTGCAGAGCGAGGATGAGGATAAGGATGTGCCGGACGATGCCGTCTTGCTGATGAGCCTGCACCGGGCCAAGGGGCTGGAGTTCGATACGGTCGCACTGGCCGGGGTCGAAGAGGGGCTTTTACCGCATCAGCGTGCCCTGGACGAGGGCGAGGCGGGGATCGCCGAGGAGCGGCGCCTGCTCTATGTCGGCATTACCCGGGCCCGCAACGAACTGCTGCTCACCTCGGCCCGGGTGCGGCGCGTCTTCGGCGATATGACCTATCCGATGCCGAGCCGCTTCATTGCCAATCTCGATGGCGATGTGCTGCAACGTGACCAGGGCATGGCGGTCGCGGCCCCCGCGAGCGGGCATGGCGAACTCGATATCGGCGCCAGTGTGCGCCATCCCACCTTCGGGGATGGTGTCATTCTCGGCATGGAGGGGAGCGGCGATGCCATACGTGTGACCGTTCAGTTCAGCCAGGCCGGTACCAAGCGCCTGATGCTGAAGTATGCGGCACTCGAGCCGGCCTGAATCCATACCGGCCTGTTGGACCGACCATGAAAGAGGAGACCTCGATGAGTTATACCATTTATCACAACCCGCGCTGCTCGAAATCGCGCCAGACGTTGACGCTGATGCAGGAGAAGGGGGTTGAGCCTGAAATCGTCGAATACCTGAAGACGCCGCCGACGGCTGCGGAGCTTGCCCGTATCCTCGATATGCTCGGCATGGAGCCGGAGGCACTGATGCGCAAGGGCGAGGCGGAGTACAAGGAGCATATCAAGGGGCGGGAGCTGAGCCGCGACGAGGCGATCGCGCTGATGGTGCAGTATCCCAAGGTGATCGAGCGCCCGATCGTGATCCATGGCGACAAGGCCGTGCTGGGGCGCCCGCCGGAGAATGTGCTCGCTCTGCTTTGATAGCTTGCCCGCAGGCACACGGATATAAAAGAAAAGGGCCGGCAATTGCCGGCCCTTGTCGTTGATCGCTTCTCATCTGCCCGATACGACGCCCGGTCAGTTCACCTCTTCGATGAAGAGTTCGATGCGGCGGTTCTTGGCCCGTCCCTTTTCGGTCAGGTTGCTGGCCACCGGCTGGGTAGCGGCACTGCCCTCGATGTGCAGTCGCTCCGGCTTGATATCGGCACCCCAGACAAAGTAGCGGGCCACGGCCGCAGCACGGGCGGCGGAGAGGTCCCAGTTGTCGGCATACTTGTCGCGCAGCTCCAGCCCGATCGGCAGTGCGTCGGTGTGGCCGACAATACGGATACGGGTGTTGGCCGGCATACGGTGGAAGGTCTTGGCAAACTTGGCCAGGCGATCGCGGCCGGCACGCGAGATGGCATTGGAACCGCTGTCGAACAGCAGCTGCTCCTGCAGCGTAACCTTGGCGGAAGTGTCGGAAACCTGTTCGACGGTCGCCGTGTTGTCTTGAATCTCCTGGCGCATATCGCCTTTCACGGCGTGCATCGCCTCCTTGATGGAGCGAATCTCCTGCTTCAGCTCCTGATCGGTCTGCTTAAGCTGCTTGATCTCGCCAGGTGTATTGTGCACCACATCGTAGTGCTGCTTGCTGACCGGCATACAGGCCGAAATCAGTGCAGTCATTGCAACAGCCAGGAAAATTCTCATGCCGTCCTCCCTGCATGCATCATGCACGCCATTCACTCCATTGTTATCACCGGATGCGCCAATGCGCAAGCGCAGCGTATCCTGCCCTAGCCGCCCAGTTCGCGACAGCTCGATTCGATATTCTCTTTCAACTGCTCCAGCAGGGCGTTGCGCGGCGTCTCGTGCACCTTTTCGGCCGCAATAAAGGGGAGAAAGCGGATACGAATGGTACCGGGTCGCTTGATAAAGCCCTGCTTGGGCCAGCACCAGCCGGCATTATGCGCCATCGGCAGAATGCCCACGTCCGCCTTATGGGCCAGCATGATACCGCTGGCCTGATAGTTGCCCGTCTGGCCGGGAGCTGTGCGGGTGCCTTCCGGAAAGACGATCACCCAGCGCCCGTGCTTGAGGAAGCTGCTGCCCTGGCTGAGCACCTGCTTCAGTGCTTCACGCGGGTTGGAGCGGCGGATGGCGATGGCATTCAGGGCCCACAAAGCCCAGCCGAAGATAGGGATATAGAAGAGTTCGCGCTTCAGCACCCAGACAAAGGGTGGCGTCAGCTGCGGCATAGCGATGGTTTCGAAAGCCGACTGATGCTTGGCCAGTACCACACAGGGTTCGTCAGGCAGGTGCTCACGACCTTCGATCTCAAGCCGGATACCACAGATGACACGTGCCAGCCACAGGATCGAAGCGCTCCATGCCTTGCCCCAGAACCAGGCGGCGTGAAAACCAAACGGGCGGGAGAGGATCAGCAGGGTCGAGTAGAGCACCGTCAGCAGCATGAAGCAGAGATTGAACAGGGCGGATCGGATCAGAAGCATCGGCTACTCCAGGATATGGCGTACGGCAGCAGCCAGATCATCGAATGCCTGGATGGTACTGTCCAGCGCGCGCGCCTTTTCGAGGATGGTCACGGCATCGCCATAGCCGCTCTGGACCAGCATGGCCGGAACTCCGGCAGCATTGGCCGCCTGCACGTCGCGCAGTGAATCGCCGATCATTAACGTATCCTGCGGCGTATCCTGCAGCCCCAGCGCCTGCAGCGATTCGGTCACCATGCCGGGCAATGGCTTGCGGCAGTCGCAGCCATCTTCCGGACCATGCGGGCAGTAGGCGACATGGGCGATGTGGCCACCGGCTGCTTCGATCGCCTGCATCATCTTGGCATGAATGGCCTTGAAGGTGGCCTCATCGATCATGCCGCGTCCGAGGGCGGACTGGTTGCTGACGATGGCAACAGGGATGCCGGCATCGCCCAGTCTGGCGATGGCATCGAGGCTGCCGGGGATCGGCTGCCACTGGTCGGGAGTCAGGATGTAGTCGGGCGAATCGAAGTTGATCACGCCATCACGGTCGAGCAGCACGGCTTTCAGTTTGGACATGCCTGAACGGTACGTATGGAAGAGGAGGAAGGAAAGTGGAGGGTAGGCCGCCTACGGCTTTTTCCGCTTCGGCCCGGCTTCATGATGTTGCTCTTCCGCCTGCTGCAACCGTTTCCGGCGCATCTCCTTACTCTCCTTGAAAGCATTGAGTTTGAAGGCGCGGCCGTAGGCATTCAGGGCATGCATGTCCTGGAAATGACAGGTGCGGCAATCGGCATTGATCTGACGTGAAAAGGCGGGAATGGCGCCGGCATCGAAGGGGATGCACAACACCAGGGCCAGCAGGGCGTGTCGGGTGGCTTGCGGAATGCGATGCATGGCCTAGGCCCGGAGGTCGCTCAGCAGGGTGGATTCGATATCGGGCAGTTCGCCGGTCAGCCTGGCATAGGCGAGCGACATGCTGCCCTCCTCGATGTCGGAGACCTTCCAGGCGCCATTTTCCAGCGTGAAGGACCAGACGGTCTCGACCTCCTTGAGCTTCTTGCTTCCCTCGACCACCTTGCCGGTCGCCCGCTCCTGCAGATAATCCTTCATCTTCGCTTCAATGGAGATGACCACCATCGAATCCTCGTGTTCCTCATCCTGATTGCGGTGTACGAAAAGCAGCGGTTTGATATGCGTGATCTTCTTGACCTGGCAGATATTAACCAGCCCCTCTCTCTTCCAGCGATCGAGGTGCACCAGCTGCTGATTCTGCCAATACCAGTCGGTCATCCAGCCGGAGACGGCGGAGAGATCCTCGTTCTCCCAGCCGGAGTGGACACGGTAGAAACAATCCTTGGCCCGTTCCTGGATTTTCAGCCAGTCGAACAGCGGGCTGTAACCGGCCATAAAACGAAGGTCCTTGTGAGTTCTGCGCTCGGCGATCTTTTCACGGATGGTGACGTAGAGGATCAGCGGCAGGAAGATAATGGTCAGGGCCACGAGGGCCACCTTGCCCCAGAAGGTTTCGTACACGGCACTGGCGATCTTGCCGCCGGGGCCGGCCATGGCCGGTTCGATGGCGATGAGCGTGATCGCTGCAATGATCAGGGTCGCGGTGAAAAGGGATCGTTTCATAAGCCTGCCTCCGTTGTCCGTCGCAACAGACAACCAGATAATCATAGCAGGTAAGTGACCGGCCCCACGATACAGACACACGTGAACCAGAATCCTGTAGCCAGATGTGTGTTGCATCGACCGTTTGAAATGAAGGCCAAAAGCGGACATTCGCGAGCCAGCTATTTGATGAACCTATATGTTCCGTCACCTAATCGTTCAACATCCTTCCATTCACCATCGACCAGTGCCTGTTTCTGATTGCCATTCGTTTTGATGGCAAACCAACGGCCCTGTATACAGAATTCCATTGGCTCGCCTTTCTTGGTCCTAACATCTGCTTGTCCATCACGATTTACATCGATGGCTTCTCCAACAACTCGCCCATTTCCATCGACTGTCGAGTAACTAACTAAAGATGAATTGTTGCTTTTATTAATGACTGAAACCGATGATTGGTTTGAAATATCAGTGACGGAAACGCTATGAGAATCCATTATAACAAGGTAGTTATCGCCAGCTATGAGTAACTCTTCCTGCTTCGATGTGTTAGGTGCATACGCGAAGTATTTGCCTATGTGAGTCCCAACTGCATTTTTAAACCAAGGGACCAGATCCAAAGCCTGCTTTCTAAGATCAGGCGATAGTTCTTTTGTTATATCTGAGGAATTTGATTTATTAGCCAATGATAAGCCCAAGTACATTCCACTTCCAAACAACATGCCGGAGCCCAACAGTAAAAGAGCT
>CAZCZU010000002.1:0-102119 GCA_964503475.1 uncultured Zetaproteobacteria bacterium
TGCCGGGTGACAACATTGCGATGGACGTTGAGCTGATCACGCCGATCGCGATGGATAAGGAGCTGCGTTTCGCTATCCGTGAGGGTGGTCGTACCGTTGGCGCCGGTGTTGTAACCGAGATCATCAAGTAATAAGACGGGCACGCGTAGGCGGCGGCAGGAGACTGTCGCCGCCTTGCTGTCGCTGGAGAATGGAAGATGCGTGATTTGTTGGCGCTGGCTTGTGAAGAGTGCAAACGTCGGAACTACACCACCGACAAGAACAAGCGGACGATGACCGAAAAACTGGTACTCAAGAAGTACTGCAAGTTCTGTCAGAAGCATACGGCTCATAAAGAAGCCAAGGTTTGATGACGATAGGCCAGTAGCTCAATTGGTAGAGCACCGGTCTCCAAAACCGGGGGTTGGGGGTTCGAGTCCCTCCTGGCCTGCCAGCTTACTGTTTTCGGTCTGCTGGACGATCAATCGATGTGAAGAGGTGCAGTAATGAGTCGGGTTGCGGCAATGCAGAAATTCGTGCGGGAAGTGCAGGTCGAGGCCAAGAAAGTGGTCTGGCCGGAGCGCAAGGAAACGGTACAGGCAACGATCATGGTGGTCGTGATGGTGCTGTTGATCTCGCTGTTTCTGTGGCTGGTTGACTCGTCCCTGAGCTGGCTCGTACAGAAGGTGATCTGATGGCAAAACGTTGGTATGTAGTTCAGGTCTATTCCGGCTTCGAGGATAAAGTGCAGGGCATGCTGCGCGAGAATGCCGAGCGCGCCGGTCTTGCCGATGCATTCGGTGAGATCATGGTACCGCGCGAAGAGGTGGTTGAGTTGAAGGGTGGCCAGAAGGTGACCAGTCAGCGCAAGTTCTTCCCCGGCTATATCCTGGTTGAGATGGAAATGAACGACGAGACCTGGCATGTGGTGCGCGATACCCGCCAGGTCAGTGGATTCCTTGGGTCCGGTGGCAAGCCTCGGCCGATGCCGAAGAGCGAGGTGGATCGCCTCTGCCGCCAGATCGAGGAAGGTGTCGAGCGTCCGAAGCCGAAGGTGCTGTTCGAAGTGGGCGAGGCCGTACGTGTGATCGACGGTCCGTTTGCCTCCTTCAATGGCGTGGTGGAAGAGGTCGACGAAGAAAAGGGCAAGTTGAAGGTCAGTGTATCGATCTTTGGCAGACCCACACCCGTGGAACTCGATTATGTCCAGGTCGAGAAGGGTTAAAAGGAAGGACAAACAATGGCTAAAAAGGTTGATAAACTTGTAAAACTGCAGGTTCCGGCCGGTAAGGCGAACCCCGCTCCGCCGGTAGGTCCGGCGCTGGGTCAGGCTGGCGTGAACATCATGGAATTCTGCAAGGCGTTCAACGCCAAGACCCAGGAGATGGAAGCCGGTCTTCCGATCCCGGTCGTCATCACGGTCTACCAGGATAAGTCGTTTGAGTTTGCGCTCAAGACCCCGCCTGCCTCCGTGCTGCTTCTGAAAGCTGCCAAGCTGCAGAAGGGCAGCTCCGAGCCGAACAAGAACAAGGTCGGCAAGGTCACCAGTGCCCAGATCCGCGAAGTCGCCGAGACCAAGATGCCGGATCTGAACTGCTACGACATCGAAGCAGCCATGCGCATCGTCGAGGGCACAGCCCGCTCGATGGGCCTGGTCGTTGAAGGTTAAGGGGGTCGAGAGATGGCAAAGCTTTCCAAACGTTTGAAGGCTGCCCGCGAGGCTCTGCCTGCCGGTCAGGTAACGCTCGAGGCAGCTGTTGAGGCTGTGCTGGCACAGCCGGCAGCAAAATTTGATGAGTCGGTCGATGTGGCTGTGAAGCTGGGTGTTGACCCGCGTCATGCCGATCAGATGGTGCGCGGCACCATCGCCCTGCCGAACGGTACCGGCAAGACCGCGCGTGTTGCGGTGTTCGCCAAGGGTCCGAAGGCCGAAGAGGCAACCGCAGCTGGCGCTGACGTAGTTGGTGCCGAGGATCTGGTTGAGAAGATCCAGGGTGGTTTCATGGACTTTGACCGCGTTGTGGCTACTCCGGACATGATGGCCCAGGTTGGCCGTCTTGGTCGTGTGCTGGGTCCGCGTGGCCTGATGCCGAATCCGAAGCTCGGTACCGTGACCATGGATGTTGGCAAGGCTGTTGCCGCCATTAAGTCCGGTCAGATCGAGGTTCGTGTTGATAAGGCAGGTGTGATTCACGCTCCGGTCGGTCGTCGTTCCTTCGACGCAGCCAAGCTACTGGAGAACGTCAGCTACCTGATCAGCGAGCTGAACCGTATGAAGCCGTCCTCTGCCAAGGGTCGCTACATGGAAGGCGTGGTTGTTTCTTCCACCATGGGCGCTGGCGTCCGTGTGGATGTCACCACCCTGTAAGGCTTGATTGATCCGCGGAAGGCATCCGTGCCTTCCGCGGATTTAATCGCTTAAGGCGCTGGAACAGCGGCGCTACTCCACCCGGGAAGGGTGGCTTTAGTAAGCATTCCGAAACCGCGTTTTGGAATGCGTGAAAAGGCGGAGGGCAGGAGCCCTGCGCCGTATAAAACAAGTTAGCCGGATCCCCCGCAAGGGGAGGACGGCTATAGAACGATCCGTCCAAGACTGCAGGTGCCGTTAGGCTTAATAGGTCTCATCCTGCATAGATGGAGTGCGAGCTCACTTGCGCGGATCGATTTTTGCAAGGGGGTGAAAGTGAATAGAGAAGACAAACACCGTGTTGTCGAAGAGCTTCACGCCGCTTGGTCTGAGTCAACTGCGGGTGTGGTAACCCACTACCGCGGTCTGACGGTTGCCGAAATGGGCGAGCTGCGTCGCAGCCTGCACCAGGCAGATGTATCGATCCAGGTTGTGAAAAATACCCTGGCTCGTCGCGCTGCTGAAGGCACGGACTTTAAGGCTGCTGAAGAACTTTTCACCGGACCTGTTGCGATTGCCTACGGTAAAGACCCGGTAGGAATGGCGAAAGCCATTGCCGACTTTGCCAAGGCACACGAAGCTCTGGAAATTCAGGGCGGCGTGCTCGATGGCAAGCCCATCGATGCAGCAGGGATCAAGGCGCTGGCAAGCCTGCCGTCGCGCGAAGTACTGTTGGCCAAGATGTTGGGCAGCATGCAGTCGCCGATCAGTGGCTTTGTTCGCACCTTGAATGAAATTCCGGCTTCGTTTGTGCGTGTTCTGGCTGCAATTCGTGACCAGAAAGAAGCATAAGACGATTCACATTTCCTGATAAACAGAAAACGAAAAACGCAATAGGAGCTATAAAATGGCACTGACCAAAGATGATATGATTAGCGCAATCGAGAGCATGAGCGTTCTCGAGCTTTCCGAGCTGGTTTCCGCTCTGGAAGAGAAATTCGGCGTATCCGCAGCTGCACCGGTAGCTGTTGCTGCTGCTGGCGGCGCTGCCGGCGGCGAAGCTGCTGCTGAAGAGAAGACCGACTTCGACGTTGTTCTGGCATCTGCTGGCGACAAGAAGATCCAGGTGATCAAGGCTGTACGTGAAGTGACCGGCCTGGGCCTGAAAGAGGCCAAGGATCTGGTTGAAGGTGCGCCGAAGGCCGTTAAGGAAGGCGTTGCCAAGGCTGAGGCTGAAGAGCTGAAGGCCAAGCTGGAAGAGGCTGGCGCAACGGTCGAGCTGAAGTAAGCCGCATCATTGCGCAACACACCGTCAACGTACGTGTAAAGGCTGATCCCCGGCAGGTTTTCCTGCCGGGGCTTGGTCGTTTCGTGCTTTGACAATTTGACTCATCTAAGTAACAAGTATAAAAGACAAATTTTCATCCGAGGGTCTGTATGGGCAAGCAAGCAGCAGTCAAGCGCATCCGCAAGAATTTCGGGAGTATCGATCCGGCGATCGGAATGCCGAATATGCTTCACCTTCAGACCGGTTCCTACCACGAGTTCGTGGGTGCCGGCAATAAGGGCGCAGAGATTAATGAATCCCGGCTTTCGCAGGTGTTCCGCACCGTATTCCCGATCCGGGATTACAGCGGAAATGCCGAGCTGCATTTCGAGGGGCTGGAATACAGTCCACCTCGCTACGATCTGGATGAGTGCCGACGTCGCGACCTGACCTTTGCCCTGCCGGTCAAGGTTAAGCTGCGTCTGAAGATTTTCGAAACCGAAGGCGATAAGTCGAGCAAGCGTAAGGTCAAGGAAGTGCGCGATCAGTCCGTGTATATGGGCGAGATTCCGCTGATGACCGATTACGGCTCCTTCATCATTAACGGTACCGAGCGCGTCATCGTTTCGCAGGTGCACCGTTCGCCGGGCGTATTCTTCGATCATGACAACGGCAAGACCCATGCCTCGGGCAAGTTCCTGTTCAAGGCACGCGTGATTCCGTATCGCGGTTCCTGGCTCGATTTTGAATTCGATGCCAAGGACAAGGTCTACTTCCGTATCGACCTGCGTCGCAAGATGCCGGCCGGTATTCTGTTGAAGGCCCTGGGCATGAGCACCCAGGAGATTCTGGATCGGTTCTATGCACGCCGTACCTACCGTGTGACCGATAACGGCTTCCAGGTGCGTTTCGATGCCGAGCAGTTCCTTGGCTCGCGTGCGGGTGCTGCTATCAAGGTCGACGGCAAGCAGGTTGTTGCCGAAGGCAAGAAGATTACCAAGCTGGCCATCAAAAAGATGACCGAAGCCGGTATCGAATGGCTGGATGTGGCGCCTGAGAACCTGATCGGCGAAGTGATTGCTGAGCCAATCACCGTTGAGGGCGGCGAAATCCTGCTTGATCATAACCAGGAGCTGACCGAAGAGTCGCTTTCCGCTCTGCAGGGTGCTGGTGTGAAGCAGTTCGACTGCCTCTTCATCGACACCTTCCACCGCGGTCCGTGGCTGGCCGAGACGCTGCGCATGGATATGGTGCAGTCCAAGGAAGAGGCACAGGTAGAGATCTACCGCATGATGCGCCCGGGTGAGCCGCCGACGGTTGAGACCGCCAAGGCGCTGTTCGAGTCGCTTTTCTTTGATGCCTCCCGTTACGATCTCTCCGCGGTCGGCCGTATGAAGCTGAACAGCCGTCTGGGTATCTCCGAGGAGGAGGTTCCGCTCGACCACGGTACGCTGCGCGTCGAGGACATCATGCTGGCCATGAACACGCTGCTGGAGCTGCGTGACGGTATCGGCGATATCGACGACATCGATCACCTTGGTAACCGTCGCCTGCGTTCGGTCGGCGAACTGCTGGAGAATCAGATCCGCGTGGGCCTGGTTCGCATGGAGCGCGCCATCCGTGAGCGCCTCTCTTCCGGTGAGCTCTCCGAGATGATGCCGTCCGACCTGGTCAACGCGAAGCCGCTGATCGCCTCTGTGAAGGAGTTCTTCGGTTCATCCCAGCTGTCGCAGTTCATGGATCAGACGAACCCGCTTTCGGAAGTAACCCATAAGCGTCGTCTCTCCGCACTTGGCCCGGGTGGTCTGTCGCGCGAGCGCGCCGGCTTCGAGGTGCGAGACGTACATCCGACCCATTACGGTCGCCTCTGCCCGATTGAGACGCCGGAAGGTCCGAACATTGGCCTGATCAACTCGCTCTCCTGCTTTGCCAAGGTGAACGAGTTCGGCTTTATTGAAACGCCGTACCGTCGTGTCACCGACGGCAAGGTAACCGCCGAGGTGGTCTACCTCTCCGCCATTGAGGAGAGCGGCTATGTCATCGCCCAGGCCAATGCCAAGGTGAACGACAAAGGTGATTTCGAAGCCGATTTGGTGCAGTGCCGCCAGGATGGCGAGTTCATCATGGTTCCGGCATTGGAAATCGACTACATGGACGTATCACCTTCGCAGGTGGTATCCGTCTCTGCCGGTCTGATCCCGTTCCTGGAGCATGACGATGCGAACCGCGCACTGATGGGCTCCAACATGCAGCGCCAGGCTGTGCCGCTGATCCGTTCCGAGAAGCCGCTGGTCGGCACCGGCATGGAAGCATCGGTAGCGCGTGACTCCGGCGTGGCCGTGGTCGCCAAGCGTGGCGGTGTCGTCGAGCGTATCGACGGCTCGCGTATCGTGATTCGTGTGAACGACAACGAGCAGGTTGAGGGTGAGCCGGGCGTGGATATCTACCGCCTGTTCAAGTACCGCCGTTCCAACCAGAACACCTGCTTCAACCAGCGTCCGATCATCAAGGGCGGCGATGTCGTTAACAAGGGCGACATCATTGCCGACGGTCCGTCCACCGATATGGGTGAGCTGGCTCTGGGCCGCAACGCCCTGGTCGCCCTGATGCCGTGGCGCGGTTACAACTTCGAGGATGCGATTGTTATCTCCGAGAAGCTGGTCAAGGAAGACGTTTATACCTCGGTGCATATCGAGGAGTTCGAGTGCGTCTCCCGTGACACCAAGCTTGGCCCGGAAGAGATCACCCGCGATATCCCGAACGTTGGCGAGGAGGCGTTGCGCCACCTCGACGAGTCCGGTATCGCCTACATCGGTGCGGAAGTGAAACCGGGTGACATCCTGGTCGGCAAGATCACGCCGAAGGGGGAGACCCAGCTCTCTCCGGAAGAGAAGCTGCTGCGTGCCATCTTCGGTGAGAAGGCGTCTGACGTTCGTGACACTTCCCTGCGCGTGAAGCCGGGTGATGAGGGTGTCGTCGTTGACGTGCAGATCTTTACCCGTCGTGGTGACGAGAAGGATGAGCGCGCCAAGGCGATCGAGGAGTCCGAGGTCGAGCAGCTCTATGCCGATAAGGAAGAGGAGCGTCGTATCCTGGAGGCCAACGTGATTGGCCGCCTGAAGTCGCTGCTCTCCGGCAAGAAGGCCGTCAAGGTCAAGGGCCTGAAGACGGGCGATGTCGTCAGTGAAGCGAACCTGGAAGGCCTCACCCTGCGCGATCTCTCCGCAGTGTCGGTTGAAGACGACGCGGTCAACGAGCGCGTGGCCGAAATCCTGGAGAGCATGGACAAGGAGCGCGCCCGTCTGGAGCAGCGTTTCGAGGACAAGGTCGCCAAGGTACGCGAGGGCTCGGAGCTGAAGCCGGGCATGATCAAGGTGGTCAAGGTGTTCGTGGCCGTGAAGCGTAAGCTGCAGCCGGGCGACAAGATGGCCGGCCGCCACGGTAACAAGGGTGTGATCTCGGTGATCGTACCGGAAGAGGATATGCCGTTTACCGAGGATGGTACGCCGGTCGATATCTGCCTGAATCCGCTGGGTGTTCCGTCGCGTATGAACATCGGACAGATTTTCGAGGTTCACATGGGCTGGGCTGCCAGCGAGCTGGGCCGCCGTATCGATGAGATGCTGCGTGCCAAGGCTGCCACCGACAAGGTGCGCAGCTTCATGCTCGATGCCTATGCCGAGGATGCCGCTGCATGCGAGCAGATCAAGGCAGCCAGCGACAACGAACTGGTCGAGATGGCCGATACCCTGCGCAAGGGTGTGCCGATCGCCACACCGGTATTCGATGGCGCCAAGGAGGCTCATATCCATCGCATGCTGGAACTGGCCGGTGTTTCGAAGAATGGTCAGACGACCCTGTATGACGGTCGTACCGGCGAGGCATTCGATCGTGCGGTCACCATCGGACACATGTACATCCTGAAACTGCATCACCTGGTGGACGAGAAGATTCATGCCCGTTCCACGGGCCCATACAGCCTGGTCACCCAGCAGCCGCTGGGCGGTAAGGCGCAGTTCGGTGGCCAGCGTTTCGGTGAGATGGAGGTGTGGGCACTGGAAGCATACGGCGCTGCCTACACGCTGCAGGAGATGCTCACCGTGAAATCGGACGACGTGCAGGGCCGCACGAAGATGTACGAGTCGATCGTACGCGGCGACATGTCGTTCGATGCGGGTGTGCCGGAATCGTTCAATGTAATGACGAAGGAGCTCAACGCTCTCGGTATTGATATCGATATGGTCAAGAAGTCGCGCGAGGAGAATGAGTGATGCAAGAATTGCTGAAAATGTTCCAGAAGCCGTCGAGCATTGAAGAGTTCGACGGCCTGCGGGTTGGCCTGGCGAGTCCTGAGAAGATTCGCTCGTGGTCGTACGGCGAGGTGAAGAAGCCGGAGACCATCAACTACCGTACCTTCAAGCCGGAGCGCGACGGCCTGTTCTGTGCCAAGATCTTTGGCCCGATCAAGGATTACGAGTGTCTGTGCGGCAAGTACAAGCGTCTGAAGCATCGCGGCGTGGTCTGCGAGAAGTGCGGCGTGGAAGTGATCCAGTCGAAGGTACGTCGTGAGCGCATGGGTCATATCGACCTGGCGGCACCGGTGGCCCATATCTGGTTCATGAAGAGCCTTCCGTCCCGCGTCGGCCTGCTGCTCGACAAGTCGCTGAAAGAGCTGGAGCGAATCCTTTACTTCGAATCCTATGTCGTGCTCGATCCGGGCCTGACCAGTCTCGACCAGTACCAGATCCTCACCGAGGAAGAGTACATCGAGGCATTCGAGGAGTATGGTGAAGAGTTCACCTGTGGCATGGGTGCCGAAGCACTGCGTGAAATGCTGCGCGATATCGATCTGGACGAAGAGCGCCAGAGCCTGCGTGCCCAGATTGCAGCCACCAATGCCGTCACCAAGCTGACCAAGCTGACCAAGCGCCTGCAGACGGTTGAGGCGATGCTGGAGTCGGGCAACCGTCCGGAGTGGATGGTGCTGGAAGTGATTCCGGTGCTACCGCCGGAAATTCGTCCGCTGGTACCGCTTGATGGCGGTCGATTCGCGACCTCCGACCTGAACGATCTCTATCGCCGGGTGATCAACCGTAACAACCGCCTGAAGCGTCTTCTGGAGCTGAATGCGCCGGAGATCATCACCCGTAACGAGAAGCGCATGCTGCAGGAGTCGGTGGACGCCCTGTTCGATAACGAGCGTCGTTCCAAGCCGATCACCGGCAACAGCCGTCGTCCGCTGAAGTCGCTCTCCGACGTGATCAAGGGCAAGCAGGGCCGCTTCCGACAGAACCTGCTCGGTAAGCGTGTCGACTACTCCGGCCGTTCGGTCATCGTGGTCGGTCCTGAACTGAAGCTGCATCAGTGCGGTCTTCCGAAGAAGATGGCACTGGAACTGTTCAAGCCATTTATCTACCACAAGCTGGAGCGCCGCGGTCTGGCTACGACCATCAAGGCTGCCAAGAAGCTGGTTGAGCAGGGCATCCCTGAGGTATGGGATATCCTGGCCGAGGTGATTCATGAGCACCCGGTGATGCTGAACCGTGCGCCGACGCTGCACCGCCTCGGTATCCAGGCTTTCGAGCCGATCCTGATCGAAGGCAAGGCGATCCAGCTGCATCCGCTGGTATGTACCGCCTTCAACGCCGACTTCGACGGTGACCAGATGGCTGTACACGTACCGCTTTCCATCGAGGCACAGACCGAAGCGCGTGCGCTGATGATGGCTTCGAACAATGTGCTGTCGCCGGCCACCGGTAAGCCGGTGATCGTGCCGACGCAGGATATGGTACTTGGCCTCTACTACCTGACGCGAGAGAAGCCATTCGAGCCGGGCGAAGGCATGGTATTCGCATCGCCGGAAGAGGTCCTGCGCGCCTATGACAGCGGTGTGGTGAGTATCCATTCCCGTATCCAGTGTCGTATTCGTGGTGCCCGTGAGAAGACGACTGTCGGTCGTGCTATTCTATCCACGGTACTGCCTGAGGCACTGCCGTTCTCGGCCATCAACCGTGTCCTGACCAAGAAGGAAGTCGCCGGCCTCATCGAGCGCTGTTACCGTGAGGCCGGTAACAAGGCGACCGTACTGCTGGCCGACCGCCTGAAAGTACTGGGCTACACCTATGCAACCCGTTCCGGTGCCTCGTTCGGCCTGGATGATGTGATCATCCCGGACGAGAAGCACACACTGGTCGGTGCCACCGAAGCCGAGGTCAAGGAAGTACAGTCGCAGTACCGTGATGGTCTGATCACGGCCGGCGAGCGTTACAACAAGGTAATCGACCTTTGGACGCACACCACCGAGCGCGTAGCACGTGCGATGATGGACAACCTGGCCACCGAAGAGGTGACCAGCGCCGACGGCAAGGAGAAGGAGGTGACCTCCACCTTCAACTCGGTCTACATGATGGCCGACTCCGGTGCGCGTGGTTCTGCTCAGCAGATTCGCCAGCTGGCCGGTATGCGTGGACTGATGGCCAAGCCGGATGGCTCCATTATTGAGACGCCGATTACCTCCAACTTCCGTGAAGGTCTGTCGGTACTGCAGTACTTCATCTCGACCCACGGTGCCCGTAAGGGTCTGGCCGATACGGCACTGAAGACCGCGAACTCCGGTTACCTGACCCGTCGTCTGGTCGACGTGGCACAGGACTGCGTGATCTTCGAGCAGGACTGCGGCACCGAGCAGGGCATCACCATCTCGGCTCTGGTTGAGGGTGGTGAAGTGATCGAGCCGCTGGCTGAGCGTGTGCTGGGCCGCGTGCTGCTTGAGGCTGCCGTAGACCCGATTACCGGTGTCGAGATTGCGCCTGCCGGTGCGATGCTGAACGAGGAGCTGGTCGACAAGATCGACGACGCCGCCATCGAGCAGTTGCGTATCCGTTCGGTGCTGACCTGTGAGGCCGAGATCGGTGTTTGTGCTACCTGTTACGGTCGCGACCTGGCCCACGGTACGCCGGTGAGCCTGGGTGAGGCAGTCGGTGTGATTGCCGCCCAGTCGATCGGTGAGCCGGGCACCCAGCTGACCATGCGTACCTTCCACGTGGGTGGTACCGCATCGCGTTCGGCCGAGAAGGCGAACGTTGAGTCGAAGTTCAGCGGCGAAGTGCAGCTGGAGCAGGAAGTGGTTGTCCGCGATACGCAGGGCAACGACATTATCATTAACCGTCATACCGAGATCGTGGTTGTCGATACCAAGGGCAAGGAGCTGGAGCGCCATCGTATTCCGTACGGTGCCCGTCTGCTGGCCCAGACCGGCGACAAGATCAAGGTGGGCACGATGCTGGCCGAGTGGGATCCGTACACGATGCCGCTGATCGCCGAGGTCGATGGCCAGATTCGCTACGTCGACCTGGAAGAGGGCGACACCATGCGCGAGCAGACCGACGAAGTAACCGGTCTCTCCAATCGTGTGGTCATCCAGCCGTCCGAGGCACGCAAGGCCACCTTGCGCCCACAGGTTCAGCTGGTGGATCCGAAGGCGCCGAAGGAAGAGCCGATCGTCATTCCGCGTACCAACGTACCGGCACGCTACTTCCTGTCACCGGGTGCGATTATCAACGTCGAGCAGGGCGTTGAGGTGAAGGCGGGTGACGTGCTGGCACGTCTGCCGCGTGAAACATCCAAGACCAAGGATATTACCGGTGGTCTGCCGCGCGTGGTCGAGCTGTTCGAAGCCCGCAAGCCGAAGAACCTCGCCTTTATTGCCGGCAGTGACGGTACGATCTCCTTCGGTAAGGATATTCGCGGCAAGCGTCGTATCTACGTCGAGCCGGATGACGGCTCCGATCCGATCGAGTACCAGATTCCGAAGGGATCGCACATCATCGTGCAGGAGGGCGATCGCGTCCGCCGCGGTGAGCGTCTGATGGAGGGCTCTCCGGCACCGCAGGATATCCTGAAGGTACTGGGTATCGAGGCACTGTCGAACTATCTGACCGACGAAGTGCAGGAGGTTTACCGACTGCAGGGCGTGAAGATCAACGATAAGCACATCGAAGTGATTGTCCGCCAGATGATGCGCAAGGTACTGATTATCGATCCGGGTGCTTCGAGCTTTGTCGGTGGCGAGCAGGTTGAACGCAAGCATGTGCTGGGCGTCAACCGCAAGCTGGAAGAAGAGGGCAAGCCGCCGATTCGCTTCGAGCCGGTACTGCTGGGTATCACCAAGTCGTCGCTGAATACCGAGTCGTTCATCTCGGCAGCATCCTTCCAGGAGACGACGCGTGTGATCACCGAGGCGGCTCTGGCCGGCAAGGTCGACTGGCTGCAGGGCCTGAAGGAGAACGTGATTCTCGGTCGCCTGCTTCCGGCAGGTACCGGTTACGCCATGCGCAACGTGCCGCATCCGGCCAGCGAGATCGAAGCGGAGGAAGCCAAGGCAGCAGCCGAAGCCGCCGAGGCGGAGATCGATGCCGAGGTCCGCGCCGAGATGGAGGGGAACATCGTCTATGACGAGGGTGAATCTCCGGATAGCGGTGATGCGGAAGAGGCCGCATAATGAAAAAGAGGCGCCTTTAAGGCGCCTCTTTTTTTGCTATGCTGTACACCATGTTCCGATTACGACGGAGCATCGAGTCGTGAAACGGAACAGGAGGTTGGCATGAAACGAAGTCTATTCATCACAACAATCGTGGGCCTGATAGTGCTGGCGGGTTGTGAACAGAAGGAAGACAAGATTATTTCACCGGAAGCCCAGGCACCGCAGACCGCTGAGGAGACCCAGCAGCCGGCGCGTCTGGATACGGCGATGAAAAGCTCGCAGGAATCGGCTTCCGCTGTCGATCAGTCCAGAATGACCAGTGAAAGCGGCATGAAACAGGCGACCACCGCCATGACAAAGCAGGCGGAAGCGACCGTAAAAGCCGAAGCGGAAACTGCGACCAAAGTGGCAACGGCCAGCGCGGAACAAAATCTCACCGAGCAGGCGAAGCCTGTTCCGGTAACCAAAGAGAGTGCCACGGCTGCGACCAGGCCGACAACGACCGAGACGGCAACGACCGCAACCAAGCCGGTTGAGGCGGCCATGTCAGGAGGCGGCGATGCAGCCAAAGGTGCCGTACTGGCAAAGAAACGCTGCTCCATGTGCCACAACTTCGACTCCACGAAACGGAAAGTCGGGCCGGGCCTGAAAGGCGTCTACGGTCGGGCTCCGTCGATTACGGATGTTCCGTTCGCCAAGTGGGATGCGGCAGCCCTGGACAAATGGCTGACGAAACCCAAAGCGGTGAAAAAGAATACCAAGATGGCATTCCCCGGCTTCCCGAACAAGGCTGATCGGGATGATGTCATTGCCTTCCTGAAGACCCTGTAACGTGCGTATTCTTCATACCATGCTTCGGGTCGGTGATCTGGAGCGTTCCATCGCCTTCTATACAGAAGTGCTCGGCATGAAGCTGCTCCGTCGGAAAGATTATCCCGGTGGGCGCTTCACGCTGGCCTTTGTTGGCTACGGTGAGGAGTCCGAGACGGCTGTGATTGAGCTGACCCATAACTGGGATACGGGTAGCTACGACCTGGGCGATGGCTTCGGCCATGTGGCTATCGGAGTGGACGATATCCAGGCCACCTGCGACAGAATTCGTGAAGGTGGTGGCACGATTACCCGGGAGCCGGGACCAATGAAGCATGGCACTACGGTAATTGCGTTTGTCAGAGATCCGGATGGATATGCGATTGAGTTGATCGAGATGCAATAGCCGTAAGGTTGAGGTAAAGCATCGGAAACGATCTTCTGCCCTGGAAAAATAGAATTTTGAAGAGTTAAACGTTGAGCTGCGACTGACCTCAACCGAGATGGACAGACGCTTACTGATTCCGGAAACGGTGAGAGGCCACTGCAAGTACAATCAGGGTGAGGACAAGGGTCCAGGGGATGCCAACGGCTATGACGATAAGCAGGGAGTGCTGAAAAGCAGAAGAGATAAGCCTGGTACCACTCAGTTCCTCAATCACAGCGCAGAGAAGAAACATGGCTGCGTAAAGTGTGACCGGCGTGATGCCCCAACGCAGGAACAGCAGTGCGGTGATGGTCGGAACAGGCTGCGGCATAGGCGGGCGATACAGGTAGTGGAAGAAAAAGGTGAGCGGGATCAGCAAGAGCGCCGCATATGCGAAATAGATCAGGAACGTAGACATCGAGAAAGACGGTACCAGATGCCAGGCAACGGATAAACGAACGGCGCAGGTCGATATCAGTAGTGAGGCGGCGGAGCCTCCTCGTCCGGACGGGCAAGCCCGGAAGAGTGAGTGCTTTTGAGATGGTCGCGCACACGAACAAGTTGCTGCTGCAGGGCATCGATCTGACGCTGCTGGCTGACGATGACATCATTCAGTTCCTGAATCATATGATCCTGATAGGAGATCTTCGTCTCAAGCTCGATCATGCGATGCTCTAAATCCATTGCAAAGGCTCCTCATGCAGGGCGGCAGCCTGCTCTTTCAGGGCAAGAATATGCTCCTGCCAGTAATGCTGGCTGTTAAACCAGGGAAATGCGTGCCGGAAAACGGGATCATCCCAGCGGCGGGCAAGCCAGGCAGCATAATGCATCATACGCAGGGTTCGAAGCGGCTCGATCAGGCGCAGCTCGGTTGTATCAAAATCATGAAACCGGGTGTAGGCGGTGAGCAGGGTATCGATTCCGTGCATCATCTGGGCCCGATCACCGGAAAGAAACATCCACAAATCCTGTATTGCAGGGCCCATGCGGGCATCGTCGAAGTCGAGAATATAAGGCCCGCCGATATCGTCCTGCAGCCCTGCCTTCCAAAGGATGTTTCCGGGGTGCGCATCGCCTTGCAGGCGGATGTGTTGCGGCCGTACCGCGGCGAAAATATCGTCGATGGTATCAAGCAGCTCTTCGCCGAGACGCTCGTAGGCCGGCTCAAGTTCAGGGGGCAGAAAGCCCTGCTCAAGCAGATATTCATAGGAGTCATCGCCAAAGCTGCTGATATCAAGGATTGGCCGATGAGTAAACGGGCGGACAGAGCCCAGGGCATGAATACGGCCAAGGAAGCGGCCGAGTTGTTCCAGTTGCCTGCTGTCCTCGAGATCCGGTGCACGACCTGCGCGTAAAGGGTAGAGGGCAAAGCGGAAATCATGGAAACGGTGCAGGGTGTTAGCATCGATGGTCAGTGGCGGCACCACAGGGATATCGAGCGATTCAAGTTCGATAGTAAAGGCATGCTCTTCCTGGATGGCCGCATCGGGCCAGCGATTGGGCCGATAGAACTTAGCGACAATCGAATCCTGACCGGAGACAGGCTGCTCGACACCGACCTGGTAGACACGATTTTCGTAGCTGTTCAGGGCAAGCTGGTAACCGTTGCAGCGAAAACCGAGGCTCTCGACAGCCTGCAGTACCTGCTCGGGGCCGAGGTTATAAAAGGAGTCGGTTGAAATGGAAGTGGACACGATTGAACGCTAGTGGGGGAGAAGGGCGCAGGGAATCAAAGCGACAGATCAGGCGCGGCGTTCGATGCCGAGCAGGTACTCGACATTGCCCTTGGGACCATGAATCGGGGACTCCGTAACACCGAGAATCTTCGCACCCGGAAGCTCTTCAGCCATGGCCACGACCTTATCAATCGCCTCCTTGCGAGCCTCTTCGTCCCTTACCACTCCCTTGACCAGAAGCTTGGGGCCGACCTCGAATTGCGGTTTGATCAGAGCCGTGCACCAGCCCCCCGGTTTGAGGAAAGGCCAGGCAAACGGGAGCACGCGGTCGAGCGAGATGAACGAGGTATCCATGACCAGGGCATCGACATGCTCGGGCACGATGTCGTATGTCAGGTCTTTCACGTGAGTCTTCTCAAGGTTGATTACCCGTTCGTCATTGCGTAGCTGGTAATGCAACTGGCTATGCCCCACATCGACGGCGTAAACCTTGATGGCGCCGTTTTGCAGCAGGCAGTCGGTAAAGCCGCCGGTGGAAGCGCCGATATCGAGGCAGATGCTTCCGCGTGGATCAAAATGGAAATGCTCAAGGGCCGCGACGAGCTTGAGGCCACCCCGGGATACATAGCGCAGGGGTTCACGAACTACAATCTCGACATTGCCGCGGTACTGATGCCCGGGTTTGTCCGCCTTCTGACCATCGACATAGACCAGCCCTGCCATGATGAGGCGCTGGGCTTTATTGCCGGAGTCTGCCAGACCGTGTTCGGTCAGCAGGTGATCAAGACGCTGTTTTTTTGCTTTGGTAGCGGTCAAATCGTTGGCCGAGGCGGATGCCGGTCGGCGGCTCCAGATGCAGTTTGCGTTCATTGACATGCAGATGACGAATCCGGTCCTGCGGATTGGGGTGGGTCTTGCTGAGCACTTTGGTGCGGCCGGCCTTGCGGCGGGCATCGAGCAGTTTCAGAAGGTCAAACATGGCCGGGTAATCATAACCCAGGCGATCAAGATAGACGATGGCCTTCGTATCCGAGTCATATTCGTCACTCTTTTTGAGTCCGTTGAACAGGGCATCGGTTGCAAAGTCGGTCATCTTGTCGAATAGCGGCCCGGCACTCTTGGCAAAGGCATCGGCAACCGCCTCCTTACCGACCTGCATCACGCGTGACTGTTGCAGGGCCTTGATAATGTGGCGCTCGGTGACATGGGCGATTTCATGCGCCAGCACGGCAGCAAGCTCCGCTTCGTCATGCACCGTGTTCAGCAGTCCGCGCGTCACAAAGATGTAGCCGCCGGGGGCGGCATAGGCGTTGACGTCATCGGTATCGAGAATGGCAAAGTGATAGCCGAGCTGAGGTCGATCGGAGTGCTGGGCCAGGGCCGTGCCGATCAGATTCAGGTAATAGGTCTGATAAGGCATGTCGGCAATACCGTATTTGCCGATGACCTTGGCTGCCACGCCACGCCCCAGCTTCTTCTCCTCGGCATCGGAGATCGGAATGAGGGCGCTGACAAAGCGGAAGGCCTGTTCGATACGCTTGATACGTTTGGCATCATCGCTGTTCTGGCTTTGACTGCCCAGCACAGCCCCGAGGTCAAAGGCATAGGCAGGCAGGGAAAAGCTGCAAAGCAGAAGCGTGAGAAACAGACGCAACATCACGGGTTCAGGTCCCCGTCGCGGATAAACTTGTCCACCTCCTTTTGCGAGACAGAAAGCGTATCCATCCATTTGACGGCAGAGGTGTTGCCACGGCCGCCGGCCCTGGCGGTGGTCTCTTCATCCAGGCCACGCACGCCAAGCACAGCCGTCTTTTCATTGTTGCTGGTGCGCCCATAGCCAAACATGGAGGCAAAGCCGGAGAAAAAGGAAGAGCTTTTGCGCGAGGCAGTCGAGGGCTGATAGCGCTGCCGGATGGCTCCGGCAGTCACCCACCCACGTACAGACGGGCTGATGCCGGATGATTCGATGCGCCACCAGGTGCGCTGCTTGTCGACAACTCTGACCACGGTCAGGCGCTTAAGGTGAGCTATTTTATCGGCACGACTGTCAGGACGATTATAGATATCGGCCCCGTCTCTGGGGCCGATGTAATACTCAGCTTCGGCAGCCATGGCTGGAGCGGCAAGCAGGCACAGGCAAAACAGGGCCGATATGATGCGCAGCATGGTTTTAATTAAAGATGCGCGCGAAAGGGGTGTCAAAGCGCACGCAGCTGTTCGAGTATCCCGGATGCATTGAGTTTCAGGTCGCGCAGTATCTCGACCTGGCTGCCGTGAGGCGGATAGCTGTCGGGCATGCCGATCGCAGCAAACGGACCGTGCCATCCAGATTTCAGCGCCAGTACGGCAATCTCCTCACCAACGCCACCGCTGGCCGTGCCCTCTTCAATCACGGCCAGAGGCTTGCCCTGTCGCAGGTGCTTGCGGATCAGGTCGCCATCGAGCGGCTTGATATAGCGAAGATTAAGCAGGGTAAAGTGGCGTCCATCGTCACGACGCAAGGTCTCGATCGCCTGCAGGGCATCGCGGGTACGGGTGCCGACGGCAATGACCAGGCCATCATTCCCCTCTTCGATCACTTCGCCCTTCGCAAAGGGGAGGGGAGCCGCTGTTTCGGGCGTGAGTCCATACCCGTTGCCACGCGGATAACGAATCGCCACCGGCCCGTCGAGTGTGAAGGCGGTCGCCAGCATGTGGCGCAGCTCATTCTCATCCTTGGGAGCCATAATCGTCAGATTCGGAATACAGCGCAGGAATGCAATGTCGAACATGCCGGTATGGGTGGCGCCATCGGCACCGACAACGCCGGCACGATCCAGGCAGAACAGGACGGGCAGGTTCTGCAGGCAGACATCGTGGATAATCTGATCGTAGCCGCGCTGCATGAAGGTGGAGTAGATGGCCACCGCCGGACGCATTCCCTCCACAGCCAGTCCGGCCGCAAAGGTGACAGCATGCTGTTCGGCAATACCGACGTCGAAACAGCGCCTGGGATGCCGCTTCTGGAAACGGGCGATGCCGGTGCCGCCAGGCATTGCTGCCGTAATGGCGACGATGCGCGGATCCTTGTCGGCAAGCTCGGCCAGGGTATCGCCAAAGACCTGTGTGAAAGTGGCCGGGGCACCGTTGCTCTTGATCGGCTGGCCGCTCTCAACGTCGTAGGGGCCGAGGCCGTGCCACGTTTCAGGATCATCCTCGGCCGGAGAGAAGCCCAGACCCTTGCGGGTCAGGACGTGAAGCAATACGGGCCCATCGAGCTCCTTGCAGTTGCCGAGAGTCGGCAAGAGATGCTCGAAGTCGTGGCCGTTGATCGGGCCGATGTAGCGAAAGCCCATCTCCTCGAACAGCGTGCCGGGAGTGATCATGCCTTTCACATGTTCCTCAAGGCGTTTGGCGGCATCGAGTGCGCCCGGCAGCCGTTCCAGCACCCGTTTGGCAGCATCCTTGACGTTGCTGTAGGTGCGGCCGGTGATGATACGGGCCAGATAGGCGGACATCGCACCGACATTGGGCGCGATCGACATCTCGTTGTCGTTGAGGATCACCAGCAGACGGTTGTGGTTGCCGCCGGCATGGTTCAGGGCCTCGAAGGCCATCCCGCCGGTGAGCGCACCGTCACCGATGATGGCGATGGCATGGTTGTCAGCCCCTTTAAGATCACGGCCAATTGCCATGCCGTAGGCGGCGGAGATCGAGGTGGAGGCGTGGCCGGCACCGAAGGGATCGTGTTCGGATTCGCTGCGCTTGGTGAAGCCGCACAGGCCACCGTACTGGCGGATGGTCGGCATGCCTGAGAGGCGGCCGGTCAGAATCTTGTGCGGATAGGCCTGATGGCCGACATCCCAGACGATACGGTCACGCGGCGAGTCGAACAGGTAGTGGAGGGCGATGGTCAGTTCGACCACGCCGAGTCCGGCGCCGAGGTGGCCGCCGATCGGGGCCAGGGTCTCGATCAGGTAGTCGCGCATCTCCTGCGCCAGCTGTTCGAGCTGGCTCTCGGAGAGCGCCTTCAGATCGGCGGTGCCGCCAATGGTGGCGAGCAGAGGGTAGCGATCACTCATTGGCCGCGCTCCATGATGTAGGTGGCCAGCTGGCGCAGGTGTGCTCCGCGATCACCAAAAGATGAACATGCCTCGATAGCCAGGTCGTGCATCTCCTGTGCCAGCTCGCGAGCCCGTTCGAGTCCGAGCAGCGATACGTAGGTGGCTTTCTGCTGGGCCGCATCCTTGCCGGCACTTTTGCCCAGGGCCTCGGTGCTGGCTGTGGCATCGAGAATGTCATCGGCAATCTGGAACAGCAGGCCGACTGCCTTGCCGTAACGCGAACAGGCATCCAGCTCGGTTTCGCTTCCGCCGGCGAGATGACAACCGGCCTCGCAGCACCAGCGAAGCAGGGCGCCGGTCTTCTGCAGGTGGATACGCTCGACTTCCAGCACATCGTCCACGCCGCTGCTGTCCGCTTCCATGTCCATCATCTGGCCGCCGACCATGCCCTGACAGCCGCTGGCAATGGCCAGGGAGCGGATCAGGTTCAGGGCGGTTGCCTCAGCACAGTCCATTTCGGTCAGAAGCTCGAAACTCAGGGCCTGCAGGGCATCGGCGGCAAGTACGGCCGTGGCTTCATCGAAGCGGCGGTGGCAGGTCGGCATGCCGCGGCGCAGATCGTCATCGTCCATGCAGGGGAGGTCATCGTGAATCAGCGAGTAGGTGTGCATACACTCGATGCTCATGGCTGCGGGGAGGGTTCGATCGAACTGGCTGCCGCCACAGGCCTTGAAACATTCGAGCAACAGGGCCGGTCGGACCCGTTTGCCGCCGGCCATCAGCGAGTAATGCATGGCCGAGAGAAGGCGCTCCGGAACCACGCGCGCGCGCGCCTTGAGCATGGTGTCCAGGGCTGATTCGGTGCGCTTGGCGTGTGCGGCGAGAAAGGCGGGGGCAGACACGGGCTTATTGGTCGCCGTCGCTGTTGAGTACCTGCAACCGCTGTTCAGCCTGATCGAGCAGGGATTCGCACCGGCGTGACAGTTTTACACCTGTCTCGAAGGCCGCCACACTCTCTTCGAGCGGCATCCGGCCGGACTCCAGCTTTTCGACCAGCTCGCTCAGCCGGGCCAGTGCCTCTTCGAAACTCAATTTGTCGATGGATAGATCTTCACTCACGGCTACGGCTCCCTTGCGCTCGGACTGCGGATTGTAAGAGAAGGGGATGCATGGTCAATGGACAGCGGCTGCGCTAGCATTTTTGGCATGACCGCTGAATCGTCAACCGACCTGTTTCGTATCGTGCGCCATGCACGCCAGCCTTATCGGGTCTCGCTGGATGAGCAGGAGGCGATCGTTGCCGACATGATCGCCGGTCGAGCCCCTTCGACCCTGATCTTCACCGAGCACCTGCCAGTCTACACGATCGGCACATCCGGTTCTGCCGGAGATATTTTGCGACGAGAGTTCGACGGCGAGTCAATTGAGGTGTTCGAAAGCGGGCGTGGTGGCGAGGTAACCTACCATGGGCCCGGGCAACTGGTCTGCTATGTGCTGGCCGATATCCGTGCCGAGCAGGATTTGCATCGGCATGTCTGGAGGCTGGAGGAGATGATGATTCTTGCCCTGGCCGATTTCGGCATCGAGGCGGGGCGCAGTGAGCGGGGTATTGGTGTCTGGGTTGGCGACAGAAAAATCGCCGCAGTCGGGGTGCGTTGTCGCAAATGGGTAACTTTTCACGGCATTGCCGTGAATATTGCTCCGAATATGCGGCACTTTGACGGCATTGTGACATGCGGTATGCGTGATCGTCCGGTGACATCGATGCAGCAACTTGGGCGTGAGGTTTCCAGGGAACAGATGGAGCTTGCGATCACCCGGCATGCCGAAGCCTGTTTTGCCTCGCTGGCCGGTTAGGTCGGGCGGGGTCGCTTACTCTTCCGGTGTGGCAGGGTGCTGCGGGTGCCGGTGCGTCCACTTTTCGCGTTCGCGTCCGTACTGGCGCATCCAGTTGTCGAAGCTGGCATAGGCAGCCATGAACGCCTTGAAGATGTTGCGCGGAATGTTGCAGACCAGGCAGTGGTCATCGGTGATGACCGTGGCATTTTCCGGCAGCTGAATCATCGGACTGATATCGCCGAACATGTCGCCATGTTCGAGGATGCGTTCGTGACGGCTTTCGTTTTCGTACCATTTCACCACGGCATTGCCGTGAATAATGACGCAGCAGCTGTCATGCGGCTCCTGGCCATTGATGATTTCACTGCCGTCGTCGTACTCGACGACACGCGACTCTTCGGCCAGCCATTTTCGGTCGGCTTCATGCAGGTCGGTAAAGGCGGGGTGGCCAAACGACATCGAATGGACCAGGCGCCCCTGCACCGTGCGCATCAGGCGATCGCCGGCCAGCGGTGAGCGCTGCATCAGCTGGCTGATGGAGATGTCGGAGAACTCGAGGATCAGGGAGTCCTGCTTCGCCGTGACCGTGGCTGTGCGCGGCAGCTGGTAAACACAGGCAAATTCGCCGAAGAAGTGGCCGGGTTCCAAGGTGCTAAGGGAGATGTGGCGCCCATTGCCGGCCTCCATGTGCACCGACATATGCCCTTCGAGAATCAGGTAGAAGTTGCGGCTGATTTCGCCCTGGCGGACGATATCCTGGTCGGCGCTGACCCGGATGAGGCGCCCCTGCTTGAGGAAGTCGAGTGCCTCCTGGTCGGAGAGTTGGTTGATGAGCAGAAAGACCTTGTTGCTGCCGGTTTCCATGTCGATCGGACCATCGGCCGTGATCTGGGCCATGCTGTACATCGCCTCGATCTGCTCTTTGTCCGGGTGATGCAGCTGTTTGCAGATTTCGAGGAAACCGATGGCATTGCCGGGGCGGCCGCGCGCCAGCATGCGCCGGGCCATGTCCAGTGCCATGTTGCGGGCATGTTCGGTGTCCTCGCGCGCCTGCAGGATCTGGATCAGGGGGCGGGCAATATGCAAATCCTCGGGGAAGATCTCGTACAGATCCTGATATACTTTGTATGTTTCGTCCTGATTCAGCGCCATTGGTGGCTAGTTTAGTCAACGGGGGAAAAAACGCTACCATCGAGTGTGATGCTGATCACCGGGCTTTGGCATTGTCTCCCTAAGATGTAGCCTGCGTGACGATGAACGAACCCAAAGCAATTTCCGGCCATCCCCGCGGTAAGCGGCCGTTTGCGCCCGAGGGCTGGCCCTTTATGATTGCGCTGGCTGTGCCGCTGCTGGCGGCACTCTTTCTGTGCTGGTGGGTTCCCGCAGCCGTTCTTTTTCTGCTGCTGGTCTGTGACCAGTTTTTTCGTGATCCGGAGCGCCTGGCTCCGTCTGAGGCCGGCTTGTTCATTGCGCCGGCCGATGGCAAGGTGATCCGTGTGGAAGCGACGAGCGAGGGACTGCGTATCGCGTTTGCCCGGATCGCCGGCTTTGTGGCCCGGCGTATTGCCTCCTGTGTCGCGGTTGGTGACCGTGTTGAGCGTGGCGAGCGGGTCGGCATGATTCGGTTCGCGCATCGATTGTGAAATTCCGGCCGGTTTCGAGTTGTGCGTGAAGGTCGGCGAGCATGTTACGGCCGGCAAGACGGTGCTGGCACTCTTGTAAAGAGGTGGACGGATTGTAATGCATAATGAAAGCGAACAGCAGCCGGTGCGTCGGGGTATCTATGTCTTGCCCAGCCTCTTTACCACGATGGGGCTGTTTGCAGGTTTCTATGCCCTGATTGCGGCTGTTCAGGGCCGTTATGAACTGGCGGCCTGGGCCATTATTGCGGCGGCGGTGTTCGATATGCTGGACGGGCGCGTGGCGCGACTGCTCAATGCCGAGACCGCCTTTGGCGCCGAATACGATTCGCTGTGCGACATGCTCTCCTTTGGCGTGGCACCGGCGGTACTGATGTACATGTGGGCGCTGGCGCCGTTGCACAAAATCGGCTGGCTGGCCGCCTTCCTGATCGCCGCCTGTGCGGCCCTGCGACTGGCTCGCTTCAATGTGCAGCTCGATACGCAGGACAAGCGCTATTTCCAGGGCTTGCCTACGCCTGCCACGGCCCTGCTGATTGCTACGGCTGTGCTCTACCACGAGGAGAGTGCGCTGGCGCCGGTGCCATGGCTGTGGCTGCTTGTTTCGGTATTTCTGGCCTGGCTGATGGTCAGTGGTGTGCGGTTTGTCTCCGGCAAGGATATCGATCTGCGTCAGCGTCGCTCCTTCACGGTCATTCTCGGTATGCTGGTGGCAATCGTACTGGTGATGGCCGATCCGTACCGTGTGCTGTTTACGGTGATGATGGCCTACTGCCTGCATGGTCCGATGATGAGCCTGTGGCAGCACCAGAAGGCGACCCGCTATCGTCTGGCACGCAAGCGCCGCAAGGCGGCCGAGGGCGCCTCGGACGAGAGTTCGGTTTCCGAGGATTGACCTTTCAGGGGCAACAGGGCCATAATCCGCCGCATGAATATGCACAAGACTACCTTTCTGCTTGATGCTTGGCTGCTACTGCCGGGCAGGGGTCTGTGTATCTAGTTCAGAGGAATTGGGTTGATTGATGCACAGGCCGTGGGAATATCCCGCGGCTTTTTTGTTTCCGGGGTATAACGTCAGTTTGCCCGCCTCCGGCGTCAAAAGTGTTCACATACGAAAAGTATGCTGTGCGCTTTTCCTTGGGGGAGGCGACATGCAGGCGCTCTGAACGGGTTATGGAATGATTAGGAGAAGAGAGATGTCCGATCGTTTGTACATTTTCGATACCACCTTGCGCGATGGCGAGCAGTCGCCCGGCTGCTCGATGAATATCGACGAGAAGATCCGGGTGGCTCATGTGCTGGCCTCCATGGGCGTGGATATCATCGAGGCGGGTTTTCCGATTGCATCCCCGGGCGATTTCGAGGCGGTACACCGTATCGCCAAAGAGGTGCAGGGGCCGACGATTGCCGGTCTGGCCCGGGCGCATCCGAAGGATATCGAGCGTGCCGGTGAGGCAATTCGCCCGGCCGAACACGGACGTATCCATACCTTTATCGCCACCAGCCCGATCCATATGGAAGCAAAGTTGCGCATGACGCCGGATCAGGTAGTCGAGCGTGCCGTCGAGGCGGTGAAGCTTGCCCGCAGCCTCGCTCCGGAGGTGGAGTTCTCCGCCGAGGATGCGGGGCGCTCGGATATGGACTTCCTCTGCCGTATCGTCGAGGCCACCATTGCAGCCGGTGCCCGGGTGATCAATATCCCGGATACGGTCGGTTATATGACGCCGGATGAGTTTGGCTACCGTATTCGCACGCTGCTTGAGCGGGTGCCCAACTCCGATCAGGCGATCTTCTCGGTGCACTGCCATAACGATCTCGGACTCGCCGTGGCTAATTCACTGGCTGCGGTCGAGAACGGTGCCCGCCAGGTCGAGTGCACCATTAACGGACTCGGTGAGCGGGCTGGCAATGCCTCGCTGGAAGAGATCGTCATGATCCTGAAAACGCGTCAGGATCGCTACGACATCGACACCGGTATCGATACTACCCGCATCGTGCCGACCTCGAAGCTGGTCAGCCAGATCACCGGCATGCCGGTGCAGCCGAACAAGGCGATTGTCGGTGCCAATGCTTTTGCGCATGAGTCCGGTATCCATCAGGACGGTGTGCTCAAGCACCAGAAGACCTACGAAATCATGACGCCGGAGTCGGTCGGCTGGACGACCAATCGCATGGTGCTCGGCAAGCACTCCGGCCGTGCGGCGCTGAAGGCGCGCTATGTGCAGCTTGGGGTCGAGCTCGATGATGAGCGCCTGGTGGCGGTGTTTGAGCGCTTCAAGGTATTGGCCGACAAGAAGAAGGATGTCTTCGATGAGGACCTGATGTCGATTCTCTCCGATGAGCAGGCCGACGATCAGGAGAATATCCAGCTGGTATCGTTGCATGCTGCATCAGGCACCAAGGATTCGCCGGTGGCGGCCGTGGAGCTGGAGATCGATGGTGTGCGTCATAAGGCGACCGGTGAGGGAGATGGTCCGGTCGATGCGGCCTTTAAGGCGATCAAGTCGCTGGTTGATTTTGATGGTAAGCTGATCCTCTACTCGGTCAACTCGATCACCTCGGGAACCGATGCCCAGGGCGAGGTGACGGTACGTCTGCAGTTGTCTGATCGCATCGTCAACGGCCAGGGGGCGGACACCGATATTGTGGTGGCTTCCGCCAAGGCATTGATTGCGGCCCTGAACAAGTTGCCGGATATCCATGCCAAAGAGGTGCATGCCCAGTACTCGGGCGTTTAAGCCACCGCTACAAGAGAAAAGCCCGGCCATTCGGCCGGGCTTTTTGTTATGAGTCGGTGCTGCGGTTTGGATCAGTCGTCGGCGACCTCGTAATCGACGACGCGTCGCTCGCTGCGGATTTCGCCAACGAAGGGCACCACTGCCTGGTGCAGCGGATGCTTCTGGTAATCTTCCAGGGCCTGCCAGTCGGCAAGTTCCGAGTAGAGCACCACGTCGGCCGCTTCCTCTGCACCCGTAATATCAAGGCCGACTTCAATCTTCAGCAGGCCGGGAATCTTTCCTTCCAGTGCCTCCAGCCGCTCTTGCAGCAGGCGGGCATTGGTGGCGCGATCGTTGCCGGCCGCATGCTCTTTCAGTTTCCACATGACAATATGCTTGATCATTGATAACTCCTGCAAACGAAAGCGCCGCCCGAGCGGGCGGCGCCAATGAGATCGTGCCGATCAGATATGGATCTGCTTTAGCCAGTTTTCCAGGAAGTGGATGTTGAAGTCCCCATTCTGGAAGCCGGGGTTGGCCAGCAGGCGCTTGTGCAGTTCGATATTGGACGTCACACCCAGAATCACCAGCTCGTCGATGGCCCGTTGCATGGTGCGGATGCACTTTTCACGGTCGCGGGCATAGGTGATGATCTTGGCAATCATCGAGTCGTAATGGGGCGGGATGTTGTAGCCGGTATAGACGGCTGAATCGACTCGCACATTACGGCCGCCCGGAGCATGGTAGAGCTCCACCTTGCCGGGGCTGGGGGTAAATTTGAACGGATGCTCGGCATTGATGCGGCATTCGATGGCATGGCCCTTGATCTTCAGGTCCTTCTGCTCGAAGGCGAGCTTCTCGCCGGCAGCAACACGCAGCTGCCATTCGATCAGATCGATGCCGGTGATGGCTTCGGTCACCGGATGCTCCACCTGAATGCGGGTGTTCATCTCGATGAAGTAGAAGCTCTTGTCCGGGTTCATCAGGAACTCGATGGTACCGGCACCGACATAGTTGACCGCCTTGGCGGCAGCGACACCTGCGGCACAGATCGCTTCACGCGTTTCCGGGTCGAGGAAAGCGCTCGGCGCCTCTTCGAGCACCTTCTGGTTCTTGCGCTGCATCGAGCATTCGCGCTCGAACAGGTGCACGACATTGCCGTGCTTGTCGCCCATGACCTGCACTTCGATGTGGCGCGGCTCCTCGAGGAATTTCTCGATGAAGACCGTATCATCACCAAAGGCGGCACCCGCTTCGGTCTGGCACTTGGTAAAGGCACCCGGCAGGGCCGGCTCGGAATGGACTACTTTCATACCGCGGCCACCACCGCCGGCACTCGCCTTGACGATCACCGGGAAGCCGGCGTCGCGGGCGATTTTCCTGGCCTCTTCGACACTCTTTACCGCGCCGTCGGAGCCGGGGACCAGCGGTACGCCGGCCTCCTGCATCTTGATCTTGGCCGAAACCTTGTCGCCCATGATACGCATGGACTCCGGTGACGGACCGATCCAGGTATAACCGGATTCGATGACGATCTCGGCAAACTCGGCGTTTTCGGCCAGGAAGCCGTAGCCAGGATGGATCGCCTCGGCATCGGTGACCTCGGCGGCCGACATGATGGCCGGAATGTTCAGGTAAGAGAGTGCGCCCTGGGCCGGGCCGATGCAGACAGCCTCGTCAGCCAGGCGCGTATGCATCGCCTCGCGATCCGCCTCGGAATAGACGGCCACGGTCTGGATGCCCAGCTCCTTGCAGGCGCGGATAATACGCACGGCGATCTCGCCGCGATTGGCAATCAGGACTTTATGAAACATGCAGGCTTCCCGGTTTACTGTGGCGTAATGACGAACATCGGCTGGCCGTATTCGAGCGGAGATGCATTCTCGACCAGGACACTTTCAACGATGCCGTCGTATTCGGCCTCGATCTCGTTCATCAGTTTCATGGCTTCGATGATGCAGAGGATATCGCCCTTCTTGACGCGCTGTCCCTCGCTGATAAACGGATCGGCATCCGGAGCGGGAGAGCGGTAGAAGGTGCCGACCATCGGGGACTTGACGGTATGCTCGTCCGCAGGTGCGGACTCGGCAGCTGCGGGTGCGGCCGGGGCTGCTGCCGCCGGAGCGGCCGGGGCCGCGAAAGCCTGCGGGGCAACCGGCGCGGCAGCCGGCATATTCTGGTGGCGGGAAATCCGAACGGTATGTTCGCCTTCGGTAACCTCGATCTCGGTCACGTCGGTGCTCTGGATCAGTTTGATCAGTTTGCGGATTTGCGTAATGTCCACGTCATTCTCCTTGATTTGTTCTTAGATGTTCGGTCAGGCCGCGCAGCGCCATGGTATAAGAGGCGGCACCAAAACCCGTGATGCTGCCCACAGCAACGTCCGCCAGCATGGAGCGATGGCGAAAATCTTCGCGGCGATGAATGTTTGAAAGGTGCACTTCGGCAAACGGTATGCCGGTACCCAGCAGGGCATCGCGCAGTGCGATGCTCGAGTGGGTGTAGGCGGCCGGATTGATAATGATGCCATCAACGCCCTCGCGTCCGGCCTGGTGAATGCGTTCCACCAGTTCGCCTTCGTGATTGCTCTGGAAGGAGCTGATTTCGACATCCAGCGAGCTGCCCAGCTCGGTGAGTTGCCGGTTAATGTCGTCCAGTGTTTGTGCGCCGTAATGGCCCGGCTCGCGCGTGCCAAGCAGGTTCAGGTTAGGGCCGTGCAGTACGAGAAGCTGCAGTTTGTTCATTTCGCGTTCTCCCCCTCCCACGTGTCCTTCAGTGCAAGCAGCGTGTCATCATGCGGCTTGCGCAACAGCAGGATCGCCAGCATGGCGCGTGCTGCCTCGCGATCACCGTTCTGCCAGAGCATCTCGGCCAGCCGTTTCGAAATCGGCATCTTCGGCTTGTTGCCGCTGTTGTTGCGCAGCTGCAGGGCGCGCTCAAGGCTCTGTTCCGCCTCGTCGGTTGCTCCGGCCTGGCCGAGCAACTCGCCGAGCATCTGCCAGGCACGTGGCTCGGTCGGGGCGAATTCAAGCACTTCGCGTACAATGCGGATGGCGGCATCCGTATCATTGGCGGCTGCAGCGGCAGCTTCCCGCAGGCCGGCAGACACGCCACGCCAGTTGGCCGGTTTTGGCGCTGGCTTGGATGTGTTGGGTGCACGGCCGGATGCTGGTAGCATGTGGGGCACGCTACGCGGCAGCGCAAAACCGGTCAACGCAATAGTGGTTAAAATGGCCTGTTTTGCAGGCGAATTGCGTCATTATTTGTCCAAAATGTGCAAAAAAGGAACAATCCGGCCATCATGAAGATTCATCTGAACGGGGAAGAGCGCGAGGTGCAGGCTGCCACTGTGGCGGCACTGGTCGCCGAACTGGGGCTGGAAGGGCGCATGATTGCCGTGGAGCGCAACCTCGAGGTGGTGCCGAAAAGTGCCTATGACGATACCTGCCTGCAGGATGGGGATCGGCTTGAGGTGGTCCACATGATCGGTGGCGGATGACTTGTTAAGCGCAGAAGCCATCCATGGCTTTTGCCAGTAAGCGTAACAGGAAACGCGGTTTCCCTGTTGCTCACGAATCCCGATGGATTCGCCGGCTCCTGCCGGAAGTGCTGTCGGCGACTGTGGATCGCCTTCGGCCTTTGACGCAGTTCTGAATTGTGCGGATTCCGGACTGCTAACTAAAGCCGGTCTTGCCATGGCCGGATGGGAGTTTCAAATCGATGTCTGATGATGTGTTCAAGGTTGGTAGTTACGAATTCAGGTCGCGACTGATTGTCGGCTCCGGCAAGTATCGCGATTTCGCCACCACGAAAGAGGCGACCGAGGCTGCGGAGGCGGAGATGATTACTGTCGCTATCCGGCGTGTGAACATCACCGACCCGGGCAAGGAGAACCTGCTCGATTACATCGACCCGAAGAAGTACACCATTCTGCCGAACACCGCCGGCTGCTATACGGCTGAGGATGCCGTGCGCACCCTGCGCCTGGGGCGCGAGGCGGGTGGCTGGAACCTGGTCAAACTGGAAGTGCTGGGCGATCAGGAGACCCTCTACCCGAACGTGGTCGAGACGATCAAGGCGGCCGAGACGCTGGTGGCCGAGGATTTCGAGGTGATGGTCTATACCAACGATGATCCGATCGTGGCCAGAAGACTCGAGGAGATCGGATGCGTGGCCGTGATGCCGCTGGGGAATCCGATCGGCTCCGGGCGTGGCCTTGCCAACCCGTTCAATATCCGGATGATCAAGGAGCGGGCCAGTGTGCCGATCGTGGTCGACGCCGGTATCGGTACGGCCAGCGATGCTGCGCGTGCCATGGAGTTGGGGGCGGATGCCTGCCTGATCAATACCGCCATTGCCGAGGCGAAAGATGAGTGCGGTATGGCGCGTGCCATGCGCGATGCCGTGCGCGCCGGGCGTCAGGCGTTTCTCGCCGGACGTATGCCCAGGCGCGCCTTTGCCAGTGCATCCAGTCCGACGGAAGGCTATTTCTGGGACTGACTTATTGGCTCCTGCCAAAAATCAGTCCGTAAAGGCAAAGCGTGGATTCGCCTTTGCTCACAAAATCGAACAGGAACATGTACGATTTTGGCGGGCCTTACGTGGCCCACTGGGAAGAGCTGCATGTGCAGCACTTCCTTTATCGATAAAGGGGGAGGGCGCAAGGTGCTGCCGGGGTTTGACATACGTTGCGTATTGGCGATCTTGGTTCTCGTTGCGTGATAAAGGATATAAGCATGAGTGAATTGAAGAATGATCTGTTTCTGCGCGCCTGTCTGCGCGAGGATGTTGAGCGTACGCCGGTATGGATGATGCGCCAGGCAGGCCGTTATCTGCCGGAGTATCGCGAAACGCGTGCCCGGGCCGGCGGCTTTCTGGATCTGTGCAAGAATCCGGAGCTGGCCTGCGAGGTGACACTGCAGCCGATCGATATCCTCGGTGCCGATGCGGCGATTCTCTTTTCCGACATCCTGGTGATCCCGGAAGCGATGGGTATGGAGCTCACCTTCGGTACCGGCGAGGGGCCGAAGTTTCCGCAGCCGATCGTCAGCCATGCCGATGTCGAAAAGCTCCCCATCCCCGATCCGGAGGTGGAGCTGAAGTATGTCATGGATGCAGTGAGCACCATCCGCAAGGGACTGAATGGTCGTGTGCCGCTGATCGGTTTTACCGGTTCCCCGTGGACACTGGCGACCTACATGGTCGAGGGCGGTGGTTCCAAGAACTTCTCCAAGGTGAAGGCGATGGCCTTCAACGAGCCGAAAACCATGCATCTGCTGCTGGAGAAGCTGGCCGATTCCGTGGCGGCTTATCTGAATGCCCAGATCGCCAACGGTGCCCAGGCCGTGCAGATCTTCGACACCTGGGGCGGTATCCTGACCACGCGTGACTACAAGGAGTTCTCGCTCGATTACATGCAGCGCATCGTTTCGCAGCTCACGCGTACCAACGAGGGCCGGCGTGTGCCGGTGATCCTCTACACCAAGGGCGGTATGGGCTGGCTTGAGGCGATTGCCGATACCGGCTGTGACGTCGTGGGTCTGGACTGGTCGATCGATATCGATGTGGCCAAGGCGCGTATTGGCGACCGTGTGGCCCTGCAGGGCAACATGGACCCGACCATGCTCTATGCGAAGCCCGAGCGTATCCGCGCCGAGGTGAAGGATATCCTGGCTCGCTTTGGTCGCGGCAACGGCCATGTCTTCAACCTCGGCCATGGCATTACGCCCGATGTGCCGCCTGAACACGCCATCGAGTTCTTCAAGGCCGTGCGTGAGGAGTCGGTGCAATACCATAAGTAACAGGCTTCTTAGCTGCACAATTAAAAAGGGCCGCATCATTCGATGCGGCCCTTTTGCGTTAAGACGTCCGATCGATCAGCGCGCGTAGGTGCGGTCGAAGATCTCCTGGCGCAGATAGACGAAGCGCGGACTCAGAGGCGGCAGGTTGGCCGCGTTGTTGAAGTCGGTGTCGTAGCCGAAATCGCGGTTGGGAGCCGTGTACTGCGGATTGCCGTAGTGCCAGGCGCCGTTGACGTGTCGTGGTAAATCGAGGCTGACGAAGGAGCCGCGATAGGTCAGTGTCCTGCCGCTCCACTGTTCCAGGAAGCGGGGATAGTTCTCCAGGCCGCCGTTGTAGGCGCCGCTGTCCTGGCCCGATGTGCCTTCGGCATTGCCGGTGCTGTCTGTGCCGGACATGACAGCTGCATTGATGGTGGTTGAGGAGGCGATGCGATGATTCCAGCTACTGCTGTTGTCGTAGCTGTCGGCATCGCTCCAGTTGTTGGAGAGAACATTGAAGGAGTCGGCCAGAAAGCCGGCCGGTTTTTTGCCGATACTGTTGTAGTCGCCCTGCACATAGAGAGCCTGGTTGGTAACCACGGTCAGGCCCTTGATGGCCGGGTCGGTGCCGTTGGTCGAGGCGAGCCGGGCAGCGTTGCGCAGACGGATGCCATAATTGTTGATGGTGTTCGAGTTCGGGCCGTCCACGGAGAAGTGAAAGACCAGGCCGCCCTCGGTGGTGTCATCAATTTGGCGGCCATCGAGGATTGTGGTGTAGTGAGCCTGGGCGCAGGTGAGCAGGGAGCGCAGGTTGACGTCCAGCATGGTGATCCACTTGCCCTCGCGCGGGTTGTAGAGGCCGTGCGGCGAGCTGGTCTGGCTGGAGTAATCGACCGCGCTGCCGCAATAGCTGGTCAGGTCGTTGGTGGCGGCTGCGTTCAGCGAGTCATCGGCGTTGCGAATCTCAAAGCCCATGAAGTGACCGCCACCGTTCAGTTTCAGCACCAGCCGAAGATCGGCCCTGTCCCAGTAGGCCGCACCCGGCACCGGATCGAGATCCTCCGGCGGCGGTACCTGTACGGCATCGACACCAAGCTGGACATTGCCGCCCCAAGCGGGGAGGTCGGAGGTGGTGATCTCCTTGCGCGAGCCCGTGCAACTGGATGAGGCCGAGCTGTAGGGCGTATAGACGGGCGTGCCGCCGGCATCAGTGATGGTGACCTTGCCGTCGCAGCTATCCGCATCCTTGCGGCCGTGATAAAGCTTGCCGGTCACGGTCGTCTGGCCCGCGATCGCCAGTTTCGACGAGCTTCCGGATTGCACATAGAGGTCGCCGTTGACGTGGATGGGGCCCGAGAGGGTCATGTCGGCCCCCGGCAGGACCTCCAGATCCTTGTTATAGAAGGCGGCGAACTGGAAGAGCGGCACCAGCCGCACCTTAGTGCGCAGCATGACGATCGCTTCCGGCTTGCTCGTATCCAGGCCGGCTTCGGAGTAGATGTTGTAGGTGTACTCCTGGGCGTTGAGGCCGGCGTAGAGCTCGCCGCCCGGAATGGTGATGGCCACCGGGTTGTTCGGGTTGTCGGTCATGTAGGTCGTGGCCGTGCGTTTGCCGATGCTGTAGGTGGTGCAGGCGTAGTCGCCCGAGCCGTGGTCGGCGCTGTTGGCCGATTGGCAGTCGACCGGCGGCGTGCCGGACGGGGAGTTGTAGCCCTGGAAAATGGAGCGCAGGGCCATGGCACGCAGGTTCAGGCCACCCTCGGCGGCGTTGAAGCCGGTATTCAGTGCTGCCTGGGAGCGCTGGGAAGAGGTCTCGTTCATGGTGATGGTGAAGTAGGCGGTGATCAGGGCGGCCAGTACGCCGACCATGACCATGACCGTGATCAGGGCGAAGCCTTGCTCGTGTTGTTGACTGTTCCGTAGCCGCATGGTGCTCATGTTGGCCTCCTGTCAGTTGGAGAGAATGTTGCGCGGGAAGAGCTGCATGCTCAGCGAACCGCTGTAGCTCTCCTTGCCGACGGTGGTCTGGCCGTCCAGCGTGATGCGGATCGCTTCGACATCAAGCCAGTTGACGCCGGTGCTGACGCTGTTCAGTACACTGCCGTCGTTCATCAGGGCCTGGGCCTGAAAGTCGGTGACATCGGTGGTGACATCGTAGTTGACCGAACCGTTTAACTGCAGGCGCAGGCGATTGCCGTTACGGAAGTAGCGCCGCTCCTCAAGCATATAGACGCGTGGATTGTGGTTATCCGGATAGTCGTGCTGCCAGGCACCGTGGGTTTTATGAATTTTGAACTGGGAGCCGTCCTCGGCGTCGTAGGTGACGAACTCGCCGTCACCGGTGACCGGATCATAGACATAGATACGCACGGAGCCGCCGTTGTTCAGGCGGTAGTTGCGCCACTCCTCCAGATTGTCCGGCCAGCCGTCGCCGTTGAGGTCCGGCACCGGAGAGCAGCCCGGTGCGGGGTGTGGACCCGAGTCGGCGATTTTGACGTTATCCTGATTGCTGCCGCCGTGAATATCCATGCAGACCGGCAGTACGGCATCGAGAATGTTGCGTCGCATAATGACCTCGTCGCTGGCTCCGGAGGTGCCGTTGATGATGGTCAGGGGCAAAATGTTGTTGGGATTGAGCGGATCGGTCGGCAGACGCTCGCCCGCCTGGCGGATATCCGCAGCCATGACCTCCATGCCGCCGCGCAGGTTCTGGTTCAGGGTCGTGCGTGCCTGATCCATCAGATACAGGTTGCGGACATGCATCGTCAGCGACCAGGCGGCGGCGACCACGATCATGGTGATCGTGAGCGCGATCATCATCTCAATCAGGCTGAAACCTTTACTTGAGCTGGGTATAGACAGTCTGGGTGCGATAAACTTGGGAGCCATTGTATTCAACCTCGACGGTGATATGCCGTGTGTTCGCGCCGCAGTAACTCGACTGCAGGCAGTAGCGGATGCGGGTCGTGAATGTGCGATTGCCGATCGTGACATTGCGGGTCGTGCTGCCGCTGGAGGGCATGGAGGCCGGGTTAACCGTGCGACGCTCGTCGAGCACCTGCTGGGCCGCGGCGACCGCCTCCATGCGTGTTTCCATGCCGGTATTGGTGCGGCTGTAGTAAACAAAGCCGGGAATCAGGCTGCCCATGACGATGGCCAGGATCGCCAATGCCACCAGCGATTCGATCAGGGAGAAGCCTTCCTGGCGCACCGGTGTCGTCATGGCTGCACCACCGCACCGCCGAGTAGAACCTGGATGCTCCGTTGTTTGTTGTCTTTCTGGCGTACCAGAACGACGTTGATTGCACTGTCCGCCAGGCCGCGGCTGTTGAAGCAGACGCTCCAGGCTGTGCTATTGAAGATGATACCTTCAGGAAGGCTACGCTCGAATGCGGTGGCATGTGTCCAGGTCGAAGCGGCACAGTTGTTGGCGTATTCGACGCTGAGTTGGGTGCTGCTGGCTGGTTTGACACGATAGGCGTTGGTGTTGGACATTGCCTTAAGACGGCTCTGTTTCAGCGAGCCCGAAACCTGCTGTACGGCATCGTTGAGTGGATTGTCCAGACCGCGCATACTCACGGCGGCAATGCCCAGCAAGATGGCCAGGATGCCCATGGCGACTAATAGTTCTATCAGTGTGAATCCGCGCATATCATCCGTAATTCCTGTGTCCTTCAAGCGCATTGAGGCCAGCTTTATAGCATAGCGCAAACGGACTAATTTGATGTGTGAGTTATATCACAAGAATATCCCCTTATATTGTAGATCATTTATATGCAGGGGGTAAGCCGTTTACGGGCTAGTGCGGAGCATTTTTTCAATGCTGTGGGTCAGCATCTCCACCGGCACGGGCTTTCTGAGAATCAGGCTGTGCCGGATGGGTTCACGCTGGCCCAGGGCATACTCCTTGTCGTAGCCGGTGATAAAGATAATGGGGGTCGACAAATCCGATTCCCGAATGCGGCGGGCAGTTTCGCTCCCGTCGAGGCCGGGCATCACCACGTCCAGGATCGCCAGGTCGATCCGGTCGCGATGTGCGGTGAATGTTGCGATGGCCTGTTCGCCGTCGCGGGCCGTGAGCACGCGGTAGCCGTAGTGCTCGAGTACCTCCTGCATGGAGTCGATCAGGGCTTCCTCATCGTCGGCCAGCAGGATGGTTTCACCGTGGCCCTTTCGGATGCCCTGCCAGTGTGACCCCGTCTCTTCAGGGCGGCCTGCCCGGGCGGCATCGAGCAGGGGCAGATAGATGAGGAAAGTGGTGCCCTGGCCGGGGCTGCTCTCCACCTCAAGAATGCCCTTGTGGGTCTGAACCGCGCCATAGGTGGTGGCCAGGCCGAGGCCGGTGCCTTTGCCGACCTCTTTGGTGGTAAAGAAGGGCTCGAAGATATGCTCCCTGATCGCTGCGGGAATACCGCTGCCATTATCGGACAGGCTCAGGAGGGCGAATCTGTCGGCTGTGATATCCGGATGCTTGCGGCAAAAGGCCGGAGTGGGTTTGAAAGGGCGGATCGAGCAGGTGATCTTCGGCTGTTCGGTGGCGGCAAGGGCATCGCGGGCGTTGTTGAGCAGGTTCATCAGAACCTGCTGCAGCTGAACCGGGTTACCGGTGGTGTGAAGCTCTTCTTCACACAGGTCGAACGAGAGCTCGATGTTTTTGGGCACGATCGTTTCGGCCAGGCGTATCTGCTCCTTGAGGAACGATGTCAGGGCGACGGGGCCAGTCTCAACCATGTCGCGGCGGGCGAAGGTGAGCAGTTGCTGGACGATGGCCGTGGCATGGGCGCTGAGCTTGTCGATGTTGTCGAGCTTCTCGGTCAGCGTTTGTCGCTGGTCGATCTTCAGGCGGGCAAGATGCAGGTTGCCCATGATGGCCGCCAGGGTGTTGTTGAAGTCGTGGGCGATGCCGCCGACCAGACGGCCGATGGCCTCCATCTTCTGGGATTGCAGCAGGCGTGACTCGAGCATGCGCTTGTCGCTGATATCCTGGGCGATGGCAATCACGGCCTTCTGGCCGAAATACTCGCCCGGATAGACGCGTACATCCTTGGGGAATTCGCGTCCACTGGCATCAAGGCCCCAGAATTCGAACTGTTGCGCTTCACCGTGAAAGGCCTTGTCCACCAAGGCGGCAATCTGCGTCAGGTCATTGTGCTCGGGGGCGGAAAGAAATTCCGGTGTTTCACCGATAAAGCGCTCACGGGGATAACCGTACATGCGAATGGCCCCTTCATTGACGTCGAGGAAACGCCCCTGTTCATCCTGAATGTAGACGGACTCCTGCAGGCTGTTGAAGATGCCATGATAGGTCTCTTCGCTCTCGCGCAGTTTCCTTTCCGAGCGGCGGATGGCCCGCTCACGCTCGGCACTTTCAAGTCGCAGGGCGATGTTCTGGACAATGGTCTGGTGCGACTTGAGGGCATTGGCCGAGGTCAGTACGAGAAAGAGCAGGGTGAGAATGCCCATGGCGACGGTCAGTTCGCTGCCGAGCATGAAAAAACGGATGCTCAGGGGTAGCAGGGTCAGGAAAAGAAAGGCGAAAACGGTGATGCGCAGCGGCGAAAGGGATGTGATGGAGCCTGCTGCCATGCCGCCGATGATGAAGGCGAGGAATACCTGGTGAGCGATCGAATCGGGCGGAAAGAGGATGAATGAGGCACAACCCCAGGTAATGGCGGCGGAAATGGCCCCGCCAATGAAGTAGGACTCCCACGACTTCATGCCGTGAATGCCGGGGCGGGAGCGGAAAAATGCCAGCGTGAGCATGAGCCGGGTGCCGGTGATCAGGAACAGGGCACCAAACCAGGTGAGCAGAAGCCGATGCTCGACGGCATTCCACTCGAAGTAGAGAAGTACCGAGGCATTGATCAGTGTGGCAATAATGGTCACCGGCATGGCGGCATAGAGCAGCCGTATCTGTTCCAGGCGAAGCAGTTGTGCCGGTGCGGAATCGATGCCGTTGTGACTCATATCAGGAGATTAACGCCTAAAAGGCGTGTCTCCACAAGCAGGCCGTGCCGCTGAACAACTCATGATGCGATGCCGGGCCGCGGCAGGTGGTCAGGGGGCCTTGTCCAGTTCATCGCTGGCATCATCAATCAGGCAGCGAATCTCCTGCAGGGCATCGCGATTGCCCGATTCGATAAGCCCGATGATGTAGTTTTCGATGGTGCGTGGCAGCAGGGTGGGGTCATCCACCGGCCCACGGGAGTAGATGATGAAGCCGTTGAGAAAGCCCTCGAACAGTTCATCGGAGAGCTTTTCGTAATTCTTGTTTTGCGAACCGGCCATGAATGACTTGATGCGACTGCTGCTGAGTTCGAAACCACCCAGCTCGAAAATCTCCTTGATTTCGAAGTGACGCAGGTTGTTGGCGATGGTGATCTTCTTGAAGATGTTGTTGTTGGTCATGCCGTCATTCTAGGCTCTGGCCGCGATGATGTAGAGGTATCATTTCACGGTGTGGGTGGGGTCACTGCGCTTGTCGGGCGATCTGTGCTTGAATCCGGTCATGCTAAGACGTTTCATCGCCCGTTTCCTGCTGCTGCTCATCATCGTGGCCGGCGCCGGGATTTATCTGATGCCGCAGTGGCAGAGCTGGCGGGTGGAGCAGCAGTTCAGCGATCGGCTGCTGCGTATCGCTCCCGATGCCGCCATCCAGGCCGGATTCGTCGAAACCATGCACGAGCAGCGCTGGAGCAGTGCCGCTTTTTTTCATCTTTTCGGCCTGACATTGCCGCGCGGACGTACCGAGTCGGTGGTGCGCGCTCCGGTGCGTGTCTACTACGGGGTACGGCCGCAGGCCGTGCATGTGCTGTCGTTTGAAGATGGAGTGATGACCGTCGCCGTGGATCGAGTCGAGGTGCTGAACACGGCCACTGATCTTTCGGGCTTGCAGATCGAAACCGAGGTCGGCTGGGCCCGCTTCGATGCCCTCAGCGGTGAGGAGGCAAGGGCTGCGGCTCGCAGGGCCTTCGATCGAACGCGTGTCCAGGCGGCCGGAAAGCTGCTGGCCGGGCGTGATGTGAGCGAGCATGTGCGCCGGGCCCTGGAGGAGGTGGCTACGGCCATTGGCGGGGTGAAACATCTGCGGCTTGTGCGGCGGGACCAGCCCAGGCAGGGGCAGTAGCCATGACGTGAATGCAAACGGGGCGGCCTCATGGCCGCCCCGTTGCAAGTCGGGCAGACGCGTTACATTGGTCGACCGCGATCCTGGCGTTCAGAAGGTCGATCGCGTTCGTTCCAGCCGCCATCGCGCCGCTCGCCTTTACGATCCTTCCAGTTGCCATCTCGCTTGCGCTCCATGCGCTCCCTGAACTGCTTGCGCATCTCACGAGCTTTGGCCCGCTGCTCCTCGGTGAGCAGCATGTGGAACTGCTTGCGCGATGCCGCCCGCTCGATGGTGCTCTTTTCAGTCAGATCCGCTTTCTTGCGGGCAATGGCACGCACCTGGCGATCGTAATCACGTGCGGACGGATCGAGTTCCATCAGGGCGCGGGCCAGTTCGCGGCGCTCCTCATGCAGATGTTTCATCTTCTTGCGGCTGTTGTCGAAGATGGCGCGGGCCCGGGCCTGCTGTTCATCGCTCAGGTCGAGGCGTTCGGCCATGCGCTGGAAGTGGTCCTGCTTCTTGGCATTGTTCATGCCGGGTTTGCCGTCGCGGTAGGGACGGTTGTCATCGGCCTGGGCAGCTATGCTGCCGAAGGCGATGGCGACCATGGCGGCTACGGGAATAATGCTCTTCTTCATCGTCTGCTCCTTGCAGTGGAATGGGTGCCGGCATGGCCGACAACGGCAATACTGGCTGGCCTGGTGTCAGGATGGGCAAGCTTACGGAAAAGTTGTGTCGGAAGGGTGTAAAGAATTGTAAAGCGAGGCATGCGGGCAGTTCCGCAGCAGGCGTGCATGTGGCACATTGGCTGCATGAACGAAGCGATACGCGTACTGCTGGCCGACGACGACCGTGAACTGGTCGCCCTGCTTTCTGATTATCTGCAGATGGAGGGCATGCAGGTGACGGCGGCCCATGACGGTGAGGCCGCCCTGGCAGCCGTGGCCGAAGCATCTCCGGATATTGTCGTGCTCGATATCATGATGCCGAAGCTGAACGGTATCGAGGTGCTGCGCCGTCTGCGTGAGGGGAGCAACCTGCCGGTGATCATGCTGACAGCCAGGGGTGACCCGGTCGACCGCATTGTCGGGCTGGAGATCGGTGCCGATGATTATCTGCCCAAGCCATGCAATCCGCGCGAGCTGGTGGCGCGCATCCGCGCCATCCTGCGCCGAACCACAGCTCAACCGGAGACGGTGGCAGGAGAGCTGCATATCGGCGATATCGAGTTGCGCCAGGCTAGCCGCACGGTGGTGCAGGCAGGGCATGAAGTGGTCGTGACCAGTACCGAGTTCGAGGTGTTGCGGGTGTTGCTGGAGTCGGCCGGTTCGGTGGTCGGCAAGGCGGAGCTCAGTGAGGCGGCACTCGGGCGCCGCCTGCAGCCCTATGATCGCAGCCTCGATATGCATATCAGTCATCTGCGGTCCAAGCTGGGCGAGCTTCCCGATGGTGGCGAGCGCATCAAGACGGTGCGTAATGTCGGCTATCTCTATGTGAAGGGCTTATGAGTCGCCTGTTCTGGAAACTCTTTTTCTGGTTCCTGCTGACCATGGTGGCGACGGGCGGCCTGAGTTTCCTGGCCGCCGATTACCTGGCCGGCCAGCAGCAGATTTCCCAGCATCATCTGCAGCGCATCGAGGCGATGGCCGCCTCGGCCGAGGCCGTGTACGAAGAGCGCGGATCGCGCGGGCTCCACTCCTGGCTGCGCCATATGCGCCAGCGCCTGCCGTTTCCGCTGTTGATCGTGCATGCCGCCCCGCGCGATCACTGGCAGGACCTGGAAGGGCGCAGGCCGCCGCCGGAGGTGATGCGCCATCTCGGCGATACGGATCACCTGGCCGGGGTCGCCCAGAGCCATCAGGCCGCGCACCGGGTGGTATCGGTGCAGCTGAACACCGCTCCCGGGTTGTATGTGGTGACCCTGCTGCCGCATCGTCCGATGCGTGTGCTGCTGCGCTATCAGTATCTGGTGCCGCTGATCGGACTGATCATCTCCATTACCGTATGCCTGCTGATCGCCTGGGGCATCACGCATCCGCTGGGGCGGTTGCGCAACGCCGCCGATGCCCTCGCCGGTGGTGATCTGACTGCCCGTGCCGATGTCGGGCGCAGACGCGATGCGATCGGTCTGCTGGCCGACGATTTCAACCGCATGGCCGCGCGCATCGAGCAGGGGATGCAGTCGCAACGGCAGCTGCTCAGCGATGTGTCGCACGAACTGCGATCGCCGCTGGCCCGCCTGCGTGTGGCTTCGGAGCTGGCGCGGCGCAAGGCGGAGGGCGATGGTGCGGCCGCGGAGCTGGCGCGCATCGATCTGGAGGTGGCCCGGCTGGATGCCATGCTCGGCGATGTGCTGGCTCTGGCCCGGCTGGAGAACGACGATGCATCCGTCGCACTGGAACCCTGCAATGTCGATGCCCTGCTGGCTGAGGTGGTCGCGGATGCCGAATTCGAATATCGCACCGAGGATAAGCAGGTGCGGGTGACGACGGAGACCGGGCGAGTGATCCGCGGCGATGCCCTGCTGTTGCGTTCGGCCATCGATAATGTGGTGCGCAATGCCATGAAGTACACGGCTGCCGGTACTGCGGTGGAGGCCGGGACCCGGATCGAGGAGGGGCATCTGCTGCTTGAGGTGCGTGATCATGGCCCGGGCGTGCCGGAGGCGGCGCTGCCGCGCCTGTTCGATGCCTTCTACCGGGTGGATGAGGCCCGCGATCGCGACAGCGGCGGCCATGGTCTGGGGCTGGCGATTGCGGCCCGCGCCTGCCGCATCTGCGGGGGCGAGATCGGGGCTGCGAATGCTCCCGGTGCAGGCCTGGTCGTGAGCATGGCATTCCCGTTGCCCGATCGGGGTTAGGGCATGGCTTGCTTTGCGCTAAGCTCCCGGAACTTGCGATGACAGCACGGGCTTTCTACTGTCGGGTATAACTGGTTTCTTCTCAATGGAGCGTTCATGGATCAATCGCCCTACCACATCGTTGTCGAGGTCGAACCCGAATATGCCGAGGAGCACTCCGAGCCGGAGGATGGCCACTTCGTCTTTATCTACCATGTCACCATCCGCAATGCAGGCAGCATGGCCGCGCAACTGATGAGTCGGCGTTGGCTGATCACCGATGCCAATGGCGATTGCGAGGAGGTGGAGGGGGAAGGTGTCATCGGCGAGCAGCCGGTGATCCTGCCGGGGGCGGTCCATCGCTATAACAGCTTCTGTGTCCTGCCCACCGAGGTGGGCTGCATGGAGGGGCACTACAGCATGGTGGCCGAGGATGGCACCCCGTTTCAGGCCCCGGTTCCGATGTTCACACTGGCGGTGCCGACAGCCCTTAACTAGGGCCTGTTAACACTAATTTCGGTTTGGGGCGCAGCCCTTCAGGGATAGGCGATTTTTCCGTCCTGCCGCGTTATCGCTCGCTTGTGTGCAATGAGCACGCCACGCTCGCAATGCCTTGCAGGGCCGAAGAAATGGCCGTGTCGGCGCCATCGAAATTCGTGTTAGGCCCTGGCGCCGGTTCCATACGAGTACGGAGCGCTGCACCATGGGCGCAGGGGCTCCGCTTTCCCGTTTTGTCCGGTTTGAGGTAGTATCGGCCCAGTTATGAACAAGGTTGCCATTGTATCCCTGCTGGCATTGCTCACGCTGACCGGCTGCAACAAGGCCGACCACGCTCTGGCCCTGGCCACCTCCGGCACGGTGCGCACCATTGCCGCGATCGCCGGCAGCGGCAGTCCCGCCGCAGCGGCGCGTAGCGTTGCCCGCTCCTACAGGAATAATCCGGTCAAGGCGGTGCAGGCCGCGCGCAGTGTCAAATATGCCACCGGTCACCTCTTTGCCCTGCTCGATGTCAATGTCGGCAGGCAGTGGGGCAGCGATGCGCGTATGCCTTCGCGTACCCGCTATGTGAAATACACCCAGAACTACAAGAGCCGGGCGATCGTCGATTTCGATAAGGGCGTGGTTACCGTGGAGACGGTCGATGATGCGGCACCTGCGCAGAGCCTGAAGAACGCCATCGTTACTACGCTGCTCACCCCCAACGACCCGCGCGCCGTCGATCTCTTCTCGGATCGATCGATCACGCTGACCAGCGACAAGGAGCCCTACCTGCTCGGCCTGGTCGAGGACCGGCAGGGGCGCAGTATCGATTCGCCGAAACGGGCCGAGGCCTTTGCCGACTTTCTTCTGAGCAGCCGCATGCAACAGCGGCAGGTGAAGCTGAAGGGGGGCGAGAAGCAGGCCAGCTTTGTCAGCATCAATATGGTCAGCAACTTCAGCCATGCCCAGGCCGAGAAGTATCGCCCGATGGTGGAGCGCTATGCGGCGAAATACGATGTCAGCCCCAGCCTCGTCTTTGCGGTGATCCGTACCGAGAGCAACTTCAATCCCTTCGCGGTGAGCCCGGCCCCGGCCTACGGCCTGATGCAGCTGGTGCCCTCAAGCGGCGGGCGCGAGGCCTATCAGGTGGTGAAGGGGCGCAAGGCGACACCGTCCAAGCGCTACCTGCTCAATGCCGAAAACAACATCGAGCTGGGTACGGCCTATCTCGGCTTGCTCAGCCATCGCCAGCTCAGGTGGATCGAGAACAGGACCTCGCGCGAGTACTGCGTCATCTCGGCCTACAACACCGGCACGCGCAACGTCTTCAAGGCCTTCGCCAGGGGTGGGGATCGCACTGCGGCGGTCAATCGCATCAACAGTGTCGAGCCGCCGGCCGTCTACCGGCAGCTGCGCCAAAAGCTCCCGTATAAGGAGACGCGCCGCTATCTCTACAAGGTGGTCAAGTTCCGCAAGAACTACGTCGTGCTCTGACGGCTTGCGGGGGAGGGTGGCGGAGTGCCTGTTCCCTGCTTCGCTAGTGCTTAACTGCTGGTCTCGTTGTGCGTTTGATGGCCGGCTTTCCTGTCGGCGGCAAAACGTTCGCGAATGGATCGGGGTAGTGGAACCAGTTTGCCTTTCAGCGGCCAGCCGTGTGCCCTGGCAAACGCCTTAAGATGGTCGACGCGTTTCTCGGTGAGCGGATGACTGCTGAAGAGGGGCGTTCTGAGCAAGGTTTCCGGCTCCTCTTTCATGAGTGTTTCGAACAGCTCGGTCGCCCCGTTTACATGGCCATAGCAGTGGTCGAGTGATTGCAGGGCGGCATCGTCGGCCTGCTGTTCCTGGCTGCGGCTGAAACTCAGTTCGGTCAGCAGGCCGGTATCGCCGAGAATGCCTCCGGCATCATTGGCTGAGAAACCGATCGCAGTCAGTGCCAGTGAGATGACGGCACTGCGGCCGAGTTTCTGGATCGGGTGCCGGTAACGGATATGGGCGATTTCATGCCCGAGGACCATGGCGATCGCGTTTTCGCTGCCCAGTTTTTCCATCAGACCGCGAAACATGATGATGTGTCCGCCCAGCGAAGCCATGGCGTTGACGGTTCCGTTATCGACGTAGTGGACCGTGACGCTGATCCCTTCCGGCATGCCCTGTGCGGCGGCGAGTTTGTCTGCAAGGTGCTGCAGCCATGTTTCGACCTCGTCGTCGCCATCCGGAATCGAATGCGCGAGCGTATTGGCAATCGACACTTCGGTTTTGAAGGGGATATAGGGGGCAAACTTTTCGGTAAACAGCCCGACGACGGCCACAAAGGCGACGACCAGCGCAATCAGGGCCCCAGTCAACAGGGCGAACTCCTTCAATGGATGTTCCGCCGTGGTGTTGATTCCCTCCGGTGGCAGGGGGTTGCTGTATTTCAACGCCTGGGAATCAGTACGGTGCCGTAGGCCAGCATCTCGACCGAGCCGATGCTGTTTCGCCGGCCTTTGTAGATCGAAGAAGTTTCCAGCTTCACATTGAAGATGACCTTGCCCCCCATGGCGTGCGCCTGCTCTTTCATGCGCAGGATGGCTTCGCGCCGGGCCCGGTCGAGCAGCGATTCGTAGGCGGTGACACGTCCGCCGAAAAAGTTGCGCAGGCTGGCCAGGAAATGTTTGAAGTAGTCGATGGAGATCACGACATTACCGGCCACAAGTGCATTCTCCATGTTGGTCATCTTCGGCAGTTTTTTGCTGGAGACGGCGGGAAGTTTTCTCAGTCTACGTTCGCGCTGGATAATCCTGGTATAGTGATTTTTCTCGGCCAGGCGGCCGAAGCCGTAGCCGAGCAGCATCAGGATCAGGAAAACCGCAATATCAAGCATGCTCGTCTTCCACGACAACCGCCGTTCCGTAGGCAAAAAGCTCGGCGGCTCCCTGTGCCACCGAAGAGGTGGTCAGCCGAATATTCAGGACGGTATTGGCACCGATCGACTTGGCCTGTTGCTCCATGCGCGCGATCGCCTCATCGCGGGAATCCTGCAGCAGTTCGGTATAGCCCGTGAGTTCGCCGCCGAAGATGTTTTTCAGGCTGGCCATGATATCGCGGCCGACATGCTTGGCGCGAACGGTACTGCCGGTCACCACACCGAGATGCTTGGTAATGCGTTTGCCGGAAACGCTTTCGAGATTGGTCAGAATCATGCTTGGATAACCTCCGGGTCGAATATTCGGAGGTTATGACACCTCCCTCCCGGTAGGTGAAAATAGAGGATGATTGCCGAATTCGCAATTTTTCCGGATAGCGTAACTTCCGGGGGGCTCTGGCTGTAGCAGCGGCGGTCTAGCGGCGGCGGGAGCCGCTTTTGCGCGGATGGCTGCTTGAGCCTGCCCGCGCGCTCTTTCTGCGTACCGGCCGCTTCATGGCAGTAGCGCCCTTCTCGTTCGTGCCTTTCGGTTGCCAGGCCGGTACCAGGCACTCCGGTCCGTCGCCGATGAGGTTGCTCTTGCCCATCCGCTTCAGCGCATCGCGGATCAGCGGCCAGTTCTCGGCATCGTGGTAGCGCAGCAGTGCCTTGTGCAGCTCGCGCTGCTTCTTGCGCCGCGGGATGAACAGCTTCTCGCTTCGGCTGCCCACCTTGCGCAGCGGGTTGCGCTCTGTGTGGTACATGGCCGTGGCCGTGGCCAGGGGTGAGGGCAGGAAGGCCTGCACCTGATCCACCTTGTAACTGTGCCGTTTCAGCCACAGGGCCAGGTTGAGCATGTCGGTATCCGTCGTGCCCGGATGAGCGGCGATGAAGTAGGGGATCAGGTACTGCTTCTTGCCCGCCTTCTTTGAGGCGCGATCGAAGATCTCCTTGAAGGTGTCGAAGGTGCCGATGCCCGGCTTCATCATCTTCGAGAGTGGCCCCTCCTCGGTATGCTCGGGGGCGATCTTCAGATAGCCGCCGACATGGTGGGTCACCAGCTCTTCGATGTATTCCGGATCGCGCACGGCCAGGTCGTAGCGCAGGCCCGAAGCGACAAAGACGCGCTTGATACCGGGGATTTTGCGGGCCTTGCGGTAGAGGCGGGTCAGCGGCTTGTGATCGGTGATCAGGTTGTCGCAGATGCCGGGGTAGACACAGGAGGGCTTGCGGCAGGCCGCCTCGATCTCGCGCGATTTACAGCTCAATCGGTACATATTGGCTGTCGGCCCGCCGAGGTCGGAGATAGTGCCGGTGAACCCCGGTGTCTTGTCCCGGATCGCCTCGATCTCGCGCAGGATCGAGCCCTCCGAGCGGCTCTGGATGATGCGCCCCTCATGCTCGGTGATGGAGCAGAAGGTGCAGCCGCCGAAGCAGCCGCGCATGATGTTGATCGAGAAGCGGATCATCTCCCAGGCCGGGATCTTCGCCGTGCCGTAGCTACTGTGCGGGCGGCGGGAATAGGGCAGGTCGAAGACGGCATCGATCTCTTTGGTGCTCAAGGGGAGTGCCGGCGGATTGAGCCATACCAGGCGGTTGCCATGCTGCTGCACCAGCGCCCGGGCGTTGCCGGGGTTGGTCTCCAGATGCATCAGGCGCGAGGCGTGGGCATAGAGTACCGGGTCATCTTTCACCACTTCATAGGATGGCAGGCGAATCACCGTGTGTTCGCGATCCAGCCTCTTCGGCACGAACTGCACAACCCGGGTATCTTCCGCCGGCTTCTCATCACAGGCAGGAGCTTCAGCGTAAGGATCGGGATGCGGTACCACGCGGCCCGGGGTATCGATCTCGGTGGAGTCGATCTCCGTCCATCCCTCCGGAATCTCCTTGCGCATAAAGGCGGTGCCGCGGATATCGGTCAGGGTGTCGATCGTCTCGCCACGCCCCAGCCGCTGCGCGATCTCGACGATCTGGCGCTCGCCGTTGCCGAAGACCAGCAGGGCCGCCTTGGCATCGGGGAGCACCGAACGGCGCACCTTGTCCGACCAGTAGTCGTAGTGGGCAATGCGGCGAAGTGATGCCTCGATGCCGCCCAGGATCACCGGTACGTCGTTAAAGGCCTCTCGACAGCGCTGGGCGTAGACCAGCGAGGCGCGGTCGGGCCGCCTGCCGGCTTCACCGTTCGGGGTGTAGGCATCGCTGGAGCGCAGCCGACGCTCGGCCGTGTAGCGGTTGATCATCGAGTCCATGTTGCCGGCCGTGACGCCGAAGAAGAGGTTGGGGCGGCCAAGCTCCCGGAAGGGTTCGGCACTCTGCCAGTCCGGCTGGGCGATGATGCCGACCCGGAAGCCACGCGCCTCCAGCACCCGTCCGATCACGGCCGCACCGAAGCTGGGCAGATCCACATAGGCATCGCCCGAGACGATGATGATATCGCACGAATCCCAGCCCAGCCGATCCATCTCGGCACGGCTCATCGGCAGCTCGGGGGCAATGCCGAACGATTCGGCCCAGAAGTTGGGGCCGTCGAAGAGGCCGGGTGGCGGGGATGGTTGCAGCGATGCCATGGCCGCATGCTACCCGTTTTTGGTTATTTCTGCGTTGCTATGAAATTAAGGGATTAGCGAAGTGCCGGTTCACCCTCGCACTCCCTCCCCATTTAAGGGGGAGGGTCGGGGTGGGGGTAGAGCCTCACCGGGGCTCAAAGTCTCGACGGCCGCACCCCCATCCTGCCCTTCCCCCTGGGAGGGGGAAGGAAGGGATATTGAGATTCGGGAAAGTATGGAGATTACAGGCAGATATCGAGTGCTTCGGCAGCCGTTGAGGCCTTGGCGCGGGCCTCCTCGATCGACGCGTCGCGGGCCAGCGTCACGGCCATGCGCCGTTTGCCGGAGACATCCGGCTTGCCGAACAGGCGCAGCTGCGTATCCGGCTCGGCCAGCACCTTTTCCAGATTGCCGAAGGCGAGCTTGTCGGATTCACCCTCCACCACCACGGCACAGGAGGCGGCGGGGCCATGCTGGCTAATGTTCGGAATCGGCAGCCCCAAAATAGCCCGGGCATGCAGGGCGAACTCGGAGAGATCCTGCGAGATCAGGGTCACCAGCCCGGTATCGTGCGGCCGGGGCGAGACCTCGCTGAACCAGACGGTATCGCCCTTGATGAACAGCTCCACCCCGAAAAGCCCGCGCCCGCCCAGTCCGTCGGTGATGGCCATGGCCACCCGCTTCGCCTCGGCAAGGGCGGCCTCGCTCATCATTTGCGGCTGCCACGATTCGCGGTAATCGCCGTCGATCTGCACATGCCCGATCGGATCGCAGAAGGAGGTGCCCCCCTGATGGCGTACGGTGAGCAGCGTGATCTCGTAGTCGAAGTCGACAAAGCCCTCGACGATCACCTTGCCGCCGCCGGCGCGCCCGCCCTCCTGGGCGTACTGCCAGGCGGGGCCAATGTCCGCTTCGCTCTTCATCAGGCTCTGCCCCTTGCCGGAGGAGCTCATGATCGGCTTCACCACGCAGGGCAGCCCCAGTTCTTTGATCGCTTCGCGGAACTCTTCCTCGGTCTCGGCAAAATAGTAGGGGGAGGTGAGCAGCCCCAGCTCCTCGGCGGCCAGCCGGCGGATGCCCTCGCAGTTCATGGTCAGCCGGGTCGCACGGGCGGTGGGGATGACCGTGAAACCCTCCTGCTCCAGCTCCAGCAGCGTATCGGTGGCGATGGCCTCGACTTCCGGCACGATCAGGTGCGGCTTTTCATGCTCGATGACGGTGCGCAGCTCCCTGCCGTCCAGCATGTTGATCACATGCGCCCGGTGCGCCACCTGCATGGCCGGGGCATTGGCATAGCGGTCGACGGCGATCACCTCCACCCCCAGCCGTTGCAGCTCGATCACCACCTCCTTGCCGAGCTCGCCTGCGCCGAGCATCAGCACCCGGGTGGCGGTGGGGGAGAGCGGTGTTCCAATCGTCGTCATAGCATGCTCCTGCAATTCACCGAGCAAGCTTACACGCAACCAGATCCTTTCAGTAGATACTCCCTCCATTCGAGAGAATCGACCCGGTTTCCCGCAACCATTGTCGGCAATCCATAATTGGGCCATATCCACCAATATATGGCCCGTCATTATGTTGCGATGTGGGCTATATAATCTAACATATAGCCCATGCGATGGAACTGGCAGCAAAATGGATGGCCCCGCTTTGAGTATGACACTGTAGCTCTCGAAGAGCTGGAGGAGCGTTTTCGGATCGAGGCGGCGCGGCTGATCGGGGCCACATCGATCATCGCGGACGATCACCGGCAGCAGTTCACGATTGCCCTGATGAGCGAAGAGGCGCTGCAAAGCTCGCGCATCGAGGGCGAGGTGCTGAACCGCGACAGCGTCGCATCATCACTGCTGCGCCAGTTCGGGCTGGCTTCCGAATACAGCGACCATCGGGCCAACGACAAGGAGAAGGGCATCGCCGCCCTGATGAGCGATACCTACCACACCTTCGATCAGCCGCTGTCGCATGCGATGCTGCACCGGTGGCATCCATATGTTGTCGCCGGTTCCTGGAGAATCAGGGACGTCGGCCGCTACCGGACAGGGGAGATGCGCATTGTCTCCGGCTATGAGGGGCGGGAGAAGGTTCATTTCGAGGCACCGCCGGCCGAACGGGTTCCGGTCGAGATGGAGGCCTTCGTGCAGTGGTTCAACGACACGGCCCCGACCGGCCGGCAGCCGCTGCCGGCACTGGCGCGTGCCGGTATTGCCCACATCTATTTCGAAGCCATTCACCCGTTCGAGGATGGCAACGGCCGTATCGGCCGTGCGATCAGCGAGAAGGCCCTGGCCCAATCTCTGGGCCAGCCCGGCCTGTTCGCGCTTTCCCATGTCATCGAGAGCACCCGCCCGGAGTACTACCGGCAACTGGAGCAGGGCCAGAAGGGGCTGAAGATCGATGCGTGGCTGGACTATTTCAGCCATGCGATTCTCGATGCCTGCATCCACTCGCAAAAGCTGGTCCGCTTCATCGTCGAAAAGACCCGGCTCTACGATCGCGTTCGCGATCAGTTGAACGATCGCCAGGAAAAGGCATTGGCCAGGATGTTTGCCGCAGGCATGGAGGGCTTCCAGGGCGGGCTTTCGGCCGAGAAGTACATCAAGATGACGGCGGCGCCGCAAACGACCGCCACACGGGATCTGCAGAGGCTGGTCGAGCTGGGGGCATTGACCCGGACGGGAAGGCTGAAGGGCACCCGTTACTGGCTGAACCTGGGCGAAGAGTTCGAGGGCGAGAAACGAAAGCATCTCGCGGAGAAGGAGCGTGCGGCCGAGCTACGGGCCCGGCGCGAAGCCGATCGGGAGCGTGGTCGCTAAATGCGCGAAACAAGACCCGACCCCTCGCCCGCGTGCTTGGCAGCTCCTCATGGCCGGGGACGGGACAACCGGTGAGTCCCAGTTTCGAACTCATTACCGATGCAAAACAGGTCTACCGCAAGATTCGCGATGCCCAGGAGAATGACAGACGGCGTGGCGATGATTGAAGCAGATACCCTGTACCCTGGTTTCGAATTCAAGGAGCCATGGGCTGATATGAGTGAATATCCAGTGGGAAACGGTGAAGCACTGCTACAGAAGCTTCATCTCGAGTTGAGCAAAGGGCATCCGTTGCAAGGCATGGAGTTACAGGTCATAGCCAGGCGTGAAGATCGCGATGATCTGCTGTTATTGTCGGGTGAGAACTACTTCGTTGTACACCTTACCTGGTCAAGAAAGAGAGAAGAGCCACCTTTTCCATTGCATGAACAATTCTCCTCACCAGGGGAAGTCCGTATGAAACTCGAACAGGATGCATGGGAATAAATATGCCGGACCCGGTTGGCATGAGGTGGGAATCGTGAAAACGGATATCTACCAGAAGATGGAAAGAGACTTCGGCGATGGCCTTGGGGAGGCCATCGAGCAGATAGAGCTTCTCGAAGCAGAAACCAAAGGTTTGATCGATAACCGCCTGCTAAGGGCCATTCTGTTTCTTGCCGATGGTGACTTGGAGGAATTCAAACAGGTGATTGAACTGGCCCGGACGGATTACAGGGATGTGCTGTTTCAGGCCGAATATGGCTGTGGCGAAAAACGCCTGTACGACTTTAATAAGTCATTTCACGAACTCAAACTGATGGATAAATAGCTGGCCTTTATGCGGAATGCCGGGCCAGTATCTGTTCATTTACTCACGTGGGCACCGGAAATAAGTATTGTGGCCCCGGATTTCGGTGTTCCAATCGTCGTCATAGCATGCTCCTGCAATTCGTTAGCCCGATCCTACACCATTGTGGAAAATATAATTCTTTCAGATATAACAACACATTCAACTTGAGGCAGCCTGCCTCATTTGGTGGTAATGGCTACGAGTTGTTTGGGGTGTTATGTGAGAATATTAGTTCTTCTTCTGTTTTTTGTTGCATTGTCCGGCTGTGCGCCAAAAACAGGAGAGATTCATTCTATGCCGGATATTGATGCTAAGGCGTCGGCAGAAGTGACTATTATTAGAAACTATAATTTTTTTGGCGCGGCCATACGGCTGTATCCGACGGTGAACGGAAAAAAGATAGCAGGTTTGTATACCAAAGATTTCGTTCGCTTCCGCTTGAAAGAAGGGAAGTACACATTGGGTGTCATGGTTCCCGACGTTTTTCTGGGCCGATGGAAAGAAGGGAATAAAATTGAAAAGCAGGTTGAAGCAGAAGAGAGCTATTATTTCCTGCTGAGTCCGCTTCCATTGAAGGGGATGGAAATCGAGGAAATTAGCCGGGAAGAGGGTGAGAAAAGGCTTTCTGAGTCCACTAGGATTGAAACCGGTAAATTATCCAGTAACAAAGACCCCGTGGCATCTGTTATAGCACCAAATGCTGAAGCAGAGGGTGAAAGCGAGGGCGATGAATGACTGGAAACTGGGTCGATTCAGAGTGCTTATTTCCGATGTCCATGTGGGTTAATGAATATACTGTCCCAGATTCACGATTTTGACCTCACATTCCGCAGGGAGGAAGAGTGGAAAATAATAAAGGGATCGAGTTCGAAAAAGTCGTGGCAAAGATTCAAGAGCAAATCGACCCGAACGCTAAAGTGTCTCACGACGAGCATATTGTCGATAAGCTCGGGCATTCACGTCAGTTTGATGTTGTAATAAGAGGTACTTTTGCGGGCCAAGAATTATTGGGCGTTATTGAATGCAAAGACCTAAAGAAAAAGGTTGGCACGCCTGAGGTTGACGCATTTGTAACTAAGGCCGCAAACATAAATGCTAATTTTAAAGTAATCGTTTCTAGGAAAGGCTTTACTGGGCCTGCCATTAAAGAAGCAAAGCACTATGGAATTCAAACGCTATCGCTGATTTCAAATGATGAAGTGAACGAAAACTTCAAGGTAGGAATTTATTGTCATGCGGATATTTATTATTGGGAGCAGTTGCGTTTGACGTTGCTATTCGTCGATGAGCCAAAAGAGCCGATAACTTTTGATTTATACGATGTCAGGATAAATAACAAACAAGTTGTTGATTGGTTCACTAACTATTTGCTGGCTAATCATGAGTCTGAAATGACAGAGGATTGGATTAGCGTCGGCGTAGAATTTCAAAATAATCAATTGGTCACGGTGTCTGATGGAGAGACAGTTAAGTGTAGAGGTTTGGAATTTGGTGCAAAGCGAGTAAAACAAAAGAAGCAGAAATTCGTCGGAATAAATGGCGTTGGTTTTTTTGATTGGCAGACAAGCCGAGCGACGTTACCTCCTCAAAATGATATAAAGCTTGACCCATTTCAGGCCAATTTTATGGAGTGGGAAGAGCGAGTGACCGACGAGTTTGGTCATAGCGGTTTTCTGGAAATAACATTCGTAGGTATTAACGACCAATTTAAATTGATCGAAGGTGCAATCGATCTAGAGGCACTGTGATTATTAGGTGAGCAAGGCTTTCAAATCACGCATTTTTAATTGATTGGCGTTACCATGCGCCGCTATGGCAACGATTACCCTTCTTTTCCTGATCATGCTGGCCGCAAGCATCGCCTTCGATCTGTGGCTGGATGGCCGCCAGATCGGCCACATTGCAAAGCATCGCGATGCAGTACCCGAGCGCTTCGCCGAAGGCGTATCGCTTGAGGCGCACCAGAAGGCGGCCGACTACTCCACCGCCAAGCTGAAGCTGGGCCGCATTGAGACGGCCTACAGCGCAGCGCTGCTATTGCTCTGGACGCTGGGCGGCGGGCTGAACTGGCTGGATGGCCTCACCGGCGCATGGTTCGACTCCGCTATCTGGCATGGCGTTGCCTTTTTGATCGCCTTCTTCCTGATCTCCTCGCTGCTCGATGTGCCGTTCTCGATCTACAAGACCTTCGTGGTCGAGGAGCGCTTCGGCTTCAACCGTGTGACACCGAAGCTGTTCGTGATCGACATGATCCGCGGCGGGGCGCTGATGCTGCTCTTTGGCCTGCCGCTGGCCTGGGTGGTGCTGTGGCTGATGGATGTCTCCGGCAGCCTCTGGTGGCTTTACGCCTGGGCGGTGTGGACCGGCTTCTCGCTGTTCATGATGTGGGCCTACCCGACCTTTATCGCCCCGATGTTCAACAAGTTCACCCCCATGGAGGAGGGCGAGCTTAAATCGCGCATCGAGACCCTGCTTGAGCGCTGCGGCTTTACCAGCAACGGCCTGTTCGTCATGGATGGCTCGAAGCGCTCGGCGCACGGCAACGCCTACTTCAGCGGTATCGGCAATGCCAAGCGCATCGTCTTCTTCGACACCCTGCTCAAGCAGCTCGATATCCCCGAGACGGAAGCGGTGCTGGCGCACGAGCTGGGCCATTTCCGCCGCAACCATGTGAAGAAGCGCATGGGTATGATGTTCGGCTTCTTCCTGGTCGGCTTCGCCATCCTCGGCTGGGTGGCCCAGCAGCCGTGGTTCTATTCGGGCCTTGGCATCACCACCCCATCCGATCATGCCGCACTCTTGCTGTTCATGCTGGCCGCCCCGGTGTTCAGCTTCTGGTTGTCGCCCATCTCCAGCTACTACTCGCGCAAGCACGAGTTCGAGGCCGATGCCTATGCCGTGGCGCATGCCGATGGCGAGCGGTTGATCACGGCGCTTGTGCGCATGTACGAGGACAACGCCAGCACGCTGACTCCGGACCCGATCTACTCGATGGTGAACGACTCGCATCCGCCAGCCCCGATCCGGGTGCCGCATATCGAGCAGTGCATGGCCGAGAAAAAAGAGGTTTCAAATGGCTGATATCGAGCTTCTGGCCCCGGCCGGCACCATCCGCAACATGCGCTACGCCTTCGCCTACGGGGCGGACGCCGTCTATGCCGGCCAGCCGCGCTACTCTCTCAGGGTAAGGAACAACGACTTCCAGCTGGAGAACCTGAAGACCGGTATCGATGAGGCGCACGCGCAGGGCAAGAAGTTCTTCGTCGCCAGTAACCTGTTGCCGCACAACAACAAGCTGACCCGCTATCTGGAGCACATGCAGCCGGTAATCGAGATGAATCCGGATGCACTGATCATGGCCGATCCGGGCCTGATCATGATGGTGCGCGAGCGGTGGCCGGAGGTGCCGGTGCATCTCTCCGTGCAGGCCAACACCATGAACTGGCAGGCGGTGAAGTTCTGGCAGTCGGTTGGTGTTTCGCGCGTCATCCTCTCCCGTGAGCTTTCGCTTGATGAGGTGGAGGAGATCCGCCAGCGCTGCCCGGACATGGAGATCGAGGTGTTCGTGCACGGCGCCCTCTGCATCGCCTACTCGGGTCGCTGCCTGCTCTCCGGTTACTTCAACCACCGCGATGCGAATCAAGGGACGTGTACCAATGCCTGCCGCTGGGAATACGGCATGGAGGGGGCCGCCGAGGATATCAGCGGCGATGTCATTCCCATCAAGGCGATGGACGAGATGATGGAGCCGCAGCCCTTCGCTGATACCGGGCACGTGGAGCGCCATCCACTGGCCGACAAGGTTTACACCCTTACCGAGCCGAACCGGCCGGATGAGCAGATGCCGGTATTCGAGGATGAGCACGGCACCTACATCATGAACTCGCGCGATCTGCGCGCCGTCCAGCATGTTGAACGGCTGGTGAAGATCGGGGTCGACTCGCTGAAAATTGAGGGGCGCACCAAATCTCATTATTACGTGGCGCGCACCAGCCAGATCTACCGCCAGGCGATCGACGATGCCGTGGCCGGGCGTCCGTTCGACGAATCACTGATGTTCAAGCTCGATGCGCTGGCCAACCGTGGCTACACGGACGGCTTCTATACCCGCAAGCGCGCTTCCGCCTCCCAGAACTATGAGACAGGTAATTCGCAGTTCAGCGGCCAGCGCTTTGTCGGCGAGGTGCTGGAGTACGATGCCGATACGGGCCGCGCCCTGATCGAGGTGAAGAACAAGTTCTCGGTCGGCGATTCGATGGAGATGGTCGATCCGGCCGGCAACCGCACCTTCACCATCGATGCGATGTGGGAGGCGAAGTTCGGCGAAGAGCCCATCGAGGTGGCGCCGGGCAGTGGCCACAAGGTGTGGATCAAATTGCCGGCCACACCCTCCGAGCACACGCTGCTGGCGGTGAACCTGCCCGAGGAGAAGGCCCCGGCAGCCGAGGCGGCTAAGGCCTGACCTGTTCGGACCGCCGTCGCCACATGGCGATGCCGGCCGCCAGCATGATAAGGCCCATGCCGCCCAGGATGATCGTGGCCAGCCAGTTCTGCCAGCCGCCATCGATGATCGCTTCTTGAGGGTCAGCCGGATCGTAGAGCACGCGCACCGCATCGCCGCGCTTTAGTGAGGGGTGACTGCTGCCGGACTCGTGCGTGAAGCGGATGCGTTCTCCACCGGGGGCGCTGAAATCGACCACCGCGTGGTAGGTGGTCGTGGTGCGGCCGTCGCTGGTGGAGGTGTGACGCTCGAAATCGACCACGGTGCCATTGGTTGCCTCGGCCCGCTCCAGGAAGGCCTGGCGCTCCATCCCCAGCCAGCCGCCGCCACCCAGCATACCCAGTCCCAACAGGATGATCAGCGGCGCGAAACGGCGGGCCCGGGCCTCGCTCTTTGCCCGCTCTGCCTTCAGTGACGAGGTGTCGCGGATGATCTCCCCTTCAGGGCCATCGCTCTGCCGTGCTTCGGCGATCTTCTCCTTCAGCTCTTCGATGGAGCCGATGCCTGCGGCCTGCATCCGACGCACGATGCTGACCAGGATGGAGATGACCACGGCGGCGGCGATGGCCAGCGAGAAGGGATTCGCCTCGAAGATATTGAAGAAGAGCACGCAGGCGCCGATGCCGATGGCGAAAAAGACGCCGCCCATCACCATGCTGCCCTTGCCCTTCAGCCGCCCCTTATCGGGATGCTGCGGCTGCACCAGAACGGTCACCCCCTCGCCGATGTCGTGCGTGATGGCGCTGCTGCCGATGCGGCCTGTGAAGGCGTGGCTTTCGCCCCGGAAACTGTATTTGATCACCGGATGGTAGAAGGTGCGGGGGCCGTTTTTGCGGCCGCGGCTGATGCGCCGCTCCAGGGCGATCACCTCACCATGCACCTCCCCGGCCGTGGCCCGGAAACGGCGCTCATCCCACAAGATGAAGCCGCCGATAGCGGCGAAGACGAGCCCGACCAGCAGAAACACGATCTCCATGCTTTTCCTCCCCTGTCATGCCCACTGGTGGCGATGGCCTATGGTTGTTTCTCGTCCGGTTTTTCGATGATGATCGGCGGCTCGAATTTCAGGTCGATGCTGTCGAACTGCTCTCGGGACGGGTTGACGATGTGACGTTTGAAGGCGGAGTCGATCTTCAGCCAGCGCTCGATCAGCACCGCATCGAGGCCGAACTCTTCAAGTGATTCGTGCAGCAGCTGCCTGCGTACGGCAAACAGCTCCTCGGTAATAAACATCGCCCGGTGGGTGATCTCCGGGTCCTTGCCGGGATAGACGATCGGGCCGCCCATCTTCTCGCCCATGAACTGGGTCTGGCGGTTCTCGATCAGCTCCTGTTTGTGCCCTTCGAAGAACTTGCCCAGCCAGGGATGGGTATAGACCTTGTCGTAGAAGCGTTTGTGCACCCGTTCCAGTGTTGGCAGGCCACCCACGGCGTCAAACAGGGTCTCTTTGCCCGCCGTGTTGTTCATGGGGTTATTCGTCCAGTGACTGGTTGCCACCGGTGCTGACCAGAATCTTGTCGAATTCACCGGTCGCCATCTGGGCCCGTTTTTCAAGCAGGCGGTCGATGGTCGCCTTGTCCGGTACGCGATAGCAGACCACCGGCGTGTTGCGGTTCTTCAGACGGGCAGTACCGATGCGCTGCATCGGGATATCGCTGCGGCAGCGCTTCTGGGTATCTTCGCTGGCGATAATCTGGTTCTCCTTGGCCAGCGTCTGCAGGCGCGAGGCGACATTCACGGCATCGCCGATGACGGTGTAATCCTTGCGATTCTCCGAGCCGATATTACCGGCCAGTATCTCGCCGGTGTTCAGGCCGATACCGATGGAGAAGACCGGCATGCCCAGCGAGCTGCGGTGGGCCATCAGCTTCTCCACCTCTTCGCGCATCTCGATGGCTGCACGCGTGGCATCCAGGGTGGAGCGCTCCCTGGGCTGGGTCAGGCCGAAGACGGCCATGATTGCGTCACCAATGAACTTGTCGACCACGCCGTGGTGCTTCTGGATGACGTTGACCATGGCATCGAAATACTCGTTGAGCATCGGTACCATCTCATCCGGAGAGAGGGTTTCGGAGAGCGAGGTGAAGCCGCGGATATCGGCGAAGAGGATGGTGACCAGCCGCTTCTGGTTGGCCAGCGTTCCTTTGGCCCCCTGGGTGCGAATCTGTTCCAGTACGCTGCTGTTGACGTAGGGGCGCAGCGCTTCACTGTCGGCCAGCTTCTTCTGGTAGCGCTCGATGTCTTCGCGTGCGCACTTCATCAGGTTGATGGTCAGCTCGCTCTGCTGGCGTTTGTGCTCCTCCAGTTCGTTGAGCAGCATGTTGAAGTGGACAGTCAGGGTGGAGAGTTCGGCTACCGAGTAGTCGTGCGCCTTTTCGGGGATGCGCTTGCCGGAGGCGATGGTTTCGCCCGCCTCGTTGACCAGCTCGATCAACTGGTCGGAGAAGCGGCGTAGCATATGGAAACCGAGCAGATGGAACAGCAGGGCCATGACAGCGAGCAGCGCCGCGGTCTGGGTCAGCGAGAGGCCCGACTCCTGGAAGATATAGACGGCCAGAAGATAGGGGGCGATACCGAGCGTTGCCAGGATCACATGGATCTGGTTGCGAAAGCTTTTCTGCTTGTGTCGCTTCAGATTCTTGATATGGCTGAACATAACCCCTTCTCCCCGTCGGCGATTATTGTCCCTGCATCTGCTGCGGGCAAGGAGTTCGTTGGCGGGATGTCTATAATGGACGTTAATCCAGAATAACGCGGAGTGTGATCGATGTCACTGGTCAGGGTAGTTATCGGCGAGGCGCTGGCCCGCTACGGTTTTGGCGACGGTCATCCGTTCGGTACAGACCGGATGGATGCCTTCTGGCACGAAACGGTCGCCCGTTCGCTCGATCACTGGCTGCATCTGCTGCCGCCGGTGCAGGCCTGCGAAGCGGAGATTCTGCGTTTTCATACCTCCGACTATCTGGAGCGGGTGAAGCGAGTGTCGGAGACAGGCGAGGGTTATCTCGATATGGGCGATACCCCGGCTTTTCCCGGGGTGTACGAGGCAGCGGCGACCGTGGTTGGCAGCGTGCTGCAAGTGGCCCGCGATATCATGGAGGGGGAGTGCCAACGCGCCTTTGTACCGATCGCCGGCCTGCACCATGCCCGCCGGGATGGCGCCTCCGGCTTCTGCGTCTTCAACGATATTGGGGTGCTGATCGAGTCGTTGCGCTGCGAGTACGGGGTGCGGCGGATCGCTTATGTCGATATCGATGCCCACCATGGTGATGGCGTTTTCTACGCCTTCGAAGCGGATGCCGATGTCTGGATTGCCGATATGCATGAGGATGGTCGCTTCCTCTTTCCCGGTACAGGGGGCGGCGGGGAGCAGGGGAGCGGGGCGGCGGCCGGTACGAAGCTGAATATCCCGCTGCGCCCGGGGGCGACCGATGCCGAATTTCAGGAGGCGTGGCCGCAGGTGGAGGCGCATGTCCGGGCAGCCGCGCCTGAGTTCATCATCCTGCAGTGCGGAGCCGATTCACTGGCCGGCGATCCGGTCACCCATATGCGCTTTACGCAGCAGGCGCATGCCCATGCCGCGGCATCGCTCTGTCGGCTGGCCGATGAACTGGCCGACGGGCGCCTGCTGGCACTGGGCGGGGGCGGCTACAACCGGGCCAATATTGCCGCGGCCTGGAATGCGGTGCTGGAGGAGCTGGTGGCGGTCTGAGGCGCTCAGGCGGTGAGCTGAAAAATCCAGCGCAGGATCAGGATCAGGGCAATCAGCCAGATGGTGATAATCACGGCAGCTGCCCGGCGCCCCAGGCTGCCGGGCAGCTGCAGGTCGCGCACGGCACGCTCGCGGTACTCCTGCCACAGTTCATCCGGCATCAGCTTCAGGGCCAGCCAGATGCCGATCGGCAGGATGACAAGGTCGTCCAGGTAGCCGATGACAGGGATGAAGTCGGGAATCAGGTCGATGGGGCTCAGCACATAGGCCACGGTGGCCAGGATAACGATGCGGGCCGGCCACGGCGTGCGCTTGTCCGAGGCGGCAAGATAGAGAGCCAGGGTATGGCTCTTCAGCGTCTCCAGACGCGCCTGCATGCGTCCGCTCATGCCGGATGCTCGCGGCTGGCGGCAACTTTGGCGGCGATGAAGCCGCGGTGATCGATGCCGAGCAGTTCGGCGGCCCTGCGGATCAGTTGCTCCTCGTAGGCATCGATATGGCCATCGGCCATCGCCACCGCCCAGAGTTGCTGCACGATACGGCCGCGCTCGGCGGTGGAGAAGGCGCGTACCACCTGCGAGGTGAAGCGGTGCAGATCATGGGCCGAAGTGGTTGCTGCATGCGCCTCCTCGATCAGGTCCGTCACTTCGCTACGCTTCAGGTCGAAACGCTGCTCCAGGGCCCGGATGATGACATTCTCTTCCGCCGTATCGAGATGCCCGTCCATGCGCATCACCTCGACCAGCAGGGCCGCCACGGCCAGCGGCACATTGTCCCTCTCTGTTTCAGGCGTGGCAGCTTCGCTCCACAGCCGCTTCAGTGTGGCAATCACCGTTGTACCTCCTCGCGGATGGCCGTGCCCTCGCCGCGGCGGTCGCTGACGCCGGTCAGCCTGTTCGCATCACGCCGCCAGAGAATCATCTGCATATTGCCGTAATCGCGTACCGGCTTCAGGGCATGGCCGCGCCGCTTCAGTTCGGCGGCCTCCGCTTTGCTGAAAGCGCCTGCCTCATACTGTACGACATCGGGCAGGAACTGGTGGTGAAAGTGCGGTGTGTTGATCCAGCTGGCTGGAGGGGTTTCATCCAGCATGAAGCCGGTAGCGGCCAGCAGCACCATGGAGATGATGCGGCTGCCACCGGGGGTGCCGACGATCAGGGTCCGTTTCGGGCCGATGACGATGCTCGGAGTCATCGAGGAGAGCATGCGCTTGCCCGGTTCCACGCCGTTGGCCATGCCCTGCACCAGGCCGTAGGCATTGGGTTCGCCGGGCTTCGTGGCGAAATCGTCCATCTCGTCGTTGAGCAGGATACCGGTCGAGGGTGAAAGCCAGGCTGAGCCAAAGCCGTAGTTCACGGAGAGCGTGGCCGAGACCATGTTGCCTTCGCGGTCGATAACCGAAAAGTGGGTGGTATCTGAGCCCGCCGAGGGTTCGCCCACGCCCTGCAGCTCCAGGGATGGCGTGGCATGCTGCATGTCGATGGAGGCGCGCAGTTCGGCCAGGCGCGCTTTGGCCAGGTAGTCGTCCGGCAGGTCGATGAAGTCGGGGTCGCCCAGGTATCGGTTGCGGTCGCGGTAGGCGCGTTTCATCGCCTCGATCAGCAGGTGATCGCGGTCGGTTTTCTTCATCGTCTTCAGCTTGTCATCTTTAAGCATGCCGAAAATCTCGGCCAGCACCATGCCGCCCGAAGAGGGGAGGGAGGCGGTGACGAAGCGGTAGCCGTGGAAATGGAAGCTGACCGGCGTGCGCTCCACGGCCCTGTAGGCGGCGAGATCCGTCGCCCGGATCAGGCCCCCATCGTGTCGCATGTCGGCCACCAGCCGTCCGGCGGTCTGACCCCGGTAGAAATCCTTTGCTCCGTAACGTGCGAAGCGGCTCAGGGTATCGGCCAGGGCCGGCTGGCGGATCGTCGCCCCTTGCTGTTTGGCGAAGGTGCGCCGGGCAGCATCGTTCATCGCCTTTTTGCGCCACTCGATCATGCGCGCCAGGCGTGGCCCGACCCTGAATCCATCGCGGGCGAGGCGGATGGCGGGGGCTGCCACTTCCGCGCGTTTCAGGCGCCCGTAATGGCTAACCAGTCGTTCCACTCCGGCTACCAGTCCCGGTACACCGGCGGCCTGCGGGCCATCGATGCTCGACTGCTTCGCATAGACCTCGCCGTGGCCGGCCAGCTTCGGCGCCATCTCGCGCGCATCGATCATCACGAAGCGCTTCTCCCTGGCGATGTAGAGCAGGAAGAAACCGCCACCACCGATACCGGATGAGCCGGGCTCCACCACGCCGAGCGACAGGGCCGTGGCTGCGGCGGCATCGAAGGCGTTGCCGCCCTTCTCCAGCATGGCGACGCCAGCCCTGGCCGCGGCCGGCTGGGCGGCGGCGACCATGCCATGCCGCGGTGTGGCGGCCGAGGCTGTGATCGGCGCAAGGATAAGCAGGGTAAGAAGAAGGCGCTTCATGATTCCAACCATAATAAGCCCGCTGTCAGCGTCCAGTCTGAACCAGGCCGTGCTGTTGCAGCAGGCGGCGCATACCGGTCGGGACTGCCACCTCTTCCAGTGAAGTGACCCAGCGACCTTCGCTGGCGGGAGCAAATGATTCGTGGAGGCCGTACAGATGCAGGCGCCGATGGCTTAGCAGGTGCACGTGGCAGGGGGCAACGTCAGGTGCCGCTTCCAGCTCGGTGATCGGGGGAGACCAGAGACTTGCCCAGATACCGGAGGCGGGGCGCTGCTGCAGCCAGATGCCATGTTCGGGATCGGTATGCAGGTGCACCTGCCAGTGTACGTTTTGTACGGTCGTCTTTTTTGACCTGGGGATATCGACATCTGCGTTGAAGGCGGACGCACACTGTGCCTGGACGGGGCAGTTTTCGCAGGCCGGGACGCGTGGGGCACAACAGGTGGCCCCCAGTTCCATCATCGCCTGGTTCCAGCTGGCGGGATCGTTTCCCGCCTCGATTTCTGTCTCGGCCAGTTGCCAAAGTTCGGCGTCTTTCGCTTCAGGCTGGCCGTACCAGCGCTTAAGCACCCGCTTCACGTTGCCATCCAGCACCGGTGTTTTCATACCAAAACAGAAGGAGGCGATGGCACCGGCTGTGGAGCGGCCGATGCCGGGCAGGGCCATGATATCGGCAAAGGTGTCGGGGAAACGGCCTCCATGCGCCTGCACGACCTGGCGGGCAGCAGCGTGCAGGAAGCGGGCGCGGCGGTAGTAACCCAGTCCCTCCCACGCCTTCAGCACATGATCCTGCTCGGCTGCAGCCAGCGTGGCGATGTCGGGGAACTGCTGCAGCCAGGCCATGTAGCGCGGCAGTACCGTTTTGACCTGCGTCTGCTGCAGCATGATCTCGGAGAGCCAGATGGCGTAGGGCTCGTCGGTATGGCGCCAGGGCAGGTCGCGGGCGCTCTGCCCGTACCAGTCGAGCAGGGCCAGGCGGCGTCGGCTACAGGGCGCGGAAGACAAAGTGGTCCTCGACCACCTCGAAGGTGAGATAGAAGCTCACCCGGTCCAGCCCCCAGGAGCTGGGCAGCGGCTTGAAGGGGGCTGCATCGTGAATGGCCCGGATGGCACTCTCGTTGATCTGGGCCAGCGGACTGGGGCGCATGATTTCGACATTGCCCAGCGAGCCGTCATGCTCGATGGTCAGGCGGATCATTGCCTTGCGCTGGTCATCCGGATACTTGCCGTAATCGGCCTGGCCCGGACGCCACTGCTCCTCAAGGGCCTGCACCAGTGCATGGGCATAGGGGGCATACTTCTCCTGACGCGTGTTGATCGGGATATCCGCTTCGCGGTTGAGCATCTGCTTCATCCGCTTTTCACGCTGGAAGTCGGATGAGAGCTGGGCCAGGGCCGTGGAGGAGGGCAGCAGATTGGAGAGCGGAATCTGCGGCAGGGTCTCTTTCTGCGCCGGCTTCTCGACCGGTTTGCGATTGGTTTTCGGCTCGTTTTCCAGCTCCATGCCGCGTCGTGCCAGGGTGCGCACGCGCTGCTCGGGCGAGGCCGGCGGCGGTGTCTTCGGCATCTGCGGTTGCGGCGGTTTTGGTTTCCGGGGCTGCGGCTTGCTGCTGGCCATCGGTGCACGGGCCATGCGGGTCGTTTTGTCCTTCGCTTCGCTGCTGCCGCCGGCGGCATTCACGTTCGCGGCAGTTTCAGCATCCTTGGGGGGCTTCTCTTTGGGTGTGGTCTGTGGATCGAGCATGACCAGATCCATGATCTGCGGCTTCTGCTTCTTCGGCAGCGGCTTGTCGACATGGGCAAAGGCGATGAGCAGGACAAGGGCGGCATGCGCGGCTACGGAAGCCGCGAACGAGAGACTCATGCGTTTCTGTTCTGTCTTTAGCTGCAATGCTCCATCCTGGTATGCGAAGTGATGTACGTGGCCAGCGCACCGTTGATCCAGCCCGTGGCGCAGGATAACAACAATAGCGGCGGAAGCAGATAGTAGATTGCCTGCTGATGAATAAACAGGGATTCTACCGTGACGATCTGGGCGCACATGTGTGCCAGCGCACCGACCAGGCTGACGCCGATCAGGCTGATGCCGGGAATGAGCCGCCAGGCTATCAGCATCACCAGGGCGGCCGAAAGGCTGCCGGCCAGGCTGATGAAGAAGGTCGGGGTCAGCACGGTACCGATCAGGAAGCTGCCGACCAGCACCCGGCCGATGGCGACGGCAAAGGCGGCGCGGGGGCCGAGCATCACCAGCGCCACCAGGGTCATGATGTTGGCCAGGCCCGGCTTGAACCAGGGGCCGAGGCTGGGGATGGCACTTTCAAAGACGTGCAGGCCGATGGCCAGGGTCAGCAGGGCCAGAAAACGGGCCCGGGCCTTGAGCTCGGGCAGCGGCGGGCGTGACAAGGTCTGCATCAGCGGCTGATCCCATCCAGTGCGTCGTGCCGCTGGCCGGTGATGGCGATCAGGATGTGGTTGGGCACGCAGGCGGCCGAATCGCCGGCATGCTTGTGGTAACCGGAGAGTACGCACTGCTGACCGTTGCAGGGGGAGCTGACAAAGCGGGCGCCTTTGGCGTCGATGACGATCTCGGAGGGGCCGATATCACCCTCCACATGCAGGTGGACCGGCGCATCGGGCGGCAGCGGATAGCGGGCCAGCAGTTTGTCGCCATGGTAGATGCGCGCCATCGGCGGCCCGGCCGAAACGCGGGCATGAATCCACTGCCAGGAGAGGGCGATGGCCACCAGTGCCAGCAGCAGCAGGATACGATCCGTCCAGCTGCCGGTCAGCCAGTGCCAGCCACTTTGGCCGGATGGGGAGGGAGCGGCTAGGCTTGCCATACGCCAATAGTATCCCTGAAACCGATGAATAATCCATGAGGAGGCATACCATGAATGTATTGATCACCGGAGCCAATCGCGGCATCGGAGTCGGATTCGTGCGCCACTATCTCGATCAGGGTGCCGATGTCTGGGCCTGTTACCGCAGCGAGCCGGGTGAGCTGGCGGCGATGGATTCGCCGAAGCTGCATCTGCTGCGCTGGGATGTGTCCACCGATGCGGGGCCGGAGGGGGCGTTGCCCGGGAGTCTCGATATCCTGATCAACAACGCCGGTATCTACGGTCCCGGCAAGGGATACCAGAGCCTGGAGAAAGTGACGCCGGAAGCGATGCTGGAGACCTTCAATGTCGATTGCGTGGGGCCGCTACGTGTCGTCAAACGCCTGGGAAGTGCGGTGAAGCATGCGCATGGCGTGATTGCCAATGTCAGTTCCAAGATGGGCTCGACGGCCGACAATACGAGCGGCGGCACCTATGCCTACCGGGCCGCCAAGTCGGCGCTGGTGATCGTGTCGCGTTCGATGGCGATCGATCTGGCACCGAGTGGTGTCCATGTCGTGACCCTGCACCCTGGCTGGGTCCAGACTGACATGACCGGTGGCAGCGGCCTGATCGATGTGGCGACGTCGGTGGCAGGTATGACGGATGTGATTGCCCGGGCCGACAGCTACGAGCCGGGCGCATTTGTCGCCTTCGACGGCAAGGTCGTGCCATACTGATGCACAGAATGACGACGATGAACCGAACGGTCGGGGAGGTGACATGAATACCGAGATGCAGCAGTTGATCCACGGCGTGGCCTTGCCGTGGGCCATCCATATCGGCATGGCGATCATCATATTCGTGGTGGGTCGCTGGCTGGCAAAGTTGCTGGTCGCACTCGTCAGTCGCCTGCTGCAGCGATCGAAGCTCGATGCGATGCTGGTCAGCTTCTTTACCTCGATTCTCAATGCCCTGCTGCTGTTGCTGGTGGTGATTGCCGCCCTGGAAGAGCTCGGGGTCGATACCACCTCGCTGGTGGCCCTGCTTGGTGCGGCCGGCCTGGCCGTAGGTCTGGCCCTGCAGGGGTCGCTGCAGAACTTCGCTGCCGGGGTGATGCTGATTCTCTTTCGCCCCTTCAAGGCCGGCGATTATGTCGAGGCGGCCGGCACGGCCGGCGTGGTCGAGGAGATCGGCATCTTCAGTACCCGCATGCGAACTGGCGATAACCGCGAGGTAATTGTTCCCAACGGTGGCATCTACAAGGGCAATATCACCAATTTTTCTGCCCGCGACACCCGTCGTATCGATATGGTGTTCGGCATCGGCTACGACGCCGATCTGCGCCGGGCCCGCGAGATTATCGAAGCGCTGCTGGCAGCCGATGAGCGGATTCTGGCCGATCCCGCCCCGCTGGTGGCCGTAGCCGAGCTGGCCGAGAGCAGTGTCAATTTCAATGTGCGCCCCTGGGTTAATGCATCCGATTATTGGCCGGTACGCTACGATCTGACCGAGAAGCTGAAGCTCGCCTTCGACGAGGCGGGGATCAGTATCCCCTATCCGCAGATGGATGTGCATGTCCATCAGCCCGACGATTAGGCCTGCAGGCTGAAGGAGGGATTCATGGAGGAGATGGAGCAGCGGCTTCAACGGATTGAAGCGCGGCTGGCGGCACTCGAACAGCAGCAGGCCGAAAAGAGCGAGCCTGTCGCTGAGCCCGGGCCGATGATTCGCGAGGCCGCTGTTGAGTCAGCCACGCTGCGGGGCCCGCATGATCCGCTGGTCAGTGGTACATCGCCCTGGCGGGTCGATGGCGGTCATCGCCGGCAGGAGTCGGAGCCGATCATCGGCTCGCTGCTCGGCTGGGGCGGGGCAACCGCCCTGGTGCTGGCCGCCTCCTACCTGATTCGCCTCGCGGTCGAAAACGGCTGGCTGACACCGACTCGGCAGGTGGCCATCGCGGCCCTGGCCGCTTTCGGGCTGATCGCGGCAGGCCTGCTGCTGCGCCGGCATGATCGCAGCTATGCCGCCTACCTTCCGGCCGGCGGCATCGTGATCCTGTTCATGACCATCTACGGAGCCCATCTCTACTATCCGCTGATCGGTGTCACGACGGCAATTGCGATGATCATCGGCACCTGCCTGCTGTCGCTCTGGCACTGTCGCCTGTTCGACAGCCAGCTCTACGCCTTCTTTGCCGTGCTCGGTTCCTACTCGGCGCCATTCATGTTTCCACCGCTGCGCAACAGTACGCTGGACCTGGCCATCTACTTCTCGGCCTGGAGTGCACTGTTCAGTGCCTATGCGGTCATTGTGCACCGTCGAACGGTGCTGTTGCTGGCCCTCTACCTGGCCCTGGTCGGATTCGACCTGATCTGGCGTATGAATGCCTCGGAGGAGTGGCTGGCGGCACTGGCATTCCAGTTCGTGCAGTTGCTGATCTTTGCCGCAGGCACGGCCGCCTGCTCCATGCGCTGGCGTGAAGCGATGCCGCAGGCGGAAGCCATATGGTATCTGCCGGCGCTGCTGATCTTCTACATCCTGCAATATTCGCTGTTGCAGCAGCATATACCGGCCTGGGCACCGTGGATCGCCTTTGGCTCGGCCCTGGTGCCAGCGGCGGCCTACCTTGCCGCGCGTCTGGTGCTGCGCCGGCCATTACCGGCCGGCGAGCTGCTGGTCACGGCTTATGTGGCGCTGGTGCTGTTTCATGCCGGTTATCTCGAGTCGGTGCCGGCTGCCTGGGGGCCCTGGGTGGCCCTGGTGGTATTGCCGGCCGCATTTTTCTACGGGCGCATCAGCGCTGGCAGCCGGCAATCGCAGTGGCCCGTCTATCTCGTTTCACTGCTGATTTTCCTGCTCAACTGCTTCCGTATCCTGACCGATACCGCCACGGCTGCGGTGCCGGGCAGGGAGCTGCTCTACTGGCTTTATCCGGCATCGATTTATCTTGCCTGGTATCTTGCCGGGCGCGTGCAGGTACTGGCTTCACTGCGCCTGGCCCTGCTCTATGCCGGCCACATCGGCACCATGGCCGCCGCCATGCACGCCTTCGATGATCGCCTGCTGGTATCGCTGGCCTGGGCTGTACTGGCCATTGTGTGCCTGCTGCTGGCCCTGCGGTTGAAGGATCGGCTGCTCGGCCAGTCATCCCTGCTCATCTTCGCGGCTTCGGCCGGCAAGTTGCTGCTTTACGATCTGGCCGGATCGGCACCGCTGGTGCGCATCGCCTCGCTGGTGGTGTTGGGAATCAGCTTCTACCTGGGTGGCTGGCTGTACCGGCGCCTGGAATTTTCCGACAGCGCCGACGAATGATGCAGGCCTGAAGTCGATTCAGGCCTGCGAGTTGTCGCTGATGGCGGCCTGGCGGAAGCTGTTGGTGGCGGTCTGCCAGTCGTGCGCCTCCTCGGCCCACTGGCCGCGGGTCTGCAGGAACTGCGGACGCGGTTCTTCGTGGATCAGCTTGGAGAGCTCCTCCTGCGCCAGTCCTTCCAGTTTGGCTGCATGGGCCAGGCGGGCACGCAGCCACTTCAGGGCGGCCGGCCCCTGCATCTTCTCCAGGCGGCGGAAAGCGGCCATGGCATCTTCCTGCATCTGCGTGAACAGGGCGTCGGCGATGATCATGTTGTCATGCTGCTCCAGGTGGCGCAGCCACATGCGCTCGGCTGCCTTGGCCTCATCGTTGTCGTACATGGCACGACCCAGCTCCAGCATGATCGCCGGATCATCCGGCAGCAGGCGCTGCGCCTTGCGCAGATGCTGCAGACGGTGGGCAGGCTCCTCTTCGGCCAGATAGACATAGGCCCAGGCCAGCTGCGGCTTGATCGTCGCGGCCGCTTTATGGCCACGTTTCCACAGCTCTTCCAGCAGTTCGGCTGCCCTGGCCCAGTCGCCCTCCTCCCTGGCCAGCTCGGCCATGCGGGTCATGGCCAGCGGGGCGCCCGGATGGGCGGCAAGCCAGGCTTCGAGATGCGCCTTGCGGGTGGCGATATCCGGTTGGACGGAGGCGTCCGGGTCGGTCGCGATACGGGCACTCATGGCGATCAGCAGCGGATCGTCGTCCGGCGAACTCAGCGGCTGCTCCTTGGCCGGTACGGTCATGGCCTTCAGTAGCGGTACACCCCAGTCGGGGATGACGCCGCGCGCCTTGCCGAAGGCTTTGGCGCCGAAGTCGCCACGCATGTCGATGTGCTGGGCAATGCCGTCGCGCAGGCACTCCTCGCGCCGCTTGCGATTGCCCATGCGCATGGTCTGCCACAGCTGGCCGGGTCCGGCGATGAGTGCTTGTACCAGGCGGCGCAGCAGGGCCATGACCAGCAGCAGGGCAACAAGGATAAACAGGAACGTGCCCTGGCGGCTCTCAAATTGCCAGCCGAAGGCCTCGATGCGCAGTATCTGTGCACCCACCTCGGGAAAGAGCAGCGGCAGGGCGGCGACAGCCAGCAACAGCAGGATGATCAGGAATAGGCGCATTACAGTTGCTCCTGCCATGTCTGGGCTGCCTGACGCAGCTTCCCGATGTCGCGGGCGATATCGGAGAAGCTGTCGGGCAGCTTCGGCATGTTGTCGATGGTGCTTCCGGGCAGTTCGGCCAGAGCCAGCTGCACGTGGGCCCGCAGTTTTTGCCATGCCACCGGATCGGGCCACTGCTCCTGCTGCAGCTGTCGTGCCGTTCCCTGCAGCTGTTGCCGCAGCTGCTGCATCTGCTGGGCCTCGGCTTCCGGAGCCCGTTTCAGGCTGAACTGACCGAACAGCCTTTTCAGCCACGGCTGTTCAAACTGCGGGATGATGTTGGGATGCTCTTCGGGGCGAAGCCGGGCAGCCGCCTCGTTCAGGGCCTGCTGCCAGCGCACGATATCGGCATGACGCTGCTGGGCCAGCGAATACATCGCCTGTGCCTTTTCACGCTCGTCACTCGACAGGGTCGGCATGCGGGTGATCTCTTCCCAGGCCAGTTCGATCTGCGGCAGATGATTCACCGGATTGGCGATCCAGCCGAGACGGGTGCGCAGCTGGATGCGTTGCAGGTCGGTCTGGGTCTGGCGCAGGTCCTGTTGTTCATTACGCAGTGTGGCGAGATCCTGCTGCAGCGTGTTCATGGCATCGAGCAACTTCCTGGCTTCGTCCTCGTTGATGCCCTCGCGCTTGATGACGGTGATGGTCGGGCGCTGGACCGGGGCTGGATGTGTGACCGGAGCGCTCTCGCTGACCGGTGCGGTCGATGCCGGCTCGGAGACGGCTGCTTCGGGCGCGGCTTGTGCCTCGGGCTGCCGGGCCGGAGTCTGTTGGGCTGGCGCAGGCTTTTCGGTCGGGCTTGCCTCCGGTGCGGAGGCCGTGTCCGGTGCCGGCTCGGAGATTTGTGGGATGCTGCTCTGGACGGTTTCGATACCGTTGGCGAACCACTTCTGGCGTACGTCGGCCGGAGTCAGCAGCAGACCGACGCCGACGGCAATGAGCAGGATAAAGACCCAGCCCCAGCGGCTGATGAAGGAGCCCTTGTTGCGGGCGGTAGCCGATTCCTCAGGCGTATCGGCCGGGCTTTCCGCCTGCGGCGACTCCAGCACCTGCTCCTCGATCTTTTCCGGCTTGCGTGCGTCGTCTGTCATGGCTTAAGCATCGTTCAACCAGCGGGCGACGTCCAGTGCATGATAGGTGAGGATCAGGTCGGCACCGGCACGTTTGAAGCTGGTCATGGTCTCGAGTACCACGCGTTTCTCGTCGATCCAGCCGTTTTGGGCCGCGGCCTTGACCATGGCGTACTCGCCGGAGACGTTGTAGACCGCCATCGGTACATCGGTGGCATCCTTTACTTCGCGGATGATATCCATGTAGGCCAGTCCCGGCTTGACCATCAGCATGTCGGCACCCTCTTCGATATCGAGCATCGCCTCGCGCAGGGCCTCACGACGATTGGCCGGGTCCATCTGGTAGGTGGCACGATCACCGAAGGAGGGGGTGGAGTCGGCCGCATCGCGGAACGGGCCGAAATAGCCCGAAGCATACTTGACGGCGTAGGACATGATCGGGGTGTTGGCAAAGCCGTTTTCGTCCAGGGCCGAACGGATGGTGGCGATCATGCCGTCCATCATGCCGGAGGGGGCAATCATGTCGACGCCGGCCCTGGCGTAGGAGACGACCTCTTTTTGCAGGTTCTCCAGGGTGGCGTCGTTGTCGACGTCATGGCCGTGCAGTACGCCGCAGTGGCCGTGGTCGGTGTATTCGCAGAAGCAGGAGTCGGCGATCACACAGGTGTCGGGCGAGGCATCCTTGGCGGCGCGCACGGCCTGCTGCACGATGCCTTCATCGTTCCACGCCTCGGTGCCGATGGCATCCTTGTGGGCCGGGATGCCGAAGAAGATGACACCCGGGATGCCGAGGCCGGCAGCCTCCTTCACGGCATCGCCGACATGCGAGATCGGCAGGCGGGATACGCCCGGCATGCTGGCGACCGGCTTCGGCTCCGTGATCGTCTCGTCGACGAACATCGGGTAGATCAGGTCGTTGGGAGAGAGAGTGGTCTCGCGCACCATGCGGCGGATGGTCGGTGTGCGGCGCAGGCGGCGCGGGCGGATGATCAGGTCCGGTAATGCCATGTGAGTCACTCTCCCTCGTGTGAAAAATAGTCGGCCAGGGCCGACAGCATGGCCTCGAAACTAGCGTCTTCGGCCACGACTTGCACGTGCAGGCCGGCCGTTTCGGCGGCTGTGGCCACCTGCCGGCTGATGGCGGCAATCACGGGCCTGTCAGCCAGGGCCGGATCCGCGATGCGCTGCACATAGTGGCTGGCGGTACGGGGGCTGCCGAGCAGTACGGCATCGATCGCATGCTGTGCCAGCATGCGGCGCACCGCCGCGGCATCGTCGTCGGGGCAGACCGTGCGATAGGCGGGAATCAGCGTGATCCGGCAGCCTTGCCGGATAAGTTCGTCGCCCAGCAACTCGCGACCATCCTCGGCCCGGAAGAAGAGCAGGTGATGCGGCAGGCCGGCATCACGATAGGCGGCCAGCAACCCCTCCTGTGAGGCTTCGGCCGGCAGCAGGTCCGCAGCCAGCCCGTACTGTTTCAGTGCGGTCTCCGTCTTGCGGCCGACCGCAGCCAGGCGCCGGCCTTCAAGCAGTTCGGCCAGACCATCGGGCCTCAGGGTTTCGGCCACACAGTGGACACCGTTGGCACTGGTGAACAGCACATCGCTGTAGGGATCGCTGCTGTTCGCAGCCGATCGGATCGGCTCCGGCAGGCAGCGCAGGGCGAGGCAGGGAAAGCTCACGGGCATGGCACCATATGCCCTGACGGCCTTGATCGTGTCAGCCTGCTGCTCCGCTGCGCGCGTGATCAGAATCCGTTTGCCGGATAGGCGTTTGCTCTGCATGCGACAATGATGCAGCAGCCGCGATACGCTGCCAATGCACAAAAGAGTTGCAGAATGCGGCAGTTCATGGTGTGATATATATTAATAAGCAAAAATCGGGCCGCCTCCTGCGGTGACGATTCCAAAGACCCACAGGTAAAATCAGAATGACCAAGAAGAACAGAGAACAGGCTCGCAAGATTCTCAAGGACGTGTTCGGCTACGATAACTTCCGTCCGATGCAGGAAGAGGTGATCGATACCCTGCTGGATGGTAAGGATGCCTTCGTGCTGATGCCGACCGGCGGCGGCAAGTCGCTTTGCTACCAGATTCCGGCCATTATCCGTAAGGGTACCGGTATCGTCGTATCGCCGCTGATCTCGCTGATGAAGGATCAGGTCGATACGCTGACCCGTTGCGGCGTGAAGGCGGCCTACTACAACTCGTCGCTGAAGGCGGCCGATGCCAAGGATGTGCTCGATCGCTTCGAGGCCGGCGACCTCGACCTGCTCTATGTGGCGCCGGAACGCCTGCTGACCAAGCCGTTCCTGAAAAGGCTGGAGAATGTCGATGTCGGCCTGTTCGCCATCGACGAGGCGCACTGTGTATCGCAGTGGGGGCACGATTTCCGTCCGGAGTATGTGCGCCTGGGTGAGCTGCGCGAACTGTTGCCGGATGTGCCGATGATTGCCCTGACCGCCACGGCCGACGAGCACACGCGCGAGGATATTGCCGATCGCCTGAGCCTGCAGAAGGCGCGACGCTTCGTGTTCAGTTTCGACCGTCCGAATATCCGTTATCTGGTGGCCGAGAAGCGCCAGCCGCTGACCCAGGTGCTGCAGTTCCTCGAGGACTGGAAGGGTGCCTCCGGCATCATCTACTGCATGTCGCGGAAACGGGTGGAGGATCTGGCGGTGAACCTGCAGCGCCACGGCATTCGTGCCGCCGCCTACCACGCCGGCATGCCCGGTCGCCAGCGCGAGAAGGTGCAGGACGACTTCCTGCGCGACCGCATCAAGGTGATCGTGGCGACCATCGCTTTCGGCATGGGTGTCGACAAGCCCAATGTCCGTTTTGTGGTGCATCACGATCTGCCCAAGAGTATCGAGTCCTATTATCAGGAGACAGGCCGTGCCGGTCGTGACGGACTGGAGTCCGAGGCCCTTATGCTATACGGCTCCGGCGATGTGAATCTGGTGCGTCGCCTGATCGAGAATGTCGAGAATCCGGACCAGCGCCGGGTCGAGGTACACAAGCTGAACAGCATGGTGGCCCTGGCCGAGGCGCTGACCTGTCGCCGGCGCGTATTGCTCGGCTATTTCGGCGAGACGATGGAGGAGCCGTGCGGTAACTGCGACATCTGCCTCGATCCGCCCGAGACCTACGATGCCAGCGAGATCGCCCGCCTGGCGGTGCAGTGCGTGAAAGAGCTGAGCGGTGACTACGGTGTCGGCTATGTCATCGATGTGCTGCGTGGCTCCAACAACGCCCGCATCATGGAGAAGAAGCACAACAAGCTGAAATCGCACGGAGCGGGAGCCGACATCAACGGCGACGAGTGGACCTCGATCCTGCGCCAGATGGTGCATCACGGCTATTTCACCCAGGACATTTCGCGCCGGGCGGCCCTGGTGCCGACCAGGAAGGCGGAGTTGCTGCTCGAGGGCGGCGATGTGGTGTTGGCCAAATACCAGCCCGGCATCAAGCGCAAGCTCAAACGCTTCTCGCAGGGGCGCGATGAGGGGCTCTACCAGAAGCTGGCCGAGCTGCGCGAAAAGCTGGCCGAAGCGGAGGATGTGGCTCCGCATGTGCTGCTTTCCGACGTCGCACTGACCGAGATGAGTCAGCTGGGCGCGGCCGACGAAGATGCCCTGCGCGGCGTCAGCGGCATGGGCCAGCATAAACTGGAGGCTTACGGCGAGGCTTTTGCCAAGTTGCTGCAGAAGCATGCGGCCCAGCAGGCCGAGAAGGATGCCGCGGCTGCCTCCGGTGCGCCGAAACTGATGGCCAAGGGCGGGGCACCGAACGATGCCCAGAGCCATACCTGGGCTCTTTACAAGAAAGGGATGGGCGTGGACGAGATTGCAGCCCGGCAGGGCATCTCGGACAAGAGCGTTTACAACCACTTCATCGCTTTGGTACGGGCGGCCTACTTCGTCAACGTGCCGGAGTTGCTCGAGGATTTCGATCAGGTGATGGCGGAGCTTGATGATGCCGATCCGTACGCATCGCTTTCCGAGATCAAGCGTGATCTGTCGGTCGAACTGACCAACGAGCAATTCCGTCTGGTGCTGGCCTGGCGCGAGGCGATTGGCGTCAGCTAGGCCAAGACCCGGAAGGGTGAGTCGATGCGATCTGCGGGCGGGCCATGTGTGGTCCGCCCGTTGCGTTTATGACTGGGTGAAGTGGTGGCCGAGCACAAGGGCGACGGCCAGCAGCATGGCCACACCACTGACGGCGATCAGCTGCCTGGCCAGTTTCAGGCGCCCCTCGCTGCCCTGTTTGGCCAGGAACATCTGTGTGGCGACCTGCTCCTCTTCGTTGTGGATGGCAAGGTTATTGAGGATGTTGCGCGCCCAGGTCAGTTTGGCGCCGCCCAGCTCGCCTTCGGCAAGGTGCTCCAGCACGTGCCCCAGCTGACCGGCTTCGACAATGTGGTGGCCGTAGTCGCCATGCAGTTTTCCGGCCGTGAATACCGAGATCGGTTCGACATCCAGGCGTGTACCGAGGATGGCGGTGACAGTGCCGCGCATGGCATCCTGATGGCGAATCGGGTTGTCAAAGCGGTGAGAGCCTTTTGACGATTCGGCTGCCCAGCGGGCATCGCGCAGCGAGCCGTAGATGTTGCCGGCATAGCCGATCTTCTCCAGGCAGATGATGCGTTTGTTGGTGATGACCAGATGCTCGATATAGGTCGATTCACCTTTTTTGTCGGGCAGGTGCATGTGATGCATGACGACTGCGCCCTTGCGCTTCAGCTTGTTGATTTCACTCTCCACCCGCTGGCGGCCGATAATGGCCACAAGCCAGGGAGCGGCACTCCATACGCTTCCGATCATCAACAGGATCGAAAAACCGGCCAAGGCTGCCGGAATCATCGGGTTGTTCAGCAGGGCTGTCATGCGGTTGTATCCCCCTCCGGGCTGATTCACTCCCAGACTAACGCCGGGGCACAAGTATTGTGCGTGATTGCAGTCACAGGCGTCGGCAAGCGTAATGATGCGCGATGCGGAAGCAATGATTCCGTTGGCTGATGGCCAGTGTCAAATGGATGTCATATGCACGGGATAACGTGCCGGCCGAACATTGATCCGACAGGAGAATGACGATGGCCATGATGGAAGATACCCTGCTCGACAAGCATGAGCTGATGAAGTGGGTGAGCCGGCGCAATCCGGATTTTCCGGTGGCAGACCTTGCCTATCTTCTCGATCTCCCCGAGCAGGGCGCTTGCCGGGATGACCGGGGATATTACGACTGGGATTAACAGTTACCGGGTGATCAGAAGTAGTCGCTGGAGTCGCAGATATTGCGCCAGGTACAGTCCTGGCGCCATTCGCCGCGGCACCAGTTGCTGTTGAAACAGGTGGAATACCCTTCGCGCGACTGGATGGCATGGATCAGTTCGGTGACACGCATGGTTTCGCACTGCTCTACGCCCAGTTTTCTGGCATAAGCCCGTATCTCTTCAAGCGACATCGGCGCCTCCCTGTCCTGCTTTACGCCGGAAATAGGCGATGGCCTTGCAAGCCACCCTTGCGGCGATTATAGGCCAGGCAGCGGCGAAGCGGGGGCGAGGCAGTCCGCTGGCCGTATCCGGGCACTCCTTACAGCGATTCGAGTACCATTTTTACCGCGGCAAAATCGAGATCCTGCAGGGCTGCATGATCGGCGTCATAGAGCGTGGCCAGCTGGTCGCCCATTGGTGTGACCGCCCCGTTGGCTGCCGCAGTGTTGCGGATAAACCCGATATCCTTGCTCATATGGCGAAACGGAAACTGGGGCGGGTAGGCGTGCTCGATCAACATCTCCCGCTTGAGCTGAAACAGGCCGCAACCGAGCGGACCGGCCAGCACTGTATCGAGCAGCGTGGCCGTATCCAGGCCCGCCTTCTCACCGAAATGTACTGCCTCGGCCAGTCCGGCCATCATGGTGCCGAGCAGCAGGTTGATGGCCATTTTCATGGCCGAGCCCTGGCCGATATTACCGCAGCGGATCACCTTTTTACCCATGCCGAGCAGCAGTGGCTCGACGGCATCGATACGCGCCGCATCACCGCCGGCAAGAATCACCAGCGTCCCATCCTCGGCCGGCTTCCTTGAGCCGGATACGGGAGCATCGACCAGTTCGGCCCCGTGGCGGGCCAGGCGTTCCGCCAGCATGTTGCTGTAAGCGGGCTCAACCGTACTCATGTTGACGATGCATTTGCCGGCGATGGGAGTGGCCAGAAGGCCTACCGGGCCATCAAGCACGGCATCGATGGCGGCAGGACCGGTGAGCATCAGGATGATGGTGTCCGATTGTTCAGCCACTTCGCGGGGAGAAGTCGCCAGACTTGCCCCGGCTGCGACCAGTTCGGTGGCCCGGGCCGCCGTGCGGTTCCAGAGCGTCAACGGATGCCCCTGGCGCTGAAGATTGGCGGCCATGGGTTGCCCCATGATACCGAGTCCGATAAAACCGATCGTATTCGTCATGGCGATACTCCTGTTGCTATTGCAGTTCGATTGCTGCCAGCCTGCAATGCAACCGGTCGGCTGTCATCCCGTCGCAGGCTGTGGCTGCTATGCTGGGATAAAACCGCGTCACAGGTGAGGAACACATGGGTGAGCATTATCTGAAACGGCTGTTCGCGCCGCAGTCCGTGGCTGTGTTCGGTGCCAGCGATGAGCCGGGGGCCGTGGGTACCTTGCTGCTGGCCAATCTGAGGCAGGGCTTCTCCGGGCAGGTGTATGCCATCAATCCGAAACACGAGAAGGTGCAGGGGCAGCCCTGTTATCCGTCGCTGGAAGCTGCCGGGCATGCCGTTGACCTGGCCGTCATCGCCACCCCGGCAGCAACCGTGCCGGGAATCATCGAAGCGCTGGGCCGCTTTGGCGTGCCGGGAGCCGTAATTCTTTCGGCCGGTTTTTCGGAAGCGGGCGAGAAGGGGCGCAAGCTGGAGCGGGAACTGCTGGAAGTGGCGCGTCGCCATGGTGTGCGACTGGTGGGGCCCAACTGCCTCGGCATCATGCGCCCGTCGATCGGCCTGAATGCCACCTTTGCGCATGGAGCGGCGAAGGCCGGCAAGCTGGCTCTGGTCTCGCAGTCGGGAGCGATATGCACTGCGGTACTCGACTGGGCGGCTGAACGCGAGATCGGCTTCTCCAGCGTGGTCTCCACCGGCCTATCCGCCGATGTCGATTTCGGCGAGGTGCTCGATTACCTGGTCGCCGACCCGGAGACCGAAAGTATCCTGCTCTATATCGAGGGGGTGCGGAATGCGCGCGGCTTCATGAGCGGCCTGCGAGCGGCAGCGCGCAGCAAGCCGGTGATCGCCCTGAAGGTGGGGCGTCACGATGCCGGTGGGGAAGCTGCTCGTTCGCACACAGCCGCTCTGGTCGGAAACGATGAGGCCTTTTCGGCCGCCTTGCGCCGGGCAGGCGTGGTGCGCGGCCGACGCATCGGCCATCTTTTTGCCGCGGCCAGCACCCTGGCGGCGGGCTACCGCTATCGCGGACGACGCCTCTGTATTGTTACCAACGGCGGCGGTCCTGGGGCCATGGCGGCCGATGAGGCGGCCGAGCTCGGCATTCCGTTGGCAGAGCTGGATGAGGCAACGAGGCAGCGGCTGGATGAGGCCCTGCCGACTGCCTGGTCGCACGGCAATCCGGTCGACATTGTCGGGGATGCACCGCCGGAACGTTATGCGGCGGCCATCGAGGCATGCCTCGCTTCATCCGCAGTGGATGCCATGCTAGTAATCCTGACCCCGCAGGCGATGACCGATCCGGCAGCGGCGGCCCGGGCGCTGATCAAGGTCTGCAAAAAGCGCAGCAAGCCGGTCTTTGCCTGCTGGATGGGCGGTGTGCAGGTGGCGCCGGCACGCGAGCTGCTGGAGTCGGCCCGCATCCCCAGCTTCAATACCCCCGAGACGGCGGTAGAGGCATTCAAATACCTGGCCAGTTATCATGAAAACCAGCGACTGTTGCTGCAGGTGCCGGGGGCGCTCTCCCGTACCGATGCCCCGGATATCGAAGGGGCCCGCATGATCATCGAGGGGGTGCTGGCCGAGGGGCGCAAACTGCTCAGTGAGCAGGAGTCGAAGGCGCTGCTGGCTGCATTCCGCATTCCGGTGGTGGCCGGTACCCGGGTGCATGATGCCAATGAGGCGCTGGTGGCGGCCGAAACGCTCGGCTTTCCGGTGGCGCTGAAGATCGATTCGCCCGATATCACCCACAAGAGCGATGTCGGTGGTGTGCAGCTGAATATCACCAACATGCAGGCCCTTCGCCCCGCCTTTCTGGAGATGATGCAGCGGGTGGGGGAGAAAAACCCCGAAGCGCGCCTGCAGGGGGCGGTGGTGGAGCGCATGGTCCATGCCTCCAACGCGCGCGAGCTGCTGGTCGGTATTACTACCGATCCGATTTTCGGGCCGGTGGTCAGTTTCGGCAGCGGTGGCAAGATGGTCGAGGCGCTGGCCGATACGGCCGTGGCCCTGCCGCCGTTGAATACGCTGCTGGCCGATGACCTGATTCGAAGGACCGGTGTTTCGCGCATGCTGGGCGACTATCGCGACATGCCGGCCGCCGATCTCGAGGCGTTGCGTCAGGTGCTGGTGCGGGTGGCCGAAATCGCCTGTGAGCTGCCGGAGGTGCGCGAGCTCGATATCAATCCGCTGCTGCTCGATGAGCACGGCGCCGTGGCTGTCGATGCACGCGTGGTGGTGGGGCATCCGCCACTGTCGCTGGAACGCTACGATCACATGGCCATTCATCCCTACCCCCGCCATTTCGTGCAGCAGATGCAGTTGCCGGATGGCACGCCGATGACCATTCGCCCGATCCGACCGGAGGATGCGGGCATCGAGCAGTCGTTCGTACGGGCGCTCTCCCGTCACTCCAAGTATTACCGTTTTATGTATGTGCTCGATGAACTGCCGCCGGAGATGCTGGCACGCTTTACCCAACTCGATTACGACCGTGAGATGGCGTTCATCGCGGTGGTGAGCAAAGGGGGAGAGGAGACCGAGGTGGCGGTGGCCCGCTACATCACCAATCCGGACGGCGAGAGCTGCGAGTTTGCCGTTGCCGTTGCCGACGACTGGCAGCACCACGGCATCGGTCATCGCCTGATGGAGGCGCTGATGGCGGCAGCACGCAGCAAGGGGCTGAAGCAGATGGAGGGGGCGGTACTCTCCGAGAATCGCGAAATGCTGCAGATGGCAGAAAGTCTCGGCTTTTCCGCCCGTGCCGATGCCGAGGATGCTTCGGTCACCCTGGTGCACAAATGGTTGTAGCGCCAACGTTTGTATACCAAACTATAAAATAAATTCCCTGCTTCGGAGGTGTTGATGAATCACCGGCTTCCGGATGAATATGTCCTGCGGCGCAGCCTTAGCAATGAGGTGCATTCACATCCCTACGAGCCGCTGCAGCCACCGGAGAGAATCACCTATATTGCCATGCTGGCCAGTGAATCGGAGCGGGAGGCTGAATGGCGCCATCTGCGGAGGCTCTGCGAGGCACTGGGGCAGCCGATGCCGGATGGGCCGGATGAGCGCGACTCGCTGCGTGTCGATTTCGGCATCTTCCGACTGAAAATGGAGCGGCATCAGGAGTTTACCCGATACAAGTTTGTCGAGCGGGCTGATCTGACGTTGGATGCTCCCTTTGCCGATCCGGTAACGCGGCTGCTGCCGGAAGGGTGGCTGGCGGATCTGCCCGGCAAGCTGCTGGTCGCCAGCCATATCGCTATGCTTCCGTCACAGAATCTCGATGATGCAACGCTTCTGGATCGGGTTGGCGGGCTGTTCGATCCATCCTCGTTGACTGGCTCCGTGGTTGGCCGCAGCCGTAATCGCGCCTTTACCGACTTCCATCTCGATGCGGATGGATTTTCACGCCTTTTGATCATCGCCAATACCGATTTGCCGGCCCAGGCCGGTCGGCTGTTGTTGCGGCTGCTGGAGCTGGAGACCTACCGCATGCTGGCGCTGCTGGCCCTGCCGGAGGCGCGCTGCCTGCTGCGTGAACTGCCGCAGGCCGATGCCCGCCTGACCGAATTGACCCGCTTCATTGTCGAGAGCGACGGCAAAAGCGATGAAGAGCTGCTCGACGAGCTTTCCGGCTTTGCCGCCATGATCGAGAACAGGGTGTCGACGCATTATCGCCGCTTTGCCGCCACCCGCGCCTATTTCGGCATGGTGGAGCGGCGGCTGAATGATCTGGATGAGGAGGCGATCCCCCGCATCTCTCCGATCGGTAATTTTCTGATGCGGCGTCTGGAGCCGGCGCGTGATACCTGCGATTCGGTGGCCCACTGGCTGGAGCAGCTGGCCGGGCGTGTATCGCAGGCGACCGGCCTGTTGCGCACCCGGGTGGATGTGCGCAATGAACGCCAGAACCAGGAGCTGCTGGCGGCCATGAACACCCGGGCCGGTCTGCAGCTGCGCCTGCAGCAGGCGGCCGAATTGCTCTCCGTGGCGATCTTCACCTACTACAGCACCAGCCTGATCGGTTACATGGCCGAGGAGCTGGCGATCGATACCGGCTGGCCGATCAATGTGCTGACGGTGAAGGTGATCGCGATCCCGCTGCTGGCCGGAGGTGCCCTGCTGGCCATCCGCCGCAGCCGCAAGCGGATTCTGGCCGCCGAGAGTGAGATGCCTGCATCGAAATAGGATACTCCAACGCAAACGGGCCGGCACTGGGCCGACCCGTTACAGGTTCAATGACGCTGCCAGTCATTATTGTGGAGGGTTAGCAGCGAAGGAGAGGAACCTTTCCTTGCTTTGAAATGGAAGCCTCCCCTCTCCACCCAGGAATGGGTGACGGGGCTGCAACTGCAGCCCCGTAAGCGAAGCAGGAGATGCGCCTGCGTAGCGGTAAAGCGGAAAGAGAGGAGTCGTTCCGCGCTCTAAACGTCACTCCTTGAACACCAGACGGAAGGAGACCGGTACGGCCTGGGCGATCGACGGCAGCTTGGCAACGGTGCGCAGCGCTTCGATGCCCTTGTCGAGGCCGAAATCGGCGGCCGAAACAATGACCGGGGCCTGGCTGACCACCATAATGCCGTCATCGATGCCGATCACGGTGACATTCGCTTTCAGGGCCTTCTGCACGCCGTGCAGGTCGAGACCGAGGGTGATCTGTGCGTTACGGGTTTCACCTTCTTTCAGCTCCATCAGCTCCGGGTCGAAATCGGCCGAGATGATCGCTTTCGGAAAGCTGGCCACATCGAACAGCATCTTCTGCATGCGCTCGTTACGGACGGCAATACCGGTCTCGACACTGGCCAGGTTGATCTCGATGCGGGCTTCGCCCTTTTCCAGTTCACCGGAGAGCTTGGTGAAATGGTGCACTTCGCCGACAGTTCCCTTTTTGACCGAGACGAAGGTGACGGTCGACTGCTTGTTGTCCAGTTTCAGATCGTGCTCGAACAGGCCGTGGGCTGCGGCACTCATCGGCAGCAGCAGGGCAATGGCTGCGATCCAGATTCTCTTCATGTTCATATCTCCTTGGTACGGGTATCGGGACGGGTGCCAGGCACCGCTATCCCGTCATATTCCTCCCCGGACAGATGCGAGCATAGAAGCCGGGGCAGGCATGGCAAACCATGCACCGGGCATGGGTATAAGCCGGGATTCACCGATTATGGACTAAGATTCGTAAACGGTGCCGTGCACAATGCCGGACAGGGAGGTTTATGCTCGCACTCGAATCGGCAGAAGCGGGTGTTTCGCAGTGGTTAGTGAACGGCATCGTACTGCTGTTCACCCTCGCCACGCTGGCCTGGCTGTTTCGTCCTGCCTGGCGCAGCTCCGAGTTGTGGCGAGCTACAGTGACACCTTTGGCCTCGATCATCGGCAGCGGCTTTCTGGTGATTGCACCGCTGCTCGCATTCATGGCCGGGCGCCTGGCCGTGGTCGCGATTCTGGTGATTTCGCTGCTGGCCTGGCTGACCGGAAGCGCCGTGCGCTACAATATTCGTCATATCGAGGCGATTGCCGAGGCGGACAATCACGGTAAGCGTATCGAGTCTGTTCTGCAGTGGCTGGAGCGCAGCAGCAAGTTCGTGCTCGGCTTCGCCTATGTTATTGCGGTGGCATTTTATCTGGAGCTGCTCGGTGCCTTTGTGTTGCGCCTGTTCGGTATCGAGGGGCACTTGCTGCAGAAGTGGATCGCCACGGCCCTGTTGCTGGTGATCGGTGGGGTCAGCCTGTGGCGGGGCTTAAGCATGCTGGAGGGAATGGAGGAGTATGCGGTCAATATCAAGCTGGCCATTATCGCCGGATTTCTGGCCGCTCTCTTCTACTTCAATGCCGAACTGGCGATAGAGGGGCAGTGGCGTTTGCCGCAGCTGGATACCCACTGGGACCTGCACACCTTCTTCGAGTTGCTCGGCGCCTTCCTGATCGTGCAGGGATTCGAGACCTCCCGCTATCTGCGTGGTGCCTATGCCCGGGAGGTGCGCATCCGCTCGATGCGAATTGCCCAGCTGATATCCGGTGCGATCTATATCGTATTCATCGCCCTGGTCACGGTGCTGTTCGATCGTTTCAACGGCATCAGTGAAACCGGCATCATCGATCTCTCCGGCCGGGTGGCTCTCCTGCTGCCCTACCTGTTGGTGGCAGGCGCAGTAATGGCCCAGTTCAGTGCGGCAGTGGCGGATACCATCAGCTCCGGCGGCCTGGTCGAGGAGGCGAGCCGGGGGTATATCCGGCGTCGTATCGTCTATGCCGTCGCAGTGTTGCTGGCGGGCGTTCTGGTCTGGAGCAGCAATATATTCACGGTCATCGCCTATGCCTCGCGCGCCTTCGCGGCCTTCTATGCGATCCAGGCTGCCATGGCGGCCATCAATGCTTTCCGTCCGCACGGCGGCGGCAGGCTGCATCCGTGGCGCGGTATCCTATATAGTCTGCTGACAGTCCTGTTGGTGGTCGCGGCCCTGTTTGGTATTCCGGTGGAGTCGCAAGGAGGTTGAGCTATGCGCATGCTGATCGTCGTTTTGTTCAGTTTGATGGCCGTGCAGTCCCATGCGGATGAGTTTGTTTTGACCAGTCCCGATATCGCCGATGGCCGCATGATCGCCCATGCCCAGGTTTATAACGGTTACGGCTGTCAGGGAGAGAATATCTCGCCGGCACTTGCCTGGCAGAACGAGCCTGCCGGCACGCATAGCTTCGCCGTGGTGATGCACGATCCTGATGCGCCGCGTCCCGGTGGCTGGTGGCACTGGCTGGTTTTCGATATTCCGCGCAGCGTGCATGCATTGCCGCGCGGGGCAGGCAATGCCGGCAGGTCGCTGCTGGCGCCACCCGGCAGCGTGCAGAGCCTGACCAGCTTCGGGCCCCCCGGCTACGGCGGCCCCTGTCCGCCGGAAGGGCATGGGGTGCATCGTTATGTGTTCACGGTCTATGCCCTGGATACGGCGCGCCTGTCACTCGGCAGGACGGCCCCGCCGGCCGATGTGGTCTCCACCCTGAAGGGGCATGTGCTGGGGGCTGCCTCGATTACGGCGCTCTACCGGCGCTGAGCCTCTCTTGTCCTGTCCTATGTTTGCGGCATGATGGCATGCCATTCCATGCAAAGGTGAAACCATGAGCGAGAACGAGCCGCTGAATGTCATTCTTGGTGCCGGCCCCGTCGGGCGTGCGCTGGCTGTGCTGCTGCACGGTGCAGGCAGACGGGTGCGTGTCGTCACCCGCAGTGGCATGGCGGATGTGCCGGCAGGGGTTGAGGTGGTCAAGGCCGATGTTGCGATCGAGGCGGAGGCGGTGCGGGCCTGCGAGGGCGCAGCCGTCGTCTACGGCTGTGTCGGCATGGGTTATAAAAACTGGCCGAAACAGTGGCCGCGCCTGATGCGCGGTATGCTGAAAGGCGCCGAGGCGGCCGGCGCCCGTTTCATCTTCATGGATAACGTCTACATGTACGGGCCGGTCGATGGACCGATGCATGAGGGTTTGCCGCTCACCGGCTACGGGCGCAAGCCGGCCGTGCGCGCAGCCATCACCCGCATGTGGCAGCAGGCGCATGCGGAGGGACGTCTGCAGGCGGCAGCCGTGCGCGCCAGCGACTTCTATGGGCCGGGCGTGACGGTGTCGGCCCTGGGCGAGATCAGCTTCGGCAACATCGCCAAGGGCAAGCCGGCCCAGTGCCTGGGCGATGCCACACAAAAGCACAGCTATGCCTATGTGCCCGATATTGCCCGTGCCCTGCAGGCGGTGGGCGAGGGGCTGGATGCGGTGCTGGGTCAGGCCTGGCATGCGCCGCATGCCGCGGCGATCACCACGCACGAGGTGCTGCAGCTGTTTGCCGGCGATCTGCACAAGGAGCTGAAAATCGCCGCCCTGCCGGACTGGACTCTGCGTGTAATCGGCCTCTTCGATGGCGATATCCGCGAGCTCTACGAGATGCTTTACCAGTGGCGGCGTCCCTTCGTGGTTGACGATGCCCGTTTTGTGAAGCGGTTCGGTATCAAAGCGACACCGCTGCCCAAGGGTATTCGCAAGACGGCGATCTGGTATCGCGACCATGCCTGAATCGATGTTGTTGCCCCTCTATCAGGTCGATGCCTTTGCCGAGCGTCTCTTTGCCGGCAATCCGGCTGCCGTCTGCCCGCTCGATCGTTGGCTGCCCGATCTGTTGATGCAGCAGATCGCGGCCGAGAACAACCTTTCCGAAACCGCCTTCATCGTAGCGGAGGGAGAGGGCTACCGTATCCGCTGGTTTACCCCGACCACCGAGGTCGATCTCTGCGGCCATGCCACCCTGGCCGCCGCCTTCGTGCTGTTCGATCAGCTGGGCCAGGCCGGCGATACGCTCCGTTTTGCATCGCGCAGCGGCACGTTGGAGGTGACGCGCGACGGAGAGTTGCTGGCACTCGGTTTTCCCGCATCCCCCCCCGAAGCCTGCGAAACGCCTGCGACATTGATCGAGGGGCTGGGTATCGCCCCGCTCGAAGTACGGGCGGCCGAGGACTGGCTGGTGGTGCTGGAGCGCGAGGCGGATGTGGCGGCTATTCGCCCCGACCTGGCGGCACTACGCAGGCTGGATCGGCGCGGCGTGATCGTCACCGCACCCGGTGACACATGCGATTTCGTCAGCCGCTTCTTTGCCCCCAACTACGGCATCGACGAGGATCCGGTCACCGGTTCGGCTCACTGCCTGCTCACCCCCTACTGGGCGGCACGCCTGGGCAAGACGGAGTTGCTGGCCCGCCAGATATCGCCCCGAGGCGGCACGTTGCACTGTCGCCTGGATGGCGGGCGGGTGCATATTGCCGGCTCCGCCTTGCTCTACCTGAAAGGCAGCATCGCCCTTTCCGCTGACACTTAACCCTTGAGTCCAATCGTCTATGCTGGGTGGACGAGATGTATGCCAACCGGGTGCAAGAAGGGGGTAGCCGTGAACAGATCTTCCCAGGAACAGGTCATCGAAACGCGCGAACTGGTCTATCAGGCCGGGCCGGATGCCTGCGATGGCTATCTGGCCGAACCGGCCGGGCATGACGGCAGGCATCCCGGTGTGCTGGTGCTGCACGAGTGGTGGGGGCACAACGCGTATGTGCGCCATCGTGCCGAACAGCTGGCAGAGCTGGGGTATACGGCCCTGGCGGTGGACATGTTCGGCAGCGGCCGTACGGCCGATACTCCGGATGAGGCGCAGGCATTGATGCAGGGGCTGATGGGCGACCCGGCCACGGTGCGCCGCCGCTTCCATGCCGCCCGCGATCAGCTGCTGGAGCAGCCGGGCGTCGATCCGCACCGGCTGGCAGCGATTGGCTACTGCATGGGTGGCGGTATCGTGCTCGACATGGCCCGGGCAGGTGAGGCGCTGGCCGGTGTGGTTGCTTTTCACGGTACGCTGGGTGCGACTGAGCCGGCGAAGCCGGGCAAGGTACGGGCCAGGGTGCTGGCCCTGATCGGCAGCGAGGATGCCTTCTCGCCCACGGCGGAGCAGGATGCCTTCGAGCGTGAGATGCGGGCTGCCGGGGCCGATTACGAGCTGGTTCGTTATCCCGGCGTGCAGCATGCCTTCACCAACCCGGCCGTCGATGCCAAGGCTGCGAAGTATGGCTTGCCGCTCGCCTACGATGCCGCGGCCGATCACGATTCCTGGCAGCGCATGCGCGACTTCCTGCAGCACATCTTCGCCTGAGAGCGTCTAGACTCAGGGGTAAAGATTCGAGCATTGCTGCAAGGAGGCCCCATGCTGACCATCGATCCCGATACCCTCTGTTTCATCATCGCCAAGGCGCGCGAGTTCCAGGCCAAGGAGGGGGTGGTGATCCCCGAGACTCATCCCGATTCGCCGTCGGAGAACTGGGCCATGCAGGTGCTGGCCGATCACAGTGACGACCACACGATGCTGGAGGTTCAGTCGGCCGTTGCTGATCTCGACGATCGCCAGCAGTCGGAGCTGGTGGCCCTGATGTGGCTGGGGCGCGGCGATTACACCATGGAGGAGTGGGAGCAGGCGGTTGTTGACGCCGCCGATGCCCGCAGCGACCACACACCCGAATACCTGCTGGCGCATCCGCTGGTCTCCTATTATCTCGAGGAGGGGATGGGCGCGCACGGACTCTCCTGCGACTGACCCGGCCTCTTCCGGGATTGTGACCGGCTGCACCTCTGTGCCTCGCCTCATCTGCTAAACTGGGCGAGGCATGGAGGGGTTTATGCGCACATTATGGGCCATCATCACCTATATCCCGGTTCAGCTGTTCGGTAGCCTGAGCTGGAGTCGTCCGCCCTGGCTGGCGGCCCTGGCGGGGGTGAAGAAGCGGGCACCCAAACGTTTCTGGCTGGCACTGTTTCTCATGGTCGCCGCAGGCGCTGCTTACGGCTATTACACCACACTGCCTGAGCCTGCGCGGGTGGCGGTCAGTATCGATGCACCGGGCCTGACTCCCAATATCGACAAGGCCCGGCCCGATCCGGTGCGCGTCCATTTCTCCTTCGAGGGGGCAAGCAAATCGGTCGCGGCCCTGAATGTGCTGGATAAGGTGGTGAGCGGCAGCGTGCACATGCAGCCGGAGGCGCGCGGCGAATGGCGCTGGGAGAATGAGTCGACGCTGCTGTTTACGCCCGCAAAGGATTGGCCGGCAGGGCAGAAGTATGCCCTCAGCTTCGATGCCAGGCTGTTTGCCGACGGGGTGGAGTTGCAGGATGCGGAGCACGGCTTCACCACGCCTGCGTTCAGGGCCAGCATCCAGAACCTCCGTTTTTACAAAGATCCCAAGAATCCGAAGACCAGCAAGGTGGTGGGTACCCTGTCGTTTACCCATCCGGTGGATGAGCAGAGCCTGAAGGCACACCTCTCCCTCTACACCCAGCCCAAAAACGGCCAGCGCCAGGCCGGCCATTTTGAATTGACCTTCGACAAGCGCCATCGTCAGGCATACGTGCACTCCGATCCGGTTACGATCGGCTCCGACGAGAGCTACATGTACCTGGCCCTGGCCAGGGGCATTCGTCCGCAGAGCGGTCCCTCCGAATCGAAGGCGGAGAGCCGGGAGCGGGTGATCATTCCGAGCATGTACACCTTCTTCCGGGTCACCGGCGTGCATGGCCAGATTGTTCGCAACGAGCAGCAGAACAACGATCCGGAACAGGTCATCACCATCGAGTTCAGCGATGGCGTTAATACCGAGGCGTTGCAGCAACATGTCACGGCCTGGCTGCTGCCGGAGAAGCGTACGCCCAACCAGCGCTATCCCTACCGCTGGCGCAGCCCTTCGGAGGTGACCTCGGCGGTGCTCTCCCGCTCGGAGAAGCTGCCGCTGGAGCTGTTGCCGACCGAACGCCGTTTCATGCCGCTGCAGAGTTTCCGCATCGATGCGCCGGTGGGACGCTCCATCTATGTCCATATCGATCGCGGCCTGGAGTCGGAGGCGGGATTCAAGCTGGCCGTGGCCCAGCCGTGGCTGGTTCGTGCGCCGCGTTATCCGCAGGAGGCGAAGATCGCCTTCGACGGCTCGCTGCTCTCGGTCAGCGGCGACAAGCGGTTGACCCTGCTTTCGCGCGGTGTCGAGGCATTGAAGATCGAAGTCGGGCGTGTGTTGCCGGGTCAGCTGGCTCATCTGGTCAGTCAGACCAGCAGTGATATCCGTAATCCCCGCTTCAACTACAGCTACGCTTTCAATGAGGAGAATATCAGCGAAATCTTCTCCGAAGTGCAGCCACTCAATGCGCCGCATCCGAGCAAGGCGGTCTACTCCACGCTCGATCTGGGTCGCTACCTGCAGCAGTCGCGCCAGGGGCCGGGCCTCTTCTTTGTCCGCGTCAGTGGCTGGGATAAGGCCCGTAAACGCAAGATTTACGGGGCCCAGGACCGGCGCCTGATCATGGTCACCGATATCGGCCTGCTGGTGAAGGACAACGTCGACGACAGCCATGATGTGTTCGTGCAGTCGGTGCGCCAGGGCTCTCCCCTGGCCGGGGCCGAGGTGCAGGTGCTGGGCAAGAACGGCATGCCGATCATGCGTCGCACCACCGGCAAGGATGGCCATGTCGCCTTCCCGACGCTGAAGGATTTCAAGGCGGCCCAGACTCCGGTGGCCTACATGGTGCGCCGCGAAGGCGATGTCTCGTTCATCCCCTATCGGCGCTCGCAGCGCATGATCAACTACTCCCGCTTCGATGTCGGCGGAGTGCAGTCACGTCATCAGGCCGGTAAGGGGCTTTCCGCCTACCTGTTCAGCGATCGCGGCATCTACCGCCCGGGCGATACGGCCCATCTCGCGGCCATCGTGCGCCAGCGCAGCTGGCAGCCGCTGGGCAAGATGCCGCTGGAGGTGGTAATCACCGACCCGCGCGGCTCGGTGGTGCTGGCACACAAGCTGGAGCTGCCGGCCAGCGGCTTTTTCGAATGGAAGCTGGATACCGACACCGTGTCGGCCACCGGCATCTATACGGCCAGGGTGCATCTCGTCTCCGACAGAGGTGTACGGCGCGAGGAGATCGGTTCGGCCACGTTCCGGGTCGAGGAGTTCCAGCCCGATCGCATGAAGATCCGCAGCCAGCTGACCGGCGGCAAGCACAAGGGGTGGTACACGCCCGAGGCGATGGCGGCCCATATCACGCTGGAGAATCTCTTCGGCACGCCGGCCCGGAAACGGCTGGTCAAGGGGCGCATGCATCTGACGCCGGCCGGCTTCGCCTTCCGCCAATACAAGGCGTTCGCCTTCACCGATCCGCTGCGCGATCCGAAACAGCGCCGGATCAGCATCGACGAGGTGCTGCCCGATCAGCATACCGACGACGAGGGTAAGGCTGCTTTCGAGCTGCCGCTGGCCCGTTTCGATAAAGGCACTTACCGGCTGCTGTTCCAGGCCGAAGGCTTCGAGGCCGGTGGCGGACGCAGTGTCAGCACGCAGGCGGCCACCCTGGTTTCGCCGGTGACCCACCTGGTCGGCTACAAGGCCGATGGCGACCTCGGCTTTATCCACAAGGATAGCCCGCGCCATCTCACCTTCATCGCCATCGATCCGGAGCTGCAGCAGATCGCCCTGCCCGGGCTGACGCTGCGGCTGCTGGAGCGTCGTCATGTCTCGACCCTGGTCAAACAGCGGGATGGCACCTTCAAATACCAGTCGATTCTGAAAGAGAAGCAGCTTTCGGAGAGCCCCTTCGCTATCGATGCGGCCGGCAGCGATTTTGCCCTGCCGGTCTCGGAGCCGGGCGACTTCGTGGCCGAGCTGCGCGATGACCGGGGCACCCTGCTCAGCCGGGTCCGCTACAGCGTGGCCGGCAGCAGTAATCTGTCGCGGTCACTGGAGAAGAGTGCCGAGCTGCAGGTGAAGCTGGATCGCAAGAGCTATGAGCCGGGGCAGTCGATCCAGGTACAGATCACGGCCCCCTATACCGGCGCCGGCCTGATCACCATCGAGCGTGACAAGGTCTACGCCTACAAATGGTTCAAGGCGGAGAAGAGCGGCACACTGGCCATAATCCGGGTGCCCGAGGGTTTCGAGGGCAATGGCTACGTCAATGTCGCCTTTGTGCGCGCGGCCGATTCGAAGGAGATCTTCACCAGCCCGCTCAGCTACAGTGCCGTGCCGTTCGCCGTCGGCATGGATCGACGCCGGATCAATATCGAGCTGGATACACCGGAGCGGGTGAAACCGGGCGACAGGCTTCATATCCGTTACCGGACGGCGAAGCCGGCCCGGATCGCCCTGTTCGCCGTCGATGAGGGGATTCTGCAGGTGGCGAAATACCACACGCCGAACCCGCTGGCCCACTTCTTCCGCAAGCAGGCGCTGGAGGTGAAAACCTTCCAGATCGTCGACCTGATCCTGCCGGAGTTCCGTCTGGCGATGGAGGCCGCGGCCAGCGGCGGCGGCATGGATGCGGCGGCGCGCAAGGCGATCGGCAGCAATCTCAACCCCTTCCGGCGCGGCATGCAGAAGCCGGTCGCTTTCTGGTCCGGCATCATCGATGCCGATGGCTCGAAACAGGATTACAGCATCGAGGTGCCCGACTACTTCAACGGCAGCCTGCGCCTGATGGCGGTGGCGGTGTCGGATGAAGCCATCGGTGTGGCACGCGGCGATGTCCAGGTGAAGGGGCCGTTTGTCATCAGCCCCAATGCGCCGGTGATGGTCGCCCCGGGCGACACCTTCGAGGTCTCCGTCGGCATTGCCAACAATCTCGAGGATACGGATGGCAAGTCGCAGGTGCAGGTGGCCGTGGTACCGACATCGCAGCTGAGCGTGGTCGGTGCGGCCGAGCAGCAGCTTGATCTTGCCTCGGGCAGCGAAGGCAAGGTGCGCTTCCGCATCCGGGCCGGCGACAGGCCGGGTGCAGCCGAGCTGCGTTTCACCGCTTCGGCGGCGGCACAGGAGAGCCACCTGACCGCGACGATGAGCGTGCGTCCGGCCGTGCCCTACATGGCCACCTTCGCCAGCGGCGATGCGGCGGATGGGGAAGCCGAGGTGGCGGTGGCGCGGCATCTGCTGCCCGATTACAGCAGCCAGGAGGCGGTCGCATCGCACAGCCCGCTGGTACTGGTCGAGGGGCTGGCCGCCTACCTGCGTGCCTTTGCCCACGGCTGTGCCGAGCAGATGGTCAGTAAGGTGTTCCCGTTCCTCGGCTTTTTGAATCATCCGGGGCTGCATGTCGACAAGGCGAAGGTGCAGGCCGATTTCGGACAGGTGATCAACCGTCTGCGCAGCCGTCAGACCGCCAGTGGCGCCTTCGAATTCTGGCCCGGCCAGGGGGCGCCGCAGGGGCTCGATTTCCCCTCCGTCTATATCATGCATTTCCTCACCGATGCGCGTGAGCTCGGTTATCCGGTGCCGGAGGGCATGATGCAGCGCGGACTGGGCTTCTTGCAGCGGGTGGCGGCCGGTCGCGGCAGCGAGACTTCACCGATGGAGGCGCGGGTGCGCGCCTATGCCATCTACCTGCTGACCCGCAACAGGCAGGTGACCAGCAACTACCTGATCGATCTCTATTCGATGCTGGAGCGCCAGTACAAGGATGAGTGGCTGAACGATATCACCGCCGTTTATATGGCGGCTTCGTTCGCCATGCTGCATAACGAGCGGATGCAGGAGAAAACGCTGGCCGGCTATCGATTCGGCAGCGACAAGCAGTTCGTCGATTCCGATTTCGACGGACGCCTGAACCAGGATGCCCAGTACATCTATCTGCTGGCCCGCCATTTCCCCGATCGTCTGCAGGACAAGGTCGGCGAGAAGGGGATCATGGCGCTGGTGCAGCCGCTTTATCGCGGCGAGTTCAATACCCTCTCCGCCGCCTACACGATGCTGGCCCTGGGTGCCTATACCAGCCATATGCCGGGGGCGGCCGATGATGGCGATATCGTTATCAAGGCACTGGCGGCGGCGAAGGAGAAGGCACTGAAGACGGGGCATGATCCTTTTGCCCGGGCCACCTTCGGCACCGATGCCGAGCAGATAAGCTTTGCCGGCGGCAAGCGTCTCTTCTATGTCGTCAACCAGTCCGGTTTCGATCGCGATCTGCCGAGCCAGGCGATGCAGCAGGGGCTGGAGATCCAGCGCGAGTACCTGGACAAGCAGGGCAATGTCGTCACCGCAGCCCCCCTGGGCAGCGAGGTGACGGTACGCCTGAGGGTTCGGGCGAAGGATGAGCGACATGTCACCAATGTGGCGATCGTCGATCTGCTGCCCGGCGGCTTCGAGGTGGTGCGTGATTCGATGCGGCGCAGCGGCTCGATCCGGAGTTGGCGTCACTACGAGGATATCCGCGAGGATCGGGTGGTGATCTACGGCGATTTCGGACCGAAGGTGAGCAAATTCGAATATCGTGCCAAGGTGACGGCGGCAGGCGAGTTCGTCATCCCGTCGGCCTATGCCGGCTCGATGTACGACCGCACCCTGCATGCCCGCACCGTGCCGGGTCACTTCACGGTGAGTGGCTATGAGGGAGCCGGGCAGGGGGAGTAGTATCCCCCTCAGGATGAGGCGCGGATGAAGTTGTGGATGAAACGCTCGCTTGGGGTTGCGGCTGCCGTTCTGGCGGCCGCAACGCTCGTCTATAGCTTCTGTCCGAAACCGGCCCTGCTGGAGTCGATCCCCTTTTCGACGGCAGTCTACGATCGCCACGGCACACTGCTGCGGCTGACGCTGGCCAGCGACGATCGCTATCGGCTGTTCGTGCCGATCGAGCGCATCGCACCATCGCTGATCGAGTCGACGCTTCTCTACGAGGATGCCCACTACTACGATCATCCCGGCATCAATCCGGCCGCCCTGCTGCGGGCGGCCTGGCAGACCTATGTGGTGCGCAGGCGGGCGGTTGGTGCCTCCACCATCAGCATGCAGGTGGCACGCATGCTGTTTCATATCGATTCGCGCACCATTCCCGGCAAGCTGATCCAGATCGTGCGCGCCCTGCAGCTGGAGCGCCACTACAGCAAGGCGCAGATCCTCGAGGCCTATCTCAATCTCGCCCCCTACGGCCACAATATCGAAGGGGTGGGGGCGGCCAGCCTCACCTATTTCGGCAAGCAGGCCGCGGTACTGTCGCTGCCGGAGGCGATGGCGTTGAGCGTGATTCCGCAGAATCCATCCGCACGTGTGCCGACCCGGGCCGAGGGCTATGCCACGATGATTCAGGCGCGCAGCCGCCTCTTTGCCCGCTGGCGGGAGACGCATCCGCATCAAGGGGCGGAGCAGGCCGCGCTGATGGCGATGCCGCTTGCCATCCACGCGATCGGTAACCTGCCGTTTCTGGCGCCGCACTTTGTCGAGGCGCGGCTGCAGCATGCCGATCGCCGGGGCGGTGAGATGCATACCACCCTCGATCTGCCGCTGCAGCGGCTGCTGGAGCAGCGGATTGCCGCCTATGTGGCCCGGAAAAAGACGCTCGGTATCGCCAATGCATCGGCCATGCTGCTCGACTACCGCTCCATGCAGGTGGTTGCCTCGGTCGGCTCGGCCGACTTCTTCGATGATGCCATCGAGGGGCAGGTGGATGGAACGATGGCCAGGCGCTCGCCCGGCTCGGCCCTGAAACCGCTGATCTATGCCCTGGCCATGGATGAGGGGCTGATCCACCCGATGAGCATGCTCAAGGATGCGCCGCGCCGCTTCGGTGCCTATACGCCGGAGAACTTCGATCGCGGCCTTGCCGGCCCCATTTTCGCCCGCGATGCATTGATCTACAGCCGCAACGTGCCGGCCGTCAGCCTGATGGCGCGGCTGGAGAAGCCTGGCTTCTACACCTTCCTGCAGCGGGCCGGTATCAGCGACCTGAAGTCCGAGGCGTTCTATGGCCTGGCCCTGGCGCTGGGCGGGGTGGAGGTGCGCATGGATGAGCTTGTGCGCCTCTACGCCATGCTGGCCAACGCGGGTCGCCTGCAGCCGCTGCGTACCATGCTCGATGATACGGGGCACCCGCCGGGGAACACTGTTTCACAGGGCAAGGCGCTACTCAGCCCGGAAGCCGCCTTCCTGACCCTGGACATGCTGCGCCGCAATCCACGCCCGGAAGTGAGTGCCCGGCTGGGCAATGTCGGCACGCCGCTGCCGGTGGCCTGGAAGACCGGTACCTCGTTTGCCTTTCGCGATGCCTGGTCGGTCGGGGTGTTCGGCCCCTACGTGCTGGCGGTGTGGGTCGGTAATTTCGATGGCGAGGGCAACCCCTCGTTCGTCGGCCGCCGCGCGGCCGCGCCCCTCTTTTTCGATCTGGTCGATGCCGTTGCCCAGTCGCAGGGCGGGCTGAAGAGCGCCTGGACCGATCCGAAGGGGCTCAAGCTGACGCGGGTGAAGGTGTGTGCCCCGACCGGTGACCTGCCGAACCGCGACTGCCCGGCCACGGTTTCATCGTGGTTCATTCCCGGCAAATCGCCGATACGGGTCTCCGATATCTACCGGGCCGTGCCGGTCCGCAAGCAGAGCGGCCTGCGCGCCTGCTCGGCCTTCGACGACGGGGTCGAGATGCGGGTCTACGAGTTCTGGCCCTCGGATATGCTGGCCCTGTTCCGCAAGGCGGGCATCTCGCGTCGGCAGCCGCCGCCCTACGAGCCCGGCTGCACCATGGATGTGAAGGCGGCTACCGGCCTTGCGCCGCAAATCCGTTCGCCGGGGCGCCATATTGTCTATGCCGTGCGCAGCGAGAAGCTGGGCGAGGAGCGTATCCCGTTCATGGCCGTGGCCGATGCCGATGTGAAGCGGCTCTACTGGTTTGTCGACGACCATTTCGTCGGCTCCGTACGCAATGGCGAGGCGCTGACCTGGCATCTCCGGCCGCAAACGGCCGAGGTGCGGGTGGTGGACGACCACGGCCGTGCCGACTGGCGCCGGATCACGGTGCAGATGGTGCAGTAGCCCTTCGCTCTACGCCGGTCTGTACTACACTGGTAGTCAGTCAGTTCATAGGCCGGAGGTGACCCATGCATCACTATCCCTACGTCATTATCGGTGCCGGCATGACCGCGGCGGCAGCCGTGCGCGGTATCCGCGAAATCGATTCCGAAGGGCAGATTGCCGTGCTCGGGCGCGAGCCGTACGCTCCCTATCAGCGGCCGCCGCTCTCCAAGGGGCTTTGGGCCGGCAAGTCGGTCGACGACATCTGGTGCGAGATGCCGGAGCACAATGTCGATCTCTATCTGTCACGCGAGGTGACGGCGATCGATCGCGACAAACGGACGGTCAGCGATACTGCGGGGGAGACATTCCATTACGACACCCTGCTGCTGGCCACCGGCGGTGTGGTGCGCCAGCTGCCCGAGGCGGTGGAGGGGCTGATCCACTACCGCACCCTGGACGATTTCCATGCCCTGCACGCCGTGGCCAGGAAGGGGACGCACATCGCGGTCATTGGTGGTGGTTTCATCGGCTCTGAGGTGGCCGCGGCCCTGGCCCGGAACGAGTGCCGGGTGACGATGATCTTCCCGGACGAGGCGATCGGGTCGCGCATCTACCCCTCCGGCCTGGCCCTGTTTCTGGACGGCTACTATCGCGCCAGGGGTGTGGAGCTGTTCAACAAGGATTCGGTCACGGCCATGGCGCTGGTGGGCGAGGGCTACCGGCTGAACACCAGGGGCGGGCAGGTGATCGATGCCGATGCCGTGGTGGTCGGTATCGGTATCACGCCCGATACGGCCCTGGCGGAAGCGGCGGGACTCACGGTCGACAACGGCATCATTGTCGACGAGTTCCTGCGCACCGATGACGAAGTGATCTATGCCGCGGGCGATGTGGCCAACTTCCACAACCCGGCCCTTAACGAGCGCATGCGGGTGGAGCATGAGGATAATGCGGTCTCGATGGGCGAGATCGCCGGCAAGAACATGGCCGGCACGCGCCTGCCCTACACGCACCTGCCCTACTTCTATTCGGACCTGTTCGATTTCGGCTACGAGGCGGTCGGCAGGCTCGATACGCGGCTGGATATGGTCGAGGAGTGGCATGGTGAGAACTACCACAAGGGTATCGTCTACTACTGTGAGGATGGCCGTGTACGCGGCGTGCTCTTGTGGAACGTCTGGGATCAGGTCGAGGCGGCGACCCGCCTGATTGAGTCAGGCGAACAGTTCACACCCGATGAACTGCGTGGGCGTTTGCCAGAGTGAATTGGACTCAGGTTGTAAAAGCCTGTGTTTTTGCGGGAGCTGTCCCGGCTATTTTGGCCCCTGTTCTGTGGCCTGTCGTGATCTATCTTGAACAGGGCGCCATGCCGACTTGGACCATTTATCCGGCTGTGGAGATTATGTTCTTTGCCCTGTTGGTGGGATCTGGAGGCTGCATTTTCCTGGGAATTCCCGTGTTGCTGTTTTTGAACAGGCTACGTTTAAACCGGCCATGGATAGCAGCGACAACGGGGTTTGTGCTGGCGATATCGATATTTGCTTTGTTGGGAGCAGTCCACGATTGGCCGCTCTATGCATTCTTGGGAACACTGGGAGCGGCCAGTGGTTTTATCGCCAGCTATCTGTCCGTGATCGAGAGACAGCCGCAGCTGTTCTGAAACGATTCAGGCCTAGAAATAGGCTCGGACCTCCAGCAGCAGAGAGGCGGGATAGCTGCCGAACTCGCTGTTCAGTTTGATCAGCTGCGGTTTTTTGCCGAAGGGGATGTTGCCGTTGAGCACCAGCTCCGCCTCGTCGGCCAGCGAGTAGATGGCGTTCACGGATGCCAGCCATGAGCGGTCGTCCAGGTTGGTGATGGCTACGGCATCACCGGTGAGCAGGGGGGTGAACTCGTAGCTGCCGCCGGCGGCGATGTAGCGGCGGCCGGGATAGCTGGCGGTTGATGTGCTACCCGTGGTCGAAAAGGCGTAGTTGGCCACATCGGTGGCGCCGGCGCCGTGGTAGTAGTACTCGGCCCGGAGACCGAGGCTGCTTTCGAAACGGTGCTTGATGCCGCCGACGAACTCGATGCGGCGCGCACCCATCTGGTCGTGGGTGATGTGCCCCTCCATGCGCATGCCGACCCAGTCGAACAGGTTCCCCTGCAGCGAGCCGCCGTACAGGTTGGCGCGCTGCACGCGGGCGGCCAGCAGTCCCCACTCGATATGACTTTGCACGGTGGAGAAGCGGGCCGCCCAGGCGGTGCGCTTGCTATCGGGGTGGATGCTCCAGCCGCCGGCCCGGGTGGCATCCGGCCTGTAGCCGGCCGCCACGATCATGGAGAGTTGCGAGAGCTGGCCCAGGCGCACCTCGGTGCGCAGGGCATCGACGCCCGGCTTGTAGGTGCGGTAGAAGGTCTGGGCGGCGAAGGGGGCGAAGAGGTCGTTGGGGGTGAAGTAGAAGGTGGTGGCGAGATTGATCGGCTGGCGCCCGGCGATGATGTCGACGCTGCCATGGCTGTAACGAAGGTTCAGGTTGTCGATGGCCAGGTGCGTATAGCGGGCGCCGGGCTGCTTGCTGCCCAGGTTCCACTCGCCCAGTCCGCTGCGTTCCACCCCTGCCGTGGCCGAGGCGTAGCCGGTCATGAAGGCGGGTAGCGTCGTCTGGTAGGCGTTGAACTGCCAGGCAAGGTTGTCGCCTTCGTGCCTCTCCATGATCAGGCGGGCGATGCCGCCCAGCCCCTGTTCGTTGCGTTTGGCATAGAGCGGTGTGTCGGGGTTGCGGTCGGCGATGGCGAAGCCGCGCAAGAGCAGCCTGGCATCGCCATAACGGTTCTCACCCTGCCAGTCGGCGAAGGCGTAGGCCGGCACGGGGAGGGCAAGGCAGAGCAGCCCGAGTAAGAAACGGATGTGTGGCATCGCTACCTGCGCAGTTCGTCGTGTTCGATGCTGCCGTCGCGCATGTGGATCAGGCGGCGGGTGCGATCCATCAGGCGCTGGTCGTGGGTGGAGAAGAGGAAGGTGATCCCCTCCTCGCGGTTCAGCTTCTGCATCAGGTCGAGGATGGCATCGGCGGTGACCGAATCGACGTTGGCGGTCGGCTCGTCGGCCAGCACGATGGCGGGCCGCGTGACGATGGCGCGGGCGATGGCCACGCGCTGCTGCTGCCCGCCGGACATCTCGTCCGGACGGCGATGCTCCAGCCCCGTCAGCCCCACCTCTTCCAGCACCGCCATCACCCGCTCATGGCGCCGCTCTTCCGGCACGTTCTGCAGCCGGAGCACGAATTCGGCATTCTCGTAGGCGGTCATCACCGGTACCAGGTTGTAGGCCTGGAAGACGAAGCCGATACGGTCGCGGCGCACGCGCGACACCTCGGTGCGGCTGTAGGTGGCCAGATCGCGGTTCTCCAGCCAGATGCGGCCGCTGGTCGGCTCATCCAGGCCGCCGACCAGGTTGAGCAGTGTACTCTTGCCGGAGCCGGACGGTCCGCAGATGGCGGCGAAGTCGCCCTCGTCGATATCCAGGGTTACGTTATCCAGCGCCTTCACCGTCACCTGCCCCTGCAGGTAGTGCTTGCTCACCTCGCTCATGCGGACGATGTGTTCGTGCGGTGTTCCGTTATTGCTGCTCATACCATCTCCAGTAACGATGATGATTCAGGCTGTCCGCACATCATAGTGCCTTCAGACTTTCGACCGGCGGAATGCGGCCGGCCCGCCAGGCGGGATAGATGCCGGAGAGCATGGCCAGGCCGAAGACGCCGACCAGGATGGCCACGATGCTCTCGGGGAAGAGGCGGATATGCATGATGGGATCGATCAGTACGCCGCCGGCGCTGTAGTCCTCGCCGATGGTGGCCGAGAAATCGAGGCCGTATTCGACCAGGTACCAGAACCAGGGAGCGGTGATCAGCGCGCCCAGCAGCAGGCCGAAGCAGGCGAGCCAGAACGACTCGGTCATCACCAGCCGGAACAGCTGCCCCGGCGTCATGCCGATGGCCATCATCACGCCGAACTCGCGCGTGCGCTCCAGCACACTCATCAACAGGGTGTTGAGGATGCCGGCGGCGATCAGCAGCCCGATCAGGAACTGGCTGACATAGTTGCTGGAGCGGTCGATGTTGATGATGCCGGCCAGGTCCGGTTGCGTCTGGCGCCAGCTCAGCACTTCGGCCCTGTCGCCGATCGCCTGTTGTAGCCGGTCGCGCACCCGGTTGGCCCGGCGCTGGTCATCGAGGATCACGGCCACCATCGTCGCCTCGTCGGAGGCATAATCGAGCACCTTGCGCAGCCGGTCGATCGGCAGCATCACCACGGCACTGTCTACCTCGCTGATGCCGGTATGGAAGATGCCGCTCACCCTCGCCGCCTCGCTGACGATATCGCCATGCGCATCGGTGGTGGTGTAGACCAGCTTCTTGCCCAGTGCGAGATCGAGCTGCTCGGCCATCTTGCTGCCGATCACCACCCCGCGGCCATGCGTATCGTCGAACACGGCTCCCTGGGTGATCGAGCGCAGCAGCAGGTTGTAGGCGGGCGACTCCTGCTGCGGATCGATGCCGAAGAAGCTGCCGCCAACCGACTTGCGTGCTGTGGCGAACATCCCCTGGCCGAGAATGCGAACGATCGCGCCCTTTGCCTCCGGCTGCGTGAGCGCCAGCGCCTTCAGGGCGGCTGTATCGCCGATGCGCTTGTCCAGCGCCGGGGTCTGGTTGTAGCCGACCGGTTCGATGGTGACATGGCCGTAGCCCATCGAGGCGCCGGCATCGATCATGTTGGTGTAGGCGTAGTCGCCGGTACCGGTGAAGGTGACCGAGAGCAGTACACCGAAACCGATCGAGAAGCCGGTGATCAGCGTGCGCCGCTTGCGTCGCCACAGGTTGCGCCAGGCCAGTTTAATCATGCCAAAGCCCCATCAGCGGTAGTGGATCGCCTTGATCGGCTGGATCATGGCGGCCTTGGTAGCGGGATAGATGACGGCAAGGATGGCGACGCCGATGAGCATCAGCAGCGGTGTGGTCAATACGTAAGGGGTGACATGCGCATGCCAGACAGGGTCGAAGGCGATGCCGCCGAAGGAGGCGCTGTCGGCCAGTTTGGAGAGGTCGATGCCGTGCGCCTCGTAGTAGTTGCCGGCCGCCCAGCCGCCAGCCAGTGCCAGCAGGCAGGCCACCACCACCTGCAGCAGCGTCTCGATATAGATCAGGCTGGCCACCTGCCACGGCATGACGCCGATCGCCTTCATAATGCCGAATTCGTGGATGCGTTCGAACACGCTCATCAGGATGGCATTGAGGATGACGCTGGCGACGGCGATGTAGGTGATCAGGATCATGACGATGATCTGGTTATCCATCACATCGAGCAGGCTGGCGATGGTCGGCATCAGCTGGCGCCAGTTGAGCGTTTCGTAGCCATCGGCGATGGCAGCCACGCGGTCGGTGGCGGTATCGAGCCCCATCTCGCGGTTGGGGCGCATGACGGCGATCTCGTGCGCCCCGTCGGGCATGCGCATCAGGGTGCGGAAGGCATCGCTACTCATGTAGACGGCGGCGCGGTCGATCTGCTCGCCGACCGATTTGAGGATGCCGCGCACGGTATAGAGGTCGTTGGCGATCGAGCCGTCGGCCGCCTGGCCCAGGAAGACCACCTCATCACCCGGATGCACACCCAGCGTGCGGGCGAGCTTCCTGCCGATGACGATGTCATGCCCGTCGTGGTGCGACAGCCACTTGCCCTCCAGCACATGCCGGTTGATCAGGGTGACGGTGGGCTGCAGGTCGAGGTCGACTCCGCGCAGCTGTACACCGGCCGAGGCGGTGCCGGCCGCGGCAAGGCCATAGGCGTAGAGGCGGGGGGTGGCCTTAAAACCGGCCTCGTGCAGCTCGTTGATCAGTTTGTCGGCATGTTCGATGCGCTTGTAGAGATCGGGATCGTCGCGGTAGCCCTCGGCATGAATCTGGATTTCGCCCAGGTTCATGGCCACGGCATTGCGTTCGCTGGTCTCGACCATGCCCTGCATCAGGGAAGCGAAGAGGATCATGATGAAGCCGGCGAAGGCCATGGCTAAGGTCGTAATCAGGCTGCGGTGCCAGTAGCGGCCCAGGTTGCGAACGGCAATGGCGAGCAGCTTCATCTGCAGCTGTCCAGCCCGTCCGTCTTTTGCCCGCTGCCGGCGTCGAAAGTGCTCACATACGAATCGTATGCTGCGCGCTCTCTCCTTGGCAGCGAACAAAATCCGCACAGCCGTGAACGACTGCGCCATGTTCGTATAGATGCCCGGTTCAAACCGTACTCCTTGCGCCTTGATTGGTGGCGCCTGGAGCGGTTGTCGGAAGCAGGGTCATATTCTCAGAACCTGCGCAGTGAGGCGAGTGAGAAGAAGTTGTCGGAGAGGGGGACGTTCAGCTGCAGCTGTTCGTAGGTGATCTCGGTGAACTCGTCCGGCTTGTCGGCTGGCACCATCTTCATCACGGCCGGGCGCCGGCGTCCGGCCAGCTCCTTCACATCCGAGAAGGTCATGGTGCGTGCCACCTCCATATCCTCGTCATAGTAGGTTTCGGACATCGGGATCAGGCCATCCTTCTCCACCACCATGGTCAGCTTGCCCCAGACCACGGCCGCATTGGGCCTGGGCAGCATTTCGAAGACCATGATATCGTGACCGTCGCGCATGCCCTCGAAGGTGATACGCGGGTTGTAGTCGTCGGCCATGCGCGACTCCTTGACCAGGTCGTCATTGGTGAAGTGGCTGCCCATCCACGAGCCCATCATCATGCCCGAAGTGAGCAGGATGGTGCGGTCGGTTCTGGGCAGGTAGGTGTAGATGGTGTTGCCCGATTTCAGGGTCGCCGTTCCCTTCTCGCGCAGGGGCGAGAGGATGCGCACCAGTGTCTTCTCCTTGCCCTTGGACCACGCCTCCATGCGCATGGAGCGGGTGTAGTGGGTGGTCTTGACCTGCATGGTCATCACCGCATGCGAGGAGCTGCCGCGCCAGAGATCGTCGATCTCCTCCAGTATCTTGCGGGCCCGGGAAACATCTGCGCTTTCAGTGCCTGCGCTTGCGGCCGTGACGGTGGCGGTGTTGTCGGCGGCGAAGGACGTACCCGGAAGCAGGGTGAGGGCGAGCATGGTGCCGATCAGAAGCGGCATCCTGCCAGGGCGGAAATGTGTGCGTGACACCATCTCTAGAAGATCGCACGCCCGCCTGCCACATGCAAGGCGGATGAAGCCCCTGAACCGGGCATTTATGCCCCTTATCTTTTAAACGAGCATGTTCTTTTTTCCACCGGCTGGCAGGGCCGCCCGCAGCGGATCAATGAAGTCCCCATCCACCCACGGACGGGTGGCGGCACGGCGCATCGCCGGGCCGTAAGCGCAGCAGGACCGCGCTTCTGCGTAGCGATCAAAGCGGAGGGCAGGGATGCCCGCAGCGGATCAATGAGGCCACCATCCACCCATGGACGGGTGGCGATCCGGCGAATGGCGGACCGTAAGCGCAGGCGGACATGTGCCGCCGTAGCGCTCATAGCGGAGGGCAGGAAGCCTGCAGCGGATCAATAAAGAGACACCCCTCTCCACCCACGGACGGGTGGCGGCACGGCGCATCGCCGGGCCGTAAGCGCAGCAGGACCGCGCTCCTGCGAAGCGATCAAAGCGGAGGGCAGGGATGCCCGCAGCGGATCAATGAAGTCCCCATCCACCCATGGAAGGGTGGCGGCCCGGCAAATCGCCGGGCCGTAAGCGCAGCAGGACCGCGCTCCTGCGAAGCGATCAAAGCGGA
>CAZCZU010000002.1:102219-117947 GCA_964503475.1 uncultured Zetaproteobacteria bacterium
GGGCAGGGATGCCCGCAGCGGATCAAAAAATCAACCCGCGTTATCGGCGTTCTGTTTGGCGATCTCGGCGTGCACCTTCTCCATATCCAGCTCCCTGGCCTGCTGGACCACTTCACTCAGGGCTCCTGCCGGCAGTGCACCTGCCTGGTTGAAAATGATCACCTTGTCGCGGATCACCAGCAGGGTGGGGATGGAGCGGATGTTGAAGTGGGCGGCGAGCTCCTGCTCCTCTTCGGTGTTGATCTTTCCGAACAGGACGTCTTCAAAGTTGTTCGATGCCGCTTCGAAGGTCGGGGCGAAGCTCTTGCAGGGGCCACACCACGGAGCCCAGAAGTCGAGGACGGCCACTTTGGCAGCCAGCACCTCCTCTTCGAAGTTCTCCTTGGTCAGTTGTACCGTTGCCATATCGGGCCTCCTTGTTGGGTCGGCAGCGTTGCTATCACGATTTGCCTGTGCATGCATCGGATGGCGGCATTATATTAGTATTATCTAATGCATCAAGGGGTGTTATCCTGTTCGGAACGGATGCGGTACTCGCTGCGGCCGATGATTTCGTTGAAGCGATCGAGCAGCCACGGGTCGTGCTTTGTGCCCCGTTCCCGCTCCAGGGTGTCCATCACCTCTGCATGGGAGAGGCCCGGGTGATAGGCCCGCGGAGTAAATATGGCATCGTAACTGTCGGCAATACCGATGATGCGCGAGCAGACGGGAATCGATTCGCCGGTGAGGCCATCCGGGTAACCGTGGCCGTCGAAATGTTCATGATGGTGGCGGATGGCAGTGGCCACCTCCTTCGCACCTTCGGCATCGATGGCGGCGATGATGGCCTCACCGGCTTCGGCATGCTGTTGCATGATCTGCCATTCGATGGCATCCAGCCGGCTCTTCTTGAGCAGGATATGGTCGGGGATGCCGATTTTGCCGACATCGTGCAGTGCGGCAGCAATCTCGAGCCGCAGCAGTTGCGCGGCATCGAGGCCGATATGGCGGCCGAGCAGGCCGACCATGCCCGCCACGTGTTCGGAGTGGAGCTGGGTGAGTTGATCCCGGTAAGCGAGAGCGACGGCCAGCACGGCAGCCTGGCGTTGCAGGTCAGCATAAGGGGAGGGTTGCGATGGCATGTGGCACCTCTCTGTGCGGTTGCCGTTTGCAAGCAATGCGACAAAAGCACGGATAAACCATTGAAGACGATTGAGGTGGGCTGTCAAACCGCGGGGCTGTTTCCCGCTACGGAAGCGGGCCTGCCTGCCACCATTGCGCAGCCGGTATGAATCTTGCTTGTTTGGGCTGTGCGGCATGCATGTCCGCTCAGGCAGGAGTCCGTTATGAACAAGATTGGAATTATCTTCGGCACCGATACCGGTTACACGCGGCGCATCGCCAAGCAGATGGCGCGCAAGATGGGCGATATCGCCGACAAGCCGGTGAACATCAATCGCATGACAGTGGAAGCGTTTCTGGCCTACGATGCCATGATCCTCGGTACCCCCACCTACGGTGTCGGCACGCTGCCCGGGCGGGCGTCCGGGATCGAGGCGGGCAGCTGGGCCGATTTCCTGCCCGAGGTGGCCGGCCGCGATCTGTCCGGCAAGGTGATTGCACTCTACGGCTTCGGCGACCAGCTCAAGTACGAGGATCGCTTCGTCAACGGCCTGCGCATCCTCTACGAATGGCTGACCGGCCTGGGGGCCACGGTGATCGGCGAGTGGCCGGTCGACGGTTATGACTTCGCGGCCAGCACGGCGGTGATCGACGGCAAGTTCGTCGGCCTGGCGCTGGATGAGAAGAACCAGGCGCGGATGACCGAAAGCCGGGTCGATACGTGGCTTTCGCAGGTGGTGCCGCAACTGACAGCAGCCCTGGAACAGGTGAAACAGGCCGCCTGAGCTACTCTTGGGCCAACAGGCGGCGGATCATTGCCTCGCTTTGCGCGTAGCCGCCCTCGCCGATGCGCTGGTAACGCACCACTCCCCGTTTGTCGACCAGGTAGAGAGTCGGCCAGGCGCGGTTGTGCCAGGCATGCCAGGTGGTAAAGTCATTATCGACTGCAATCGGGTAGCTGATCTGATGATTACGCAGGTAGCTGCGCAGGCCTTCGATGTCATGCTCGTAGGCGAACTCCGGCGCATGCACGCCGATTACCACCAGCCCCTCGTTGCGATAATGTGCTTGCCATCGTTTGATGTAGGGCTCGACGTTGCCGCAGTTCCAGCAGCCGCGGGTCCAGAACTCCACCAGCACCACATGGCCGCGCAGCCCCTGCATCTGCAGGGGGGCGCTGTTGAGCCACTGCGTGGCCGTGATGGCGGGAGCCGGGCTGCCCGTGGTCGCAGCCCCGGCCGGCATGGCCAGGCAGGTCGCTGCGACCAGGGCTGTGGCCAGCTGCCTAATGGTGGCCGTCACGCTCTTCGCCCCAGATCTTGTCGAGATAGTCGTCGCGACCCGAGCGGCTGCGGTAGAACCAGTAGCGCACCGGATTCTTTTTGTAGAAGTCCTGGTGATAGGTCTCGGCCGGCCAGAAGGTGGTCGCCGCCACAATCGGGGTGACGATCGGTTTGCCAAACACACCGCTGGCATCCATGGCCTTTTTGGAGGCCTCGGCCTGCCTGCGCTGCATCTCGTTCAGGTAGAAGATCGAGGTGATATAGGCGTGCCCCCGGTCGACGAACTGGCCGCCGGCATCGGTGGGATTCACCTGGTGCCAGTAGACATCGAGCAGCCGTTGGTAGTCCACCTTGTGCGGGTCATAGACGATCTTCACCGCCTCGATATGGCCGCCGGCCACGTAGTTGTCGTAGGTGGGATGCTGCGTGTGGCCGCCGATGTAGCCGCTGGTGACCGATAGCACGCCGTCGATCTGTTCGAACGGTTTCTCCATGCACCAGAAGCAGCCGCCGGCGAAGATGGCCGTTTCGGTAGCGGCAGGCTTGTGCATGGCCATATCGGCGGCCGTGGCCGCGGCCGGGATGAGCGTCAGCCAGCTGAGGGTCAAGAGTGTAAGCAAGCGTTTCATGGTGTGCCTCCGTGTCACTGTAGCGATCGATAGCTTAAGGATCGATGAACAGTGGTCGCAGCCGAAGCCACTTTCTTACACAGCGCTTTCGAACTACGTTTGCGGCATGGATATCACCATTGTCTATCTGCACGGTTTTGCTTCGGCCGGCGCCGGTTCCGCCAAGGCCGAGGCCCTGAAAGAGATTTTTCACGACCAGCTCGTACTGGCACCGAACCTGCCGGACCGGCCGTCGGAGACGGTTCCGTTCCTGGCAGATTATCTCGGCAAACTCGAAGGCCCGGTGATGCTGGTCGGCAGCTCGATGGGCGGCTGGTATGCCAGCTGTTTCGGCGGTCGCTTTCAGTGGCCGGTGGCCCTGATCAATCCGCTGGTGGAGCTGGCCGAGCCGGAGCTCTTCCTCGGCGAGCATGAAAACTACTACACAGGCAACCGATTCACCCTCGACGAAGCCGACCTCGCGGCCCTGGCCGTCCTGCAGCCGCTGCCGGGTGCCTCGCCGACGCTGGTGCTGCTCGACATGAATGATGAGGTGCTCGATGCGGAGAAGGCGATCGCGGCCTACAAGGGACGCGGCATCGTCGTCGCCTGGCCGGGCGGCAATCATCGTTTCGCTCACATGCATGAGGCCGCCCCGCTGCTGAGGCAACAGGCGGGCCTGGGCTGAAACCGTCACAGGCCCTGTGCTATGCTGGCAGCAGCACGGAGGTGGATCATGGCGAAACTGTTTGAAGAGGCGAGCCTGGGCGAGATGACGCTGCAAAACCGGCTGGTGATGGCGCCGCTGACGCGCAGCCGGGCGGAGGGGAACCTCGCCAATGCCCTGATGGCCGAGTACTACGGCCAGCGCAGCGGGGCCGGCCTGATCATCACCGAGGGCACCTCGCCCTCGCCCAACGGACTGGGCTATCCGCGCATTCCCGGCATCTTCTCCGATGCCCAGGTGGAGGCGTGGAAGCCGGTGAGTGAGGCGGCTCATGCCGGCGGGGCAAAGATATTCATGCAGCTGATGCATACCGGGCGCATCGCGCATCCGCTGAACCTGCCGCAAGGAGCGAGGGTGCTGGCCCCGTCGGCGGTGCAGGCCGATGGCGAGATGTTTACCGACCAGCAGGGGCTGCAGCCGCATCCGGTGCCGGAGGCGATGAGCGAGGCCGATATCAGGGATGCCATCGCCGAGTTCGCCCAGGCGGCCAAGAATGCCGTGCAGGCCGGATTCGATGGCGTCGAGCTGCATGCTGCCAACGGCTATCTGCCGGAGCAGTTTATTCGTCCCAATACCAACCGGCGCGGTGACGCGTACGGCGGTGATATTGAGAAGCGGGGGCGTTTCGTGCTTGAGGTGGCGGCAGCTGCCGTGGCCGCCATCGGCAAGCAGCGGGTCGGTATCCGCCTGTCGCCGTTCGGGGTCTTCAACGACATGCCGGTCTACGATGGAATGACGGAGGATTACACCTGGCTGGCGCGGGCCTTGAACGGCATGGGCCTGCTCTATGTGCATCTGGTCGACCATTCGGTCATGGGCGGGCCGGAGGTGCCGGTGGCGATCAAGCAGATGTTCCGGCGCGAGTTTGACGGGGCGCTGATTCTATCCGGCGGCTATGACGTCCTGCGGGCCGAGGCGGATCTGGCCGAGGAGAAGGCGGACCTGATCGCCGTGGGGCGCCCCTTCATCGCCAATCCCGATCTCCCGGCCCGCTGGCAGGCCGGGGCCGAACTGAACGAGCCCGATTACAACACCTTCTACACTCCCGGCAGCAAGGGCTACACCGATTATCCGGCCATGCCCTGATCAGGGCTCGTAGTGGAGCTGTTTGCCGTCGGGACGGATCAGGTCGGCATGCAGCGGTGAGGCGGAGAGCAGGCGCCAGCCATGGCTCTTTTGTCCCACCCGCAGCGAGAAAATCCTGCCGTCGATTCTCAGCGACACCCGGCCATGCCCCAGGGCGATAATCTCGAATGACGATGGCGCAGGTGCCCGCCGGAGCGTTTTTTTCGCTGCCGGAGCGACGGTCTTTACCTTTGGTCTGGGGGCCGCTGGTGCGGGCGGTGGCGCCGGAATGGCATATTTGGCCGGGGCAGCAGCCTTGGCCTGCACGGCGGGTGCGGGATGCGGGAGATGGCGCGGCATCAGTGCCAGCAGCGCGATGGCCAGCAGGACCAGGGCATGGGCGATCGGCAGGCGCAGCGGGTCCGCCTGCTGTTTGCGTTCCGCCTTGCGCTGTTGTCGGCGTATCGTTTTGGCCGTGATCGCAGCACCCTGCAGCTCCTCGGCCACGGCAGGCATGTCGATGGCCTGGCCCTCCTCCTCCTGCTCCGCGATCAGGGTGCGCAATAGCGCGGGGGTGACCACTCCCTCCGGCCATTCGCCCTGGAAGGTGCCGCGCACGAAGACGACGACGCTGCGGACCGGCAACTCGCCCACCGCATCCCTGACGGCCTGCATATGCCGTTCGTTGCTGCGTAGCGGGTTGCTGAAACTGAATTTGCTGCGCCGGTGCAGCAGCTGCCGCCACTGCGGCTCCGGGGCACGGCCGAAAATCAGGCCGGCCTCGCTGCGGCTCTCGATGACGAAGACGGCCGTGGGGCCGACGACGATATGGGCGATGCGGGTGTAGCTGCCGTTTTGGCACGGAAGCAGCAGATCGTGCAGCACGGTGTAGCGATCCGTCGGCAGGGCGGCGAGTACGCGCCGGACTTTTGCCCGGCCCAGCCAGTCGGCGATGGATGGCCGGTAAAGCAAAAAGGCGGTGAACAGGGCGATCAGGGCGAACAGCGGCATCAGGTAGACGAGCATGTCCGTGATCGGTGAAGTGGTAACCTCTGCTGGCAAGTATCGACTCCTTTCGCCCGGTTGGCGGTGGCAAGCATAGCGCAGCCCGGCCGCCGTTTTTGTAACCGTCGCCACCATTTATGCCGCTGCTTCATCACGCTTGATGACGACGCATGCGCATGGCTCCCGAGATTGCAGCATGGGGCCGCGCTACCGGTGCGGCAAGTGCGCCGTTTTGCCGGCGACAGGGAGGGGCGATGCAGTCGGATATGCACTACTACGGTACCTATGCCATGGCCAGGGCCGCCGGGATCAGGGCGGATACCTGCCGGGTGATCGCCACGGCGGCCCAGTTCGTCGACGATCACGCCAACAGGGAGGAGATCGTTTTTCGTGATGGAGCACGCATCGATACCGAGGCGACCGCCCACCATGCGCAGGATCTGCATAACCTGATGCTGGCCGATCAGCGCCTGATCTGGGTGCCGTTCCACTTTCTGCCCGGCAACGAGGGGGAGAGCTACGACGAGCGCATGGTCTGCCGCAAGGACAGCGACATCGCCAAAGCCATGGTCGAGCACAACCTCTCCTGTTGCGAGCATCCCTTTGCTCCGGAGCTGCTCGGCATTACCGCCCATGTCTATGCCGATACCTTTTCGCATCACGGCTTCTCCGGCTTCAGTTCGGAGCTGAACAAGGTCGACCAGAATCGGATCGGGTTTTCCGACGACCTCGGCGACCGCATGCGTCATTACATCACCGACAAGGCCCAGCGCTTCTTCCATCCGCAACTCTCCTGGAAAGAGCGTTTCTTACGCTGGCGGGATCAGCTGCTGGGTCAGGTGGCCGACGACCTGAGCAGGCTGGGGCATGGCGGGGTCGCCACCTATCCGGACCGGCCCTATCTGAAGTGGAGCTTCACCTACGAGGCGACGGGGCAAAGGGTGGAACGCAATAACCCGGCCGATTTCCTCGATGGTGCCCGTGCCCTGCACGACATGTTCAGCCGTTTCGCCGCCATGGCTCCGGCCTATGCCGATGCGGCGGCGGCGCGGCCGTTTGCCGAGATCGAGGCCAGTGTGCGCGAGGTGATCGCTGTGCAGGCGGAAAAGGCCGGGCGCATCAAAGCCTGGCAGCTGCTGGCCGGCTCCGGCAAAATCTTTGCCAGCGGGGGCGAGTCGATTCCGGTCTACAATGCGGGCGACTGGCATACCCAGCGGCAGAGCTTAAGCCGGCTGAAGCATTCCGGCGAGGCGATCGCCACGCCGATCTACCGCTTCTATCAGGCCGCCAGCGTGCACCGTAACCATGTGCTGCGTGAGCTGTTGCCGGCCCACGATCTGGTGGCGCACTGACGGGCTGCCGTAGTTATGCCGCCGGCTCGTCGAACAGCGTTTTCAGCACCTCGTCCCAGTGGGTGTAAAAGAGGTAGTGCCCCTGCTCATCGAGAATAAAGGCGCGGTTGTCGGGGATGGTCTCGGCCATCTTGCGGGCGAAGGCGACCGGTGTGCGGCGATCCTCGACCCCATGCCAGATGTCGGTCGGCACGTCGATCGCGTCAATATCGAAGTCCCAGGGCGATAGCCGGGCGAGATAAACATCGATATAGGCATCGATGTTGTCCGGCGTGATGTTCTCCATCTGTTCGGCGAAAATGGCGATATGCTCGGGCATATCGGCGACGGCCTGATCCGCTGCTGACATCTCGTGGTAGATCTTGTCGAAATATTTTTCGGGATTCTTTTGCAGTCCCCACAGGGTCATTTTGACAATGTGCCGGGCAAAGACCGGGGCAAACTGGTTGATGCCGTGCACCAGCCGTTCCAGCGAGACCATGCGCTCCAGCTTGTCGAACTGCGGTGGGGCGAACGAGGCGATCAGTGCCATGCGCTGGATACGATCGGCAAGACGGGTGGCGGCAGCCAGGGCGTAGGGGCAGCCATCGCCATCGGCCACCACGTGGCAGCTTCGGATGCCCAGGTGATCGAGCAGCTGTTCGATATCGTCGGCATAGGCCTGCAGTGAGCCGCCGCGCGGCGGATCGGAGCGGCCATAGCCGGGGCGTTCCGGGGCGATCACATGGATGCCTGCGTTGTCGACATGGCGACTGAAGGGGTGCAGGCGCCTGCGCGAGTGTACGGTGCTGTGCAGGTAGAGCAGAGGCATGCCATCCCGGGGGCCATATTCGGTAAACTCGAGGTGACGGCCATCTGTAAGGGTCAGGATATGGAAGGGCTGCGGGTTGCCCTGGCCAGGCGGCACGGCGGTGAGTGCCGAGGCACGCGTGCTGTCGTCGGCCATCAGCCCTTCCGGGGCGGTGAGGATCTTTTTGAGCAGCTCCGTCTTGCTGGATACGCCCACCTTTTCACAGATCGTGCGCAACTGCGAGCGTACCGTATGGTGGCTCACGCCCAGCCGGCGTGCTGCCTCGGGCAGGGTATCGCAGCCGGCCAGCAGTGCATCGACCAGGCGACGCTCGGCAGGGCTCAGGCGATAGCGTTGATAGACGGCATCGGTGTTGAGCTGTTGCGCCGCATCGGCGCCGGTCAGCAGCACGGCGGCGAAGTCCGGGTTGCTGATGCCGGCGATATCGTGCACCGAGGTGACCCAGAAGGAGAGGGCATGCCCGTTCGAGGCGAGATGCAGTGCATGGCTCCCTTCCTCCGGCTCGGGCATCTCCGTGTTGGCGATGGTCTGGCGGATGGCCCGCTGCAGGCGGGTCATGTGATCGGGGTGGGCGGGGAAGGCGAGCATGTTGTTGTCGATCTGCAGCAGCGGGCTGCTATTGACCAGCGCATCGGCCTTGCCGTTCATGGCCACGATGGCGCCGTTCGACTGCACGATGGCCACGCCGACCGGGAACAGGTTGAGGAAATCGCGCAGCACATGGTGTTCGGCCTGCATCTGGTAGATGCGTCCGACCGCCCCCAGAGCCCGTTCGAAGTGGGAGAGCAGCAGCTCGAGATGCGGGTCGTTTTCCTGGCTGGACGGGTGCAGCAGCCGCTGTTCCAGCGATGCGTTCAGGGTCTCCAGCAGGCGCGGCCACAGCTGCGGATCGAACGCGGTGTCATAGATCAGGGAGACAAGTTCGTCGTCGCGCAGCAGCGGCATGATGCCTGAATCCGATTGGTCCGGTGCGACGGCGCCGGATGGCGATTTCTCCATGAATCCTGTTCCTCCCTTCATGCCCGGACAGCCTCCGAACGCTGCCCGTACCGGCCGGCCTCTCCCTGCATCGGCCGGCGCCCATTATGGTGCACTTTTTCCCCCGCTTTTGTAACCGGGAGCACGCAAGTGTCACGAAATAGGTTTAAGCTGACAGGTGGGGCATGCGCGGATGGATGCCAGGGCCGGGGGTAGAGCTATGGATATGAACAGCATCATGAGCGTGGTGACGGTAATCGTACTGGGGCTGATCTTCTTCTGGCGCTGGAGCATCTCCAGCAAGACGGCCGCCATGGTCGGCAAGCCGGCCCCCGACACCTCGGCCGTCGATAATCGTGTCCCGACAGCCAGCCGGGTCTACTACTTCTACGGCGAGCACTGCAGGGCCTGCAAGACGATCGCACCGATGGTCGATGAGCTGTCAGAGGATTTTCCCAATCTGATCCAGGTCGATGTGGCCACCCATATCGATCTGGCCACGAAGTTCGGTGTGTTGGGTACGCCCACCTTCGTGGCGGTCGGCGATGGCCTGATCCGCGACGTGAAGCTCGGCTCCGCCAGCAAGGTGTGGCTGACGGCCTACCTTGAGCATCAATAGGAGCACCACCACCCCTGATCGAACAAAGGCCCCCGGCTTGCGCCGGAGGCCTCGATGCCCATTTCTGCCGTTCCCGGCCGTCAGAGCCATCCGGCGCCGCCGTTGCCATCCCGCCAGCGAATCTTGCTGGCGACACCGCTGTCGGTGATCACCCGGATATGCACGCGATGCCCCCACGAACCCGGGCCGGTATTCCACAGGGCGAAGCCGGTGGCGGGCAGCCGGGCATGGTCGGGGGAGATCGGTTCGAAGTCATGCGTCAGGATGCCCTGGTTGTTGTAGCGGGCCCACTCAATGGCTACCCACTGCGTACCGGCAGAGCTCGTCCAGGAGAAGCTGCCCTCGATGCGCTCGATATTGCGATGCAGGCCGCTGGGATTGACGTGCAGCATCAGGCTGGGATTGAAGCTCGGCGGCGTGGGTGGCGTTGGAGGTACGGTTTTGCCGCCGCCTCCCTGATCCGGATCCTTGCAGTCGTCCTTCCTGTCGTGACAACAGCAACAACAGCAGCAGCAGCAATCCTCCTTGTCCGTGTCGGGATCGATGAGATCGACATTGGGTAGGGTGTGGGTCCACTGCTTGATGATGCTGATCTCTTCGCGACCGAGGATGCGCGTTGAATCGATTACTTCGCGGATGGAATCGGGAATCTCGAAATCCGGGTCGTGCCCGTGTTCTTTTTTGTCAGTCATGCCTGCCTCCTGGGTGGAATAGCAGGAACATCTCCGGACTCCATGTACGACATTCCGGCTATCCGTTCGGTTTTCCACGTTCGATGAGGTCAGGCACGATCCATTCCATATGGCCGCCAGCTGTCTGTTCCCCTGGCCTGAATGAGCGTTATCCGTACAAATAGACCCTTATGGCGCCTTCTCCAACCGCCAGAACAGAAATATCCAGTCTGCCCCGTCAGTGGCGGATCAGTTCAGAATCAGGATGGCGGCATTGAGGCTGCTGGCGTACCGCCCGTCTCGAGCATCAATAGCGGCGACAATGGGCCTGTCCGGTAATCGACGGCCTGGCTGACAGGCGTCAAACGCACGTCTCCTGTCTCTCTTTAAGGTTGCAGTCCGTATATAAAGTATTAAAATGTCATATATGACAAAAATGACAAGAAAGAAGCGGCAGCTGCTGGAACTGATTGAGCAGCATGAGGCGGTGTCGATTTACCGGTTGGCCGAGCTGAGCGGCCGCAACTACCGCCGGGTGTACGATCATGTGCAGCAACTGGCCGGAGCAGGCCTTGTCGCGATTCGCGAGGAACGACGGAACGGGCGCAGGGCCTCGATGGTCGAATCGATCTATCAGCAGCGGCTCAATCGGCTGAACGATATGTATGCCTTCCAGGCGGGCCTGCATGCAGCTTGATCAGGCGGCACGCCGGCTGCTGGAGATCTTCGATCCGGAAGGGGTGGTGATCGGGGGCATCTGCGGGGCGGTTTACGGGGTGGAGCGTTTTACCCGCGATGTCGATCTGGCCGTGCCACTCGATCCTGAAGCGGTGATCGGGCGGCTGCATGAGGCAGGCATAGATGCGACGGTGCGGCGCAGCAGTGAGGCGGGCGATTTGAGCTGGGTGGTCAGCGGCAATCTGGAAGGGGTGGATTTTCAGGTGCTGCCGGCGGATCAGACCGGCATCGAGGGGGGCACGGTGGAGCTGAAAGCGGGCCTGCGGGTGCCGGATGTGAGGAGCTTTATCGTCAGCAAGTGCATCGCGGCCGGCCAGCAGGATATGCACGATGTGGCCGCCCTCTGCCTGATGCATGCCGAGCTTGCGCCGTTCGCGCGTCAGAAGGCCGCGCACTACGGCTGCATGGAAAAGCTGGAGGCCTGGTTGAGCGATAACCGCCTGAGACAGCGCTACCTGCCAGTCTGATCCCCGGCCGGCTCAGTTCAGAATCAGAATGGCGGCGTTGAGGCTACTGGCGTAGGCCACCCAGGCGAGATAGGGGAGCATCAGCCAGGCAATGCGGCGCCGGGTCGGCCAGGCGAGGGTTACCAGGGCGGCGATGCTGATGAGCATGGCCGTAATGTCGATCAGGCCTGCCGCGATCCAGTGCTGACCGAAGAAGAGCCATGACCAGAGGGCATTGAAGATCAATTGGGCCACCCATAGCCCTTTCAGGCGCACATCGTCTGTGGCGAAGATCAGCCAGCCGGCCACGGCGATCATGATATAGAGCAGGGTCCACACGGGTGGAAAGAGCCAGTTCGGCGGCGTCCAGAAGGGTTTCGCAAGCCCGGCATACCACGTGCCCGGCTGGAAGGTGACGCCACTCATGGCCACCGCCGCCACGATGATCAGGAAGAGGGCCAGTTGCGGCCACGAACGCGATTCAGCCATAGCGATACCTCCTTTGCCTGTTGCTGGAAGTGTAGCAGTGGCATTCGTTATCAGTAGAGGCGTATCCTTTTCACAATTCGCACTGGTGGGTAAGGTCGGTTGTGAGTAGGGGAGGAGCCATGTCGACACGCGCCTCGTGGAGCAAAGAGCAGTTAAAGCTTGCCTTCAATCTCTATTGCCAGCTTCCGTTCGGTAGGCTGAGTAAAGGCACGCCCGAAATTATCGAACTGGCCGAGTTGATCGGGCGCACGCCCTCGGCCGTGGCCATGAAGCTGGTCAACCTCGCCAGCCTCGATCCGGCCATCACCGGCAGCGGCCGCAAGGGGCTGGGCAATGCTTCGGCCTTGGATCGCGAGGTGTGGGAGGAGTTCCATGCCGATTGGGATGGGTTGGCTACAGAGTGCCTGCAGCTAGAAGAAACGCTGCGGGCCGAGAAGGGGCTACCCACCGAGCATGAGCAGGAAGCGGCCGAGCTACCCGAGGATTACACGGGCGAGACCCGGCAGGTGCTCACCGAGCAGCGTATCCGGCAAAACTATTTTCGTCGTGCTGTTCTGAGCAGCTATCGCGGTCGCTGCTGCATGTCCGGCCTTTCCGAGCCGCGTCTATTGATTGCCAGCCACATCGTGCCGTGGAGCAGGGATCGCGAGAATCGCCTGAACCCCTCCAATGGCCTATGCCTATCTGCTCTACACGACAAAGCCTTCGATCAAGGGTTCATCACATTGGATGAAGACTATCGTGTGCTTCTATCAGCAGAGTTGCTTCATCGGGATGACGCTTGTGTGCGCCAGGTGTTTCTACCATTGGCCGGTAAGCAGATTGAGCTTCCTGAGCGTTTTATGCCGGATCAGGCCTTTTTGGCGCGGCATCGAGAGGTGGAGTTTAAGGGGGCATGGATCAGAGGTTGATACGCGAAACAAGACCTGGCCCCGAGGGTTTTATGTTCATTTGTTTCGGTTCACCTTATATCCGCCATTGCCCCGGCTAAGCTGTATCTCCGGCACGATGATTTCCCACTCCTCCTGATGATGCAGGTGGCGATATTGGCTATCCGATTCGTCTTTTGATCTTTGGACAATGGCATGAATAGTGACACTTTCTATTCTCCAGCCATGCTGTATTTCTGACTGTAACTGTTTCAAGAAACTCTTGCTAAGAGCGCCGATTTTTTCATGGCTGTGAATTAATGCATTTTTCTCTAGATCAAGTTCCAGACCTTCCCCTTCGTTAAGATGGGATGTGGCAATAGGCCGCTTTTGTCTGCCTGGAAAACCCAAATCAACATTGCCGAGACCACAAGTGATAATATCTTGTTCGAAAGATAGTTCTTTTGCTTCACTGGTTAACTTATGCGGGATGAGTTCGAGTTGGTCAAGCCAGCTGCAATTTGGACGCTGCATGAGGTAAAGGTTGCGTTTGGCACGTGTCATTGCGACATAACGCAGACGCAGTTCAGGTTCGAACTCTTTGGCTGATGCATTGTTTCCGGCAAACACAATGACACTATCAAATTCGAGCCCCTTGGCACTATGCATGGTGCCTACGCGAATGCCATGGCTGGACAGAATGTTTATTTCACGGCCAAGTTCGTAAAGCATACCGCGCCACTCTCGAAGGCTTCTACGGACATCTTGTTGCCCTTCGAAATCATCGTCGAGCCAGATCCATAAAGGCTCACAGGTGGGATGTGTTCGAATCCTTTCATCCAATTGCTGCCAGCGTTTTCTAATCTGGTTGGGGCTCAAAGGTTCGGTCCCTGTGATGCATTGCCGCATCGCGTGCACGGCCCGCAATCGATGCCATGGCAAGGATCGATCTTGTTGGATGATATCGATGGGCAGACCCTCTGCCCGAAGGCGGCGAGCCAATTTTTGATAATCGCTATGATGACGGCAAAGAATCGCAATCTCTTGAGGCGGAACGTTCTTGTCGTTAATTAGATGTTGGCAGATCTCTACAGCTTTTTGATTCAACTGCTCAGGGTGACCGTCGAAAAGAGATACTACTCCGTGCCCATCGACTGCCTGGATTGGATACGCCTGTTTCATGCGTTCGGAGTGCAGCGCAATGAATTGATTGGCAGCCGTCACAACCTCCGGGCAAGAGCGGAAGTTATGAACCATAAATTCCACTTTGGCCTGATAGTCATCCTGAAACTGATGAATGTACTGGTTGGATGAACCGTTCCACTCATAGATATTTTGATCATCGTCACCAACAGCGAACATGCCCAGCTGCTCTTCCTCGCTTTCATGCAGGGTGCGACCAGCAAGCGAAGAGAGCAGGGCATATTGCTCTTCATTGATGTCCTGGTATTCATCTACAAAGATGTAACGGAACCCAGCGAGGAGCTTTTGGCGTAGAGATTCGCTTTCTTGCTCTGAATCAATGTCGTGCTCAGCCAATAATGCGGTGGCCTTCGGAATTAGGTGTTTAGACCAAGTTTCAAATTCATCCGGATTGTCAGGTGGCATTTCGCCCGTTAGCTGCATGGCGAGTCGATGATAGGTATGGATCTCCAATCGGTTGGCACGGTTGCCGAGCATGAGCGGATCGCGAAGCCGGTGTTTGAGTTCCGTGGCCGTGGCACGGTTAAAGGCAAGTATCAATATGCTTTCGGCCGGTACGCGCTCGACGGCCACAAGATAGGCCACTCGATGAACGATCAGTCGGGTTTTTCCGGAGCCTGGCCCGGCCAGTACAAGTAGGTTCTGTTCCTTATCAAGGTTAACAATTCTACGCTGCGTGTCAGAAAGTGTGCCGAGAATCTCTTGCAACCGTACTGGGCTTGCCGGTGTGTTTAATGCATCGGGAGCGGTTGGAGATGGACTCTCGGAAAAGTACTTTTGCAGTAGTTTCTTTTCTGGCATTTGAAAATAGTCGTCCAGCAGCACCTCTGCCTGATGTGATTGCTTGTCCGCCATTTTGACAGCCCACTCACGCATCAAATGAACTTGCCGAATTTGTGCCTGGTAATGATCGGCTAAGGGCTGAAATGCTCCTCGCCCGGGCTTTTTCGTGTTGCGGGGGATTTGCAAAGTCATGGCCGGATGAAAAATGGCTGCGCCACTGTCGAGGCCTAGTACCTCGTACTGTTGAAGCGAAAGTAGAGCGCGCTCGGATAGCTCATCCTGCCCGGCAGCTGTTCGTGTGGTGATGTTGGATTCAAGCGCGGTTTGCAATGCTCCCAGTTTGAAGGGGAGGCGTATCTTGCCTTTGTCTCCTTTTGGAATCATGGAATAGAGGTGCTCGAGTGTCGCATCACTCAATCTCTGGCGCTGTTCAATGCGGTCGAATGATGTGGCGAAATCTTTTTTCCAGAACAGTTTATGGGTTCCGCGAGCCACCGGGGCGATACGAACCAGCTTGTCGAGTTTTGCCCACAAGCCGAGAAGCATCATGATGATGTGCGGAAAAATATTTTCCGTACCGGTGGTCTCGCGCAAGAGGTTGCAGGTATGATTAAGATGAAGTTGAAAAGCCTGATCATCTTCACCCTGGGCATGCTCTTTGATCAAATCGAATAGTTGTTTTTCAAGCTCGGACAGTTGTGACAGTGCTTTGCGGCTGTCGCCTTTCGTGAAGGTCGTGAGCCAGGCAATCAGAGACATATCATGATCCATGATGCCAGCCTGTTGGAGGCCGTGGATCGCTGCAAAAATCACGTTTGGCTCATAGCCTGTCTGTTGGGCGAGGGCATCAATGTTGATGGTCTCTTCGTTGTCGAATTGCATAATGGCTTGGGCAATAGTGAGCCAAACTTCAATATTGTTCTGACCTGAACTCTCCCCATTTTTTGGCTGTAGGAATCGATAAGTGTTTGGGATATTGG
>CAZCZU010000003.1:0-97119 GCA_964503475.1 uncultured Zetaproteobacteria bacterium
TGTGAGATGTGAGATGTGAGATGTGAGATGTGAGATGTGAGATGTGAGATGTGAGATGTAGTTGCGCCGGAACCATGCCACCCTCTCCACCCATGGACGGGTGGCGGGCGAGCGGGTGAGCCCGTAAGCGACAAAAGTGCAGGAGGGCAGTTTGGACGGCCGAGGTCGCCCGAAGGGAGAAAGGCAGGATGCCTTGAGTCAAGCAGGACATGTGCCGCGCAGCGACCAAGACTGAAGGCAGGAGCCGGAAGTCGTTCTAAATAAAAAAACAAGGGCGACTCCGAAGAGCCACCCTTGCTGTAAGGCCGAATTTGCCCGCCCAGGAGGGGCGGCAAATCCGTATCGCGTGAGCGATGAGGATTTGTGAGGCCGCAAAAGAGCCGGAGCCATGTCACTTCTCCACCCATGGACGGGTGGCGGGCCGGCGAATAGCCGACCCGTAAGCGAAGGCGGACATGTGCCTCCGTAGCGACCAAGACTGAAGGCAGGAGCCGGAAGTCGTTCTAAATAAAAAACAAGGGCGGCCCCGAGAGGCCGCCCTTGCAGACGTCACGGAAGTGACGGCGTGTTACATCATGCCGCCCATACCACCCATGCCGCCCATGTCGCCACCGGCAGGCATCGGAGCCTCTTCCTTCGGCAGCTCGGCTACCATGGCTTCGGTGGTGATCAGCAGACCGGCGATGGAGGCCGCGTTCTGCAGAGCGGAACGGGTCACCTTGGTCGGGTCGATGACGCCCATCTTCACCATGTTGCCGAACTCTTCGGTTGCAGCGTTGTAACCGAAGTTGGCTTCCTTGTTGTTGGCCACGTCGTTGACCACAACGGACGGCTCACCGCCACCGTTGGAGACGATCTGACGCAGCGGCTCCTCGATGGAACGGCGTACGATCGTGATACCGATCTCCTGGTCGTGGTTGTCGCCGGTCAGTCCGTCCAGAGCACTGCGGGCACGGATCAGGGCAACACCGCCGCCCGGTACGATGCCCTCTTCGACGGCAGCGCGCGTGGCGTGCAGCGCGTCGTCCACACGATCCTTCTTCTCTTTCATGGCCACTTCCGTAGCAGCACCGACCTTGATCACGGCAACACCACCGGCCAGTTTGGCCAGGCGCTCCTGCAGCTTCTCCTTGTCGTAGTCGGAGGTGGTCTCCTCGACCTGCTTGCGGATCTGGGCGATACGGCCCTCGATGTCCGTCTTGTTACCATTGCCATCAATGATGGTCGTGGTGTCTTTGGTGATCTTGACGGTGCCGGCCGTGCCGAGGTCGTCCAGGGTGGTGCTCTCGAGCTTCATGCCGAGCTCTTCGGAGATCACCTTGCCGCCGGTCAGGATGGCCATGTCTTCCAGCATCGCCTTGCGACGATCGCCGAAGCCCGGAGCCTTGACGGCAGCGACGTTGACCACGCCACGCACCTTGTTGACCACCAGCGTGGCCAGGGCCTCGCCTTCGATGTCCTCGGAGATGATCAGCAGCGGCTTGCCGGAGCGGGCTACGCCCTCCAGGACCGGCAGCAGGTCACGCATGTTGGAGATCTTCTTGTCGAACAGCAGGATGTACGGCGACTCGAGGTTCGCCTCCATGCGCTCGGTGTCGGTGACGAAGTACGGCGACAGGTAGCCGCGGTCGAACTGCATGCCTTCCACGACGTCCAGCTCGGTCTCCAGGCCCTTGGCCTCTTCGACGGTGATCACGCCTTCCTGGCCGACCTTCTCCATGGCATCGGCAATGATCTTGCCGATCTCGGCATCGCCGTTGGCAGAGATGGTGCCGACCTGGGCGATCTCTTCCTGGTTGGAAACCTTGTTGGACATGTTGGCCAGCTCAGCGGTCACTGCGCTGACGGCCTTGTCGATGCCGCGCTTCAGGTCCATCGGGTTCATGCCGGCAGCCACGGCCTTCACACCCTCGCGGGCAATGGCCTGGGCCAGAACGGTGGCGGTGGTAGTGCCGTCACCGGCCACATCAGCGGTCTTGGACGCGACTTCCTTGACCATCTGGGCGCCCATGTTCTCGAACTTGTCTTCCAGCTCGATCTCCTTGGCCACCGATACGCCGTCCTTGGTGACGTTCGGAGCGCCCCAGGACTTCTCCAGGACCACGTTACGACCCTTCGGACCGAGGGTTACCTTTACAGCGTCAGCCAGGGTGTTCACGCCCTTCATCATCTTGACGCGTGCACTTTCGCCGAAACGGATGTCTTTTGCAGCCATCTCTTTTTCTCCTTATCGATATCGTTTGTTTTGCTTCGGACTTCCGGCCTTGGAGGGCCGGTAAATCCAGGGTTTGTGAGGAGGCGGTAAACGACGTTTTCCGCTTCCGTCTAAGTCAAAAGTTCAGGATGAACTTTGGCGTGTTACTCAATCACGCCAAGGATGTCGTCTTCGCGCATCATCAGGAACTCTTCGCCGTCCAGCTTGATTTCGGTGCCGGCATACTTGGAGAAGATCACACGATCGCCGGCCTTGACGTCCAGCGGACGCACATCGCCGTTCTCCAGGCTCTTGCCTTTGCCGGCTGCGATGATTTCGCCTTCCAGCGGCTTTTCCTTGGCCGTATCCGGAATGATGATGCCACCGGCGGACTTCTCTTCCTCTTCCAGGCGGCGGACAATTACACGGTCATGTAAAGGACGAACCTTTGTAGCCATCGTTTGTTTCTCCTTCTTGTGTGGTTTGAAACTGTTATATGGGAGCGCCCTTGCGGGTATTCAAGGCCCCCGTAGTAGCGTTTGTATGGGGGTGGCCCATGGGCGATTCAACCCCCTCTCCCGAATCGGATTCGTGCCAGCTTAGCACTCCTTTCAGAAGAGTGCTAATGGTGGATCGGCAAAGGGCGTTGTCAACCGGTTTGCAATGGCGTCATTCCATATAGGCATTAAATATATGGGGGATAATCGCACTGGAAATTGCCTCGACAACTTATTATGTTCCCTCGCCCTGCAAGGTGGGAGGCTGATGGATTGGCATCCTGCCGGGTATCAGTTGCGCGAAGGCCATCCGTGGCCTGCATGGAAGCGCCGAATTGATCCACACTTCCCCTAGGAGAGACCCGATGGATGCAAGAGAGAAGAAGGCAGCCGAGCTGGCCCTGAAAAAAGCGCGTGTCGCCCACCTGCGCTGGGTGGAGCGTGCCGAGGCGCTGGTTGCCGGCAGGGAGCTTGCGAAGGAGCAGGTGCCGGTCTTGCCGACAGCCTGTGAATTCGGCCAGTGGTACCATGGCGAAGGTAAGCAACTGATCATTCTCGGCTCCTATCAGGCGATTAAGCTGCCGCACGAAATGCTGCACTCCATTTACGCCCAGATCTTCGAGCTGCTGTTCGGCAAGGATACCCGCTCGACGCTGAGCAAGCTTTTCGGCTCCCGCAAGCAGTTGTGTGCTCAGCAGCGCGAGGAGGCGGAGAAGCTGCTGGTGAAGCTCAAGGGCCAGTCGAGCATCCTGCTGGAGGCGATCGATCGCCTGCTGGCCGATATCGAGGAGATGTAGTCCCCCGATGAGTACCGGCTGGAAAATCGGCATCGTCATCGCCGTGGTCGCCCTGCTGCTCATCGGTATCGAATTGCTGGTGGCCGATCACGTTGCCGGCCAGTTTTCCGGCCACTAGGCGGCGGATTTTTTCGGCCGCGCAATCCCTCTGAACAGGACCTCATTTTTGCTTCCCTGACCTTTTTGGCAGGGAGGCAGTTTGCCTCCGGCTACCGAAAACACCTTTTACACCGATGGAAATAGCAGGCAAAGTTCGCTACCCAATTCCAAGTTAGCGAGATCAGCACCTATGGCCGAAAAAGACCTGACAGCCAGTCTGGACCTGACCAAACACGATTCCGGTACCGGCGCCCACCGCTCCCGTATCCCTGTGTACATGGATTTCCTGCCGCCCTGCAACCACGCTTGCCCGGCCGGCGAGGATATCCAGGCATGGCTGGCACTGGCCCAGGAGGGCAATTACGAGGCTGCCTGGCAGAAGCTGATCGAGGACAACCCATTCCCCGGTGTTCATGGCCGGGTCTGTTACCACCCGTGTGAGAGCTCCTGTAACCGTGCCTACACCGATCAGGAGGTGAGCATCCATGCCGTGGAGCGCTTCCTGGGCGATCTGGCCATGGAGAAGGGCTGGGAGCCGCAGTTCGAGGCGAAGCCCGGCGGCAAGAAGGTGATGGTGATCGGCGCCGGCCCCTCCGGCCTTTCGGCAGCCTACCATCTCACTCGCCTCGGGCATGAGGTGACCATCTTTGAGGCCGGCCCCGTCGCGGGCGGCATGATCCACTTCGGCATTCCCGCCTACCGCATGCCGCGCGAAGAGCTGGCGCGCGAGATCGCCCGTGTCGAAAAGATGGGTGTGAAGATTGTCTGCAATCATCGTGTTGAGGATGTGGCGGCCGAGAAGAAAAAGGGCGGTTTCGATGCCGTCTTTGTCGCAGTCGGCGCTCACCTCTCCAAGAAAATCGACATCCTGAGCCGCGATGCCGGCAAGATGATGGATGCGGTCAGCTTCCTGCGCGATGTCGATCGCGGCGAGGCGCCGAAGCTGGGTCGCCGCGTGGCCATCTACGGCGGCGGTAACACGGCCATGGATGCGGCGCGTACCGCCAAGCGACTCGGGGCCGAGGAGGCGGTGATCATCTACCGCCGCGATCGAGCTAATATGGCCGCGCACGACTTCGAGGCCGACGAGGCGATCGAGGAGGGCGTGAAGATCAACTGGCTGCGCACCATCAAAGAGATCGATGCCACTACCTTCACCGTCGAGGTGATGGAGCTGGACGACAATGGCCGTCCGCAGCCGACCGGCAAGTTCGAGAAGCTGGAGGCCGATGCCCTGATCCTGGCCGTGGGCCAGGATACCGATACCGGCTTTTTGAAGCATGTCGACGGCATCGAGTTCAACAAGGACGGTACCGTCATTGTCAGCCCGAACATGATGACCGGAGCCGAAGGCATTTTCGCCGGCGGCGACATGGTGCCTTCCGAGCGCTCGGTGACCATCGCCACCGGTCACGGCAAGAAGGCAGCACGCCATATCGATGCCTGGCTGCGCGGCGAGGCCTACGAGCCGGCCGAGAAGCACCCGATCATCAACCACGAGAAACTGCACCTCTGGTATCGCACTTCGGCACCGAAGCGGGCCCAGGGCGAGCTGCCGGTCGAGGATCGCCTCGGCGGCTTCGACGAGATCCTGCAGGGCCTCTCCGAGAAGGAGGCGCTGTTCGAGGCCAAGCGCTGCCTCTCCTGCGGCAACTGCTTCGAGTGCGATGGCTGCTACGGCTCCTGTCCGGAGGATGCTGTGATCAAGCTCGGCAAGGGCAATCGCTACAAGTACGACTACGAGAAGTGCACCGGCTGTGCGGTCTGCTACGAGCAGTGCCCCTGCCATGCCATCGATATGGTCCAGGAAGAAAATGTTGCGGGTGAACAGGAATGAGCAAGAGCCAGGATAACAAGGTCAAACAGGCTGCGATCGACGGCGGCCACGCCGTTGCCCATGTCGCTTATCGGGTCAGTGAGGTCGCTTCGATCTACCCGATCACCCCCTCCTCCGATATGGCCGAGCAGTGCGATATCTGGTCCGCCCAGGGCAAGAAGAACATCTTCGGCACTGTGCCGGATGTGATTGAGATGCAGTCCGAGGGCGGTGCAGCCGGTACCGCGCACGGTGCGCTGCAGGCCGGTGCCCTGACCACCACCTTCACCGCTTCGCAGGGTCTGCTGTTGATGATCCCGAACATGTACAAGATCGCAGGTGAGCTCACCTCGACCGTGTTCCATGTGGCGGCCCGCTCCATTGCCGCCCAGGCGCTCTCCATCTTCGGCGATCACCAGGATGTGATGGCTGCCCGCGCAACCGGCTGGGCCATGCTTGCATCGAACTCGGTGCAGGAGGCGCACGATGCGGCCCTGATCACGCACGCAGCCACCCTGAAAGCGCGTATTCCGTTCATCAACTTCTTCGATGGCTTCCGCACCTCGCACGAGATCAACAAGATCGAAGTGCTTCCGGATGAGGTGATCCGCGCCATGATCGACGATGAGCTGGTCTATGCCCATCGTGCCCGGGCCCTGAACCCGAACAACCCCTTTATTCGCGGCACGGCCCAGAATCCGGATGTCTACTTCCAGGGGCGCGAGTCGGCCAACAAGTTCTACGATGCCGTGCCCGGGATCGTGCAGGAGACGATGGACGAGCTGGCCGCGCATACCGGCCGCCAGTACAAGCTGTTCGATTACCATGGCGAACCTGACGCCGAGCATGTGGTCATCATGATGGGGTCCGGCGTGCAGACGGTCGAGGAGACCATCAAGGCGCTGAAGGCCCAGGGTGACAAGCGCAAGCTGGGCGTCATCAATGTACGCCTGTTCCGTCCCTTCTCGGCTGCCCATCTCGGTGCCGCACTGCCGCAGACGGTCAAGTCGGTGGCGGTACTCGACCGTACCAAGGAGCCGGGTGCAAGTGGCGAGCCGCTTTACCAGGATGTGGTGGCCTCGATGGCCGAGCTGGTGGCCGATGACGCCTTCCCGCACATGCCGCGCATTGTCGGCGGCCGTTACGGCCTCTCTTCCAAGGAGTTCACCCCGGCCATGGCCAAGGCGGTGTTCGACAATCTGGCCACCGAGAAGCCGAAGAATCACTTCACCGTCGGCATCAACGACGATGTGACCCACACCAGCATCGACTACGACCCGGCCTTCAACATCGAGCCTTCAAGCGTCACCCGCGCCCTCTTCTTCGGCCTCGGTTCGGACGGTACCGTCTCGGCCAACAAGAACAGCATCAAGATCATCGGCGACAACACCGACCTCTTCTGCCAGGGCTATTTCGTTTACGACTCCAAGAAGGCGGGCTCGCACACCATCTCGCATCTGCGCTTCGGCCCCGATCCGATCCGGGCGCCGTACCTGATCGAGTCGGCCAACTTCATCGCCTGCCACAAGTACAACTTCATCCGCCAGGTGGAGCTGCTGAAGAGCGCTGCCAAGGGTGCCGTATTCCTGCTCAACAGCCCGGTGGCGGCAGACAAGGTCTGGGATGACCTTCCGAGCTCGGTGCAGCAGGCGATCATCGACAAGGGCATCCGTTTCTATGTCATCGATGCCTCGACCGTGGCCCGCGATGCCGGCATGGGTCGCCGCATCAACACCATCATGCAGACCTGCTTCTTCGCGCTCTCCGGTGTATTGCCGCGCGATGAGGCGATCGCCCAGATCAAGAAGGCGATTGAGAAAACCTATTCGCACAAGGGCATGAATGTCGTTGAGCTGAACTTCAAGGCGGTGGATGCAGCTCTTGATCACCTGCATGAGGTGCAGGTGCCGGCAGCTATCTCCGCCACGCACGACATGGATGCCGTGGTATCGAGCAAGGCACCGGAGTTTGTGCAGCAGGTGACCGCACCGATGCTGGCCGGCCACGGTGATGAGCTGCCGGTATCGATGCTGCCGGTCGACGGTACCTACCCTTCCGGTACGGCCCAGTGGGAGAAGCGCAACGTGGCCGACTTCGTGCCGAAGTGGGAGCCGGATCTCTGTATCCAGTGCGGCAACTGCTCGTTCGTCTGCCCGCACAGTGTCATCCGCGCCAAGTTCTACCACGAGTCGATGCTCGATGACGCACCGGAATCGTTCCAGTCCGCCCCCGTTTCGGCGCGCGGTTTCCCGGAGACCAAGTACACGCTGCAGATCTATCTCGAGGACTGCACCGGCTGTGAGATGTGTGTGAACGCATGTCCGGCTCTGGATCCCGAGGACAACAGCCGCAAGGCGATCAACATGAGTGCCAAGCAGCCGCAGATGGAGGATGGCAAAAAGAATATCGAGTTCTTCGAAACCATCCCGGCCAACGATCGCGCCAATATTGATTACTCGTCGGTGCGCGGTACCCAGTTCCTGGAGCCGCTGTTCGAGTTCTCCGGTGCCTGTGCCGGCTGTGGCGAGACCCCTTACGTGCGTCTGCTGACCCAGCTCTTCGGTCCGCGCCTGCTGGTGGCCAATGCCACCGGCTGTTCGTCGATCTACGGCGGCAACCTGCCGGCCACACCATGGACCAAGAACAAGGATGGCCGCGGTCCTGCCTGGTCCAACTCGCTGTTCGAGGACAATGCCGAGTTTGGTCTCGGCATGCGTATGGCGGCCGACCATCACATGCACATCGCCATGGATCAGCTCAAGGAGCTGGCCCCGATGCTGGGCGACGATTTCGTTGATTCGATTATCCATGCCGACCAGACGATCGGTTCGGAGATCAACAAGCAGCGCGCCCGTGTCGAGGAGCTGAAGCACAAGCTGAAGGGGATCGCCGATCCGCGTGCCGCCAACCTGATTTCGGTGATCGATCACCTGGTCCGCCGCAGCGTCTGGCTGCTGGGCGGTGATGGCTGGGCCTACGATATCGGCTCTGCCGGTCTCGACCATGCCCTGGCAAGTGGCCGCAACATCAACGTGCTGGTGCTCGATACCGAGGTCTACTCCAACACCGGTGGCCAGGCCTCCAAGTCGACGCCGGTGGGTGCCACGGCCAAGTTCGCCTCGGCCGGTAAGCCGGTGGGCAAGAAGGATCTGGCCCTGCAGGCCATCTCCTACGGCAATGTGTATGTGGCTCGTGTCGCCATGGGTGCCAACCCGCAGCAGACGCTGCTGGCCATGCGCGAGGCCGAGGATTATCCGGGGCCGTCGATTATTCTTGCGTATAGTCACTGCATCGCGCACGGCATCGACATGACCCAGGGCCTGCACCAGCAGGATATGGCAGTCGCCTCCGGCTACTGGCCGCTGATCCGTTACAACCCGGCCCTGCGCCGGGCCGGCAAGCGCCCGTTCGTGCTCGATTCGCCGACGCCGACCATGAAGCTGAAGGACTACGCCTACACCGAGATGCGTTACAAGCTGCTGCAGCGCAGCCATCCGGAAGAGGCGGAGCACATGATGCAGATGGCTCAGGAAGCGGTGGATCTGCGCTGGTCCACCTATGAGCACATGGCCAACCAGGACCCGGCCGAGTTCGTGCCGGTGGCCTAAGGCTGTACCAGACGAAAGGGGCGCTTCGGCGCCCCTTTCTCGTTTGAAACTGATTGTTTGGCCTCCTGCCACCATCTGGCAGGAGAGCCAGATGGGACGGTACGGCCGCCATCAGGTGAACGGCAGGATGCCGTGAATCAAAAATCAGTACGTCATCACAAAGCGCGGTTTTGCGATGACTCACAAAATCAGGCCCTACGTTCCTGATTTTGGCAGCCCATCCCTGGGCTGCGCTTTAGCTCTGCATGGAGCGGCATTTGCGACTAAGCTGCATCCGTCAGGAGGGGATAGATGGATTATGACATTCTGATCGTGGGTTCCGGTCCTGCCGGCCAGCATGCGGCCTGGCAGGCGGCGCGCATGGGTAAGCGGGCGGCCATCATCGAGCGCAAGCCGAGCATCGGCGGTGCCGGCCTGCAGACGGGCACCATCCCCAGCAAGGCGCTGCGCGAGGCGGCCTATCTGGTCTCCCGCTCCTGGGCGCACGGCATGCGCAGCGCATCCACGTCCGGCACCTCCGGCCATGGCCTGCTGAATGACGCGGTGCGGCGCAAGGATGCGGTGATCGCCGAGCAGGAGTCGGTGATCCTGAAAAGATTGCTGAAATCCGGCGTGGCCCTGATCCCCGGCGATGCCTCTTTTATCGATGCCCATACGCTGGAGGTCGTCGATGCCAACGGCCAGAGCCGCCAGCTGACGGCCGAGAAGATCGTCCTGGCCACCGGTTCCCGGCCGCGCCGACCTTCCGATATCCCGTTCGACAAACAGACGGTGCTCGATTCCACCTCGATCCTGAAAATCAAACGCTTGCCGAAGAGCCTGGTGGTGATCGGTGGCGGTGTGATCGCCTGTGAATTCGTCTCCATCTTCGCCTCCCTCGGTGTCGAGGTGACGGTGGTCGATTCGCACGAGCAGCTGCTCGCTTATCTCAGCGAGGATGTGGTCGGCGTGCTGGCCGATGCCTTTGCCGGCATGGGTGTGAACTTCAAGATGAAGGAGCGGGTCGTCTCGATCCGCAAGACGGAAGATAGCACCGAGACGCTGCTGGAGAGCGGCAAGCGGCTTGAGGCCGATGCCGTGCTCTATGCCCTGGGCCGCGAGCCCAACTCGGCCGATCTCAATATCGGCAAGGTGGGGCTGGAGCTCGATGGCGGCTGGATCAAGGTGAACGACTCCTTCCAGTCCAGCGTGCCGCACATCTATGCCGTGGGCGACCTGATCGGCCGCCCGGCGCTGGCCTCCACCGGCATGGCGCAGGGGCGTGCAGCCGTCATTCACGCCTTCTCGGGCGAGACGCAGGTGATGGCCAAAAATCTGCCGATGGCAATCTACACCATTCCGGAGCTCTCCTGGACCGGCAAGACCGAGAAGGAGGCGAAAGCCGAAGGCCTCGACTACGTGATCGGGCGCGGCTTCTTCCGCGAGAGCGCCCGTGGCCAGATCATCGGCGAGGCCAACGGCATGCTGAAGCTAATCGTCGACAGGAAGAGCGAGAAGCTGATCGGCGTACACATCGTCGGCGAGCAGGCCAGCGAGCTGATCCACATCGGCCAGCTGGTGATGAGCTACGACGGCACGGTGCGCGATCTGGTGGAGAACGTTTTCAACTACCCGACCCTGGCCGAGTGCTACAAGCTGGCAGCACTGGATTGCCTGCAGCGTCTGGAAGGCTAATCGTTGCGCTTGTCTCCGGCTTTCGCTTCAATATCGTCAGCAGCGAGTGGAAGGCCGGAGTGATGAGATGAGACGCGATGAAGCCCTGGCGATTCTGAAAAGCCAGCAACCGATATTGCAGCGCCGTTTCGGTGTCGAAAAAGTGGGCCTTTTTGGCTCGCTGGCCCGCGATGAGGCGCGTGGCGATAGCGATGTCGATATCGTGGTGCAGATGGCGCCGGATCTGTTTCAGATGGTGCATGTGAAAGAGGCTCTGGAAGAGGCGTTTCACGCCCCGGTCGATCTGGTGCGCTATCGCGAGCGCATGAACGCCTTCCTGAAAAAGCGGATCGACGAAGAAGCGATGTATGTCTGACCGGCTACTGCTGGCGGAAATTCTGAATCAGATTCTGGTCGGCATTGGCCGTATCGAGCGGCGCTTTTCCGGCATGCAGTCACCCGATGATTTTTTGAAAGATGAGGCCGGCCTCGATCGCCTGGACGGCATCGGTATGATGCTGATCGCCATCGGTGAGAGCCTGAAGAATTTCGAGCGCGCCGGTGGCGATTCCCTGATGGCTAAACACCCGGAGGTGGACTGGAAGGGCGCCAAGGGCGTGCGCGACTTTTTAAGTCACCACTACTTTGATCTGGATGCCGAAGTAGTCTTCCAGATTTGCCGGGACCGAATCCAGGGACTAAGGCAGGCCATCGAGGCTATGCAGCTGGAGCTGCGCTCAGGAAACGATTTAGAGATTTGAGAACTAAAAGGTGGAAGTTTTTATCAAAGGAAAGCAGGCCTTTTGAGTGGACGTTCTCAATATAGTATTGACCGGCAATATTCCGCATTAATGGTGGTTGCAACATTAGGCCCCAGCATTGGTGCAAAAATCGTGTCGGGTGAATCAACGGTTCTTTTGTCGATAACTACGGTTATAGGCTTGTGTCTTGGTTGGTTATATGTTTCCAAGCACTCCCTTTTAGGAAAAGTGGAAGGCTTTAGACGGCGTTACCTCATCTCAGCAATATTGATCAATGGATCTTTGTTGAGTTCGCATTTGGTACCGGGTGGCGATCATGACGTACTTAGTGAATATGAGTTGGCGGTTGGCCTATATCTTCTCGTGCCCTCGTCTGTTTTGATGCTTTATTTGCTTCTTTATAGTGGACCGGCAAAGCAAGCTAGAAGAATGTTTTGCAATAAATACACATGATCATTGCTGAGCGGATTAACCTTTCCCCAGCTAGTTTGGATAGAGCTTTAATCGTGTGACTCTTTTGACTGTTTTCTTTTATGCCATATGCGATCGCTGAGGCTGTCCAAAATAGAAATTCGACCAGTTAACATGTAGTTCAGAAAAAAAAATCGCCATCAGTAAGGTTCCAAAGGCAGTTAGATAACTGCCTTCTGAATAATGATCCCAAGCACCAAAGCCAAAAGGAATCGCAGCAATTGGAGCTAAGAAGCGCAAATACATCTTATTATAGAGAGGTCAGCCGCCGGCCAGCTTGGCCTTGATGCCCTCTTTTTCGAGGGCGGCGAGGATCTTCTCGCGGTGATCGCCCTGAATCTCGATGGTGTCGCCCTTCACGGCACCGCCGGTGCCGAGCCCGGCTTTCAGCTTCTTGCACAGCTCTTTCAGTTTGTCGGCCGGCAGCCCCAGGCCGAAGATGACGGAGACACTCTTGCCGCCGCGCCCCTTCGACTCGCGCTGGATGCGCACCCCCTGTTTGCCGGGGTTCTTGATTGCGGCCGGCGGGGTAGCCTGCTTCTTGTGCTTGCCCTTGCCCCTGCCGGAGGCCTTATCCATCGCCTTGCCGAGTTGGCCCTGTTCTGTGGAATAGACGAGTCGTTTGTCGCTGCTCATGTCGCTCTCCTGAGGCAGCATAGTATGGAGCCGGAAAATGTGGTCGCAAATGGGTGATCGGTTTAGGTATAAAAAACGTCTACAATTGCGAAAGGCCATAGAACGCACAGGGTGGCAATTGGTTGCCCGGTAAATATGGCTTCGGCATCATTCGCCGTCCAATTTTTTCGACTGAGGTGGCTATGCCTGCGAAGCAGAAAAAAGCGAAAGCGACCGGTCTGGTGCACGAAGGGCGGGAATACTCCGCCGAAACCCTGCATGAGATGCACGATTCCATGCTGTTTATCCGGCGCTTCGAAGAGAAGGCCGGGCAGCTCTACGGCCTGAAGAAGATCGGCGGTTTCTGCCATCTGTGTAATGGCCAGGAAGCGGTCTGTGTCGGTATCGAGCATGCGGCCGATCCGAAAGATTACATGATGACCGGCTACCGCGATCACGGCCATATCCTGGCCCGCGGCGCCGATCCGACGGCTGTGATGGCCGAGTTGCTTGGCCGTGCCGGCGGTATCGTCAAGGGCAAGGGCGGCTCGATGCACATGTTCGATGAGAAGCTGAACTTTGCCGGTGGTAACGGCATCGTCGGCGAGCAGGTGCCGATCGGCCTCGGCTTCGGCTTTGCCTCGTGGTACCGCGACGACAAGCGCGTATCGCTCACCTTCATGGGTGATGGCGCTGTGAACCAGGGTGCCGTCTACGAGTCGTTCAACATGGCTTCCCTGTGGAAGCTGCCGGTGGTGTTCGTGGTCGAGAACAACCAGTACGCCATGGGTACCTCGCTGGATCGCGCCTCGGCGGAGACGCATCTCTTCAAGCGCGGTATCTCTTTCAAGATTCCCGGCATGCAGATCGATGGCATGGATGTGCTCGAGGTGGAGCGCAAGATGGCTGAGGCGATCGAGCATGCCCGTTCCGGTCAGGGCCCGATCCTGGTCGAGGCGATCACCTACCGTTATCGCGGCCACTCGATGTCTGATCCTGCCACCTACCGTACCCGCGAAGAGGTGGATGAGTGGCGCACCGGCCGTGATCCGATTGCCCGTCTGCAGCAGCGCATGATCGATGCGGGACTGGCCGACGAAGAGTATTTCAAACAGAAAGACAAGGACCTCAAGAAGCAGGTGGCCGAGATCGCCAAGGCGGCCGAGGCGCAGCCGGAGCCGGATGCATCCGAGCTGTGGACCGATGTCTATAACGACCCGATCGAGGGCGCATACCCCTATCCCGGGAAGGTGGGCTGATGAGCAAGATTACCTATCGCGAGGCACTCAACCAGGCCATGTGCGAGGAGATGGAGCGCGATGAGCGCGTCTTCCTCATGGGCGAGGAAGTGGCCGAGTACAACGGCGCCTACAAGGTGAGCCAGGGCATGCTCGACAAGTTCGGTTCCAAGCGCGTGGTCGATACGCCGATCACCGAGCTGGGCTTTGCCGGCCTGGGTGTCGGTGCGGCGATGGCCGGACTGCGTCCGATCGTCGAGTTTATGACCTGGAACTTCGCCATCCTGGCCCTGGACCAGATCGTCAATGCGGCGGCCAAGATGAAGTACATGTCCGGCGGCCAGTACAGCTGCCCGATGGTATTCCGTGGCGCCGGCGGTGCCGCGGCCCGTGTGGGTGCCCAGCATTCGCAGTCGCTGGAGAACTGGATGGCCAATGTGCCGGGGCTGAAGGTGGTGATGCCGTCCAACCCGGCCGATGCCAAGGGGCTGCTCAAAGCCTCGATCCGCGACAACGATACCGTTATTTTCATTGAGAATGAGATCAACTACGGCGATATCGACGAAGTGCCGGACGGTGAGTACATCATTCCGCTCGGTAAGGCCGATGTGAAGCGGGCAGGCTCTGATGTGACCCTCGTGGCTCATTCGCGCATGGTCGGCTATGCCCTGGCAGCGGCCGAGGAGCTGGCCAGGCAGGGGATCGATGCCGAGGTGATCGACCCGCGTACCATTAAGCCTCTTGATGAGGCGACGATTCTGGCATCGGTGGCCAAGACCAATCGCTGCGTGGTGGTCGAAGAGGGCTGGCGCTTCGCCGGTATCGGTGCCGAGATCTCGGCCCGCATCATGGAGAAGGGCTTTGATGATCTCGATGCGCCGGTAGCTCGCGTGACCGGTAAGGAAGTGCCGATGGCCTATGCCGCCAATCTCGAGCGCATGACGTTGCCGAGCGTGGCTGAAATCGTCGAGGCGGCACGCGCCGTCTGCAACAGGAATTAAGGGAGTCTCCGGATGCCAATCGACGTACTGATGACGCAGCTGTCGCCGACCATGACCGAGGGCAAGATCGCCCGCTGGCTGAAGAAAGAGGGCGATACCCTCTCCAGTGGCGAGGTGATGGCCGAGGTCGAGACCGATAAGGCCACCATGGAGGTGGAGGTTGTCGACGAGGGTATCCTGCACAAGATCATAGCACCGGAAGGTTCGGTGGTTGCCGTGGGCACCCCGATTGCCGTGATCGCCGAAGAGGATGAAGAGGTGCCGGCCGATTATCAGCCGAGCTCGGGTGAAGCACCGGCTGCCGAAGCCGAGGCGCCGAAGAAGGAGGCCGCTCCGGCACCAGCTACACCCGTACCGCAGGCTGCCCCGGCTCCGCAGGCAGCTCCGGCTCCAGCTCAGGCCCCGCAGACCTCCGATCGCCGTATCAAGGCGAGCCCGCTGGCGCGTCGTCTGGCCCGCCAGAAGGGAATCAATCTGGCTGCCATCCAGGGTTCCGGCCCCAATGGCCGTATTGTGAAGGCCGATATCGAACGTGCCGGCAAGCGCGGCATCAATCTGGGTGTTGGTGCAGGCACCACGCCGCCGACCATTCGGCCGCTGCCGCAGGGCCCGCTGCCTTACCATGAGGACGAGTTCGATCGTATCGAGAACAGCATGATGCGCAAGGCGATCGCCCGTCGTCTGACCGAATCGAAGCAGCAGGTGCCGCACTTCTACCTGACCGTGGATGTGGCCATGGATCGCCTGATGGATCTGCGTGCCCAGCTGAATGAAGCTGCCGACGGCGACTTCAAGCTTTCGGTGAACGATTTCATCATCAAGGGCGTGGCCAAGGCACTGGTGGCCGTGCCGGATGCCAATGCATCGTGGACCGAGAGCGATACCCTGCGTCACAAGCATGCCCATATCTCCGTGGCCGTGGCCATCGAAGGTGGCCTGATCACGCCGGTGATTCGCTTTGCCGAGCAGAAGGGTGTGGTCGAGATCTCCACCGAGGTGAAGGAGCTGGCGGCCCGTGCCCGCGAAGGCAAGCTGCAGCCGGATGAGTATAGCGGCGGCACCTTCTCGATTTCCAACCTGGGTATGTATGGCATCAAGAAGTTCCAGGCCATCGTCAATCCGCCCGAGGGCGCGATCCTGGCCGTCGGTGCCACCGAGGAGCGTCCGGAAGTGGAGAATGGCCAGATCGTGGTCAAAAAGATGATGTCCGTGACACTCTCCTGCGACCATCGCGTGGTCGATGGCGCTGTCGGTGCCCAGTTCCTGGCCGCACTAAAGCAGCAGCTTGAGTGTCCGGCCGGCCTGCTGCTTTAGTAGAAGCTGATGGCCTGGCCTCCTGCCAGGCATCAGCACGCCGGGGCAAAACGCGGTTTCGCTCCGGCTTACAAAATCATGCGCTCCGGTGCCTGATTTTGGCGGGCCCTCCATGGCCCGCGGCTGTTGCTCCTTCGCACACGGAAGTGCAGCGGCTTCACCTCGTGAAGCTGTAAGTGCTGTAGGAGTGCGCTCTTGCGTAACGATCAAGGCTGAGGGCAGGATGCTCCGAAGCCGTTTGAACAAAGTTTAAAGAGGGACCCTCCATGCCGATTGATGTATTCATGACCCAGCTCTCCCCGACCATGACCGAGGGCAAGATTGCCCGCTGGCTAAAGAAAGAGGGCGACGAGCTGGTCTCCGGTGAGGTGATGGCCGAAGTCGAAACCGACAAGGCAACGATGGAGATGGAAGTCGTCGAAGAGGGCGTGCTGCACAAGATCATCGCCCCCGAAGGCGCCGTGGTTGCCATGGGTAACCCGATCGCCGTCATCGCCGAAGAGGATGAAGAGGTGCCGGCCGACTACATGCCGGACAGCGGTGCCATCGAGGCGCCGGCCGAAGCGGCTGCCGAGACACCGGCGCAGCCGGCCGCGACCCCTGAGCAGGTGGTCGAGCAGCTGGCTACTGCCGCAACCGCTACCGGTGAGAGCGACGAGGAAGAAGAGCTTCAGCTGAAGCCGGCCGGTATCTTCAACGAAGATGGCGAGTATGACGTGGTCGTCGTCGGTGCCGGCCCCGGCGGCTATGTGGCAGCCATTCGTGCTGCACAGCTGGGCCTGAAGGTGGCCTGTGTCGAGTCCACGCATCTGGGCGGCATCTGCCTGAACTGGGGTTGTATCCCGACCAAGGCGCTGCTGCGCACGGCCGAGATCATCAATGTCATCGAGCATCATGGCGAGGAGCTGGGTATCGGTGTTTCCAAGGCGAAGCCGAACCTGGATGCCGCCATCGGCCGTTCGCGCAAGATCGCCGACAAGCTCTCCGGCGGTATCGGCTTCCTGTTCAAGAAGAACAAGATCACCCACATCGAAGGTTTTGCGAAGTTCGAGGCCGGCAACAAGCTGATGGTCGAGGATAAAGATGGTAAGAGCAGCCAGGTGACGGCCAAGCATGTCATCGTCGCCACCGGTGCCCGTGCCCGTGCTTTCCCGGGCATGGAGGTCGACGGCGAGGTGGTGATCACCTACAAGAAGGCCTTGTCGATGGAAAAACTGCCGAAGAAGATGGTGGTCATCGGTAGTGGTGCCATCGGCATGGAGTTCGCCTACTTCTACAACGCCATGGGTGCCGAGGTGACGGTGCTGGAGGCGGCGGACCAGATCCTGCCGCTGGAGGATCACGAGATCGCCCGCGTGGTGGAGCGCAGCTTCAAGAAGAACGGCATCAAGGTTGTGACCGGCGCCATGGTCAAGTCGGCCAGGAAAGTGCGCAGCAAGGGCGTCGTCGAGTACGAAGCCAAGGGTAAGCTGGAGAAAATTGAGGGCGACTGCGTGCTGGTCGCTGTCGGCGTGATCGGCAATACGGAAGAGATTGGTGCCGAGCACACCAGCATGAAGATCGAGCGTAATACGATCGAGGTGGATGACTGGTTCCGCACCGATCATCCGGGCGTCTATGCCATCGGTGACGTGATCGGCGCACCTGCCCTGGCGCATGTGGCCTCGCATGAAGGTATCGTCTGTGTCGAGGCGATTGCCGGTGAGCATCCGCACAAGGTGGATTACGGCAATGTGCCGGGCTGCACTTACTGCCAGCCGCAGGTCGGCAGTTGTGGAAAGACCGAGAAGCAGTGCAAGGAAGAGGGTGTCCCGGTCAAGATCGGTCGCATGGCCTATGCCCCGAACGGCAAGGCGATGGGCCTGGCTGAGACGGAAGGCATGGTGAAGACCATCTTCCACGCTGAGACCGGTGAGCTGCTCGGTGCCCACATTGTCGGTGCCGAGGCGACAGAGCTGGTGGTGGCCCTGCAGCTGGCCCGCACACTGGAGACCACGGAAGCGGAGCTGATCCATCACATGTTCCCGCACCCGACCCTCTCCGAGATGATCCACGAATCGGTGCTCGATTCGGAAGGTCGCGCGATTCACATCTGATCGGACTGATCACGAGACGAAAAGGGGAGCTTTGGCTCCCCTTTTTTATGCCTGGATGGTGGTGAGCGCCTCTTCGTAATGACTGCGCAGTCCACCCCATGAGAGGTGATGGACGTCGAGGCTGTCGGGTAAGGCGCTGGAGATGTCGGCAATATGTGTCGCCAGTGCCGAGGCATCATGGTTAGCATGATCGAGATGGGAGTCAGCAAGCAGTTGTTTAGGGATGTACTCCGGGTAGGCGAGACGATTGGGGGCGACAGGGGTGCAGCCCGCCGCTATCGCTTCCTGCATGGCCAGGCCCTGAAAGTCGTGCAGGGCGGTGGAAAGCACGATGTGCGAACGGCGAAGCACTTCGCGATAGGCTTCATGTGACTCGATAAAGCCCCACCCGCCAATCTGCCCCGCAAACTCGGCTTTGATCTGAGAAAATGCTTCCGGCTGCTGGCGGAACTGCTGCCCCAGCACATGGAGGCGGAAGTCGATTCCTTCTTGTTTAAGTTGCTGTAGCATCAGCAGCAGGCGATCCGGGCCCTTATCGAACTCCCAGCGGTGATTCCATACCAGGGTCAGCGGCTGGTCTTCTTCACGAATCGGCTCGACAAAGCAGTTATCGGCGAGCGGTACCGGCAGTACATTCGCCTTATCATGGATGCGTTGGCAGACCCCGGCCGGAACATGATCCGGCAGTTTCTTCAGCAGGGCTTCGGCCCCATCCAGGAACGTCTCCATATTGTAGCGCGAATTGAAGGTGACGCGATCGGCAGCCAGGGCCGAGTAGATGGAGCGCATCTGTGCCTCGACGCTGACCGGCACCCGGGCACGTTTATCCCCGTGTAGGTGATTCTCCGGGTAGGCGAACTGGTTTTCGTGGAAATAGCAGAGGGTGGGGGTGTCGGCGAGGTTCGGTCGCAGCCCTTTCAGGGTGGCAATGTCGGTTAGCGAAGTGGCGACGATCAGGTCGTAATCCCCGGCCAGCGCTTCATCGTTGCCGGCGCCCCAGGAGAGGGCATTGCCGCCGACTCGCCAGGCGAAGTGGCGCGGCGGTAGCGCACATACCGTCCACTCATGCTCCGGAAAGTGAGCTACCAGCCCTTGGCGCCAGTATTTGTGACTAGCAGCGTCATAAGCCGAGAGCAGCAGAATGCGCACGGCCAGGTGTTATGCCTCGCCTAACAGTGGCTTGTCGGCGATGACGATGCCGTCCTCATCGGCATAGAGCCAGTGGCCGGGGGTGAAGGTGATGTCGGCGAAGTGGACCGGGATATTGCCCACTCCCTGGTCGCGCTTCACCGTCTTGCGCGGGATGGTGGCCAGCGCCTTCACCCCGATATCGACCTTGGCGACATCAGCGGAATCGCGGATGCAGCCGTGGATGACGATCCCCTCCCAGCCGTTGCTTGCACCAAGTGCGGCCATCACATCGCCGATCATCGCACAACGCAGCGAGCCGGCTCCGTCGACCACCAGCACCTTGCCGCGACCATCCGTTTCGAAGGCCGCTTTAATGAAAGTGTTGTCCTCCAGCGCTTTCAGCGTAACGATTTGGCCTGAGAAGCACCGCCGGCCGCCGAAGTCACGGAAGATCGGGGCGGCCACCTGCAGGGCTTCCGGGTGATCATCGTAGAGGTCGGTGGTTTTGAAATGCATGGCATATGACTCCGTTTATCCGAAGGCAGGAGGCTAACATGTGACGGGGTGCTATGCTGTGCTGGCGGGCCTACTTTTGAAGGGGAGTGAAGCATGCATTGGTGGAAAAACGAGTATTCGATGCGCAACCGGCTGATTATCACCATCGCCCTGGTGCTGCTCGCAGGCTTTATCGCTACCAATGCGATCAGCTTCTATGTCTCCAAGGGCAGCCTGCAGCACACCATTATCGAGAATGAGCTGCCGCTGGTCAGCGATAATATCTATTCCGAAATTCAGGCGGATCTGCTGCGACCGATTTTCATCGCATCGCAGATGGCCCACGACACCTTTCTCAAGGACTGGCTGCTGAATGGCGAGAAGGATGTCAGCAGCGTGACCCGCTATCTCGAAAGTATTCGCAAGCAGTACCATGTTTTCACCAGCTTTGTCGTGGCAGAGCACACCCACAACTACTACCACTTCAGCGGTCTGACCCAGGTGGTCGATAAATCCGATGCCAACGATGCCTGGTATTTCCGGGTGCGCGATATGCAGAAACCGTACGAGATCAACGTCGATTACAACGCCGCTCAGGACAATACCCTGACCATCTTCATCAACCATCGCCTGCTCGATTACAAGGGCAATTTTCTCGGTGCCACGGGGGTGGGCCTGAAGCTCGATACGGTGGGGCGCATCGTCGATAGCTATGGCAAGAAATTCGGGCGCAATATCTACTTCATCGACGATAACGGCATGGTGATGCTGCGTTCCAACGGGGCGGCGATCCATGAGGATGATATCCGCCATGCCAGTGGCATAGAGGCGATTGCCGGCCAGATCCTTTCCAGCAAGCGCGGGGCATTCAAGTACAGGCGTAACGGCGAGACCTACCTGCTGGTCAGTCGCTATATCCCCGAACTGCACTGGCGCGTGCTGATCGAGGAGCGCGAATCGGAAGCCATGCAGGCGATTCGTAACAGCCTGATGACCAACATCGGCGTCAGCCTGGCAGTGATTCTGCTGACCATCGTGATCATCATCTATGCCGTGAACCGTTTCCAGGGACGGCTTGCTTCGATGGCGGTGACGGATGGCCTGACCGGGATCGGCAACCGCAAGATGTTTGATCTTGAGATGGAGCGGCTGCTGCTGCGCAAGCAGCGTGATGCATCACCGTTCGCACTGCTGCTTGTCGACATCGATCATTTCAAGGCGATTAACGACCGTTTCGGTCACCTGAAGGGTGACGAGGTGTTGTGCGAAATTGCCGGCATGATCTGGGGCATGATCCGCGAGGCCGATCTGATCTGCCGCTGGGGTGGCGATGAGATGGTGATCGTGGCCGAGGGGTGCGACCGGGAGAATGCCCTCGAACTGGCCGAAAAGATTCGTGCGGCTGCAGAGGCATACGATCTCGGCGATGGCTGTCGGGCGACGGTCAGTATTGGCGTGACCGACTACCGCAAGGGAGACGACGAAGAGGCCCTGCTGGCCCGGGTCGATGCCGCCCTCTATCGTGCCAAGGAGCAGGGCCGTGACCGGGTGGAGGCGGAATGAGCCTGGAAGCCTGCCCGTGCGGCTCCGGCCTGGCCTTCGACGTCTGCTGCGGTCCCCTGTTGCGGGGTGAAGCTCAGGCGCCCACGGCCGAGAAGCTGATGCGCTCCCGCTTTACCGCCTTTGTGCGTGGTGCAAACGACTATCTGCTCGCCACCTGGCATCCCGATACGCGACCTGATGCGGAGAAGCTGGGCGGGACGGGCCTGGAGTGGATTCATCTGCGCATCGATGCAACGGAGGCCGGAGGCGAGCAGGATGAGCAGGGCATCGTCGTTTTCACGGCCACCTTTCGTGACAAAGGCAGGGTGCGCCAGTTGCATGAGCGCAGCCGTTTCGCGCGCGAGGCGGGGCGCTGGCTCTATGTGGACGGCGATTGCCGGGTCGATGAGCCGGGGCGCAACGATCCCTGTTACTGTGGCTCGGGCGTGAAGTTCAAGCGCTGCTGCGGAGCCCGCAAGGCATAATCGGTGTAAAACCGGTGGGTTATGCGTTGCAGCCCGTCGGCAGTTCGCATCTGTCCAGTGAATAATGAATATTTTCATTTGTGTTCACTCTTCACATGTGGTGGGGTGCCGGCATGAGTGAATCCGAAATCCGTAAAATCATTCTCGAGGCAGCACTCAATCGCTTTGTCGACTACGGCTACGGCAAGACGACCGTGGCCGAGATCGCCAAGGATTGCGATATGAGCAGCGGCAATATCTATCGCTACTATGAAAACAAGGAAGCGATTGCCATTGCCGGCGTCGAGGAGAAGATGAAAGAGAAGGCACGCACCTGTGAGGATGCGGTTGATCCTTCCGCTCCGGCGATGGAGCAGATCAGGCAGTATCTGTTGACCCGCCTTCGTTTCACGCACGCGATGGCCTGCGGCAAGTCGCACACTTACGAGCTGGTGCAGCTGATCAGCGAGCGGCATCAGGACACGATCGAAAAATACGATGCCCGTTCCATTGAGTGGATGGCTCGTGTCATCGAACACGGTATCGAACACGGTGAATTTCGGCCCCAGGATGCCGGCCAGGCGGCGGCATCGATTTTCGTCGCCACCCTGGGATTCTGTGTCCCGGTGCTGATGTGCCGTTCCGAGGAACAGATGGAGTCGGATTTGAATGCGCTGGTTGATCTGCTGTATCAAGGGCTGAAGGCATGATGAAACAAATAACGAGTATTGTTGCCGCAACGGTTGTGTTGACTGGCTGTACGGTCGGTCCGGACTTCAGGCAGCCTGAAGCGCCGCAGGCCAAACGCTATACGATGACTGCCCAGCCAGAGGTGCTGGATGATGGTGCGACACATCAGAAGCTGGTGACCGGCGCAGCAGTATCGGCCGAGTGGTGGCAGATGTTCGGCTCACAGGATCTGGATGGCCTGATCGCCAAGGCACTGAACGAAAGCCTGAGTGTGAAGGCGGCACAGGCCCGTCTGCGTGAGGTGCAGGAGAACATGCGCTCGCAGATCGGGGCCGTACTCTTTCCGAATTTTGATGCCAGGGCCGACAGTAGCCGTCAGAAGATTTCCGGTGCTGCCTACGGTGGCCCGGCCCGCATCTACAACGTGCACAATGCTTCGGTTACGGCCAGTTACGGGCTCGATTTCTTCGGTACCAGCCGTCGATACCTGGAGAGCCTGCGGGCCCAGGTCGATTACGAGCGGTACCAATTGCAGGCTGCCCGTACGACATTGGCAGCCAATATCGTCACGGCGGTGGTCAAAGAGGCATCGCTGCGTCGCCAGATTGCGGCGACAAAGCAGATGATTGCCGATGTCGAAGAGCAGTTGGTCATGGTGCGCGGCCAGTACGAGGCAGGCGCTGTCACCGAGGCCGACCTGCTGAGCCAGCGCACGGCCCTGGCCCAGGTACGCGCTGGCCTGCCATCGCTCGAGAAGGAGCTGGCCCAGAATCGCCACCTGCTCAACGTGCTGGCCGGACGCCTGCCCGGTGATACGGCCCTGCCGGTATTCACGCTCGAATCGCTGCACCTGCCGGGTTCGCTGCCACTCAGTCTGCCCTCAAAACTGGTGCGCCAGCGTCCGGATATTCTGGCGGCTGAGTCGCTGTTGCATCAGGCCAGCGCCAATGTCGGCGTGGCCACGGCCAATATGTATCCGAGCATTACGCTGAGCGGCAGTTATGGCAGCGAGGCCTCGCAGATATCCAACCTCTTTGCCGCCGGTACGACGGTCTGGGGTGCGGGAGCCGGATTGATGCAGCCACTGTTCCATGCCGGCGAACTGCGCTTCAAAAAGCGCGCTGCCGAGGCGGCATTTGACCAGGCTGCGGCAAACTATCGAAAGGTGGTGTTGCAATCCTTTCAGGATGTGGCTGACACATTGCAGGCCCTGGAGAGCGACAGTCGCTCCTTGCTGCTGCAGCGCGATGTGGAGGCTTCGGCTGCCCGGACCTACCACCTCGTGAAGGCGCAGTTCGAGGCCGGTGCGGCCAGCAATCTTGCCCTGCTCGATGCCAGCCGCCAGTACCAGCAGGCCCGCATCGAGGTGGCCAAGGCCGAGGCGACACGCCTGGCCGATTCGGCCGCCCTGGTGCATGCCCTGGGGGGCGGCTGGTGGAATGCTCCCGAAACCGCGAAGAAAGACGAAACGGAGAATTAACCATGAAAAAACGGATGATCATCATGCTGGTCTCGGTCGGCGTCGTCTTCGGCGGCATTTTCGGCTTCCAGCAGTTCAAGGCTATGAAGATGGCAGAGTACTTCGCCAGCATGGGGCAGCCGCCGGCCACCGTTACGGCCATGAAGGCTGAGTACAGCGAGTGGCAGCCGCATATCCGTTCCGTCGGTACCTTGCGGGCGCTGCATGGCGTCGATGTGGTCAGCGAAGTGAACGGCATCGTCGAGAAGGTGCACTTCAAGTCGGGCGACATGGTCAAGGCCGGTGCCCTGCTGGTCGAGCTCGATGCCGAATCCGAGAAGGCGCAGCTGGCCGCAGCCGAAGCGGCGGCAGGTCTTGCTGCCATCACCTACAAGCGCGACCAGACCCAGTTCAAGGTCAAGGCAGTCAGCCAGGCGCAGATCGATGCCGACCTGGCCGATCTGAAGGCCAAAAAGGCCCAGGTGGCCCAGCTGCAGGCCGTGGTCGACAAGCTGCGCATCCGCGCCCCCTTTGCCGGTCGTCTGGGCGTGACCACGATCAGTCGCGGCCAGTACCTGAGCCCGGCCGATGTGATCGTATCCCTGCAGGCCAACAATCCGATCCTGATCGATTTCAACCTGCCGCAGAAATATGTCGGCCATGTGAAGGTTGGGCAGAAGGTGGTCCTGAGCAGCGATGCCTTTGGCGAGCGTGAATTCGACGGCGAGATCAGTGCCATCGACAGCAAGGTCAACGTCAACACCCGCAACGTGCACGTGGAGGCGAAGGTGGACAACAGTGATGGCCGGCTTTTGCCGGGCATGTTTGCCGAAGTAAAAGTCGAGACTGGCAAGGCGGAGCGTTTTCTGACCCTGCCGCAGACGGCGATCAGCTATAACGCCTACGGCGCCACCGTTTTCCTGGCCCGTCCGGGCAAGCCAGGAAAAGATGGTAAGGAGGCGAAACCGGTGGCCGAACAGGTCTTCGTCAAGACCGGAGCCACGCGTGGCGACCAGGTGGCGCTGCTCAGCGGTGTGGCCGAGGGCGACATGGTGGTCACCAGCGGCCAGATGAAGCTGAAAAACGGCACGCCGCTGATCATCAACAACAGTCATCCGCCGGCCAACGACCCGGCCCCGACGCCGCAGGAACATTAAGGCAAACGATATGAATTTTACCGATATCTTTATCCGCAAGCCGGTGCTGGCGACAACCGTCAGCCTGCTGTTGCTGGTGCTCGGACTGCAGGCGATGAAGCTGTTGCCGGTGCGCCAGTTTCCCGAAACCCAGAATGCCGTCATTACCGTCAGCACCACCTACTACGGTGCCGATGCCAAGACGGTGGCGGGCTTTATCACCCAGCCGCTTGAGACGGCCATCGCCCAGGCGGGCGGCATCGATTACCTCTCCTCCGTCAGTGTCAGCAGTGCTTCGACCATCAAGGCGACGCTGCGCCTGAACTACGACTCCAACCGGGCCCTGACCGATATCAGCAGCAAGGTGAATGCGGTGCTGAACCAGCTGCCGGCCGAGGCCCAGCAGCCGGTGATCACGGTGCAGGTCGGCGAGACGGTCGATGCAATGTACATGGGCTTCTTCAGCCAGGATCTGCCCAACAACAACCTGACCGATTACCTGGTGCGTGTGGTCAAACCGCAGCTGGACGGCATCGAGGGTGTGCAGCGGGCCGAGATCATCGGTGCGCGCCAGTTCGCCCTGCGTGCCTGGCTCGATCCCGATCGCATGGCGGCCTTCCATGTCACGGCGGCCGACGTCAATGCGGCCCTGGCCCGAAATAACTATCTGACCGCGCTCGGTAGCAGCAAGGGGCAGATGGTCAGTGTCGAGCTGACGGCGGCGACCGACCTGCACTCGGTGGACGAGTTCAAACAGCTGGTGGTCAAGCAGCAGGGCGATGCCATCGTGCGCCTTGAGGATGTCGCCAACGTGGTGCTGGGGGCGGAGGATTACAACCTGACCACCGCTTTCGGTGGCCGTAACTCGGTCTTTATCGGTATCAAGGTGGCGCCCGATGCCAATGTGCTGGATGTGGTCGATCGCGTGCGCGCTGCTTTCCCGAATATTCAGGCCCAGATGCCGACGGGGCTGACCGGAAAAATCGTTTACGACTCCACCAAATTCATCCACAGCTCCATCGACGAGGTGGTGAAGACCCTGGTCGAGGCGCTGGTGATCGTGTCGCTGGTGGTCTTCCTGTTCCTCGGCAATCTGCGTGCCGTGGCCGTACCGATCATCGCCATTCCGCTCTCCATGATCGGCGCCTTTGCTGTGATGCAGGCCTTCGGCTACTCAATCAACCTGCTTACCCTGCTCTCCTTCGTGCTGGCCATCGGTCTCGTGGTCGACGATGCCATCATCGTGGTCGAGAACGTCGACCGGCACATGAAGGAGGGCAACTCACCGGTGCAGGCGGCCCTGATGGGGGCGCGTGAGCTGGGTGGCCCGATCATCGCCATGACCATCGTGCTGATTGCTGCCTATGTGCCGATCGGCTACCAGGGCGGCCTGACCGGTGCGCTCTTCTCCGAGTTCGCCTTCACGCTGGCGGGAGCGGTGACCGTATCCGGTGTCATCGCCCTGACCCTGTCGCCGATGATGGCCTCGCGCATCTTCCGCCCCGATCAGGACAACACCTGGCTGGTGCACAAGATCGACCACATGTTCGAGCGCCTGCACGCCTCCTACCAGCGTCGCCTGCACGGCTCGCTCGATACCTGGCAGGTGCAGATCACTATGGGCGTGCTGCTGCTGTTCGGGGTGGTGTTCCTGTTTGCCACCTCCGCTTCCGAGCTGGCACCGCAGGAGGATCAGGGCCTGGTTGCCGCCCATGTGGCCGGCGCACCCAATGCCACCTCCGAGCAGATGCTGGGCTACTCCAAGCAGGTGTTCGATCTGGCCAGGGAGCTGCCGGAATATGATCAGATGTTTCAGCTCACCGGCATGCCGACCATCAACCAGGGTATTGGTGGCGTGATCTTCAAGCCGTGGGATCAGCGCGATCGCAGCGCCAAGGAGCTGCAGAAAGAGTTGCAGGCGAAGTGGAACACCATTGCCGGTGCCCATATCGCCGCCTTCCAGTTCCCGTCGCTGCCGGGGGCCGGCGGCCTGCCGCTGCAGTTCGTCATCAAGACGACGGAGAGCTTCGACAACCTCAACGAGGTGGCACAGCAGGTGGTCGACAAGGCCAGGGCCTCGGGCATGTTCTTCTTCATCGATTCCGATCTGAAGATCGACAAGCCGCAGGCAACCCTGCGTGTCGACCGCGATCTGGTCAGCACGCTGGGGCTGACGCAGGCCGATGTCGGACAGTCGCTGGGCGCGGCTCTGGGCGGCGGCTATGTGAACTACTTCTCGATCGACGGGCGCTCCTACCGGGTGATCCCGCAGGTGCTACAGGTGGATCGCCAGAACCCGGAGCAGGTGCTCGATTACTATATCCGTGCCGCCGACGGCACGGTGATCCCGGCCTCGACCGTGGCCTCGATCTCGCACGAGGTGGTGCCGGAGTCGATCAACCGCTTCCAGCAGCTCAATTCCGCCACCATCCAGGGCGTCTACGCGCCGGGCGTTTCGCAGAAGGAGGTGCTCGATTTCATGCGCAAGGCACTGGCCGAGGCGGCGCCGAGCGGTTACACGGCTGACTACTCCGGTCAGTCGCGACAGTTCATGCAGGAGTCGGGCGGCTTTGTGTTCACGATGATGTTCGCCATTGTCATCGTCTTCCTGGCCCTCTCGGTGCAGTTCAACAGCTTCCGCGATCCGGTGGTGATCCTGGTGTCGGTGCCGATGGCGCTGATGGGGGCGCTGCTGTTCATCAATTCCATGGCGGTCGGAATCATCCTTGCTGTAGCCATCGTCTCTTATGTGCTCCTCTTGATGGCTTACGAGTGGATGATCAAGCGACGAGGCTTCCGCTTCATTGCACAGATGATCATGTATTTGGTACCGATAGCGCTTAGTGCTTTGTTGTTCACTGTTTTTTCGCCAACAGGAATCACCCGGGTAATAGCCATCATCGCTAATGCGCTTCTCTTGGCTGCCTTCGTGTGGGCGATCAAGAGACCAATTTTCCACATTATCGCACTTGTGATCCTTGGTATCCTTTCGGTCGGTCTGGGCGTACTTGTCATAGCCGCTGCAGGTAACGACTTGCCGCAAACTACCCTGAACATCTACACCCAGGTGGGGCTGGTGACGCTGATGGGCCTGATCAGTAAGCACGGCATCCTGATCGTGCAGTTCGCCAACGAGCTGCAGCTGGCCGGTCGCAGCAAGCGGCAGGCGATCGAGGAGGCGGCCGCCGTGCGTCTGCGCCCGATCCTGATGACCACGGCGGCCATGGTACTGGGCGTGATTCCGCTGGTGCTGGCCAGCGGTGCGGGTGCGGCCGGGCGCTATTCCATGGGTCTGGTGATCTTTACCGGCCTCTCCATCGGTACGCTGTTCACGCTGTTTGTCGTGCCGGCCGTCTACATGCTGCTGGCCACCGACCGTTCCAAAGTGCAGGAGGTGGAGGCATGATGACCTTTCGTCCGCATGCGGGCGAAAGGAGGATGCCATGATTCTGAGTACCACGCCCACGCTCGCGGGGCATGAGATCAAGCAGTACAAGGGCATTGTTGTCGGCGAAGCGGTGCTCGGCGCCAATATCTTCCGCGATATGTTCGCCAGCATTCGCGATATCGTCGGCGGCCGTTCCGGCGCCTATGAAAAGGAGCTGGGCAAGGCGCGTGAGATCGCCTTCCAGGAGCTTGAGCAGCGTGCCGCCGAGCTGGGTGCCAATGCCGTGGTCGGTATCGATATCGACTACGAGGTGGTCGGCAAGGATGGCAGCATGATGATGGTCAGCGTCAGCGGTACGGCGGTAACCGTCTAAATCGTTTAGTCGATCAGCCTGCGATGTTCCACGGCGATGCAGCGGTCCATGATGCAGGTCAGGCCGCCGGCCGTGGCGATACGCCAGCTCTCGGGGTTGGCGATGCCCAGCTGCAGCCACAGTGCTCCGGCACCAACGGCGACCGCGGCTTCGGCAATCGGTGGCGTGAACTCCGGCTTGCGGAAGACATTGACGATGTCGACATGCACGTCGATATCGGCCAGTGAGAGATAGACCGTTTGGCCGAGGATCGTCTCCGCCTTCGGGTGTACCGGAAAGACCCGGTAGCCCGCCTCGATCAGGAAGCGGGTGATCCGGTGGCTGGTGCGGTCCGACTTGGGCGAGCAGCCGACCACGGCGATGGTGCGGCTTTGGCGCAGCAGGGTAGCGATTTCATTCTCGGGCGGATTGTGCCATGACATCTCCGGCATATGGTCTCCTCTGGAGTATATCCAAGCACATTTAAGCCCGTAATGCCTCCGATGCTTGCACAGATGGCATTCATTTCTAACAATGAGCAAATGGAGATGCGGCGCATGAAACAGTGGATCGGAGCATGGATTGCGGCATCCCTATGGGTGACGGCGGCGCAGGCGGGCACCGATCCGATACTGCAGCAGCGGCAGTGGTTCGGTGAAGCGCGTGCCGCTCTCGATGCCGGCCACATGCAGCAGTTCCAGACCCTGCAGAAGAAGCTCTCCCAATATCCGCTGACACCCTATCTTGAAATCTGGCAGGCATGGAAAGAGCCCGGCGAAGGTAACGACCGGCAGGTGGCCGACGTACTGAAGCGCAATGCCGATATTCCCGAATCCGCCGATCTCTATCTGGCCTGGATCGAAAGCCTGGCCGAGCGCGGGCAGTGGCCGCATGTTGCAAGGCATCTGGAACGATTCCCTGCTGCCAGGGCACAGCTGCCGGAGATCGCCATGTTGTCGTTGTGGTACAACGGCAAGCATAAGGAAGCGCTCGGGCAGTTCGGCGAGTACTGGTGCCAGGGTCGGCATTTCCAGCGTTCCGTCCAGCAGCTTGAGAAGGCCTGGCTGAAGGCCGGGCACCCACAGGTCGATGAGGCGTGGCAACGGATCGGCGTGTTGGCCAATCGGGGCAAGTGGAGCGAAATCCGGCGCATTTCGAAGGCGCTGCCGAAAAATGAGCGGGCATGGGTTCGCCAGTGGCAGCGGATGCAGCACGAACCTTTGCAGGCGTTGCAGCAGTGGTCATCCGGAGGCATGCGTGCCCATCCGGCGCAGCTGATGCTGACCGATGCCCTGCGCCGGCTCTCCTACAAGGACCCGGAGCAGGCCTGGGCGCAGCTGAAGCGTCTGGGCGATGCGTTCGAAGCGGAGCAGTTGCACCTGCTGCAGCGGCGCATTGCCCTGCGCGGGGCACGCCAGCATTTGTCGCAAGCCTCGGCATGGCTCGCCGCCCTGCCTGCCGGGCAACAGGACGCGAAAAGTCGCGCCTGGCAGGTGCGCCTGCATCTTCTGCAGGGGGCATGGGACAAGGCCCTGGCCACCATCAAGGCCATGCCGGCTGTCGAGCGGGATAAGAGCCGCTGGCGCTACTGGCGTGCCCGCTGCCTGGCGGCAAGCGGCCGGCCGAACGAGGCGAAGCGCCTGTTCGCTGACCTGGCCAAAGGGCGCGGTTATCACAGCTTTCTGGCGGCCGAATACACGGGCCAGCCTTATCGCCTGCAAAATGCCGAGCCGCAGATGGACAGCGCGGCCATGGACCGGGTGGCCCGGCTGCCCGGCATCCGGCGAGCGCAGGAGTGGCTGCAATTGCAGGAGCCCGGCAAGGCGGGGCGCGAATGGTATGCGGCCCTGGCCGATGCCGATCCCGATACCTGGGAGGCCGCTGCCGGCCTGGCCAATCTGTGGGGTTGGTACGACCGAACCATCTACAGCACCTACCGGGCCGGTGCCAACGATGCCCTGAGCTACCGTTTCCCGCTCGGGTTCGAGACGGCGGTGGCGAAGATGGCGAAGAAGAACGGCCTGCATGCCTCGCTGATCTGGAGCGTGATTCGCCAGGAGTCGGGCTTCAATATGCAGGCCGTATCGCGTACCGGTGCCAGGGGATTGATGCAGCTGATGCCGGGCACGGCGAAGGCGTTGGCCAAAGGGCACGCCGATCTTTTTGATCCGGCCGAGAATATACGCCTGGGTTCGCGTTACCTGGCCCGGCTTTCCCGTCGTTTCGATGGCAATGAGGCGATTGCCGTCGCTGCCTACAATGCCGGCCCGACACGGGTATCCGGCTGGCTTGAGCGTACCCCGTTCCGGCATGCCGATATCTGGGTGGAGGCGATCCCCTATGCCGAAACACGGCGCTATGTGCAGCAGGTTTTGGCATTCATGATTGTCTATGACTGGCGCCAGTCCAAGGAGCCGGTCAGCCTCACGGCACGCATGCAGTTTACCCCGGCTTCGGATGAGACGTCGCAGGTGGCTCCGGCAACCGGGGCGGGAAGCAGTTAGGCGCCGCGGGCTCATGGGGGCAGGGCAGCAGGATAGGCAGCAGCTGGGTGATGAACTGCTCGAAAAGCTGGCGGCCATGCTGCCCGAGGCATCGCAGGATGTACTGGGCGAACTGGTTCGGGCGGTGCTGCATCCCGGGCAGGAGGAGCCACGTGACGTGATCGGCCGGTTGCTTGGGCAGGGGTGTGAGTCGGCGGCCGTGCAGCGGGCATTGAGCGAGGCGAGGGACTTTGCCCTGGCCCGGCTGTTGCCGAGCGTGTTGCCGCAGGCCTCCCCGGATATGATGAAGATGGTGTATGCCTTCCTGGCCCATGGCGATCGCCTGCACCGGGGCCTGTTGCAGGCCTTGAGCCGGCAGTACGAGACGGAGCTGCGACAGCTGCAGGGGCGGCTGGTCAGCGAAGGGCAGGCGCATCTGCTTACCAAGGCGAGACACAGCTGGCAGCAGAGCAAGGGGATTACCCTTTACAACTATTATGCGGAGATGCGCATCAGCGCCTACGTGCCGCTCTACAAGGTGGATACGCACGGTCTGGTGACGGGGCGTTCCCGCGATCTGGTGCCGGTAGTGACGGCAGGCGAGCATGGCCACGTTGTCCATGTGCAGTTGCCGGATAGCGATTTCTGTCTGCGTCTGATTGCCGAGGATGCAACAGCCTCGACCGTGCACTGGCGCTTTGCAGGCCTGATGGAGGCCTCGAAAGAGAAGCGGCGCGATATGCGCGTTCAGGTGGATGGCCCCACCTTTGTGACCCTGCGCCATGGCGGGCAGGAGTGGCGGGGGCGCGTGGTGGAGTTTTCGACCCAGGGACTGGGGGTTGCGCTGCCGCTATCCCGGGGGCTCTTTAAAGGCCAGAGGGTCGATTTCACCCTGATCATGCACATGAACGAGATGGATGGCAGTGCGACGGTGCGCTGGTTGAGTCGTCATGGCGACATGGCCAACGCGGGCCTCGAACTCGATAGCGATCCGCTGATCACCGAATTCCTCGAGGCACAGATGGAGCGTCGGCGGCGGGCGATTCTCAATGAACTGCGCCTGAAAGGTCTGCCGGATATCCTGATTTGACGCCCTGCCGGCCGGAGAGTCGGCCGTTATGCGTTGAAGCTGGGGTGGCGCTCTTGCATTTGGGTCATTGTCGAGGCGGTGCGCTGGGCGATGGTATCGAGCAGCCGCTGTTCGATGAGCGGGTTTTTACGCATTACCTTGTGAAAGGTGGTGGCCGGGAACTGCAGGATGACCGTATCGGAGACGGCGATCATGTCGCTGGCGGTCGAATCGCTGCGTTCGGCATGCAGATCGCCGATCATGTCGCCGGGTTTGATGGGGTCGAGTACATGGCTGTTGCCGACATGATCCTCAATGACTACCCGCACCAGCCCGGAAACGAGGATGCCGGCCCACTCCAGTGAGCGATTGCCGCGGCCAATGACATGGAAAGGTTTGTAGGGGTGGAACTTGCCGTAGCGGGCCAGTTCATCCTTGGCCTCTTCCGGCAGGCGCAGCAGCGTTGGGTTGCTGTCGATGGCTGTGATTTTGCGGCGAAATTCGCCTTCGGCCCGCAGATGGGCGCCGACCTCGGGGTGATCGAGCAGGCATTTCAATACATGCTTGTGCGACAGCTTCAGCACACGCGCCGCCGTATGGCCGACCACCGTGGCAGTGCGTGGGGCACCCTCCAGAAAGGCGATTTCACCGACGATATCCCCCTCCCCGAGGATGTGGACCAGTGTCGGCGGCTGATCCGCCTTATAGGCGACGAGTACGGCCAGTTCGCCATCGAGGATCAGGTACATGCTGTCGTTTTCCTCGCCCTGTCGGATCAGGGTCTCCCCCTCCGCAACGGTCATGCGCTTGCCATTCTGCAGCAGCAGCTTGAGTGCTTCGGGGTGGATATCGGCCATGAACGGGTTGAGGGTTGAGGTGCTGTGTTCCGTCCCCGGCAGGCTGTGGCGCAACTGTTTAAGGGAGGTGGCGGCAGCCTGGTCGCCGTTGTGTTCGTACAGGCGTTCCAGGCGACGCATCTGCTCGATGGCCTCGCCCTCCTCTCCCAGTTGCAGCAGCAGCTCGACCATGCGGCGCAGGTAATGGGTATCGCTGGGGTGCAGATCGATCATCTGACGATAGATGGCCAGCTTGTGCCAGAGTTCCCGGGCCTGTGTATCCGTCTCACTCATTGCCGTCATTGCTGCTCCCATGCCTGCAGGAATTCGCCCAGGTGCGGCCGCGTTTCTGCCTCCGCCTCCAGATAGTTGCGTATTCCCAGTATGGCACGGGCATGGGCACTTTCGCCAAGTGCACCGGAGAAAAGCTGCCAGCGCAGGTAGAGCAGCAGGGTGGAGCAGACATCGGTTTCACAGTAATCGCGAATGGCACCGATCTGACCGGCCTCGAAAAGGGCGCGCACATCGTCGCCGGCCGTGTCCAGCTTGCCCGGAATGGCAAAGGCCGAAGCCACCTCATGCATCGAGCAGCGGGCCGAAGCGCCGAAATCGGAGAGTACCTCCAGCAGGTCGAGGTGGTACTGCTGTGAATAGCGGGCATCGTAATTGTTCCATTTATCGCCCTCGGAAAACCAGCGCGGGCAGGCAAGCTGATGCACCATGGCGCGATATTTGAGCACCGGCACATCGAATCCGCGCCCGTTAAAGCTGACCAGACGCGGAGCCCGCTGCCCGATCAGGCCGAAAAATCCCTCCAGCAGCTCGGCCTCGCTGCTCGCCTCCGTGCCGCCGGAGGCGATGCGGCGGATAACCAGTTCGGGCCCGGATTCGCCCGGTTCATGAATCAGGTGGGCATAACTGATGGCCGCCACCTGGTGGAAGGGCTGGCGCGGGAAGTCGTTGCGGCCTTCGGTCTTCTCAAGAAAGTAGGCGCTCAAGGCATCGCGGGCCTCGATATCGCCAAGGGCCGGTTCGCCCAGCAGGCGGCGAGCGGCATCCGCGTCCGGTACCGTTTCGATGTCAAAAACCAGCGTGTCACGACGCACGGCGCCCTCCCCTCTGCAGCAGTTTGCGCTCGCCCAGCAGCCAGGCGGCGGCCAGGAATATCATAGCACCTCCCGGCACGGCTGCCGCGAGCCACGCTCCTTGCAGCCATTTGGCATCCGGGAAGGGCCAGGCCGATTGCAGGGCAACAATGAAGCCGGCCATTGGCAGGCAGGCGAGCAGGGCGCGCAGCATGCGCAGGCTGTTGTGACGGTCGAACGGCCTGGCTTCATTGCGGTAGAGGCGGGCGATCAGCAGGGCGACGTTGACGAAGGCAGCCAGGGCCGTGGCCAGGGCCAGGCCGACATAGCCCAGCGGCTGCATCAGGATGATGGCCAGCACGATGTTGACGGCGACACCGATGGCGGCATAGCGCATCGGGCTTTTGGCATCCTGCTCGGCATAGCAGGCGGTCGAGAGTACCCGTGCCCAGCAGAAGGCCATGAGACCGATGGTGTAGGCCTGCAGGGCATGGGCCGTGGCCTGGGCATCGGTCAGTGTGAATTGTCCCTGTTCGAACAGGGTGCGGATGATCGGCTCGGCCAGCAGCAGCAGGCCGACCGTGGCCGGCAGAGTGATCCATGTGAGCCAGGCCAGCCCGCGGCGCAGCTCAGCTCCGGCCTCGTCATGCCGCCCTTCGGCCAGAGAGGCGGAGAGGGCCGGCAGCAGGGCCGTGCCCATGGCGATACCGAACAGGGCCAGCGGCAGCTGCACGATCCGGTCGGCATAGTAGAGATAGGAGACGGCACCGGCCGGCAGCAGTGTGGCCAGAATGGTGCCGACCAGGATATTGATCTGCACGGCGGCGACACCGAGCACGGCCGGGCCGAACAGGCGCAGGGTCTGGCCGATGGCCGGCAGGCGCGGGCGCCAGGCAGGCTTCGGAATCCAGCCGATGCGTTTCAGGGCCGGGAACTGGATTGCCAGTTGCAGCGCGCCGCCCAGCAGCACGCCGATGGCCAGGGCCAGGGCAGGGTTGTCGAACGATGGCGCCAGCACGATGGCGGCGAAGATCAGGGCGATATTGAGCAGGGCGGGGCTGGCAGCCGCGACCGAGAATTTGCGGTAGGTGTTGAGCACGGCCCAGCTCATGGCCGCCAGCGAAATCATGGCCAGATAGGGGAACATCCAGCGTGCCAGCGTGAGCGCCTGCTGCCAGCGTTCGGGCTCGTCGTGGAAGCCGGGGGCGAAAGCAAACAGCAGCCAGGGCATGCCGATCATGCCGATGATGGTGAAGAGCAGCAGGGCGGCGAGCAGCAGGCCTGCCAGGGCATTGAGGTAGGCGTGGACATCCTCCTCGCCCTGCTGGCGCTGTTCGGCCAGTACCGGTACCAGTGCCACGGTCAGAGTGCCTTCGGCGAACATGCGGCGAAAGAAGTTGGGCAGCTTGAAGGCAACGAAGAAGGCATCGGCCAGCGGGCCTGCGCCCAGGATGCGGGCCAACAGGATATCACGGACAAAGCCGAGGATGCGGGAGAGCATGGTCCAGCTGCCAACGCTGGCGGTGGCGCGTAGCAGGCCGGAACCCTTTTGATTGCCCTTATTTGACTTGTCGTGCGTCCGGTTCATAATGCGCGGCCCTTTTCTCCCTGCCTGTGTGAAGCCACGCAAGCGTGCAGAGGCAAGGGAAAGATTGCAATGCCGGCTGGCGTTGCAGATTGACTGGTACAACCCAAAGGGGGTGATGTTTTAATGCCGGGCATCCGAGTTAATCCGGAAGAGCCGATCGAATTGGCGATCAAGCGCTTCCGCAAGCAGGTTGAACGTGGTGGTGTCATCAGTGACTGCCGTCGCCGCGAAGCCTATGAGAAGCCCTCCGTCGCTAAGAAGCGTAAGGAGGCTGCGGCCCGCAAGCGTCTGATGAAGCGCCTGCGCCGCATGCGCATGCGTGAGCAGCGCGATTACTAAAGCGGGGCATTCCCTTGCTTGAATGATGTGGAAATGCCGGGCCTGTAGTGGCCCGGCATTTTTGCTTTCGGGAACATCTGAACGACGCCGAATGAATCGGTATTTTCTCACGGGGTGGCAATCATGCTGATGCAACAGATTACCGAAGAGATGAAGCAGGCCATGAAGAGTGGCGACAAGCAGAAGCTGGCCGCGATTCGCATGCTGCGCGCGGCAGTGAAGGATGCGGAGATCGAGGTTGGCCACGCGCTTACCGACGACGAGGTCGTGACCGTGGTCAGCAAGTTGATCAAGCAGCGTCGCGATGCTGCCAGCCAGTATGCCGAGGCGGGTCGGGATGACCTGCGCGACAAGGAGCTGGCCGAGGTGGCCGTGCTCGAGGTTTACCTGCCGGAACAGCTCTCCGAAGAAGAGCTTGCCGGGTTGGTGGCGGCGGCCGTGGCCGAGTCGGGTGCGAGCAGCATGCGCGATATGGGCAATGTGATGGGCGTATTGCGCCCGAAGGTGCAGGGACGCGCCGATATGGGCCAGGTTTCGGCCATGGTCAAGGCTGCGCTGCAGGGCTGATGAGGTTCCGTCGCCCCTTGCATGGGAGGTGCGGCGACTCTATTTAAATAAGATGGCGCATTTCCCTCCCGCATTCATCGATGAGGTGCTGGCCCGGACCGATCTGGTCGAGGTCATCGGCCGGCATGTCGAATTGAAGCGTTCGGGATCCAATCTGATGGGGCTCTGTCCCTTTCATCACGAGAAGAGCCCCTCCTTTTCCGTCTCGCCGGACAAGCAGCTCTACTACTGTTTCGGTTGCGGCAAGGGCGGTGGCGCCTTTCAGTTTCTGATGGAGCACGATGGCTACTCCTTTCCGGAGGCGGTCGAGGTTCTGGCCGAAAAGGCCGGATTGCAGGTGCCGGAGACGGCCAAAGAGGATCGGCAGGATATGGAGCAGCGCAACCGGGCGTTGCAGCTGTTGGTGCGGGTGCGCGATGCATTTGTGCAGGAGCTGGCCTCTCCGAAAGGAGGGCAGGCACGTGCCTATATCGAACAGCGTGGGCTTCCGCCTCAGATCGTGCAGCGCTACGGCCTGGGCTTTGCGCCGGACGGCTACGGCTATATGGAACATCGATTCGGCAGGGATGGGCGTACGCTGGCGCAACTGGAGGCGGTCGGGGTGCTGTTCAAGGGCGAGCGCGGTTATGTCGATCGCTTTCGTAACCGGCTGATTTTCCCGATCACCGACCGGCGTGGGCAGGTGGTCGGTTTTGGCGGTCGTATCCTTGGCGACGGGGAGCCCAAGTACCTCAACTCGCCGGAAACGCAGTGGTTTCACAAGTCGGCCCTGCTCTACGGCTATCATGAGCACCGTGATGAAATCCGGCGACGCAGGCAATTGCTGGTGGTCGAGGGCTACATGGATGTGCTGGCGCTGGCTGTGCACGATCTGCCAGTGGGGCTGGCGCCGCTCGGTACAGCCATCGGCGAACAGCAGGTGCGTGAAATCCTGCGCCTGCATGATGCGCCGGTCTTCTGTTTCGATGGCGACCGGGCTGGCCGGCAGGCCTCCTGGCGGGCGCTGGAACGGATGCTGCCACTGTTGAAGGCTGAGTATACGCCCCGTTTCCTTTACCTGCCCGAGGGGGAGGACCCCGATTCGCTGCTGCGCCGGGAAGGCGGTGAAGCCTTTGTTCGTCGCATGGAGACGGATGCGCGGCCGGTACTGGGGACCTGGCTGCAGGGGTTGCGCAATATCGCGGGGGCCGGCGCTGACGGGCGGGCGCGTATGGCCAAGAAAGCGGACGAGATGCTGGCCCGGATGGAGGATGACTATCTGCGTCAGGCCTGGCGGCAGGAGGCCGAAAAGGCGACCGGCATCGTGCTGACCCGGGCTGCTGCTGCCGCTCCCCGGCGCCAGCAGCCGGCACAACCGGTGCGCCGGGCGCTGGCACCGGTCAATCGGGTGCAGGAGCGATTCCTGGCCGGCCTGCTGCAGGAACCGGCCCGTTTTGGCCAGCTTCCGGCCGATGCGGACAAGTTTTTTCTTGACGAAGGACAGGTCCATCCGTTATACACTCGCGCTTTTTCCCTCGCAGCATCGGGCGCTATCGGGAAAAGCGACATGGCAAGGGCTCTGCAGCAGGCGTTTCCGGATGATCCGAATGTGCCGCGCTGGATCAATGAGGAGCCGGTGACCGATGCGGAATTTGCCCGGGTGCTGGTGGGCATGCAGATAGACTTTCTGGATAAGAAGTCTAAAAACATAGGTAGCCTCGAAGAACAGACGCGTCTGCAGCGCGAGCTACACCGGCTGAAAGAGAAACGACGCGAATTGAATATGACTCTCGAACAAGAGCAGGACAGGGGTTGATTGGATGACACAGTCCGGACAGGAACAGGTACGAATCCGCGAACTTGGCAGCTTGATGGCCAAGGGTAAGGAAGCGGGTTTCATTACCTACGACGATCTCAACAAGCATTTGCCGGAGGGCCTGGTTTCGGCCGACCGCATCGAGCAGGTGATTAACGTCTTTACCGAGATGGGTATTGAGGTCGTCGATCCCGAGCGTGCGCCGACCGGTGCCTACGCCATGCGCAAGGATCGTCTGCGCAAGGAAGATTCTGCCCTGCGAGCCGACACCACCACGCTCGGCACGGTGATCCGCATCGATGACCCGGTGCGCATGTATCTGCGCGAGATGGGTACCGTGGAGCTGCTGACCCGCGAAGGTGAGATCGAGATTGCCCGTCGTATCGAAGAGGGCCGCCTGCAGATTCATGAGGCGATCTGCCTCTGCCCGGCCACGTTCCGGGAAATCATGGAGCTCGGCGATCGTGTGGTACAGATTCGTGACGAGGCACTGGAGAACGAGGAAGAGCCCAATTTCCGCGACATCCTCGATATCGACGACAAGGTGGTGAATGCCGCCGCCATTGCCGAGTACGAGAATCGCCTCAACAAGAGCGAAGACGAAGACGAAGACGAGGAGATGGAGCCGGAGAAGATGGATCCGGACGAGCTCTCCGAGGCCATCAAGGCACGTACGGCCACGCCGGACGGTACGCCGATGGAGGAGACGGTCATCACCAAGGAGGAGCAGTTGCAGGATGCGCTGCGCCACTTTGATGCCGCCAAGCTTCTGCACGACGACTACGTCAAGGTGAAGAAGAAGCTCGATAAGAAGCCGTCGGATGAAAAGCTGCAGCAGCAGGCCCAGGACCTGATGAATGCCATGCTGATGGAGCTGGTCAATATTCCCTTTTCGACCAAGCAGATCGAACTTTTGGTTCAGCGCTTCAAAAATGCCGTCGACCGCGTGCGCAAGTATGAGCGTGCCATTCGCGATCTGGTGTTGAAGGCGCGTATGCCGCGCAAGCTTTTCCTGGAGACCTTCCCGGCCCAGGAGACCGATGAGAAGTGGCTTGAGGGTGTGATCAAGGCGCATCCGGATGCCAAATGGGTGGAGGCGGCCGAACAGGTCTCCGGCAAGATTCGCGAGAATCAGCGCCGTCTGCGCCGGGTTGAAGCCGAGAGTGAGATGCGTGTCGAGGAGCTCAAGGATGTAGCCCGCAAGCTGACCATGGGCGAGGCGAAGATGCGCCAGGCCAAGCGCGAGATGATCGAGGCCAACCTGCGTCTGGTGATCTCCATTGCCAAGAAGTACACCAATCGTGGCCTTGGATTCCTGGACCTGATCCAGGAGGGCAACATCGGTCTGATGAAGGCGGTGGACAAGTTCGAGTGGCGTCGCGGTTACAAGTTCTCCACCTACGCCACCTGGTGGATTCGTCAGGCGATCACCCGTTCGATTGCCGACCAGGCGCGCACCATTCGTATTCCGGTGCACATGATCGAGACGATCAACAAGATGATGCGTGTCTCCCGCCAGATTGCGCAGGAGATCGGCCGCGAGCCGACGCCGGAGGAACTGGCCGAGCATCTGGAGATGCCAGTCGAGAAGGTCGAGCAGATTCTGGAAGTGGCCAAGGAGCCGGTATCACTGGAGACGCCGATCAGCGATGACGAGGATTCGCAGCTGGGTGACTTCGTCGAGGACGAGAATGCACTGGATCCGCTCGATGCCGCAGTTGGCGAAGCGTTGCGTGAGGCAACGCTCGAGGTGCTGGAGAACCTGACTCCGCGTGAGGAGAAGGTGCTGCGCATGCGTTTCGGTATCGGCATGAACACCGACCATACGCTGGAAGAGGTCGGCAAGCAGTTCGGCGTGACGCGCGAGCGTATCCGTCAGATCGAGGCCAAGGCGCTGCGCAAACTGCGCCACCCGTCCCGGGCCCAGAAGCTGAAGACCTTTGCCGAATCGCCGGAGCTGCCTCCGGTATAAGGCGGTGGCGCAAAGTTGATGCACAGCATCCAACTGCGCATAATTGTCGGTCTGTTCAGCTGATTGGAGGGGTAGAATGTCGAAGCAGGTTTGCATTATCGGCGGAAGCGGCTTTGTCGGCCGTGCCATCGTGCGCCAGGCCGTAGAGGCCGGTTATCAGGTCACGGTGGCCTGCCGTCATCCCGAGCGTGCCCGGGCACTGCTGGTGGAGGGCGTGCAGCTGGTCAAGGCCGACATTACCGACGGCCGAGGCCTCGATGAGGCGGTGGCCGGTGCCGATTGCGTGATGAATCTGGTCGGGCTGCTGTTCGAGCGTGGCCGTTACAGCTTCGATGCGGCCCATGTGCAGGGGGCCGAGCATGTCATCGCAGCCTGTAAGCGTGCCGGCGTGAAGCAGTACCTGCACATGAGTGCCCTCGGAGCCGGCAAGATACCGGCAAGTCATTATGCCCGTTCCAAGGGCGAGGCCGAAGGACGGGTGCGCCAGTCGGGCCTCAGTTGGACCATCGTGCGCCCCTCGATCATCTTTGGTGCCGGCGATTCATTCTTCAATAAATTCAAGCAGATGTCGGCCATGATGCCGATCTTGCCGGTGATTGCCGGAGCGACCCGTTTCCAGCCGGTCTGGGTTGAGGATGTGGCCCGGGTGTTTGTCGGCTGCATCGGCAACCGGCATGCCGGCAGCAAGACCTATGAACTGGGTGGGCCGAAGAGATACAGTTTCCATGAGCTGCTTGCGATGCTGATGAAGGTGCTCGGGCGCCGTCGCCTGCTGCTGCCGGTGCCTCCGTTTGCGGCCAGGCTGATGGCCATGGTCATGCAGTGGCTGCCGGTTCCGCCATTGACGCCCGACCAGTTGGCCATGCTGCAGCGCGACAATGTGGTGGAAGGCGAGGCGTATCCGACTGAATTTGGTGAGCCGGCTGAACTTGAGGCTGTGTTGCCCACCTATATCGGCGGCGACCAGGCAGCGCGCCTGCAGCAACAACTCGATGAGAACCGGCGCCATTATCGCCAGCTGCGCTGATTTTGGCCTTTGACATGAGTGCCTATGAGGTTGCCGGTATTGCGGCGGCTTATCTGCTCGGAGCGGTGCCTTTCGGGCTGCTCTTTTCGCGCTGGTTAACCGGCAAGGATCCACGCCAGCATGGCAGCGGCAATATTGGCGCCACCAATGCCCTGCGCACCGGTGGCAAGATGGTCGGTGTTCTGACGCTGCTGGCCGATATCGGCAAAGGGGCGCTTCCGGTAGCTGTTGCCCTGGCGCTGAATGCCGCGCCCATGGTGGTGGCTGCAGCGGCCCTGGCGGCTTTCCTGGGGCATATATTTCCTGTCTATCTCGGCTTCAGGGGCGGCAAGGGCGTGGCCACGATGTACGGGGTACTGATTCCGTGGCAGCCGCTGGCGGCTCTTGTCAGCTTTGTGATCTGGTTCATCGTCTTCAAAATCAGTCGTTATGTATCGTTGGCCTCGATCATGGCCGGCCTTGCCCTGCCGCTGGCCGCCTGGGGTCTTCAGGCTGGAATGGCTGCTACTGGCTTGTGTGCCGTGCTTGGCGCGATCATGATCGTGCGTCACCATGGCAATATTCGTCGTCTGCTGGCCGGTACAGAGCCGAAGGCCGGCGGCGACTGAAACGGTGAGGCGGATGTTCGTTGCCGATGTCGGCGGTTTCGCGGCCGGATCGACAGACGGTTGCGGAGCATAGGCGAGTATGCCATTCTTTGATAAATTGAAGGGTTAGGCCGGGAGGCTCATATGAAAGTTCAACTGATGCTGGCAATGGCCTTGTTTTTGGTGCTGGCAATGGTGCCGGCTGAGCGGGCGTTTGCCGATACGCTGGCCATGCCGCAGGAAGTGAGCGAGGACGATATCAAGCCCAACCTGCCCCAGCCCTACATCGTCAAAAAGGGCGACACCCTGTGGGATATCGCTCAGTATTTCTTCAAGGATCCGCAGAAGTGGCTCAAGATCTGGGAGCGGAACCTTTACATTACCAATCCTGACCTGATCTATCCCGGCAACGAGATCTGGTTTGATGTCAAAAAGAAGAAGCAGGGTGGCCTGAGCAAGACCCGTCCGCAGCCGAAGATAGTGATCAAGCCGGCCGAGCGCCTCGAGCCGAAGGTCGATGCCAGCATTCTGCTGACTGCCCTGTCGCGCCAGGATTTCATCCAGCCGAATGAGGTTAATGGCGTTGGCTATATCCTCGACTCAGAGGATGAGCGCATCAATTACGGCGCCAATGACCACCTCTACCTGAAGATGAACAAGCCGGCCAGTGAAGGCGATGTGTTCGATGTCTTCCGTACCGGTGATCCGATTATTGATCCCGATACGGGCAAGGAGGTTGGCGTGCTGGTCAATCATCTCGGCCAGATCGAGGTGACCGGTGAGAACGATGGCATCTATCGCGGAGTCGTACTCGAGACATTCGAAGAGCTCTCCCGCGGCGATCGCCTGAAACCGGCCAAAAGCATCAATACCCGTATCGAGCCCACTTATCCGGGGGGCAATCTGCATGGCAAGGTGCTCTATATTCGCAACAATGCTGCGGAGGCGGGCCAGAATCAGGTGATCGGCATCAGCCTGGGTCTGAAAGATGGACTGAAACCCGGTATGGCGCTCTCCGTGCATCGGGCCGGACGTGTGGTGACGGATCGCGTGTCCGGGAAAGAGACACGCCTGCCGGAAGAGAAGATCGGCGAGATTCTGGTGCTGGTTCCGCAGCAGGATGCATCGCTGGCATTCGTGATCAGCTCCTCCTCCTCGATCAATGTCGGGGATGCGGTTCGCAATAAAGCGGGTCGCTGATCGTATTGAATGGAAACGACGCCGTTCGTTTCCGACCTGGCCCGAGCATATCTGCGCCTGCGCCTGATTCAGGGCGTTGGCCCCAAAACCGGCATGCAACTGCGCGAAGCATGCGGCTCCATTATCGATCTCTGGCAGATGCCTGCCGCGGCACTGCGCTCCATCGAGGGTGTGACCCCGAAACTGGCCCATGCACTGGCTGACCGGCATGCGGCCGGGCAGGCCGATGCAATCGCCGAACAGTGCCTGTCGGCAGGAATCACCATTCTATCCCCCGAAGACGATGCGTATCCGGAGCGCCTGCGCCAGTGCAGCGATGCGCCGCTGGCGCTGTTTGTGCGCGGAGATGTACAGGCTTTGGCGAGCCGGGCCATGCTGGCTGTGGTCGGGGCGCGCAGGGCAAGCCGGGAAGGCAGGCTGATTGCACGCCGATGGAGCCGGTATGTGTCCGAGCGGGGGATATGCGTCGTCAGCGGCATGGCTTACGGCACCGATGCTGCGGCCCATGGCGGGGCCCTGGAGGGTCCATCGCCGACCATCGCCGTATTGGGCTGCGGGCTGCAAAGTCTGCAGGGAGATACGCAGCGCAGACAGATGGAAGCGATTGCGGCCCAGGGTTGTGTGATCAGCGAATATCTGCCCGAACAGCAGGCGCGCCCCGAGCATTTTCCACAGCGCAATCGCATCATTGCCGGCCTGGCCGATGCAACCCTGGTGGTTGAGGCCGATGTGCGTTCCGGATCCCTGATCACGGCCGGGCAGGCCGGAGGCTATGGCAGGGAGGTGTTGGCGGTGCCGGGTTCGGTGCTGAACGGGACCCATGCCGGTTGCCACCAGCTGATACGCGATGGTGCTATCCTGGTGGAATCAGCCGAGCAACTGCTGGAACAACTGGGGTGGCAGGGGCAGAAAAGGCCGGAGCAGCAGTTCGAACCTGCCAGCGAACATGAGGCCAGAATCCATGCCTTCCTCAGGCAGGAGATCATGCATATCGATGCGCTGGCGGACGGCTGCAACTTGACCGTGTCCGAGCTTTCCCCCATCTTGCTCGCTCTTGAGCTGCGCGGGATCGTCGAACGCCTTCCCGGCAGCAGGTACACCCTCGGAGGCTAGTGTTAATGAGTGCAGTTGTGGTGGTGGAGTCGCCCGCCAAGGCAAAAACCATCGAAAAATACCTGGGGCGCGGTTACAAGGTTCTGGCTTCCTACGGCCATGTGCGTGCCTTTCCCAAAAAAGATGGCTCCGTCGACCCTGATCACGACTTTGCCCTGAAATACACCGTCATCGAGGATAAGAAGAAACGCCTGGATGCCATCGAAAAGGCCATGCAGAAGGCGGATGCCCTGATTCTGGCCAGCGATTTGGATCGCGAGGGTGAGGCGATTGCCTGGCATGTGGCCGATGAGCTGCAGAAGCGCGGTGTGCTGGAAGGCAAGGAGATCCAGCGGATCACGTTCCACGAGATTACCAAAAAAGCGATCAGCGAAGCGATTTCCCATCCGATGCAGGTCAATATGCAACTGGTTGATGCGCAGCAGGCACGCAGTGCGCTCGATTATCTGGTCGGTTTCACGCTGTCGCCACTGTTGTGGCGCAAGATTCGCAGTGGCCTCTCGGCCGGACGCGTGCAGTCGGTGGCTCTGCGCCTGATCTGCGAGCGCGAGCAGCATATCCGCGATTTCAAGCCGCGCGAATACTGGACCATCGAGGCCGACTGCGAGACCAAGGGTGGCCGCTTTACATCCCAGCTGCATGCGCTGGATGGCGACAAGCTCGGCAAGTTTGCCCTGGGCGATGCCACGGCAGCCAGAAAGGCGGCCAAGCGCGTGGAGCAGGGCAGCTTCACGGTGGGCGAGGTCAAGAAGAGTCAGGCGCGTCAGCAGCCGGCACCGCCATTCATCACCTCCACCCTGCAGATGGAGGCTTCGCGCAAGCTCGGCTTTACGGCCCGCAAGACAATGCAGCTGGCCCAGCGCCTCTACGAGGGCGAGGAGGTCGATGGCGAGCGCGTCGGTCTGATCACCTACATGCGAACCGACTCCGTCTCGCTGGCCGAAGAGGCGGTGCAGGAGATGCGCGACCATATCGGGCAGGCCTTCGGAGGCGATTATCTGCCGGCCAAGCCACGCCAGTTCAAGACCAAGAGCAAGAATGCCCAGGAGGCCCATGAGGCGATCCGCCCGACAGCGGTAACCCGCACGCCGGAAGCGATGAAGGCGGTGCTGGAGCCGGATGCCTGGAAGCTGTACACGCTGATCTGGAAACGAGCCCTGGCCAGCCAGATGGCACCGGCTGTGCTCGACAAGGTAAGCGCCGATATCGAATCCGATGGTGTCACATTGCGGGCCACCGGCTCCGTGCTCGCTTTTGCCGGCTTTCGCAAGCTCTACATCGAGGGCAGCGACGAGCCGAACAAGGATGATCAGGATCGCATGCTGCCGCCGCTGGAATCGGGCGATGCAGTGAGCGTGAAGCAGGCGGCGACCAAACAGCACTTCACCGAGCCGAAACCGCGCTTCTCTGAGGCGAGCCTGGTCAAAGAGCTGGAGAGCCACGGCATCGGCCGCCCTTCCACCTACGCCTCGATCCTGAATGTGCTGCGTGAGCGCAAGTACGTCGAGATGGAGAAGAAGCGCTTCGTCCCTACCGATACGGGCGAAGTGGTGAGCAAGTTCCTGACCAACTACTTTGCCGATATCGTCGATGTCAATTTTACGGCCGATATCGAGGATAAGCTCGATGCCGTGGCACGTGGCGAACAGGCGTGGAAACCGGTCCTGCGCGATTTCTGGACCCCGTTCAAGGAGCGGGTGGATGATACGCAGGAGAATGTGAAGCGTTCGGATGTCACCAGCGAGGAGACCGACGAGGTATGCCCGGAGTGCGGCAAGCCGATGGCGGTCAAGCTGGGTCGTTACGGCAAGTTCCTGGCCTGTACCGGTTACCCGGAGTGCAAGTACGCCCGCCCGCTGAACAAGAACGGCGAGGAGCAGGTCGCGCCCGAGCCGGAGATGACCGACCAGAAGTGCGACAAGTGCGGCGAACCGATGGTCATCAAGCAGGGTCGTTACGGCAAGTTCCTCGGCTGCTCGGCCTACCCGAAATGCAAGAATATCCAACCGCTGGAGAAGCCGAAAGATACCGGCATCCAGTGTCCCGAGTGTGGCAAGGGCACGTTTCTGGAGAAAAAATCGCGGCGTGGCAAGGTATTTTACTCCTGTTCGCAGTATCCCAAGTGCAAGAACGCCCTGTGGAACAAGCCGATCGATCGCCCGTGTCCGAAATGTGGCGCGCCTTTCGTCACCGAGAAGGTGACCAAACGTAACGGTACCGAACATATCTGCGTGGTAGAGGATTGCGACTGGAAAGAGCAAATCGAGACCCCGGAAGCGGCCTGAACGCGACCGGAGAGGTCATCCGCACCGGCACGGTCGACGACCTGCTGGATGTCTATGCCTTGAACATCCAGGTCTTTTCGGAATCGTGGTCGTTCGATGGCCTGAGGCAGGCGGTTGAGTTCGGCTCCGATCTTTATGTCTGCATTCGTGGCAATGAACTGGCGGGTTACGTGCTTAGCCGGGACGTGATCGATGAGGTACAGATCATGCAGATCGCGGTGGCTCCGGCTTATCGGCGCAGGGGCATCGCACTGGCTCTCAGTCGCTATTTGTTGCAACAGAAACATCATATGGCTTCGGCAACCCTTGAGGTACGCCGTTCGAATATGCCGGCCCAGTCGCTCTACCTGGAGCTGGGTTTCCGCATCTGCGGTCTGCGACCGGATTACTACGTGCCGGAAGAGCCCGGTGGCGAGCGCGAGGACGCTGTTCTGATGAGCCTTGATCTGGCTGAGTCGGCGTCTCAGGCGCCGGAGAGCGCCTCGACCAGCGGCAGCAGTGCCGGTCCGGAGTCCGCACCGTAAGGCAGTTGCAGGGTGCGGCTTGCGGAAGGTAGCCAGGGCCGGATCGTCGCTTCGCACTGCCTGGCCATGTCATCGCCTTCCACGGCATTGAAGATCACCCAGGCAGGGCTGCGCCCCATCCGCTCAAGTTCGCTCAGGGTCAGCAGGGCATGATTCATGCAGCCGAGTCGCCCGCCGATCACCAGCACGACCCGGGCATCGGGCATCTGCTGCAGCCAGTCGCGCACCAGGTAGTTTTCGGCCAGCGGTACCATCAATCCACCGACACCCTCGATGAGGGTGACCCGCTTGTTGCTGCTACGTGCATCGCACCAGGAGAGCAGGCGGTCCGGATCGATTCGGGCACCTTCTGCGCCGGCAGCCACGAGCGGTGCTGCCGGCATCCTGAAGCGATAAAGGCTGATGGCATCCGAATCGCTTAGGTTCTGGGCTGAAAGCAAAGCTGAGACATCCTCGTTGTCTCCGGAAGCATCGAGGCCGCTGGCAATCGGCTTCAGGGCCAGGCAATCGCTGCCCTGCCGGTGTAGAAGACGGGCCAGATCTGCCGTAACGAAGGTCTTGCCGGCTCCGGTATCGGTCGCGGTGATAAAGAGGCGGGTCATGCGTCGGCCGGCTGGATCGGAATCAGGTGATCACGGTGTTCGAAGCCTGCCTCCTTGTACCATGCCTGGCCGTAGAGTGCTTCAAAGGTGGCACGTACCCGTCCGTCCTGCATGCGGAAATGGGTGCTGTAGTGCGCATCGAGCTTACGCAGCAGGCTACGGCCGTAGAGGCCGCCGGGGCGGCCACGGATGGCCGCCGAGGAGGCGCCGATCCCCTTCAGTTCGCGCACCAGTGCCATCGTGTCCGGGTAGGTGAGGGTGAAGAGATCACAGTCGGTGACGGGCAGTTCCAGCGGTAGTTTCATCAGTGCATCGCCCAGTGCCGTCACATCGGGGAACGGGAGAACCAGGCCCGCCTGCTCCTGCTTGATCTCGCTCAGCGACTGGCGCAGTTCGGTCAGCGTACGGCGCCCGAAGGTGGAGAAGAGCATCAGGCCGCCCGGTGCCAGCACCCGGCGCATTTCGCGCATCATCTGTTGCGGGTCGGGCAACCACTGCATGGCCAGGTTGGAGGTGACCAGGTCGAAGCTACCGTCGCGGAAAGGAAGGTGCCCGCCATCGGCCGTGATGTGATGGCGCTTGCCATGCCAGGGCAGGCGCATGGCGTGGCGCTCGCGCGTGCAGAGCACCATCTGTTCGGAGATATCGGCAGCCGTAATCTCGGCCTTTTTGAACTTGCCGGCCAGAAGGCGGGTGAAGTAACCGGTACCGCAGCCGATATCGAGGATGCGCTTCGGTGCGATTTTGGTGAATTCCAGGTGTTGAAGCAGGCGATCGGCAATCTCGCGCTGCAGTTCGGCATGTTCGTCGTAGCTATCTCTGGCGCCGCCGAAGGCGCGCCTTACCTGCCGTGTACTGATATGTTCTGACACCATGCCTCCAGAATATGTTGAAAGGATTCGGGCTGCGACAGGAAAGGAGCATGTCCGCAGCGCTCGAAGCGGTGCAGCGTTGCATTGGGCAACGTGCGTGCCAGCCACTCCCCGGCCCCGACAGGCACCACGGCGTCGTCGGAGCCATGCATGACCAGCGCGGGCTGATCGATTTCGGCTGCCCCTGCACGCAGATCAAGGGTAGCCAGCAGGGATAGTCCGGCCTCCAGGCCCGGCCGGGTCGGCGGATTGTCGCGATCGACCGCGGCGCGTGCAATGGTATTGAAGCTGTTACGTGGCAGTCCATCGCCGTGAAACATCAGGGCGAAGAAGCGGCTCATGGTCCTGGCCGACTGGCTGGCAACCCCTTGGCCAAAGTTGTCGAGCAGGGACGGGGCACAGCCGTGCGGCCACCCCTCCGTGGCCGTGAAGCGGGGTGTGGTGGCGATCAGGGCCAGAGCCGCCACCTTTTCGGGATAGGTATGGGCCAGCTGCATGGCCAGCATGCCGCCCAGCGACCAGCCGACGAGCAGGCAGGGGCTTTCCGGCAGTTGTGCGGCCAGATGACCGATCCACTGCTCTGCTGCGATGTCGTCAGTACCGCCATGCCCCGGCAGGTCGAGGAAGGTGGCATCCGGCCAGCGGGCAGTCTGGTGGTGCCATGCCCGGGCCGACTGTCCCCAGCCGTGCAGGAATACCAGCGGCATCATGGCAGTTGCCTCAGGGTATCAATAAGGGCACGAATCTGTGCCTCCGTATGGGTGGCGGTGAGGGTGATACGCAGGCGTGCACTTCCCTCGGGGACGGTCGGCGGACGGATGGCCGGTACGAAAAAGCCGGCATCCTGCAGCTGCTGCTGTGCGGCAAGGGCGGCCTCATCGCTGCCCAGCAGCAGCGGTTGAATGGCCGTTTCGGATGCCATCAGTGCCAGTCCTGCAGCCTCACGGCGAAATTGTGCGATGTTGCCCTGCAGTCGATGCACGAGCGTGCCTTCGTGGATCAGGCGCAGCGATTCAAGCATGGCCAGGGGCAGGGCGGCCGGCAGGGCGGTGGAGTAGATCAGGGTGCGCATGCGCTGGCGCAGCCCCTCGATCAGCTCGTGTGTACCGAGGATGAAGGCGCCGTAGCCGCCGAAGGCCTTGCCGAAAGTGCCGACCTCGATCAGGCGGGGGTGGCCGGCGATGCCGGCGACTGCACTCAGACCACGGCCGTCCGGGCCAAGGCTGCCGATGCCGTGCGCATCGTCGATCAGAAGCAGGGCGTCCTGTGACTCGGCCAGCGCCAGCAGGGTGGAAAGGTCGGCGCAGTCGCCATCCATGCTGAAGACACCATCGCTGACGATAATGCGGCGCGCCGCTGTGTGGCGGGAGAGTAGCGCCTGCAGGTCATCGGTGTCGTTGTGGCGGTAGCGATGCACGCGGGCACCGGCCAGGCGGGCGCCGTCGATCAGCGAGGCGTGGTTGAGGCGGTCGGTGAACAGGTGGGTGTGGCGATCGGCCAGGGTCTGCAACAGCCCGATGTTGGTTAGCATGCCGGAGCCGACCAGCAGGCAGGCTTCATAGCCCTTCCACTCCGCCAGCGCCTGCTCGAGCCGATGCAGGGCAGGATGGTCGCCCGAGATCAGGCGTGAAGCGCCGCTGCCGAGCCCCTCGCTCTCGATCGCCCGGATGGCGGCCCGGCATACGTCCGGATGGCTGCGCAGGCCGAGGTAGTCGTTGGAGGCAAAGTTGAGCAGTTGCCGCCCACCCATTTCAATGCGCATGCCGTCCTGACGCGAGCCGCGCAGGGTGCGGCGTCGCGATTCAGGAATGGGGTCGAACCAATTGCGGCTGTCGGACATGTTCGGCATGCTGATGGGCATGGTCCCTCTGTCAACCAAAGCCGCGGCCTGGGTGAACAAGGCCCGTTGCCAGCTCTTTCCGGCCGCATGCCTCTTTTGCCGGGCGCCGCTTACCGATGCCGATGGCTGTTGTCCGGCATGCCTGGCCGGAATTCGGCCCCATACCCGGTCTGCCTGTGGCCTGTGCGGGGTGGCGATGCCCGAGAGCCTGGCCCCCGGTCCGTGCGGCCGCTGTCTGCGCCGGCCGCCGGCCCAGGTGGCGACACACAGCCTCTATCGTTATCGCGATGGCGTGCGCGATGCGCTGCTGGCCTGGAAGCTGCAGGGGGATGATGCCGGCCTGCACTGGCTGTTGCAGGCTTCAGCAGTACGTATTCGGGAACTGGTCGGGCCGGATGATCTGCTGTTGCCCGTGCCGATGCCGCGCGCACGTATGCGCAAGGCCGGCCAGCACCATGCAGCCGATCTCTGTCGCCAGATGGCTGTGATCGCCGGCTGCGACTGGGATTGGCGTATCCTGCGGCGACGAGGAGAGCAGCCGCGCCAGTCGGAGCTCTCGGGTGCGGCCAGGATGCGCAACCTGCGTCGTGCCTTTATCTCCGATATGTCCCGTTGGCCGGGTGATCGGAAGGGGCGCCTGTGGCTGGTGGACGATATCATCACCACCGGAGCCACCGTCCACCACGCTGCCCGGGCCCTGAAGCCGCTGGCAATGCCCGTACAGGTCCTGTCGTTGGCACGCACCCCGCCGAAAGGTTAGCATCGGGCCATGGCAAAGATTGAAATCTACTCGGGCGGATACTGCCCCTACTGCACCCGTGCCAAGGCACTGCTGAACAAGCGCGAGCTGCCTTTCACCGAATATGATGTGGTGAAACACCCGGAAAAGCGCGATGAGATGGCAGAACGCGCGCCGGGAGCCCGCACCATTCCGCAGATCTTCATTAATGACCGTCATGTCGGTGGCTGCGATGAGCTCTATGCCCTGGATCGGGCCGGCAAACTGGACGAGTGGCTCAAGGATTGAGGTAACAATATGGATCCGGATCATCTGCTTGCGAACAACAAGGCCTGGGCCGAAAAGATGGTCCGTAACGATCCGGAGTTCTTCGAACGACTCTCACAGCAGAAAAATCCGCGTTACCTGTGGATCGGCTGCTCCGACAGCCGGGTGCCGGCCAATGAGATCATCGGGGTCGATCCCGGTGTTGTCTTCGTGCATCGCAATGTCGCCAACCAGGTCAACCATACCGATCTGAACTGTCTCTCCGCGGTGCAGTTCGCCGTCGATGTGCTGGGCGTTGAGCACATCATCGTCACCGGCCATTACGATTGTGCCGGCGTGCGCGCGGCGATGGAGAGCCAGCATTTCGGCATCGTCGACAACTGGATTCGCGGCATCCGCGATACCTATATGCATCATGTCGACAAGTTCGAGCATATTGATGAGCGCAAGCGTCTCGACCTGCTCTGCGAGCTCAATGTGCGCCGCCAGGTGGAGAACCTCAGCCACACCCGCGTAGTGCAGAATGCCTGGGGGCGCGGCCAGAACCTGGCCGTGCACGGATGGGTCTATCGCCTGAAAGATGGCCGGCTGCGCGACCTGGAAGTGACCAAAAGCAGCGCCGCCGATGTCGAGCCGATCTATCGTATCGGTGAAGGGCTGGCCGCCGGCGGCGAATAAACGCTTACATCAACGGCAAGTGTAACGCTCTATCCGTCGTCAATGACCGCCCAGGGCCAGGGCAATGCGGCTCCAGGCCGCATAATCGAGCTGCTCGGGACGTTTGCCCGGATCGATATCGATGGCGCGCAGCGCATCCGCATCCAGTTTTCCCCTGAAGTTGTTGGCGATCGTCTTGCGACGGTGGGCGAAGCCCTGACGCACGGCCGTCTGCAGGATGGCGTAATCGCAGGGTGGTGTCTCATGGTGCGGGGTCAGGGTGATGACGGCCGAATGCACCTTCGGCGGCGGGGCAAAGGCGCCCGGTGGCAGGGTGAGCAGCCGTTTGGGGCGGTAGTGGTGGCGTGCCAGTACGGAGAGGCCGCCGTAGGTCTTGCTGCCCGGATCGGCGACTATGCGCTCGGCCACTTCGCGCTGGTACATCAGCACCATGCCGCCGGAGAGCGGGATGCCGGCGAGCAGTGCGGTCAGCGGGCCGCTGATGTTGTAGGGCAGGTTGCCGGCGATCCATTCGGGCTGGCATGCGCCTACGGCCGCTTCCAGCTGCTGCATCACATCGCCGTGCACGACCGCCAGCTTGCCGTGTGAGGCTTCGGCCTCTTCCTGCCAGGCATGGGCAAAGCGGTCATCCTTCTCGATGACGGTGAGATGGCTGACGCGTTCCAGCAGGGCACGGGTAATCGCCCCCGGTCCGGGGCCGATCTCGATCGCGCTCGCCCCCTCGGGAATGGCGCCCGCAATGCGCCGGATCGCCTGCTGATCGCGCAGAAAATGCTGGCCCAGGGCCTTCTTGGCATGCTTGTCCTGACTCGACATGGAGGGCAAGGTTAGCGGTCATGTCGCGATTGGCGAGTTATTCCTTGCTATGTGCGTATGTTTTTCTAAACTTCGCGCCCCGTTTCAGCGCTTAAGGAGGAGAAGTTGACTGGTTCACCACGTTGTCTGATTGCAGGAAACTGGAAGATGAACGGTACGCTGCCCGAAGCGCTGGAGTTCGTGGACGGTTTGGGCGATAACCCGAATCCGGCTGCGGTGGAGACGGCCCTGATGCCGCCGTTCACGCTGTTGCACCCGCTGTACGAGAAGCTGAGTGGCAAGGGCGTGCGACTGGGCGCACAGAATGTCTACTACGAGCCGAAAGGTGCCTTCACCGGCTCGATCTCGCCGCTGATGCTGCGCGATGCCGGCTGTCACTATGTGATTCTCGGCCACTCCGAACGCCGCGACATCATGGGTGAGAGCAACGAGCTGCTGCGCAAGAAGCTCAATGCCGCCTGGGAGGCAGGCCTTGAGCCGATCTTCTGTATCGGTGAGCACCTGGAAGAGCGCGAGTCGGGCAAGACCAACGAGGTGCTGAAGGCGCAGCTGGCCGTGCTCGAGGGCGTGGCTGCCAATGCGCCGCTGACCATCGCTTACGAGCCGGTCTGGGCGATCGGTACCGGCAAGACGGCAACGCCGGAGCAGGTGACCGAAACACATGCATTCGTGCATGCGGAGCTTAAGCGTCTGGGTCACGATTGCCGCGTGCTGTATGGCGGCAGTGTGAATCCGGGCAATGCCGAAGAGCTGCTGGCCTGCGAGGGTGTCGAAGGCGCACTGGTCGGTGGCGCCAGCCTGAAGGCCGAGTCCTTCATGCAGATTGTTGAAGCCGCCGCGAAAGTGGCTGGCTGAGGAGTACGGGAATCATGACGACGATTCTGGTGATCGTTCATATTACGGTGGCGCTGATTCTGATCGGTGTGGTGCTGATCCAGCGTGGCCAGGGTGCCGACATGGGTGCATCATTCGGCGGCGGCGGCGCACAGACCCTGTTCGGCAGCCGCGGTTCGGGCTCGTTCCTGGGCAAGCTGACCGGCGGACTGGCCGCGGTGTTCATGCTGACCAGCCTGTCGCTGGCGTTCTTTACGCAGCAGCAGACCGGTTCGGTGGTTGAGAAGAACCTGGCACAGCCGACCCAGCAGGAGGCACCGGCCTCCTCACAACAGCAGGGCGGGTTTGATCCAAACCAGCTGAAGGGTAATGGTTCCGACAAGCTGCCGGGAGCCGAGTAAGTACAAGTTATCGCGGACAGTGTGCTACCGCTGTCCGCCTAAGCCGGAGTGGTGAAATTGGTAGACACGCCATCTTGAGGGGGTGGTGAGCTCACGCTCGTGCTGGTTCGAGTCCAGTCTCCGGCACCAACAAGAAAGGGCGAGTGACTTAATGTCACTCGCCCTTTCGCGTTAGTGGCTTCCAATAAAGCCCGGCGATGACTTAATGTCACTCGCCCTTTCGCGTTAGTGGTTCCCAAAAAGCCCGGGGAGTACTTAATGTCACTCGCCCTTTCGCGTTAGTGATTCCCAAAAAGCCCGGGGAGTACTTAATGCCACTCCCCCTTTCGCGTTAGTGGTTCTCAAAAAGAAGTGGCGAGCGACTTAATCACACCCCGATACGGGTGTGATCTTCCTCGCTGTGCACCTGTTTCTATTTCATCTACCTTATCCCGCATGCGCACCATCGATGTCCTCTGTGTCGGCCACGCGGCTTATGATGTTACCATGTCCGCCCACCATCATCCGGCGGCCAACGAAAAAATGCAGGCCGATGCCCTGCAGTGTTGCGGCGGCGGGCCCGCTGCCAATGCCGCTGTCTGTGTGGCCCGGCTGGGCGGCGCGTCTGCCTTTTGCGGCTACCTGGGCCATGACCTGTTCGGCGATGCGCATGTCGGCGAACTAAAAGCGGAGGGGGTGGATTGCTCGCTGCTGGTGCGCGGCACCCATCCTTCTCCGCTTTCGACCATCCTGGCCAAACCGGATGGCACCCGTTCGGTAGTCAATTACAAGGGTGAGACCCCGTGGCTCGATCCCGATGCAGTCGTCATGGACGGCATCAGGCCACGTGTGCTGCTGCTCGACGGGCATGAGCCGAACCTGTCGCTGGAGCTGGTCGATTGGGCCGATGCGGAGGGGATTCCGACGCTGCTCGATGCGGGCTCCGTGCATGATGGCTCCCTGCGCCTGGCAAACAAGGTGACCTGCCTGGCAGCCTCGGAACGTTTCGCACGCGACTGGTGTGGCTGTGAAAATATGCAGCAGGCGGTCGTGAAACTGGGTGAGATTGCGCCACAGGCCATCATTACGCTGGGCGAACAGGGACTGCTCTGGAGCCTTGATAGAGAAATCGGTTCCATGCCCGCTTTTGAGGTGGATGTGGTTGATTCAACCGGTGCCGGCGATGCCTTTCATGGTGCCCTGGCACTGGCGATGGCGCGCGGCATGGAGTGGCAGGAGCGGCTGCGTTTTGCCTCGGCCGTCGGGGCGCTCACCTGTACCCGGCTGGGTGCACGTATGGCATTGCCGACAGCAGAAGAGCTGCAGGGACTGCTGGATAGCTAGTCGTTGTCGGCCGGCATCATCCGGTCCGATTCCCAGATACTCCAGACCACGCCGAAGACAGCCGAGACATACCAGGGCTGCCTGACCAGCGGACTCTCCTTGATCACCCCCACCTTCATGTCGCGTACCCGGAGGGCGGTGAAGAAGGAGAGTTTGCGGCTGTAACGGTAGGTCATCGCGGCCCGCATGGTCAGCGAGTGCAGGCCTGCCTTCGACTGGTAGGCGGGGCGACTTGCGGTGACATAGCGCGGCAACACCGTGTAGTAGGCATCGTGGTAGCGTTTGGAGCCGTAAAGCAGGCCGAGCTGAATGCGCATGTCCAGCTTGTTCGCCGCATCGAGATTACGCATTTTGATCAGGATGTCCGGATCGGAGAGCCAGCCAAGGTAGCTGCCGCTGGTATCCATGACGGCACGGGCCGGCAGACGCAGTGTCCAGCTGATATCGTCCTGACGGGCAAACTCCCAGTCGATCTTGGGGCCGAGCTGGCCGTTGAAGTGCAATCGGGGCATGCCGGCACGGGCACGGTTGTTGTTGCGCACCGGCAGGCCGAAACCGAGGCTCAGGTTCAGCGCCAGCCCCTCCACGCCGAATAGCTTGCGATTGATGCCGTCACGATCGATGCGCAGGCGATTGCCACGGTAGATGAAGTAGGGGAAGACGGCCGGAAAGGTGTAGCGCTCATCGCTGCCCATGTATTGCGGCAGTGTGGCGATGCCGCCGCCGATGCCCAGCTCCCACAGTGGCAGTTGATCAGGCTGCGCTTCATCGGCTGCATACGCAGGCAGGGCAGCTGTCAGCAAAATCATTAGCAGGGCGAAAATATGACGGGGGCGGAAAAACATGCGAATCGGCTCCAGGATAATCTGAGAACGGCGAACCATAGCTTCGTCAGGCAGCATAATAACCATTCATGATGAAAAAGTTACGCATATCACCGATCCATGCTCCCCGATAGCATGGGATAGATGACGATGCGAATCTGGGATGTGAATGCCGGTTACCTGACGAACGAACAGCTGCAAGCGGAGCATGCATTGCTGCATCGCCTGGCCGAAGTGCGTCAGGGTGAGGCAAGCGACACGGTGGAAGCAGAATTGTTGCAGTGGATGGGGCATCAGCCGGTGCTGTGGCTGCGGCACCAGTTGTTGGTGGCGGAGATGAGCGTGCGCGGTGAAGCGCACTACACTCCGCTGATGCAGGAGAGTGAGGATTCGGTCTGGCCGGTGCAGTATCTATATACCCCCGGCGTGCAGTTCGAGATGTTGAGGCAAACGAAGGGCGAGAAGGGGCGTATACCGTTACCGGCCAATACCCAGCGCCTCTGGGCCCAGCACAAGTATTCGGTCATGGCACGCGATCCCAATCTCTATAAGGCGCTGGGGCCGGGGGTTGCGCACGGCCGCTGGCGCGATAATTTTCCGGGACTGGCCCAGCTACTGGTCGATACCCTGCGCCAGCCGCCCCAGCTCGGGCGCCTGCGCAATGCCCTGCTGCATATGTGGGGGCATGTCTCCAGCGGCGGCGAAGCGCTGCCTGCCAGCGATGACGAGTTGCTGGTGCGTATTCAGCAGAAGGCACATGCACAGCAAGAGCGTTACCTGCTTGAATCAACGGCCCTCTCCGAGCTCGCGGTTTGGCTGCGGCCCGACTAAGCTGAACACCATGCTCAAGATTCTGGTCAGTGCCTGCCTGCTGGGCGAAAAAGTACGCTATGACGGCGGTGATTGTTGCCGTGATGGTCGTCTGGCGCAGTGGCGGTCCGAAGGGCGCCTGCTCCCCTTCTGTCCCGAGGTGGCCGGCGGCCTGCCGGTTCCGCGTCCGGCGGCCGAGATCGAGCAGGGCGATGCCGAGGCGGTATTGCACGGCAAGGCCCTGATTCGCACGCAAAGCGGCACCGACGTGACGGATGCATTCATGCAGGGTGCGGAAAAGGCGCTGGCCGAGTGTCGGCGCCACGGCATCCAAATGGTCATTCTGAAGGAGGGTAGCCCCTCCTGTGGCACCACGAAGGTCAACGATGGCTCGTTCACCGGCAGCAAGGTTGCGGGTGCGGGGCTTACGGCCCAATTGCTATCCCGCCACGGTATCCGTGTCTTCAGCGATGAGCAGCTCGATGAGGCAGCCGCCTGCCTGCGGGAGATGGAAAAGAGCTGATGGCCAACCGCACGCTTGCCATGAACGATGCCCTCTACGATTACCTGCTACAGGTCAGCCTGCGCGAGCCCGAGGTGCTGGAACGCCTGCGCCATGCCACCGAGCAGGAGGAGATGTCCGAGATGCGCTCGGCCCCCGAGCAGGGGCAGTTCATGGCCATGCTGCTCCGGCTGATCGGGGCCAGGCGCGTGATCGAGGTGGGCACCTACACCGGTTATGCCACTCTGTGGATGGCTCTGGCCCTGCCGGAAGATGGCGAGATCGTGGCCTGCGATATCTCCGAGCGCTGGGCCTTTGTCGCCCGACGCTTCTGGGAGGATGCCGGCGTGAGTCAGAAGATCGAGCTCAATGTGCAGCCGGCCCTGCAGACACTGGATGGCATGTTGGCCAGCGGCGAGGAGGCGAGCTTCGATTTCGCCTTTATCGATGCCGATAAGGTCAATTATCCCGGCTACTACGAGCGCTGTCTGCAGTTGCTGCGGCCTGGTGGTGTGGTGGCGATCGATAATGTGCTTTGGGGCGGCACGGTGATCGATGCTGCAAACAACAGCGAGGCAACCGAGGCGATCCGCGCCTTCAACGAGAAGCTGAAGCGTGATGATCGGGTGGATCTTTCCATGCTGCCGATCAGCGATGGCCTGACCCTGGCCGTGAAGCGGGATCGGAACTCCGGCCTCTCCCCGACCGCCTGAACGCTGCAAACAGGCCGATAAATCGCTATCCTGCGCCGCATGCAGAAGATCCTTGTCCATTACGGTGAGCTCTCCCTGAAGGGGAAGAACCGCCGCTTTTTCGAACGTCGCATGGCGACCAACATCAAGCAGCTGCTGAAGCCACAGCGAATCCTGCGCCAGCATGGCCGCATGCTGATCGATATGGACGAGGTGAGTGAGGCGCAGCTTGAGCTGCTGGCCCTGATTCCCGGCATTCGCAATTTCGCCCTGGTGCATGTCTGCGAGCCCGAGGTGGAGGCGATGCAGGCGACGGCAGCTGCGGCCGTGCATGCAGCCTATGGGGAGAACGTGGCCGGACGTCCGTTCCGGGTTGAAGCGCGGCGCTCCGACAAGAAGTTCAAGCTGACCAGCCCCGAGATCAACTTCGAGGTGGGCGGCTATCTGAAGACGCAGCTGAACCTCGCCGTCAATCTCGATCATCCGGAGATCACCGTCTACGTCGAGGTGACGCCCGGCGAGGCCTACATCTACACCGCCAAGCGCAGCGGTATCGGCGGCCTGCCGGTCGGCACCTCCGGTAAAGGCGTGGTGCTCTTCTCCGGCGGTATCGATTCACCGGTCGCCGCTTACACGATGATGAAGCGCGGCATGGAGGTGGTGCTGGTCCATCTCTACAACAGCACCATCAACCGCGATTTCGCCAAGATCCGTTCGCTGGCAGCGCAATTGTCCCGTTACCAGGGGCGCCTGAAGCTCTACATGATCGATCTGGAGGAGTTCCAGCGCCATGCCATTGCCATGGTGCCGGATCGTTATCGCATGATTATCTACAAGCGCCAGATGGTGCGCTCCGCTGCCGGCATTGCCGAGCAGGAGCGTGGCCAGGCGCTGGTCACCGGTGATTCGCTGGGCCAGGTGGCGAGCCAGACGCTGGCCAACATCAATGCCATCTACGATGCCAGCCCGCTGCCGCTGCTCTCACCCCTGATCGGTTACGACAAGGAGGAGATCATTACGCTCGGCAAACGCATCGGCACCTTCGATATCTCCATCGAGGAGTACTGCGATATCTGTTCGTTCCTGATCGCCAAGCATCCGGAGACACAGGGCAAGCGCGATGAGGTGGCCAAATTCGAGTCGATGCTGCCGGTCGCAGGGCTTGAGTATCCGGTGCGTCTTGAGCGCTTTCTGGCCGGTGAGATGGTCGAGGAGAAAAAAGAGACTTAGGTCAGGCAATCCTTGCGCCAGCAGCAATCCATCTGCTGGCAGTCAAAGCGCCACTCCGCCCCGAAGCATTGCGGGTTACCCTCGGCAGCCTGGATGGTGCGGATCAGGTCCGCCTTTTTGATGCCGGCCCTGGCTTTCACGCCCTGCTCTCTGGCCTTGGCCCGTATTTCCTGCATATTCATAACACTGCCCTCGTCAAAACCGAATCCGTGAGATGGGATCTCATGCTGCACTTATAGACCCAACAACCGGTCGGTGCCAAATGGCAGCGATATGACATGCGAGTGATTTGTTTTCGTTCCCGGCTGTAGGGCGACTCCAGGGAAGGCACGAGATCGCGCAAAGCGATCTATTTGGAGCCTAACCTTGTGATCAGAACCTTTTGAACAAGATGCCATTCCTCGTTGGTTTCGTCTTCATCCCATAGTTCCTGAAGTTCTGATCCGGATACGATTTTATCCACCGCTTTCGAGGCAAGTTGTGCATGGGCGAGATCAATTTGAGGCTTTTTGCCGAACAGTCCTTGCTTCCTGTTTAGCCATCGCTGTGCCTGTTCAGGGATGTTTGAGGCATCATTCGAAACTGCTGCTGCAATCACTTCCGAAGCCGCAAGGGCTTCGCAGCAGTCCGGCGCCTCCAGGTAGTCAGTCTCATTCAGTATGCGATGGATGGGAGCCAGGAGAGCCTCCAGCCCTTTAGACTTTTCCAGGTCACACACCCAATCAAGGGCATCATCATTACCAAAATTGTCCTCGCTCCATGCACCCATCCATTCCCTCCCGGAATCCATCGTGAGTCGGTCAACGGCACTATATGGCTTTGGCTTTTACGGATGCAAATAAAAGAGGCGGGCATTTGCCCGCCTCTTTTATGACGTCGCTGAGTGCAATTACGGATTAACGCGAACCTTTTGCTCTTCGCGGATGACCGAACGAATCTCCACGCGGCGGTTCTTGGCGCGACCTGCGGCTGTGGCATTGTCGGCCACCGGGTTGGCTTCACCCTCACCCATGGTGGAGATGCGATCTGCCGCAACACCCTTACCGACCAGATAGGCCTTCACCGATTCGGCCCGCTGCTCGGAAAGGGCCTGGTTCAGCGTGGCGGCACCACGGCTGTCGGTGTAGCCGGTAATCGAGAGTCCGGCATTCGGATACCTGGCGGCAAAATCGACCACCTTATCCAGCTGCGGGAAGGCGGAAGGCTTCAGCACCGCCGAGCCGGAATCGAAGTTGGCACCTTCGATGGTGACCGGTTTGTCGGAGAAGATCGTCTTGTAGACCGGCTTGGGCGCCGGCTTCGGCTCCTCCTTCACCATGGCCACCGGTGCCGGAGCGGGCTTCGGTGCGTTGCCGAAGTAGTAGTTCAGCCCCAGCGTGAAATTGTTGTTGTTCAGCTTGGTGGCGTTCTTCTTGCCGCTGTTGCCGGTCCACTCGAGTGCAACGCCGAGGTTCGGCATCGCCTTGTATTCGACGCCGGCGCCATAGTGCACGGCATTATCCTTGATCACCGCAGCATACGGATCGCCATTGCCGGTGACACGGGCATAGCCCACCTTGGCGTAGGGCATCCATTTGTCGTTGGGGATGCCGAGCTTCAGGTCGGCACCGTAGACCTGGCTGCCGTAGTTGACCGTTGCCGGCGCGACACCGGTGCCGGTATGGGTCTTCTTGCTGTTGTAGTCGTAGAAGCCGGAGAGGCCGAGCAGAAAGTTGTTCACATCCCAGTTGTAGCCGGCTTCGCCACCGCCGGAAAAGACGGTTTTGCTGCTTACCGAGCTCATATCGGTGACATTCACGCCGGCCTTGGCGCCGATATACGGGCCGTCGAATTCACTGGCCTGGGCTGTGCCGACGCCCATCAGCGCCGCAATCAAGGCTGGAGCAATCGTGTTTTTGTTCATTGGAGACCCCCTGTTGTGTCATAGATCACATTTCCCGGTTATAGACCGGATTTGGGGATTGGCAATAGCGGAGTGGAATTTCGTGCTGGTTACTCGATGTCGGGGAAGAGCCTGTCCGTAAAGCCGAAGCGGCTCATGTCCGGCATGCGCATCGGGTAGAGGATGCCATCCAGATGGTCGCACTCATGCTGCACCACACGGGCATGGAAGTCGGCCACTTCGCGTTCGATCACGTTGCCGAATGGATCGAAGCCACGGTAGCGGATATGCGCGTAGCGAGGTACCAGGCCACGCAAGCCAGGCAGGCTCAGACAACCCTCCCACCCCTCTTCGATGGCATCGGAGAGCGGCGTGATGACCGGGTTGATCAGCACCGTTTCAGGGACGGCCTCGGCATCGGGATAGCGCGGATTTTGCTCCACACCGAAGATGACAACACGTTGCAGGACACCGACCTGGGGTGCTGCCAGGCCTGCTCCGTCATGGGCAATCATCGTCTGGCGCATATCTGCGATCAGGCTATGCAGATCGGGTGTGTCGAATGCCTCGATTTCAACGGAGCGTTCCAACAGGCGCCCGTCGCCCATGCGCAGGATATCACGAATGGCCATCTCAGCGTTCTCTCAGAAGGGCGGTAGCGGCTGCAGAAGGGTCGGCCGCATCGAGGATGGCGCGGATCACGGCAACGGGATAAGCGGCAAGCTCGTGTCGATTGGCGGTATCGATACCGCCAAGTGCCACGACGGGCAGTGGGATGGTATCGGCCAGTTGCCGGAAACGTTCGACACCAAGATGCGGGGCGCCGGAATGACTGGCGGTCGGGAACACCGGCGAGAGCAGGGCGAAATCGGCGCCGGCTGTGTGCGCTTTGGCCAGCTGCTCGGCTGAATGGCAGGAGGCCGATAGGGACATCGTATCGCCAGCCAGCCAGCGGCGCATGGCCGGCAGCTCTCGGATGGCATCGGAGGCGACGTGTACACCATCGGCCTCCACGGCGCGGGCAATGTCGGCCTGGGTATGGATGAGCAGACGGGCAGCGTGGGTACGGGTTATGGCGCGCAGTTCGGCGGCCAGGGCCAGCAGCTTGCCGGAATCGAGCTGCTTCTCGCGCAGCAGGACGGCATCGACACCGCCGGCAAGACCCGCCTCAATGGCGGCCAGCAATGCCTCGCGCGGGCGCTCATCGCCGGGCGTGATGAGGATCAGGCGTGGCAGGTCTGGCTTCAGAAGCGCTTGAGGACCCAGACCGGCGGATTGAGCGGTTTGTAGCCGCCCGGCAGGCGGCGCTGGAAGTTGCCGTCGCCATTGTCATCGTAAAGGTAGTAGGCCGGCAGGCCACCCGGAGGCTGCACCTTGATCATGTAGACCTTGCCCTTGACGGCATACTCGCTCACCTCGGCGCCATCCTTGCGGGTGTAGGAGCGCACCTCGACGTTGGCCTGGCCCTCACCGGGAGAAAGCTCCTTGTTCAGGTTCGGCTTGCTCTCCGTCTCGGGTGCCGGGGCAGTCGCGGAGCTGCCGGTGGCATGTGTGTCATGCTGCGGCGGCGGCAACGCCTCATCGGCGGCCTGGGCCGAAACGGCGGTGAAGAGTGTCAGGGTCAGGAGAAGAGCAAAATTACGCATGGCGGAAGTATAGCGCATTTGATGTGACATCCTCAGTTCTTTTTGCGCCGGAACAGCGCAAGACAGGAGCCGCCTCCGCTGTTGGGAGTCGGGATGACGGCCAGTACCAGCCCGGCATACGGCCCCTCACGCAGCCACTGGTAGACGGCATCCTTGAGCACTGGCTTGCCCTGGGAGTGCAGGCCGCGACCGTGCACGATGCAGAGCACGCGTCCGCCCTCGGCCAGCATCTGTCCGGCATGCTGTTCCAGTTGCGCCAGTGCCGCATCACGGTTCATGCCGTGTAGATCGATTTCGCTATGCACCGGGGGCTGGCCGGATGCCAGTCGGCGCAGCCGTTCGCGCGAAATTCCGTCGGCGCAAAGCACCCATGCCTCGTCCGTCGCCTCGGGGCCTGCATGGGCGGCGTTGCCCTGAGTCGGTATGACCGTGCCGTGACGCGAGGCGGGACGGGGCCTGGGGGGGCGCTTTTTGGGCTCCACCTTCTCAGGCTTCTGCAGGGGCTGCACCATGCCCATCGCCTTGGCGAACAGATCGTCGTCGGCCACGAAGGGGTTACTCCTGACGCTCCGGTCGGGCCAGCAGGGCCTGGACGGCCTCCTGCGGGCTCACATCGCCGGCGAGGATGGCCTGCACGGTCTGGGTGATAGGCATGTCGACACCAAGCTCGGCGGCCAGCGATCGGGCTGCCGTTGCCGTGCGTTCGCCCTCGGTGACCTGGCCAATGCGCTGGCGTGCTGCCTCCAGACTCAGCCTCTCGGTGAGCAGCATGCCGAGTCTGCGGTTGCGGGAGAGGTCGCCCGTGCAGGTGAGTACGAGATCGCCCAGGCCCGAGAGGCCGTTCAGCGTGTCCTGGCGGGCGCCGCAGGCGACGGCGAGGCGTGTGATTTCGGCAATGCCGCGTGTCACCAGGGCCGCGGTGGCGTTGTGGCCCAGCTTCAGCCCTTCGGCGATACCGGCGGCAATGGCGATGACATTCTTCAATGCCCCCCCCAGGGCCACGCCGGCCATATCGGTGCTGGTGTAGATGCGGAAGCTGTTGTCATCGAAATAGGTGGCGACGGTGCGGGCCAGGTGCAGATCATGTGCGGCCATGGTGATGGCGGTGGGACGTCCTTCGGCCACCTCGGCAGCAAAGGAGGGCCCGGAAAGAATGGCGGCGCGCTCTTCGCCGACAAAACGAACCATGAACTCGTCCACCCGTTCGTGCGTATCGGGACTTAGCCCCTTGCAGGCGGCCACGACCGGCTGGGATAGATCCGCCAGCTCCGGCAACAGTTCGAGCGAGGCCGAACAGGGCAGGGCCAGCACGATGACGGCGGCATCCTGCTGGGCTGCGGCACGATCGTGCGTGACATGCAGGCTGTCGGGAAAACGGATGCCGGGCAGGTAGCGGCTGTTCTCGCGCGCTGCCTGCATGGCGGCGGCTGTCGCTTCGGTGCGGGCCACAAGCGTCACCGGGCGCCCGTGCCGGGCCATCACCATCGCCAGGGCCGTGCCCCAGGAGCCGGCACCAATCACACATGCCTTTTCGTTCATTCTCTGCTCCTCCCCACCAGTGCCAGCAGTGCCAGTCCTGTGAGCAGCAGGGCCGGCAGGTCACCCCAGCGCTGGTACGGGGTGATTTGATCGGAACTGCGATATGTACCGCGAACGACGGTTTGCGTCCACCAGGGGGCGGTGGCGGTGATGGCACCATTCGGGGCGATGATGGCGCTTACGCCGGTATTGGCGGCGCGCAGCACATAGCGACCGTTCTCCACGGCGCGCATGCGTGCTGCCTGCAGGTGCTGCCAGGCGGCGGGGCTCTTGCCGTACCAGGCATCGTTGGTAACGACGACCAGCACATTGGCACCGTTGGCCACCCGGGCCCGTGCCTGCTCGGGAAAGATCGATTCGTAGCAGATCAGGGCGCCGTAGGTCGTACCATTCTCATTGAGCACGCCGCTGTCGCTGGCGGGCAGGAAATCGCCAATATCGGGGACCAGCTTGCGCACAAACGGCAGCCATTCCGGCACGTATTCGCCGAACGGCACCAGGTGATGCTTGCCGACAAACGGTCGCTCGCCGTCGGTGCGCTGCAGGAAGAGGCCGTTCTGGGCTGCCCGCTCATTGGGGCCACCCACCAGCCTCAGGCCGCCGAACAGCACCGGTCGTTGCCAGCTCTTCATTTGACGCTTCAGGCGTGCATCCCATTGCGGAGCCCGGGAGAGGAAGAAAGGCACGGCCGCTTCCGGCCAGACGATCAGGTCGGTGTCGGCAAGATTGTGGGCTGAAAGTCTCTCCAGACGCTGCATGCTCTCTTCGAGAAAGGCACGATCCCACTTCTGGTCCTGCGGGATGTCGGGCTGTACGAGCAGGGCTGTGCGTTCGGGGCCATCGGCTGTATAGGGAGCCGGAGCAAGCAGGCCTGCAATGACGACGAGCAGCAACATGCCGCTGCCGTAGGGGGAGGCCTGGCGGTCGAAAGAGAGTGCTGCCCCGGTGGCGAGCAGCACAGGGAACAGGGTGACGCCATAGACGCCGAGCACAGCACCCCAGCCGACAGCCGGGGTGTCGAGAATCAGGTTGCCGATGGCCGTCCAGGGCAGGCCGGTGAAGATATGGCCGCGCAGCCACTCCTCGATAATGCCGAGCAGCGGCAGGGTGAGCAGCAGCCAGGCGGGACGCGGTGCCAGGCGATGGGCAGCCCAGCCCCACAGGGCCGGAAAAAGGCCCAGTACCACGCCCACCAGTGCCACAATGCCATAGGCCGCAAGCCATGGCAGATGGCCGTAGAGGTGAAAGGTGTCGGCCAGCCACCAGGCACCGAAACCGAACCAGCCGAAGCCGAAGGCGAAGCTGATGCGGAACGGATGATCGCAGCGCAGCAGCCAGGCCCAGCCGGCCAGTGCCACGATGGCCAGCCAGCTCTGGTCATAGGGGGCATAGGCGAAGGGCATCAGCCCGCCGCACAGCAGTGCAATCAGCATGCGTGCCCACAGAGGTATGGTGGCTAGCGGGCGTTGCATGGTTTCAGCCCCGGCTGTCGATGCTGCTGAGCGGGGTGGGACGAACCAGGATGCGAATCACCCGGCGTGGATCGGCATCGAGAATGTTCATGTCCAGGTCCGCCACCAGAATACGTTCGCCGCGCACCGGGATGCGGCCCAGCTCGGTGGTGATCAGGCCGGCGACGGTATCGAAATCGCCCTGCGGCACTGCGATACCGACCAGTTCGGCGAACTCCTCGATATGCATGCGCCCCATCACCTCGAGTGCTCCGCTGTCGGTACGTACGAACTCCGCCTCATCGGAGGATTCGTCGCTTTCGGCCAGCGAGCCGACGATCTCCTCCAGCAGATCGGAGAGGGTGATCAGCCCGGCCGTGCCGCCGTACTCATCGAGCACGATGGCGATATGGCTCCCCTCCTTCATGTCCGACAGCAGGCGCGGCACGCGCTGCAGCTCCGACACCTTCAGACAGGGGCGAATCAGCTCTTTGAGGGTGTCGTGACGACCCTCGGCACGTACGGCGAACAGGTCCCAGACATGCACGACACCGAGGATACGGTCGATATCCCCCTCCATGACCGGTAGGCGGGTGACACCGCTGTTCAGCATGATGGTCTCGGCCTCCTCCAGTGAGCTGCCGATATCGACGGCCCGGATCTCCAGGCGCGGAATCATCACCTCGCGTACCCGTGTCTCGTTGAAATCGACGATGCGCTCCAGCATACGCCGCTGCTCCTCGGAGTGGATCGCCTCGGCCCGGTCGATCAGATGCAGCAACTCATCGACATCGCGACCCGGACGGAGATAGGTCAGCAACTGCTGGCGCAGCCACTCTTTCCAGCGCTTAATCATCGGTTTCATTTACCTCGTCAGGATAGGGGTCGTGCAGGCCGAGCTCGCGCATGATGGCGCGCTCCAGCGGGTGCATGCGTGCGGCATCGGCATCCATGATGTGGTCATGGCCGAGCAGGTGCAGGGTGCCGTGCACGATCAGATGCAGGATATGGTCGGCAGCCGGAAGACCAAGCCGTTCCGCTTCGCGGATGACGAACGGCATGGCCAGTACAATGTCACCCAGAGGGAAGGTCGCGTCGAAATCGGGGGCTTCCTGTTGCGGGAAGGAGAGGACATCGGTGACCTTGTCCTTATTGCGCCACCGGGCATTGAGGGCATGCACTTCGGCATCGGCCGCGAAACGGATGCAGAGCTGGGGCTCATCGGCATCAAGTCCTGCGGTGCGGCAGGCGGCAATGACCGCCTGCTGCACCGCGGTGGTACTGGGCAGAGGCTCTTCGTCCACCCCTTCATCGATCAAGAGATCAATCATGATCTTCGCGATCATAGGCCTGGACGATCTGTTCGACCAGTTGGTGGCGAACCACATCCTGGCTGTTCAGGCGGCAGATACCGATATCCCCGATCCCGTCGAGTACATGCAGGGCATGCTGCAGGCCACTGTGCTGGTGTGAGGGTAGATCGATCTGGGTGATATCGCCGGTGACCACCATCTTCGAAGCGAAGCCCAGGCGGGTCAGGAACATCTTCATCTGGGCCCGGGTGGTGTTCTGCGCCTCATCGAGGATAACAAAGGCGTCGTTCAGCGTGCGGCCGCGCATGTAGGCCAGCGGTGCGATCTCGATGCGCCCCTGCTCCATCAGGCTGCCCATCTTCTCCACACCCAGCATGTCGGTCAGGGCATCGAACAGCGGCCGAAGGTAGGGATCCACCTTCTGCTGCAGGTCACCCGGCAGAAAGCCCAGGCGCTCGCCCGCCTCGACGGCCGGACGGGTCAGAATGATGCGCTCCACCTCGTGGCTGGTCAGTGCCACGACAGCGGCAGCCACGGCCAGGTAGGTCTTGCCGCAGCCGGCAGGGCCCACCGAGATGGTCAGCGTGCGCTCCTGCATCTCACGCAGATAACGGCGCTGGTTGCGGCTCTTGCCCTGCACCTGGCGGCGACCGGCCATTAATGTGATCGCCTCGCCACTCGCTTCCGGCTCATGCTCCGGCAGCTGGCGGGTGGCGCGCAGCACCGTCTCGACATCGGCCAGTGTCAGGGTGTGATGGCGGGCCCGCTCACCCAGCTGTTCCAGCACATCGGCGGCCGCGGCTGCCTGCTCCCCCTCGATCTGCCAGTCGCCGGCATGGCCCAGCAGGCGCACATCCATGGCCGTCTCGATGCGTTTCAGATGCGCATTGCCCGCACCACAGAGATTGAGCAGGGCATCGGCATCGAGCTCCAGTGTCAGGCGAAAACTCGTATTCTCAGGCAAGGATCAGCTCCCCGCGCAGGGATTGGCCGTATGCCTCGATGATGCGCATCGGCATCACCTGGCCGATCTGGCGCGGCTGTCCTGCGAAATGGACGATCTTGAAGTCGGGGGTACGCCCCTCCATATCGCCCGGGTTGCGCCCCTCCTTCTCGATCAGTACATCCAGGGTGCGTCCCACCTGCCGCTGCAGTGCCTCGCGGCTCTGCTCGCGCATCAGGGCGAGCAGCTCCTGCAGGCGCGCGTCCTTCACATGCTCCGGCACATTGTCGCTCGACTTGGAGGCCGGGGTGCCGGGTCGCGGCGAATACTTGAAGCAGAAAGCGGAATCGAAATGGACCCGGCGCGCCAGATCCATCGTGGCCTCGAAATCGGCATCGGTTTCACCCGGATAGCCGACGATGAAGTCGGATGAGAGGGCAAGGTCCGGGCAGTGGTGGCGCAGCTCATCGACCAGGCGCAGGTAGTCGTCGCGCGTGTGGCCGCGGTGCATCGCCTTGAGCATGGCATCGGAACCTGACTGCACCGGCAGGTGCAGGTAGGGCATCAGTTGCGGCAGTTCGCCAAAGGCGGCGGCCAGCTCCGGTGTCATCTCCATCGGATGGCTGGTGGTAAAGCGCAGCCGTTTCAGGCCGTCCAGTCTGGCCACGGCATAGAGCAGGGCGGTGAAATCCCACTCCTCGCCTTCGGGACCCGGGCCGCGGTAGCCGTTGACGTTCTGGCCCAGCAGGCTGATCTCGACAATGCCGGCCGCGAGCAGTTGGCGGCACTCGTCGAGGATATGGGTCGCCGGGCGCGAAATCTCCGGGCCGCGCGTATAGGGCACGACACAGAAGGTGCAGAACTTGTCGCACCCCTCCATGATGGTAACGAAGCCCGATATGCCCCGAGTCTCCGGTTTCGGCAGGTGGTCGAATTTCTCGATCTCCGGCATATCGATGTCGGTGAGGTTGACGCGTTCGCGCCGGATCTGCTTCACCAGCTCCGGCAGCTTGTGGTAGGTCTGGGGGCCGAATACGAGATCGACATAGGGGGCACGCTTCTGGATGCGTTCACCCTCCTGCTGGCCGACGCAACCGCCGACACCGATGATCATATCCGGACGCTTCTCCTTGAGCTTACGGTAACGACCGAGCTCCGAATAGACCTTCTCTTCGGCCTTTTCGCGCACCGAGCAGGTGTTCATCAGGATGACATCGGCATCCTCCGGCGTACCGACAAGGCGCAGCCCATAGGCCTCCTTCATCAGGTCGGCCATACGGGATGAGTCGTACTCATTCATCTGGCAGCCGTAGGTTTTGATAAAGAGCGTGTCCAGCGACGAGGTGGATGGGGTTGAGTGTGTAGACATGGAAAGGGCGATTGTAGCGGAAAGGCGCTTACCTCAACAAGCAGTGGCTGAGATGGGGCCTCAGACCGGCAGATTTTCCATGTCGACGGCGACGATGCGCGATACGCCCGGCTCCGGCATCGAGACGCCGATCAGGCGGTCGGCCCGCTGCATGGTGATCTTGTTGTGCGAGATGGCCAGGAACTGTACCCGGTCGGAGAGTTCGTGGATCATTTCGCCGAAGCGGCCGACGTTGGCATCGTCGAGTGGCGCATCCACCTCATCAAGGATACAGAACGGGGCCGGCTTGATCTGGAAGATCGAGAAGACCAGTGCCACGGCCGTCAGCGCCTTTTCACCGCCCGAGAGCAGGGTGATGTCCTGCAGCCGCTTGCCGGGCGGCTGGGCGATCACCTCGACACCGGCCGTCAGCACGTCGTCGGAATCGAGCTTCAACTCGGCCCGGCCGCCGCCGAACAGGCGCGGGAAGGTCTTCTGGAACAGGGCATTGGTTTCGTTGAAGACATCACGGAAACGCTGGCGGGTGGTGCGGTCGATGCGGTTGATGGTGTCGGTCAGGGTGGCGAGGCTCTCTTCCAGATCGCCTGCCTGCTCGGCCAGGAACTGCTCGCGCTCGCTGGCCTCCTTGAATTCGTCGATGGCCAACAGGTTCACAGGGCCGAAGCGGGCCAGCCGGTCCTCCAGCTCGCGTGCCGTGCGCAGGATCTCCTCGATCTGGTCATCCGGGATATCTTCGCAGCGCTTCAAAAGCTCGGCCGGGCTGCACTGGCAGCGCTCGCCGATCTCCTCGCCCATGTCCTGCAGGCGCGCCTCTTCGCTGGCCTTGCGCACCTCCACCTTCTGGCGCGCTTCATTGAGCTGTTGCAGGGCCTGGCGTGCTTCGCGTTCGCCGCGTTCGCTGTTGTGCACCTGCTGCTGCAGGGCATGCCCCTGCTGGCGCAGCTCGTTGAGCTGCTGATGCGTGGTCTCGACCTTTTCGGAGGACTCCTGCAACTGCATGTCCAGATCGCTGTGGTCGGCCGACTGGGCGATCTGCTCCTCGGTTTGCTGCAGTTGCTCGCGATCGCGCTCGACCTGTAGCTGCAGTCGCTCCTGCTCGTGTTGCAGGCGGTCGGTTTCGCGCTGCAGGTTTTCGATGGCCTGTTTGTGCAGGGCCAGGGCCTGCTCGGCGTTGGCAAGCGTCCCGTTCTCGTGCTGCAGGCGCTGTTCGCACTGCTGCTGTACGGCACTCTGCTCTTCCAGCCGGCCTTGTGCCTCGCCCAGCCGCTCGCGGTCCATGCCGCCGATGTTCTCCTGCTGCTCTTTCCAGTTGGTGGAGTCGCGTTCCACCGCCTCCAGCTCCTCCTGCAGATGCTGCAGGCGAGAGGTCAGCGTACCGGCCTCCTCTTCCAGGCGGCGTGCGTGGGCGGCAGCCGACTGCACAGCACTCTTGCTCTCGGTGGCGGCAAGGTGGGCCTGCTGCCACTGCTGCTGATGGCGGGTGAGTGATTCCTCCTGCTCGGCGACCTGGGCCTCGTTCATCGCCAGCGCCTTTTCGGCCTTGGTCAGAGCGGATTCGGTTTCATGCAGCTGGCGCTTCAGGCCGAGTCTGCGGGCGGTGTGGCTCTGGGCCGGCGGAATGAGCCAGCCATCATGCTCCAGGCGCCAGCCGTCACGACTGACCAGACAGCCCTGGGGTGGCGGAGTGGCGGAGAAGATGTCGTCGCACAGCTCGACATGAGCGAACATGCCGTGCAGCGGGTGGGCCGCATCGAGGCCAATGGCAGCGGAGAGGCTGTTGCCGTTCGGTTTCTGGCGATTGAGCTGCGGGGCATGCCAGGCCACGGGAGCACTGCTTGCTTCGCTGCAGTAGTCGCGCCATGTGCCGAGATCGCCGCCGGCGATGCTGGCATCGGCGGCACGGCCCCGAAGGGCGGCGGCGACGGCCTGCTCCATCCCCTCCGGTACCTGCAGCGATTCGTCGACCCAGACCGCTCCCCGGGCACGCATCTGCTCACGCAGGGATTCCGGCATATCCTGCTGTTGCAGCTGGGCGCGCAGCTCCTGGGCCTGGCCGCGCAGGCTGCGTACGGCCTGCTCACTTTCGGCGCGTGCCGCTGCAGCCTGCTGACCGGCGGCACGGCAGCTATCCAGCGCCTGTTGTGCAGCTTCCAGCGCCTCTTCGGCCTGCTGCTGGCGCAGTTCGGCCTCCTCCTGCAGATGGAGCGCCTCATCCTTTTGCGCCTCGATGGTGGCGGCCCGCTCACGGGCATCGTTCAATTGCGCCTCGACGGTGGCCCGGCGCTGGGTGAGCCGTTGCAGGGCAGCATCCGCCTGCTGGCGTCGTTTTTCGATGTTGTCGAATTCGCTGCGCAGGCGCTCGTATTCGGAGAAGAGTTCATCGCGCCGCAGGCGTGCCTGGGCCAGGGCGGTGCGTGCCTGCTCGACCGCTTCGGCGGCATGGCTGCGCCGCTCCTGCAGCTCGGCATCGTCGCGCCCCTCAAGCTGGAGCTTAAGCTCCTCCAGCTCCTGTCCGACCTGCAGGTGGCGACCGCCGGTCTCCTCGATGCGCTGGCGCAGGCCTTCCCGCCGCTCGGAGAGCAGGCGCCGTTCGCCGGCCAGGCGCTCGGCCTGTTGCTGCAGTTCGGCCCGGCGGCGTTCGGCCTCGCGCAGGGCATCCTGGGAGGCCTGGGCCTCCGATTCGTGATCGACCATGGCGCGGCGTGCCTGGCTGAGCAGGCGCTCGGCCCGGGTGTGCTGGCCGGTTGCCTCTTCCATGCGTCCGGCCGCTTCCGCCAGTTCCCGGGCGATGGCGGCGACCTGCGCCTGCTGCTGGCGGTAGCGGATGCCGTAGGCCTTGGCCTGTACTTCGGCACTCTCCTCCTGCATCGCCTTGAAGCGTTCGGCACGCGAGGCCTGCTGGCGCAGGCTGCGGCACTGCGAGCGCACCTCTTCCAGAAGGTCGGTGGCGCGCTCCAGATTCTGGCGCGTGCTGTTCATCTTGCGCTCGGCCTCACGCCGGCGGGCACGGTACTTCATCACACCGGCGGCCTCTTCGAGCAGCAGGCGGCGCTCCTCGGGCTTGGAGGTGATCATGCGGGCGATCGCACCCTGTTCGACGATGGCGTAGGCGCGGGTGGAGATGCCGGTATCGAGGAAGAGATCGACGATATCCTTCAGGCGTACCATCTTGCCGTTGATGAAGGCATCCGAGCCACCATCGCGAGTGAGGCGGCGGCGGATACGGATCTCGTTCATCTCATGGTAGGGGCTCGGTAGCTGCCCTTTCTCGATGGCAAAGGTGAGTTCGACGTCGCAGACGGCAACCGGCGGGCGGCTGTCCGAACCCTGGAAGATCAGGTCATCCATGACGCCGCCGCGCAGATGTTTGGCCGAGTGCTCGCCCAGTACCCAGCGGATGGCGTCAACAATGTTCGATTTACCGCAGCCATTGGGGCCGACGATCGAGGTGATACCCTTACCGATATCGATCCTGACCGGATCGACGAAGGACTTGAAACCGGAGAGTTCGACCCGCTTCAGTCTCATGCGCTGGCTCGCTTGAGCCGGTTAAGGGTGCTGTGGGCAACCACACAGGCGACCAGGGCGGAAGCGACCACCATGTAGAGCACCACCAGCTGTGCGCTGGCGGCGGCAATAGGCGAGGCGCCGGCCAGAATCATGCCGACAAAGATGCCCGGAAGATGAACCAGGCCGACTACGCGCAGGGTATCCACAGGGGGGATCATGGCAGCACGGACGCTGCTGTTAAAGTCATGATCGGCGGCGATGCGATCGAGCATCAGCGAGACGATGTTCATGGCGTTGGCCACCACCATGCTGGCCAGTGGGATCAGCGTGCGTGTTTCGCCGCTGATGGCACCGGAAAAGACCAGCCACGGCAGTGTGGCGAGACAGCCGGCAGCCAGCCCCGTAAAGGCGGCCAGCCAGGCGTGGTTGGTCTCCGGGTAGTGGCCGGCGCTGATGCGCGAGGCGATCAGGCAGAGCAGCAGGATGATGCCGACCTGGGCCGCCAGCTGCTGCAGGCCGAAGATCAGATGCAGCACGGAGGCGATCACCAGCAGCTGTACCAGGCCGCGCAATGAGGCAAATAGCATTTTGCGGCTGACATCCAGTCGCTGCTGCCAGGCCCAGGCGGAGGCTGCGGCCAGCAGCAGCCAGGCTGCCAGCAGGCCGGTCAGCGTATCCGCATCGGGCAGTTGCATCTATAGCCGGGAGATATCGGCGAGGCCCAGGAAAAGGGCGCGCAGGCGGGCCAGCAGGGCCAGGCGGTTATCGCGCACCTTCTCATCCTCGCACATCACCATGACGTCGTCGAAGAAGGTATCCACCGGCTCGCGTAGCGTGGCCAGAACTTCCAGCATCTGCTTCGGATCATTCGGCTCGATGGCATGCTCCGCCTTGACCAGCATGGCGAAGAGGTGCTTCTCGGCCTCGTGCTCGAAAAGCGGTGCGCGCACACTCTCATTCGGCGCCGCATTCTTCTTCAGGATATTGGCGATGCGCTTGTTGGCCGCAGCCACCGCCTGGCCGACTTCGGAATCGGCGAAGCTGGTCAGCAGGTGCGCCACCTCCAGGTGGCGGTGCAGCGGCCGCTCCGAATGCACGGCCAGGGTCGCCTCAAGGGCCGAGCGGGAGACGCTGAAGTGACCGTGCATGGCAAACATGCGCTCCAGGATGAACATGTAGACCGCTTTCTTGGTCTCCGGCGAGATGGTGATGGTCACACGTTGCTGGTTCCACTGCTTGGCCGATTCGTTGATCAGTGAGGCGAGCGAATGCTCGATCGGTGTCAGCGGGTCGGTGAGCAGGCGGATGACGCCGATGGCGGCCCGGCGCAGGCCGTAAGGATCGGCGCTGGCGCTCGGGATTTTACCGAGATGGAAGTAACCGAGCAGTTTGTCGATGCGCTCGGCGATGGCGATGATGCGCGCCTCGTTCGATTCGGGCAGGGCATCCTCGGCGCCGGTCGGCTGGTAGTGCTCGGCGATGGCCGTGGCGACGGCCTCCGGCTCCTTCTGCATGCGGGCATAGACGCCGCCCATGTAGCCCTGCAGTTCCGGAAACTCGTAGACAAGCCCCGTGGTCAGGTCCGATTTACACAGGTAGGCGGCGCGCTGGGCCATGTTCGGGTCGGCCCCGACGGCGGCAGCCATGTCCATGACGAAGCCGCGCAGGCGACGTACCTGGTCGCCGACCATGCCCAGCCCCTCCTGGAAGACGACCTCGTTGAGCTTCTCGACGCGGGCATCGAGCGACTCTTTCGGATCGCGGTCGAAGTAGAAGGCGGCATCGGCCAGGCGCGCATTGACCACGCGTGCGTTGCCCTCGGCCACTTTCTCGGGCTCTTTCGATTCGATGTTGGCCACGGCAAAGAAGCGGTTGGAGAGGTTGCCCTCGCTATCCACGGTGGTGAAGCAGCGCTGGTGGCTCTTCAGGGTGATGCGGATGGCCTCTTCCGGCAGGCGCAGGAACTCCGGCTGGAATTCGCACAGCACCGGCACCGGCCATTCGGTCAGGTCGGTCACCTCATCAATCAGTTCCGGGTCGTCGTAGATGGTCAGGCCCGCCCCGGAGGCCAGGCGCTCCATCTCATCCACGATATGTTGCCGGCGCTCGGCGCGGTTGGCGCGCACATGTTTTTTCATCAGCCAGGCGAAGGGATCGTTGATGGCCAGCATGCCTTTGCCGCCCAGGATGCGGTGGCCGAAACTGCGCTTGTCGCTGGCAACGCCGGCGAACTCGAACGGAATGATGTCGTTGCCGAGGCGGGCGACGATCCAGCGGATCGGACGGATGAAGCCCTCGTCGCGCCCTTCGCCATCCTTCCAGCGCATCTGTTTCGGGCATGGCAGCTGGCGCAGCAGTCCCGGCATCGCCTCGGCAATGATATCGGTGACCGCACGGCCTTCGCGGTGCACCACGGCTTTCATGTAGCGCCCTTTGCCGTCGCCTTTATCCTCGAGTGAGAAGGCATCCAGTTCGAGTCCCTGCTTTTTGGCAAAGCCCTCAGCCGCTTTGGTCGGGGCACCATTGGCATCGAAGGCAACCTTCTCCGGCGGGCCCCAGATGACTTCGTCGCGATCCGCCTGGCGGAGCGGGCAGTTCGGATGCTGCAGCAGCAGGCGGCGCGGGGTGGAGCCGAGATTCATCGGTAGCTCCAGCGCGATATCGTGGCTCTGCAGCAGGTCGATCAGCATGACGGCCAGGGCATCGGTGAGATGCTGCGGCAGTCCGGCCGGAATCTCCTCGACACCGATTTCGATCAGCAGCGGTTTAGTCTCGATGCTCATTGGTCCACCCCCGCATAGGCACGTGCCACGGTGCGGGCAAGACCCCGCACCCGACCGATGAAGCGCTGGCGTTCGGCCACCGAGATGGCGCCGCGGGCATCGAGCAGGTTGAAGGCGTGCGAAGCTTTCATCACCTCTTCATAGGCGGGCAGGACCAGGTTCTTTTCGGTCAGGCGTTTGCATTCGCCTTCGGCGCGGTCGAACTGCTCGTGCAGCCAGCCGGTATCCGCCTCGTCGAAGTTGTAGGTCGAGTACTCCACCTCGTTGCGGTGGAAGACCTCGCCGTAGGTCACTTTTTTGCCATCCGGCGTCTCGACCCAGGTGAGGTCGAAGACATTTTCCACGCCCTGCAGGTACATGGCCAGGCGCTCAAGGCCATAGGTGATCTCGCCCGGTGTGCGCGAAAGCTCGACGCTGCCGACCTGCTGGAAATAGGTGAACTGGGTGATCTCCATGCCGTTGAGCCATACCTCCCAGCCCAGACCCCAGGCGCCGAGGGTGGGGGATTCCCAGTCGTCCTCGACGAAACGGATGTCGTGCACCTTGGTGTCGATGCCGATCTTCTTCAGCGAGCCGAGATAGAGATCGAGGATATCGGCCGGAGCCGGTTTCAGGATGACCTGGAACTGATAATAGTGCTGCAGGCGGTTCGGGTTTTCGCCGTAGCGGCCGTCGGTCGGGCGGCGGCAGGGTTGTACGTAGGCGGTGCGCCAGTCCTTATCGTCCAGCACGCGCAGGAAGGTGGCGGGGTGGAAGGTGCCGGCCCCCATCTGCGAATCGAAGGGTTGCTGCACCACGCAGCCCTGCGCTGCCCAGTAGCGTTGCAGTGTCAGTATCAGTTCCTGAAAAGTCACGTCGGCCTGGCTCCAGTGTGGAAATAAGTCCACGAAGCTTAGGCAAATGCGTCCTGATGGCAAACGAAGCCTGCCGGGTGACCCCAGTCACTGAAAGGAAATGTTTCCAGATTAAGTTGTCAGTCGATATTCTCAATGGCGAGAGGACCATGGCTATGGAGAAAATAGATTTTGACTGGCTCGAAGAGCACGTGTTTCACCGCACGCTCGAGTACGGCGAGAAGTCGGTACTGGAGCAGATGGTGCGTATCGAGCAGTACCGGAAGAATGACTGCATTATTCGCGAGGGCGAGGAGGTCGATGGCCTGTTTCTGCTGCGCGAGGGCGGCGTGGCGATTTCGCATGCCAGCCATGGCGAGAAGATTCGCGTCGGCGAGTTGCACGAAGGCGCGCAGCTGGGCGATATGTCGCTGTTTGATGCCGGGCCTGCCAGTGCCACGGTCACTGCACTCGGCGACTGCGTTATTTTCCGCCTGCCGGCCAAGGCAATGGCGCACCTGCTGGCCTATCGCCGCGAACTGGCCCGCGATATTATGATGAATACCATTCGCCAGCTCTCATCGGCTCTGCGCCAGATGAATCAGTTCAATGCCTATGCGCACCAGTACATGCAGCAGGGGCAGCGGGTCTGAGTTGCGATGAATGGTTGTCTGATTCGGTGGCCGCAGGATGCGGCCATCGTTCGTTATGGCGGGCTTGCAGTCTGCGAGCACGGGTTTAGCTTGGGACAGACGGATTTACGGGAGGCAGTCAAGTCATGACACATCGCTATTTGCAGTCGGATAACTGGTTGGATGCGGCGCGCAGTGCGCTCAAGCCCGGCCTGCTGGTGACCATGGTGCTGGCCATTCTCGGTGCTGTCGTGATTTATGGCCTGTTCAGCATGGGGGGCGGCGGCTTCGGCGCCATCCTGTTTCGTTTCGTCGGCGGCGTTGGTGCGCTGCTGTGGCTGTTGCTCGGGTTGACGGCGCTGGCCCACCAGTTGCATGCGCAGGTGCAGGGCGAGCCGGTGGCCAACAGTGTCGAAGCCTTTCGCTTTGCCTGGGGGCGCGGCCGTTCGCTGGTTACCATTCCGGCCTGGGGAGCCGGTGTGCTGCTGGCTCTGCTGCTGGCCGAGATGCTGCTGCTGGCCCTGGCCAATATTCCGGCCCTGGGACTGATCTGGCTGGCTCTGATCGGTGTGCCGCTGCTGCTGTTCAATACCGTGGTGGCGGTAGCCCTGATCCTGGCGATTTTCAATATCGCGGCCCGTGTGGCGATTGCCGATGCCGATGTCGAGGGGCTGAAAGACGCCCTGTGGAACATGCTGCGTCGCAAGCTGCCGGAGCTGCTGATCTACAACCTCGGCGGTGTGCTGGCCACGGCTGTGGCGGCCGTTATCGTTCTTTCACCGCTCTGGCTGGGGGCTGAGGTGACCTTCGGCATCATTGATTATGCGGCCCATGACGCGATGACGCGTACCATCGATGCGACCGGATTCTGGGGCGGTATCGCCCATCTGATCGGGCTGGTGATGCTGGGTCTGCTGCTGGCCGCCGTGATCAGTGTGCCGGGCGTGGTGATTACCTACATGACACTGCTGGTGCACATGGAGCTGCAGGACGAGGAGCGCCAGGCTGCTGAAGCTGCGGCGACAGCCGATGCGGAACATGCAACGGCGGAGGAAGCTGGCGAAGAGGTTACCGAAGCCGAAGTGGTGACGGGCGACGATACGGAGGCGCAAGCGGAAAAAGGGGCGCCTGACGAGAGTGCCACGGCCGAGGATGCGGCCGCGAAGAAGCCTGCGGCGCCACGAAAGCGTACGACGGCACGTCGTCGTACGGCCTCTGCCACAGCGAAAAAGAGTCCCTCGCCTGAAAGCAAGGATGCCGGCGACAACGACAAGGCTTGATCGGCCTCTCCCGCGGTTGCTTTGACAACCCGGGCCGGAAGCGGAGCATGCCAGCCGTGAACAAGCAGGTTCGGCACCATGATTTTCAGGAGTAGCGATTGCCGCACGATTATGCCAGCCGGGTAGCACAGCCTGCCCAAAGCGAGTCGACCATCCGCCGGATGGCGAAGATCGGCCGTCGCACCTCGCGTGCTACGGCCCTGCTGGCGGTTGCAGCCGGTGGTGTGGGACTGCTGGCCATGTTGCTGGGTGGTCCGGCGGTGGATGCCCGTGTGTCACCGGTTGTGCATGAGGAGTGGCTCGATGCCGAGGCACTGGCCCGGCCGGAGAATCACGCCATGCGCAAGGTGGTGCTGAAAGAGGGCGATGCGGTGGTGACGGCACTCTCCGAGCTCGGCTTCCCTTATGCCGAGATTCTGAATATCAGCCGAGCGGCCGAGCAGGTCTATTCACTGAAGCGGGTCTACGCAGGGCATGCCTTCTATCGCAAGGACGGGGCGGATACGATCGATGTCTATTACGACGTCGACCATGGCCAGCAGCTGCACCTTTCCAGTCGTGCCGATCATGAAGGATGGCAGGCTGAAATGGTCGAGAGGCCGGTCAGCAGCCGGCAGGTGCAGGCATCGGGTGTGATTGACGACAGCCTGTTCGCGGCCGCAGCTGCAGCCGGCATGGACGAGCGCACGACGATGAATCTGGTCGATATCTTTGCCTGGGATATCGATTTCGCCCGCGATTTGCGTCGTGGCGACCGGTTTACGGTCCTCTACGAGGAGCGCTACAACGAAAAGGGGCAGGTGGTCGGCAGCGATATCCTGGCCGCCGAGTTCATCAATCAGGGCGAACGCTACAGCGCGATCCGCTATACGCTGGCCAACGGAAAAACGGATTACTTTTCACTGGATGGCAAGAGCGTACGCAAAACCTACCTGAAATCGCCGGTGAAATTCTCGCGCATCTCGTCGCGCTTCACATTGCACCGCAAGCATCCGGTGCTCGGATATACGCGCGCCCATCGCGGCGTCGATTATGCCGCCGTTTCCGGCACGCCGATCCATGCCATTGGCGACGGCACGGTGATTTTTGCCGGCTGGAAGGGCGGTTACGGTCGTGTGGTGCAGATTCGCCATACCAACGGTAACCATGTCACCGTCTATGCGCATATGCGCGGCTTTGGCCGTGGCATCAAGCGCGGCGTGCATGTGCGCCAGGGACAGACGATCGGCTATGTCGGCATGACCGGCCTGGCGACCGGCCCGCATCTGCATTTCGAGTTTCGTATCCGTGGCCGGGCGGTCAATCCGCTGACCGTCAAGCATGTGGCGGCCAAGCCGGTGCCGGCGACAGAGATGACGGCATTCCATCACTTTGCCAATAACCTGGCCGACCAGCTTGAGCAGGTCCGGCCACCCGCTTCCTGGGGGTAACATGACAGAATCAGCGAAAGCTGCATGGCTTGCCAAGGCACGCCGTGTTTTCGATATCGAGATCGAAGCGCTGCAGCAGCAGCGCGAGGCGCTCGGCGAGGAGTTTGTGCGCGCGGTCGAGACGATCCTGCAGCTTGAAGGGCGGCTGGTCGTCGTCGGTATGGGCAAGTCCGGCATTATCGCCCGCAAGATGGCGGCAACCTTTGCCTCTACCGGTACGCCGGCCTTTTTCGTGCATGCGGCCGAAGCCCAGCATGGCGACCTGGGCATGATTACCAGAGCGGATGCGGTGCTGGCCCTGTCGCACAGCGGCGAGACCGATGAGGTATGCGGCCTGCTACCGACCATCAAGCGCCTGGGTGCGACGGTGATTGCCGTGACCGGTTCGACGACATCGACCCTGGCCCGCTATGCCGACATCGTGCTGCACGTGCCGGTGACGAAAGAGGCGTGCCCGATGAACCTCGCGCCGACCGCATCGACAACGGCGGCCCTGGCCCTGGGCGATGCCCTGGCCGTGGTGGCCCTGAAGCAGCGCGGTTTCCGCGAGGAGGATTTTGCCCGCGTGCATCCGGCCGGCAGCCTGGGACGCAAGCTGATGCGTGTTGCCGATGTGATGCACGCCGGCAGTGAATTGCCGATGGTGGCCATGGATGCGCGCCTGCGCGAGGCGATTGTGACCATGAGTACGCATCGTTTCGGCATCGCCGGCATCATGCAGGATGACAATCTGGCCGGCTGTATTACCGATGGCGACCTGCGTCGGATCATGGAGTCGGGCGAAGTCGATCTCGATGTGCCGGTGCGCGAGGTGATGCACGCGAGTCCGAAAGTGATCGAGGCGGATCACCTGGCCAGTGAGGCGGTGCGCTTCATGGAGGAGTTCAAGGTGACGGTGCTGTTTGTTGTCGATGAAGCGAAGCGCCCCGTCGGGATTATCCACATGCATGATCTGCTCAAGGCGGGGGTGGCGTAATGGGAAGCTATGCCGCGTTTCCGTTTGAACTGGCCAGGGGCATCCGCATGCTGGTGCTCGATGTCGACGGGGTGCTGACCGATGGTCGCGTCATCATGACCGATCACGGCGAAGAGGTGAAAGGTTTCAATGTGCGTGACGGGCACGGCATCAAGATGCTGCAGCGCTCCGGTATCACGGTGGCAATCCTGACCGGGCGCAGTTCGAAGGTGGTGGCTCACCGGGCCCGCGATCTGGGTATCGAGCATGTGATCCAGGGCAGCCTGCGCAAGGCCGAAGGGCTGCGCGAACTTTGTTCGGCCGCAGGGGTTGAACCCGATGCCTGCGCCTATATGGGTGACGATGTCGTCGATCTGCCCGCCATGCGTCAGTGTCGCCTGGTGATGGCGCCGGCCGATGCCCATCCGGCCATTCATGGCGCGGCCCACTGGAGCTCGGGCTTCGATGGCGGGCGGGGTGCCGTGCGTCAGGCAGCCGAGGGACTATTACTGGCAACGGGGGCCTGGCAGGCGGTGGTGGCCGAGGCCTATGGCCTGAATCCCGACGATTGCGGCTGGCCGACAACGGAGTGATGTCGCAGTTGCACTGGAGCATGCTGAAGTGGGGCTCACTGGCCCTCTCCATCGGCAGTGTGGTCGTGGCGGCACTCTTGATGTGGCTGCATGGCGGCGCCGAGATCGCCGAGCAGCAGCCGGTTAACGGAAAGCAGGAGAAGGCGACCACGCAGGTGGACCGACCGTTAATCGTCGAGCGCAGGGGCGAGCGGCTGATATGGCGTCTGCAGGCGGATGCAGCCAAGCAGCAGCAGGAGATGATGCTGCTGACCAAGCCGACACTTGAGTTATTCACCGAAAGCGGCGAAGTTATTCCCATCCGAGGCAGCAAGGCGTGGTTCGAGCCACTCAAACGCAACATCCATTTCAAGGGTGAGGTGGTGGCGCAATACCGGCAATGGATATTGAGCTGTGATGAGCTGCGCTACGATAGCGGAACGGATGAGGTCGTTGTCCCCGGCGCCTTTCAGGTCAAGGGGCCGGATGTCGACATGAAGGGGCGGAAATTGATGGCAGATCGCGAGACACAGCAGATCAGGGTGGCCCATGATGTATGGGTACGCGATAGCCGTGGTGAAGGATTGCTGAAGTGAGGTGGCTGCTTCCTTTGGTCCTGTTGCTGGCAACCGTGGCGCATGCGGAGCCGGTTGAGATTACCTCACAATCGCTGGCGGTAAACCACGCCCGCAACCAGGCTGAATTCAAGGGGGGGGTGCACCTGATCCGCGATGATTTCGACCTGCGCTGCGACCGGCTGGTCGCCTACTACAACCCGGGTGGCAAGGGCGAGCTGGAGCGTGCCGAGGCCTTCGGACGAGTGCGTATGCAGCAGGGCGGTAAGCGCGGGGCTTCCGACAAGGCGACCTACAATCAGGCCAAGAGCACCCTGATCCTGATCGGCAATGCCAGCGTCGAGGATAAGGATGGCGTGATTCGTGGCGAAAAGATCATTCATAATCTGCAAACCAGGGAGACCCGCGTTCTGCAGGGTTCGGCTGGGGGACGGGTGCGGATGACACTCGAGTCGGAGGATGCGAAGTAATGGCGACCACGCATCACCTTTCCGTGCGCGAGTTGCAGAAGCGCTACCGCAACAAGACGGTGGTGCATTCGGTCAGTATGGATGTCTATTCCGGCGAGTGTGTCGGCCTGCTCGGAGCCAATGGTGCGGGCAAGACGACCAGCTTCTACATGGTCTGCGGTCTGGTGCCGGCCGATCAGGGCGAGGTGGTTGTGGATGGCGAGTCGCTGACCCATTTCCCGATGCATGTGCGGGCCCGTCGCGGTATCGGTTATCTGCCGCAGGAGGCGAGCATTTTTCGCAAGCTGACCGTGCGCGAAAATCTGCTGGCCATCTTCGAGACGCTCGGCTTGCCCGAAGCACAGGTCGAGGAGGAGCTGGAGGAGCTGCTGGTGGAGCTGGGCATCGAAGGTGTGCAGCATCAGAAGGCCTACACCCTTTCCGGCGGTCAGCGACGCCGTACCGAGATAGCACGTGCACTGGTCACCAAGCCGCGTTTTCTGCTGCTTGATGAGCCGTTTGCCGGCGTCGACCCGATTGCGGTCGAGGATATTCAGGCGATTATTGCTGATCTGCGCAGCAAGGGGATCGGTATCCTGATCACCGATCACAATGTGCGCGACACGCTATCGATCTGCGATCGTGCCTACCTGATGAGCGCCGGAGAGATTCTGGTCCAGGGCACACCGGACGAGATCGTCAATCATCCCGATGCGCGCCGTCTCTATCTGGGCGAGCGCTTCACCATGTAGGGAGGCATGATGTCGAAACAGCAGTTAATCATTGCCATTACCGGCGCCTCCGGTGCCCGCTATGCCCTGCGCCTGATCGAGAGGCTGCTTGCCCGCGACTGCGTCCTGCACGTACTTGTTTCCGATGCTGCGTGCGTTGTGCTGAAGCAGGAGTGCGATGTGAAGTTGCCGGCTGACCCGGCGGCCATGGCGTCGATCCTGAAATCGGCGGCAGCCGGGACGGGGGGGGAGCTCTATTGCTATGGCAAGGATGACTGGTTTTCCCCAGTGGCATCGGGATCGGCCGGTATCCGCAGGATGGTGGTTCTGCCCTGTTCGATGGGGACACTGGCCCGCATCGCCAACGGCATCTCCGAAAGCCTGCTTGAGCGGGCTGCCGATGTGATGCTCAAGGAGCGGGGGCAGCTGATCCTGGTGCCGCGCGAGACACCGTTGTCGGCCATCCATCTTGAACATATGCTGAAGCTATCGCGCCTGGGAGTGGAGATGATTCCGGCCATGCCCGGCTTTTATCACCGTCCGCAGCAGATTGATGAACTGATCGACTTTGTCGTGGATCGGGTGCTGGATCATCTGGGTGTATCGAATGAGGAGGCGAAACGTTGGGGCGTTTGATTCTGTTGTTGCTGATGCTGTCGACCCTCCCGTCCTGTGTGGTCATGACGACCGTGGCCGGTGCCGTCGGTACCGCAGCCGAGGGCGTGGCCTACCTGTTCAAGGATGAGAAAAAGAGCATGCCGGTCGGTATGCGTGAGGCGCTGGTGGCGATGCAACGCAGCCTGAAGAAAATGGAGCTGCCAGCCACGCTCGTCGAACCGGTGCCGGATGGCTATATGCTCTCCTTTGGCAATGGCAAGCTGGATGGACGCGCTCATCTGATTCGTCAGACCCGTCGACTGACCACGATCGGAGTAACGATACGTGATGGCAGTGTCGGACGTGCCTCCTCGGTCGAGGCGGCCCTGTTTGAAACCGTGCGCGAACAGGTCAAACATGTCCATTCCCGCGACCGCTTCAATTTCTCCGGCTACAATAATGTGCGTCAGCGCCCGACGATTCAGTCGGACCGGGTGGGCTGGTATCTGCCCGGGGCCCGGCTGGAGGTGAAGAAATCACGCGTCGAAGGCTGGCTCAGTATCAAGATGCCCTCCGGCAAGCGGGCCTTTCTGAAGGGTGAGATTGGAAAAGATGGAGGCGTTGGATGAGCGCAAATAATGCAACACTGGATGATATCGCTGACAAGATAGCCGGCGGCTTGCGTATGCTGGGCGGCATCCGCACGGAAGCCGAATCACAGGTGCGTAGTGTCGTTGAGAATGCACTGCAGCAGTTCGACGTGGTAACCCACGAACGCATGCAGGTGCAGGAGGCGATGCTGGCCAAGGCACGCGAGGAGATGCAGGAGCTGGAAGCACGCATCAAGGTTCTGGAAGAGCAGCTCAAGGATCTCGAAAAGAAGGGCTGATATGCTTGCCCGGCTGACCTGTGCCGCTCTGCGCGGGCTGGATGCCGAGCCCGTCGATGTCGAGGTGGACCTCTCCCGGGGCCTGCCCGGGTGGAGTATGGTGGGCCTGCCGGAAGCGGCTGTGCGCGAGGCGCGTGACCGGGTGCGCGCTGCACTGCTGAACTCCGGCTTCGAATTTCCCCTGAAACATATTACCGTCAATCTTGCGCCGGCCGACCGGCGCAAGGATGGCGCCTATTTCGATCTGCCGGTGGCCATCGGTCTGTTGATTGCCTCCGGACAGCTGCAGCAGCCTGGGGCAATGCCGTTCCTGATCGGTGAACTGGCTCTGGACGGGCGCCTTAACAGCGTGGCTGGCGTGCTGCCGTTGACCCTGTTTGCGCGTGCTAAGGGCTATCAGGCGATCATTGTGCCGGCCGACAATGCCGCCGAGGCCGCCAGTGTCGATGGTATCCAGGTACTGCCGGCCCGATCGCTGCTTGATGTGGCTGTCATTTTCAGAATTTGATGCGACGTTGTACCAATAGGCGCGACAGTAGAAAGAAATTACGTCTCAATAAAATTGATCGATACCGGTATTACTGCTTAGATCAGTTTTCATGAATCCGGTTACCACCCGCCTAATTAAGAGTAGTGAGATAGGCATCTCCTTCCCTGCCGGGATGGAGAACGAGGATTGGGTTGTTTGGTGGTATGGTGGAATAATTAAGAACAACCGAGATGGAACGGTTCCCAAGGTAATTGTTTATTTCAGAAAGCTGGATGAGGGAAATATTCTTGGAAAGGCAGTTAGTTTTCCTGTCGCATTAACCCATCTAGGAATACTTCGCATTGGCTCTGTGTGGAAAAAAGGTGCGTGCCATTCAGAAGTTGTTTTGACTACCAAGAGGGTTGTAGTCGACTTTTCAAACGGAGCATGGAGTTTTGTTTCGCATGCAAGTGCGTTGAGAAATGAGAATCCTAGCCCAGTGAAGAAAGAAGATTATCCGTTGCAATCGAGTTACGACGAATCGTGGATGCTCGATTTTCCGCTCAAAGATGACCAGAACCTTTTGATTCCATGCCTCGAATTTTTCAGCCGGTTTTATGGGCGGTCACAAGAGCTCAAAAGGGTTTTAACAACATATCCTTGGGGGACGGCGGAAGGAAAAATTTTTGGTCCGGATGAAGAGCCGCCTTCATCCAATCGCTGGCCTATCAATTTGGGCAGAGATTTATACAAGAGTGACGCTGTAATCGCCGCGCATATCAAGTATGACTCATATGCTCGACGTGCAGCAAAATCGATTTATGCAGAACTAGAGGCTTCTTACGAACGCGAAAAAAGGGCATTTATTAAGATACGACCATGGTTTGAGGGCATGGCGATGGTAGCTGTGGAAGGTATTTCGACTAATGACGGCCGAACATTTCTGGGTTTAAGAATTACAGGAGGAAGTGACCCAGAAGGGGTGCTAATTCTACGAGATAAAGTGAATACAAGTTTGGTAGAAGAGCCAGCTGACGAAGCAGATGGTACAGCATGGAATGGTGCTCCATCACGCGTAATGAAAGAAATCCCAGAAATTGTCTTAACAGACAATGATTCGCCAGATCATGGGTCATCCACCATTGAAGTGCATGATCCAACATTCTCTGTTTTGGGAGAGCCAAGGAAAGTTATCGATAAGAAACGGCCGCAAGCTAAGTCCTCTGCAGGAAAACCTGCTGCAGAAACTTCTCAGGATACTTTTTCATCTGGAGAGAGGACTGGGACAAATAAGGGAGTTGGAAAAGCATCCATCCATGCTTGCCAAGAGATGGAATCTCAAGGCGTATTGAGAGATATATGGAATGCTGTTTGCCACCTCCAAAAAGAACACCCTAAAACAATCCAAGCAGTGGAATGGTTTACGCGCGAGGATGGGTTTAATGCAACTGAAGAGCCAAAACTAATATCTCTAAACGCACTCTCCTTAAAAGAAGATGTCAGCTCAGAGATCAAAAGCTGGGTGTATGCGGATAGTACGAAAACTAGCTTTCGAGGAGTGTTGGTTGTAAGGCTGATAGTAAATTCGAATCCAGTATTCCTTGTTGAAATACAGCGTAGGACATCCACAAAGAAAGACGATGAAGGAAATGAGATAGTCTCGGAACAAGCGTTCAAGCTATTGGCATTTACACTTGATGAGCAGTCAAAATTTGATAAATGGATAGAAAAGCTATTGGAAGAAATACCCAAGAATAAAGGGATAGTTAGGAAGCTTGTCGGTCTTTGCCCTGGAAATGCTATTGCCATTAATCATAGTCGATCGAAGACCGAGGTTAAGCCTCAGGAAAAGACGCTTCAGAATGCATTGGAAAAGCTAGGCATTGACCTGAAGTGACGGGGTAGAACCCCCTCATCTCAAAAGTTTCGGGTAATGCGGATGGCAGGGCACCTTATCAGCGACATATTATTTTAAACACATATTTAAAATGAATGTTATTTCCTGGTTTCTATGATGCATGCTGCAACAGTTGCATAATGCAACCTATTTGGTTATGGTTCGGCGCAAGGAGTGAATCATGAGTGAATCGACTCAAGAGTTTCGGCTTGAAGAGGCCTTTGGTTTCAATGTAAACCGAACAGCCTTTCTCATGACCGAGGAGATTGCCAAGCGTTTCTCGGCTGCCGGCTACTCGCTGACAGCTCAAGATTTCGGCATTCTTTACAGGCTGCAACAGCGGGACGGTCTCACACAGGTGGAGATCGCATCGATGCTGATGCGGGATAAAACCACTGTAACCCGTCGAATTGATGGGTTGGTACGCAAAGGTGTTGTGGAAAGAAAGCCCGACCCGAATGATCGGCGTTGCTGTCGCATTGAGCTGACTGAATTGGGGCGAGAGGCTCTGATGGCGATCAAGCCGTTGGTGCGCGACTTTCAGGTCGAGGTGCTCAGTGATATTCCTGAATTGGAGAGGGCGATAGCAATGAAGACGCTAAAAGCCATCTCCGAAAAATTAATGCATATCAAGTCACAGGAGTAGTTGTGTGAAAAATACCACCCCCCATTGGATTGCTATTGGCATTCTCTTGTTAGTGCTGGTTGGGATTGGCTTTAAATTCGTGGTGCTGGGAAGCACGGGTAAGGGTGATGATGGTCGCACTGCTGTCCTGCTTGAGCCGGCTGAACGACAGGCTGTTCTTAACGAGATGCGCATGTTGCTTGAAACCAGCCAGGCGATAGTCGCAGCACTTGCAGAAGAGGACTTAGGCGCAGTTGAAGCTGCAGCACGTCCTATTGGCAGCGCTGCCATAGCAACGGTCGACTTCCGTTTACGAGCCAAATTGCCGCTCGAATTCAAGAAGCTTGGATTCGGAACGCATTATGCGTTTGATGAAATCGCTGACATGGCACAGCAAGGAAAATCCGTAAAGGTGATTCAGATGAAGTTGGCTGAGACCATGAATAACTGTATTGCATGTCATGCCAGCTATCAGCTGCCAGTCATGAACGTGAAATAAAAAGGAGAATAAAATGACAACTGAACGCGTGATTCGAATTATTGCCGGTTTCTTTATTATGTTATCCGTTTTCTTGGGGGCGCAAGGGGGCGGAGTACAATTATCAGAGCCATCATGGTTCTGGTTCACCTTGTTTGTTGGTGCGAACCTCTTCCAGTCGGGCATTACCCGTTGGTGCCTGATGGAGAAGATTTTGGTCCGGTTGGGTGTAAAGCCGGGTAGTGCTTGCGGTAGCTGTGAGGTCTGAAGGTTGCACAGGCAATTGCTTTGCCATGCAGGCTTATTCGTTGATGGACGACTCCAGATGATAGCTGAGATGCGCGAATGCTGCATGTTGGCCGTGTGCGCATCTAGATAATCAATGGTAATTCAATCGGGTAAAGCGTCTGTTCAACTGAATTCACATAAACTGATAAGGAGTATTTATGAAAACATTACCTGCTGACGTTAAGCCGTATAAACGGACACCAGAATTTACCGAAGATACAATACCTTCAGGCCTACTTAATGGGCACACCACGAAAGCAGGGACCTGGGGAGTTATTCATGTGATTGAAGGCTCTCTTGAGTATCATATTCTGGAGCCTGTCGAGGAGACCCATACACTTTCCCAAGACATTCTCGGTATCGTGGAGCCAGCCATGAGGCATCAAGTTCGCCCATTAGGTTCAGTGCGTTTCTATGTGGAATTTCACACAAAGTAGTTTTTCATTTTAGATGGAATGATTGCGTCTTCGGTAGTGGTAAATCACCAGGGCGGCGCTCCACGGATACTTGTAGAATTGAAACGAGCTAAAAAACACCACCCAAGCATTTGGTGCAAGCCCTAATGGCGATTTCAGCCGTGCAGGTTGAGGCCATAATTGAGGAAGGAAAAATGGATCCAGAGTATTTTAGTTCTATCGCCGAGGCATTGTGAGGACACTATGAAAGGGCTTTCAATACAGAGGCGAACATTCGCCGTGCTTGCAGTAGCTACCCCTTTGCTGGCGCTATTTATTTATGTTGCTTTGCGATCAGGGCCACTTGCGCCGATACCTGTGACAGTAACCACGGTGGAGAACCGATCAATCACCCCAAAACTATTTGGAATCGGTACGGTTGAAGCTCGCTACACATACAAGATTGGTCCCACGTTTGCCGGGCGAGTTAAGCGTCTGGATGTGCAGGTTGGAGATAAGGTTCGTGCAGGGCAATTGCTGGGCGAAATGGACCCTGTCGATCTTGATGAGCGAATCAATGCACAACAAGCCGCCATGAAGCGAGCGGAAGCACAAATGAATGAAGCCAAGGTGCGACAAATTTACGCGCAAACACAGGCGAATCGTTATGAAAAACTGTTGGCAGCACGTTCGACCAGCGAGGAGATCGCAGCTTCTAAGAAACATGAACTACAACTCAGCAGGGCCAGCTTAAATATGGCGCGGGAAGAGGTTGCTCGTATTAATGCCGAACTGGAAGCGTTAATGATGCAGCGCAAAAACCTGCTGTTGATCGCGCCTGTAGATGGCTTGGTCTCACTACGGAATGCAGAACCGGGTACAACAATGGTGGCAGGGCAAGCAGTTATGGAGCTGATAGATGCAAAGAGTCTATGGGTTAATGTGCGTTTTGATCAAATTCATGCCAGTGGTCTTGCCGCAGATCTGCCGGCACAGATTGTCCTGCGCTCAAGGACAGCCAAGGCAGAAAACGGCCATGTGCTGCGTAGCGAGCCTTTAGCTGATGCCGTGACTGAGGAAACTCTGGCCAAGATTGTGTTTGAGCAACTGCCTCAACCTCTTCCTCCAATTGGTGAATTAGCGGAAGTTACTGTTGAGTTGCCTGCTCTCCCCTCCGGACCAAGCATTCCCAATGCGGCAATTCAGCGAATCGATGGTCAGCTGGGGGTATGGCAGGTAAATGATGACACGCTGCATTTTACTCCGGTCTCTTTTGGAGTCGTAGGTCTGAACGGTCAGGTGCAAGTTCTTGAAGGTCTGAACATTGGTGATCAAGTGGTCGTTTATAGCACCAAGGTGTTAACTTCACGTAGTCGTATCGCCGTAGTTGATCAGATTCCCGGAGTAACAAAATGATCAGCTTGGCCGGGCGTGATATCATGCATGCTTGGGGTAAATTCGTGTTTACTGGCGTAGGCCTTGGTTTGCTGATTGGTATAACTCTGTCCATGGCCGGCATTTACCGTGGCATGGTGGATGACGCTAAGGCCTTGCTTGATAACAGTGGTGCCGATCTCTGGGTGGTGCAACAGGGTACCCTCGGCCCCTATGCCGAGCCATCAAGTATCTATGACGATGTCTGGCGCGGTATCCTCGGCATGTCAGGTGTTGCGCTAGCAGCCAATGTTACCTACCTAACCATGCAGGTGCGTCAGGGCGATCGCGATGTGCGTACGATGGTTGCTGGTATTGCGGCCGGAGAGCCAGGAACGCCAGGTTGGCCACCATATCTAGTCGCTGGTCGCCAGATTACCCGTGGCCATTACGAGGCTGTCGCTGATATCGCTTCCGGGTTTAAACTCGGTGACCGAATCCAAGTCCGCCGCAGCCAATACACTGTAGTTGGCCTGACGCGAAGAATGGTTTCGTCTAGTGGCGATCCAATGGTGTTTATTCCGATTAAGGATGCTCAGGAAGCTCAGTTTCTCAAGGATAACGATGCTATAGATCAGCAAAGACGTCGTACTGCCGTAAACCCGGCCTATAATCGACCGGGTATTCCGGGACTGCTCGATACTATTGTCGCTTCGCAAAGCATGAATCCATATGTCAACGCAGTGCTAGTGCAAATTGCACCGGGCTATAATGCTGATGCTGTGGCTGAATCGATTCGACGCTGGAAGCGCTTGACTGTCTACACCCGTAGTCAGATGAAAGAGATCCTGGTGGGTAAACTGATCGCCACTTCATCTAAACAGATATTCATGTTTTTGGTGATCCTATCCATTGTCAGCGCAGCCATCGTCGCATTTATTATTTACACCTTGACTCTCGGTAAAATCCGGGAGATCGCAGTACTCAAACTAATTGGCACAAAAAACCGGACAATTGTTAGTCTGATCATGCAACAGTCGATCGCCCTCGGCTTGATAGGCTTTGTCGTGGGAAAGATTGCTGCAACACTGTTGATGGCGCCGATATTTCCCAAGCATGTACTGCTCGAGCCGATGGATTCTATTATTGGGTTCGTGACGGTCGTGGTGATTTGTATACTTGCAAGCATTATAGCTATTCGAGCAGCTCTTAAAATCGATCCAGCCGAGGCCATAGGGGGGTGATATGCCAGGAAAAGGTATTCGTATTGAAGGGCTCAAAAAACGTTATGGAAGCGGAGATACGGCTGTTGATGCGTTAAAAGGTGTGGACATGCAAGTTGCTCCTGGTGAGGTGGTCGGCTTGGTGGGGCCATCTGGATCAGGCAAGAGTACGCTGCTTAAATGCCTGGGGGCAGTGATTGAACCGACTGCCGGGCGAATGACGCTCGGTGATGAGATAATATATGACGAAGGCTGGAAGGTGAAAGACCTCCGTGCTCTACGCCGTGATAAGATAGGCTTTATCTTTCAGGCGCCTTATCTCATCCCATTCCTTGATGTTACCGACAATGTCGCGTTACTGCCCATGCTTGCAGGACAAGCCAATGCAGAGGCACGCAGTCGTGCCAAAGAGCTATTAATAGCGCTCGATGTCGAATCTCGCGCAAAGGCCATGCCGTCCCAACTTTCAGGAGGGGAGCAGCAGCGAATAGCCATCGCCAGAGGCTTGGTCAATCGTCCGCCCGTCATTCTTGCCGATGAGCCTACCGCCCCCCTTGATAGCGAACGTGCGTTGGCTGTGGTGAAAATCCTGAATCAAATGGCTAAGCAATATGAAACGGCAATTATCGTGGTCACGCATGATGAAAAAATCATTCCTACGTTCAAGAGAATCTATCACATCAGGGATGGAAAAACCCATGAGGAGGCTGGAGAGGGGCGTGCAGTATGAGAATGTTTGAATTGTTTGGTGGCGATTATGCCGTAATGTCAATTCAGGGTGGGGGTTCAATGAGGCTGTCACCATTTACTGCCGCATTTGTTATTCTTTGCGCAGCTCTTATTTCAGGTTGCGCCGCCGGCCCTGAATACAAAAGGCCGGCCTCTCCCAAGTCTATAACATATACTGGCACACCGATGGTGGACGAAACAGCCTCTTCCCCCGTTGCTCTAGGCAACAGTCAGCACTTTGTTAATAACAACATTAGCCCATATTGGTGGAAGGCATTTGAATCTCCCAAGCTCGACAGCCTGATAGAGCTCGCTTTGAAATCCAGCCCCACTATAGATGCTGCCAAGGCTAGGCTTGAGCAGGCTGAGAAAACATACAGGGCGCAAGGGGGCGCAACTCAGTACCCCCAAGTGACAGGCAATACAGGGGCTTCCCGACAGCGAGTTAATACTGCTGCGTTTGGGCAGCCAGGAAGCGCAAAGACATTTAGCCTGTTTAATGCAGGTGTGAATGTCGGATATACCTTGGATGTGTTCGGTGGTAACCGGCGCATGCTTGAATCGTTTGCTGCTGAGGCTGATTATCAACGTTACCAGCTAGAAATCGCGCGCCTGCTTCTTGTCGCTAATTTGGTGTCTACTGCGATAACTCAGGCACAATTAGCGGCGCAAATAGAGGCTAGCGAACAGATATTATCTGCCCAAGTAGAGCAGTTAGAAATTGCCCACAAAAGACTATCATTGGGGGTGGGGACTCAAAATGAAGTGTTTGCTCTGCAGACCGTTGTGGAGCAGTCCCGTGCTAATCTTCCGCAACTGCGCAATGGATTGGACCAGACAAAACACCTATTGGCTGTGCTTGCAGGCTTATCGCCATCAAGCAGGGATATTCCATTTTTTGAACTGACTGATTTCACGTTGCCTGCTGAATTACCTCTTATCATTCCTTCCGAACTTGTCCGTCAACGACCGGATATTCAAGCTTCTGAAGCTATGCTGCAGGCTGCAAACGCGCGCTATGGTGTTGCCATTGCCAAGCGCTACCCCCAAATTAACCTGAGCGCAGACATCGGGTCTCAGGCGTTGACTGCATCAAGTCTGTTCGGCGCGGGGACACTGGTTTGGGGTGTTGCCGGACAGCTTGCTCAACCGTTGTTTTATAAAGGGCTGCTTGAAGAATCTCAAGCGGCCAAGGCCGCAGTTGATGCGGCTGAGGCAAATTATAGGCAAACAGTTCTAAATGCATTCCAAAATGTGGCAGATGTACTGCGTGCACTTGAACATGATGCCAACTCGCTTTCGGCTCAGGCCGCTGCGGATTCAGCAGCTCAAAAGTCTAGAGTGCTTGTACAACAGAAGTATTCTCTCGGCGTGGCAAGCTACTTGGAGATACTATCAGCCGACCAACAGGTACAACTGAATTCGTTAAACCTGATAGCGGCCCAGTCAAGGCGACTCATTGATACTGTTGCATTGTATCAGGCTATGGGGGGTGGTTCGTTATTTTCTGATCATGCAGATGTGAATCAAGCCGGTCCAGGTACGGCAAAGATTAAGTGATGTATAGCAACAAGAGCGCCGGTGCATGTTGAAGTATCTGGTTCTGTTGGTTTGGGTGCTAGCGTTGAGTGCCTGCGCAGGTAATCGACCCTTGATGCCTACGCCAACGATCTACTCTTCACATCAGCACGAACTGTTTGCTGATTCATTGAGAGAACTGCAGAGCAACGATGTTGATTTGCTGTACGTCACTGACCGTGCTCCTTACAAAGACAAACACAACATGCTTATGTACAACGCACAGAGATCGCCATCGTTGGCCTTTGGCTCGGCAAAGGTGTTATTCAATCATGGTGCTAGTACAGCCTTTCAGGGGGTGGATAAAGGTCAGGTCAACTCGACAGTGGAACTCGAGACATTAAGGGAAATAAGCCGTTTTCCCCCAACCCCTTATCCGTTCTCTCTGCAAGATGGTAAATATTTGGTCGATAAAAAAACGATTTCTGAATTTGTGAGGGCGGATAAACATTTAGAATATGAGATTGTTCGACGCCTTGAACTCACCTCTTGCAAGGATGTTTTCCTTTTTGTCCATGGCGCGGACAACAGTTTGGAGTTCGCATTAGAGACATGGGCAGGTATGTGGCACTTTCTAGGCAGGGAAGGTGTTCCTGTCGTATATAGCTGGCCGGCTGGATCGAGTGGCGTGCCTTTGACCTCATATAGCTACGATCGGGAATCAGGCGAATTTACCATATTCCACCTGAAACAATTTCTAAAAAGCTTATCCTCAAATAAGCAAGTGCTACGAATCCATATTGTTGCTCACAGTCGAGGGGCTGACGTTATTACCACTGCGCTTCGGGAGCTGTTTATCGAAGCACGTGCATCCAATGTGGATATGCTGCAGCGATACAAGATTGCCAATTTGCTACTCATAGCACCGGATATGGACATGGAAGTTGTAAGCCAGCGTTTGGCAGCAGAAAGACTCGCCGAAGGCATCGGGCAGGTGACGATCTATGTTTCACCAGAAGATAAAGCTCTTGGTTTGGCGTCACTTCTATTCAACAGCGTACTCAGGTTTGGGCAGATTCGGACTGAAAATGCGCCAGAGCAAGTGAAAATAGGTGACCATGTAAACAACATTGCATTTATCGAGGTTAACCGCTCTTCAGGACTAGGGCATGGATACTTCTATGATAATATCGCTGTAAGTTCCGACATAATTTTATTGCTGCGTTATTCATTTTCAGCGGGAAGCACAGGAAGGCCATTGAAATATATCAGACCTCATTTCTGGAAGATGCCAGATGAGTATTTGAAACTGCAATAAATGCACGACGGACTATTAATCGGATTCATTGTTTGAGGTAGTCGCATTGCCAAAAGATGTATTTTGTTGACATCTTTTGGCAATGGGGGGCTAAAGTTCATTACCGTTATCCTATTCGGTTTATAGGAAATATGAGGTGGACTATGAGCACAGTATATGAGCAACTCGGTGGCGATAAGTAGGAGTTGGAGTGGAAAGAAGGCTAGGAGATAGAAAAATCCTCAACAGAGTTATCTCGGCAGTGGCAATTCTTTTTGGCATTATGACCATCAAGTCTGGCGGACAGGTATTATTTGGTGAGGAGTCCTATCGAATCGCTGCCGGAAATTACGTGTCTTTCGTGGTCTGGTTTAATTTCCTGGCAGGGTTTGCGTATGTGGCGGCTGGTTTGGGAATCCTGTTTTACAAGCCTTGGTCAAAGTTGCTGGCAATGTTGATTGCAGGCTCATCGTTGCTGATATTCTCTGTACTTGGTGTGCACATCTTTACTGATGGTGCATACGAAGTCAGAACTATTGTTGCGATGACGTTACGATCTATAGTCTGGATAGGTATAATGATTTTTCTTTTCCGGAATATGAAAAATGGAGCTAATCATGTTGCGTAAAGGTTTATTCGTATATTTTATAGTTGTCATGTTTGTTGCAATGGATAGTTGGGCCGAGCCTGCCAGCGATGGCTCTTTAAAACAGATCATGCAGCAACTAGGGCAAGACTATTCCAGGCTCAACCAAGCCATCTTAGTTGAGAATTTTGATGCTGCAGCAAACTTTGCACATGCTATTGCTTATCATGAAAAGCCGTCACTAGGTCAACGCATGAAAATATTACGTGAGCTCGGTTCGGAGATGCCAGAGTTTAAAAGTGCTGATGACAAGGTACATGAACTGGCTATTAAGATAGAAGAGGCAGCAAAAGCCAAGGATGTGCCACTATTGATTCAGCATCAGTCACAGATGCTCTCTGCGTGTATGGGCTGTCATACAAGTTATCGTAGCAAGATTGTTGATCTGCTGGGGAGAAATGACTGAAAAGTAGAGATACAGTATCATGTATTAACGCATGCTGCACATGAAAGTATGATACATTTTTGTCAGAAATCGAATGGTGACAAGAAATCATTTGGAAAAAAGTATGATACTTTTATAACCGTCAATGAATTCGCCCTTATTTAAATCAATAAGTTGGGATGCGGAAAGTATGATGGTTTTTTGTCAGTCAACAAAATATTGTGGCTCTTATCTGGGCAGTAAGGTCGTGGAAAAATACGATCAAAGAAAAATGGATGAATAATTTAAGAGACTCTGCTTCGGAACTGATTGGAGTAGCTGAAAGCATATATCTTCAGAAACATATTACTGGAACGAATCTCCATCCTACGGATGCAATGTCAGATTACAGGGCAAAGGAAAGTAGGTTATTGCTCCTTTTTAAAAGAGGCAGCGATACCTATGAAGACTTTAAAACAGCAACTGAAGAGCTTCGAGATGCAGCTGACACCAACACCAGATATGTAGACAAACAAGATGCCTTTAAAGTATTGGTCGGCGAAAGGCTTGAAGCGGAATGGAAAAAACTGGGGTTCTAAAGACATGAGCCCCAATTCTGAATGACTGCTTATTGATGGCAGCCTTAGATGTAGTGTGATTACTTGAATGGTTGAGTCCCTATACTGCTGTAAATTCATATGAGGTGGATGGCCACCTGCT
>CAZCZU010000004.1:0-41798 GCA_964503475.1 uncultured Zetaproteobacteria bacterium
CCCCATTTTAGGTGTCCGTTAAAGCCGGGCTAGTTCATTGTGTCCCCGGAATTGTGGAGCGCAGCGGAAAATTTGTCCGACAGCAGCGCCTTGTTAGGCCTACTCTCCACCATCATGTGGCTCCTCTTCAGATTCCGATTCACGCAGTACGTATTGATGTAACCAGACAAATTGCTTCAAGAATAGAATCCCCTTGTCTACATCATCATCGTACAATATTGGGAAGTCATCAGAGACACCCATTGCCTGTGGGAAATGATCTTGGATTGCGCTTAAAACTATTGAGGCATCTAATTGCCCAGTTAGACTGTTGTATTGCTCTCTTTCGAAATCCGACTTGTGCGAAATGCCAGATTCCACCCCCCAAGCAGTTGGCACATAAGAATCAAGTATTCTAACAAGAGCTTCTGAATCATTCGAAATCAACCCTGCTACATAATCATTCACATAGTCATCACGCACATATCTATTTAATGTATAAAATATCGTTGGGATGGAGTTAGGCGCCAGCCTGGTTAGATCGTCCTTCCCTTCAATTTTATCATCTATAAGTTTTCCCAAGTGCTTTCCAATATCATCTATACAGGCTTCAGAAAAAGCATCCTTTTCGGGCTTGTTTTCATCCTCACGTTTTAACCATCTAAAAATCTCGAGTTTAAATTCCAGTGAAGGTGCTGAATCGATGCATTTTTTTGCCAAAGCAACTCGGTCAGGTTCCTGTACGTTTTGAATTAAATCACTAACTAGCATGGCTGCCTGCGAAAATGGAGTTATCCAGCTATACAACAACTCTGGATTGGGGATGTCATCGCTCTTTTGTGCAACAGCAACAGCCAATGCTAACGCGGCATCAGCATCTATTTTTCCTGCCTTATGTCTCAATTTTTTAATTAGTGTTTCAGCTGAAGAGGCGTTAAATATTTCATTTAGTGGATTGCTTTCTAAATCGTAGGGCTCTTCCCATTTCTCACTATCTTTAGATAACTCCAGAATTGCCTTATCTGATATATCTCCCTTTGGTATCGCGTACGTAAAATATCTAGAGTAATAATTTTCAGAGCAAATTCTCTGTCCATTATTCCATTTCTCATACCAATCCGATCCATAGTTCATATTGCCATAAACTGATTGAAGCTTTGGAAACATGTTCTTTAAGAGGTCAATAAACCCCTCTTTGTTAATATTCTTACCTCGACTAAGTGCGCCATCTAAAAGATTTCTTATGTGTTCCTTTTCGCTATCATTGTTCGAGTAATGGCTATCTCTGAAAGACCCTGTAAATAGTCTCTTATTTATTCTCAGCGCCTCATACAAAGGTGGGCAAAAGATTCTTATTCCCTCCAAAAGCATGAGATCAACTGCGTTTACCTCTCCTTGCAAAATTGGCAAAGAGAACATTAGTGTATTTCCATAAAGCTTGGCTTTTCTTGGAGTTGTTAAGCAATCATCGAAAGCGGCGCTAAAGTCACGAACAAATTCTTGCACTTGTTGTTCGGAGAGCGAAATACCTGCAATATTTATAGCTTCATCCACTCCTTGAAAACAAAACTCTCGAAGCACTTGCTTTTCAACTGCTGGCAAATGTAGAGGAACCTGAATGATTTTCTCTAAAAATGCCTCGCCGGAATTCTCAGCAGCACTAGAGTAGCGATCTTGCAAAGATGCGGCGACAACATCTTTATCGAATGCCAAGATGTACGATGTATATTTAAAGTCTGCTGTTAACTTAACTAATCTAAATAATGCGTGTATTTCAGTCTTTTCCAGCCTATCTACATCATCGATTAGTATAAGGACTCGTTTTTTGGCTGACTCTAACTCACGTTCTATTCTTCTCTTAAGTTCATTTATATCTGGCCCTGAGATAAATGATCCAAGAGCATCGCCCGCTCCCTTTGCACCCATAATAGCCCCAGCACCAGGCGCTGCTTTTTTAACGAAATCCTTGAGCTTATCACCGGTTTTAATCAGTTCTGCATCTAGCGCTCCTGCAATATCAAAAAAGAAGCCGGTTAGTAACTCATCTTCTGTACCGAAACGCCACGGATTGAATTTTATACATATTACGTTCCCATCACTTTCAAGTGATTTTTCGATAAAGTTGAGAACAGATGTTTTACCATCACCCCATATCCCGTAGAGACCAATAACAATGCTGCTTGGATCACTTCGTTTTGATATTACTTGGGCTACTCTCTCTGAGAAGCTCCAGCGCGAAAATCTATCTTGCCCTTGCTCGTGGACTGGTGAATCAGAGGAGTAGTTTTTATCTTCCATAATCTTTCCTTGGGGCATTCGGGGCCTAACATATGTTATACACCAAATGTGGTGTATAACATCCCTGAAGTTGAAGGTGAAAATGGCTCATTTCTCTTTTCATAAAGCTACGTTACACCACGATCCAATCGGATATTGAGAAGACGAAAAAGGACATGCACCTGAAAGTCATCGATCTCCCCTCCCCTCATGTGATCCCACTATAGAAATCCGCAGCACTACGAACAACCGCCCTGCAATCAAAAGCCGGTTTTCTCCAGATGCATACAACCGGACAGTCGCTGCATGCCAGCGATCGATTAAGCGTGGCGACCGTTCCAGAAGTCCAGCACATTCCCAAACTTTCGGTACTTTTCCAGAACCAGATCAACTTGTGTCATGCGCTCATCCAGCGTCCCACTGACGTTAAAAAACGGTATATGCCGTTCAGCGAGATCGCCGACAATCTGATCCTGGAACCATTTTCGCTTCTGATCCCCGCTGCGATCCCACGTATCCGCGTAAGGAATATCCGTATCGCAGAGAAAAAAGAGGTCGTACCGTTTCTCCGCCTCCTGGGCCAGGCGCGTGAGCACCGGCCCTGCGCTTCCATGGTAGTCCTTGGCAAACAGATAGGTGGTGATCGGGTTCGTGTCGCAAAAGAGGTACTTGCGGCTTTCAAGCGCCATTGCGTCTTCCCTGTGATTATGTTCCGGGGCAATCTCCTCGAACTGCTCCAGCGTAATCCGCCGCTCCACCTGATGTTCCAGCCAATACTCAGCACCGTACTCCGGCATCCATACCGTGTTGTGTCGTTTTGCCAGAGCCTCGGCAAGGGAAGTCTTTCCGGTCGAAGGAGCCCCCATGAAACAGACCTTGGTAATAAGGTCGGCGTAAACTCGCGGGGCAATGTAGTCTCTCCCTGCGAAGTAGTCGCCGCGTAGTGCGGTCCCGCTGATTGGCACTGCCTGGCGAGCCTCGTCAACCCGGCGGTCCACCGCACCAAGTGCCCGGCTGACGTGGTCACCGTAAAATTCGCTGGAGTAGAAATGAGTAATGCGGAGCCCATCCAGTTTCTTGAGGATATAGCTCTCCTGTTCGCTGCGAATCTCCGGGGTGTCACCATAACCATCCGGACCATCCCAGGCCTCAATAATCCGAACTGAGGGGTACAGAGCCTTTATCCATCCGGCTCGAACCTGCAAAGGTACGTCGGTTACATCCGTGGCATAGACCATGACGACCAATTCATCGACTTCGGCCAATGCCGTCTCCACCAGCATCTGGTGTCCACGATGAAACGGTGCGAATTTACCCAGCGTCAGGCCGCGTCGCATACTTTTTCCCCGATGGCCTCACGAGCATCTGTTGCTGCGGTCTCCTTCGTACCCAAATGCCACCGCCAGTAGCCAAAGAGCGCATTGAGCAGGAACAATGACCACATGAGCACCATTAAATCACCCGACTCACCCCCTGCCTGGACGCGCAAAAACCACATAACGATCGTGATGACATTCAGCAGGATGTAGAGAAGCCACTGCTCTTTGTAACGCCACATCATCAGAAAAGTGGCCATGACGGAAAGAACGTTGGTCGAGGCATCGATGAATGGGATGTTCTGACTCGCATTCAGCTGCAAGAGCAGGCCAAGCATCACAGTAGCGAGAATACAGGCCGCCGCGACAAGTGCCCGCTGAAACCGGGTAAGCTGCCGCATGACAACGGTCTTCCTCGGAGTCGAATGCCGTCGCCACATGAGATAGCCCAGGATGCCCGTTGGCACGAAAAAGAGAAGATTGAGATATACCTCTCCGTACAGGCCGTTGTTGTAGGCAAGAGCCGAGTAAGAAAGACTGTTGTAGAGCCCGATCAAGTATCCTTCCCGACGCCCGATGGCGATCAAACCGACACATAGTATTCCGGAAAAGAAGACGCTTAGATCGAAGGCACTCGTCGCCAGAACAGCACTCAGAGCACCACCCACTCCCGTAAGAAAAACCAGCCAGGCAAGGTCGACTCTAGCGTATGATAATTTCTCTGAAGTCATAACAACCCATTCTCTTATGGAGGCTCGTTCGCATTATCAGTGTTCCAGCACCTGTGGATTTAGTTTGATCACTGCTGCTCCGCCAACATCTATGTTGGCGGTCAAGGCTTGCATTGCAACAAATGCATGATTGCAAGGGCCTGACCCAAATCTCTGGAAATAAGCAGCACCCTACCCTTCGGCTGTGACAGCCAGGATGTTATAGGGCACCGGCACCAGGTGCCGTAGCCCGTCCTCAAGCTTTTCATGCAGGTATTTCCGATCTTCACAGTCGGACGGCAACTGGTTGATAGCCTGCGACAACAGGTTTTTTTGCTGCCGATCCCGTGGCGGCACCCACTGGACATCGCCGGAGGGCTCAATGAAACAGTCCAGGAAAACGAAATAGAGCGTTGCCATATTCGTCTCCTGCCTGATCACCCCGGTACGCGACGTATAGCCGAGATAATCTTCGGCCAGATAGGATTGCTGCTGGCTAATCAGCTGCTCGCCGGGCAGCAGCGGGTTAATGGACTGAATGGTGTCGAAGGCGCACTGAATCCTTTCGCCGGCTATCAGTTGCTGATTGCCGCTCAGCTCCGGGTGTTCCCCGGTGGCCGCGAGTTTCGGTTCGGCAAACTGACTGTTCAGCACCAGCCTGATCAGCGCCGACTGGTGCGTGGAGCTGATGCGATAAGTCTTCCCATCCGGGTGAGGATCGGCCTCGGAGGCCTGCAGCAACAGCTCGAGACGATCATTGATATATTGAGCCTTATCAACAGGTTCGTGGATCTGCTGAAAGACGATTCGTATCGGGTTTAACACACGCTCTCCCCGTCAGCTTACAGCTGGGTCAGTTCGCCGCGCATGTCCCGGCCGGTACCGATCACCCGAAAGCTGTAACGCTTTCCGGGATGGATCTCGGCGGATAGCAGGATGGCATTGGCATTTTTAGCGACAACCAACAGGTAGCCCGGATCGACGCTGAACGTCAATTTGCCGGTATGGCCATGCTTGACGCCCATATCCTTTGCAATGGTGTACTTCCTGATGATGACAAATTTTGCAATCAGGCTGGCGGCCAGGGCGTAGGTGGCCGCAGTCTGCATCGCCTGCCCGGCCGGCTTAAAACGCGAAAAGTTATCGATAAAGGTATCGGCAACCCCCACTTCACGCAGAAAGCCTTTCATCTTATCGATCGACTCGAACACATAAAGCTCGATTTTTGATCCCTCGCCAAGGAAGTCCGGTTTCAAATCACTCTCTTTGCTGTGCTCTATCAATGTATCCACGAATCACTCCCCCCGATTCTGTTTGTGCTGCGAACATCGTCACCCAAAGCATGCAGCCTTGCCGTCTGCAGAGTGAGAAAAAGACAATTTTTTCTTTTACTTAAGCCACCTGATGATATCAACTGGCCGAATGTTGCAGATAGAAGAAGGAGCCTGACCCGAAGTCATCGTATTCCCTTCCCTCCGAATCAATCCACTGTAAAAACTCGCCGATTGGCAAACAACCGGATATAACCGGCTTTATCTGGATATATCGGGGCCTGCTGATGTGAAGACTCGGCGGAAACGTTCCGCCGGGGAGATGAGTTACTTGCCCTGCAGCCAGTCGATGGCGTGGTTGACTGCCTGCGGCAGCTTCTGCCCCCTGGCGAGGCCTGCGGCGATGGCCGAGGCGAGGCGGCAGCCGGTGCCGTGGGCCCGGTCCCTGCCCCACTCCTGCTTTGGATGCGCGATCGGGGTCAGCACGCCGTTCGGCTCGCACAGGGTATCGATCAGGGTGAATTCATCATCGGAATGCCCGCCCTTGAGCAATATGGCGGCGCGATAACGCATCATCAGGGTATCGGCATCCTCGACCGAATCATCGACCTCCCGCCCCAGCAGGGCGGCCGCCTCGGGCAGGTTCGGGGTGATCAGGGTGGCGAGCGGGAAAAGTGTTTCTTCAAGCGTCGTTACGGCGCTCTCATCGAGCAGTGCTGCGCCGGAGGTGGAGATCATCACCGGGTCGACGATCAGCGGCTTGCCGCTGTGCAGCTTCTGCATCAGTTCGGCGACCAAAGCCACGCGTTCGGCATCGTAAAGCATGCCGGTCTTCACAGCCGCCACCGGATAGTAATCGAACACGGCACGGATCTGGGCCTCCAGCTGTTCCAGCGAGGCCGGCTGTACGGCGGTCACCTGTTTTGGATTCTGGGCCGTCAGGGCCGTGATGGCGCTGCAACCGTGCAGGCCGAAGGCGTTGAAAGTGGCCAGATCGGCCTGGATGCCGGCGCCGGCCGACGAATCCGAGCCGCCGATCGTCAGGCAGACGTAGGGGTAGCTTGCCATAGGGCCTCCATGCGCCGCGCCGTGGCCTCGATATCCTCCGCCCCGAACAGGGCCGAGACGACGGCGGCACAGTCAGCCCCGGCCATTTTCACGGCCGGAAGCTCCTGCTCGCCGATACCGCCGATGGCGCAGATATTGGTATCCGGAAAAAGCGTACGCGCCTTCTGCAGGCGTGCAAGGCCGATCGGCGTCGCATCCTGCTTGGTGGCGGTGGGATAGATGGCACCGAAGGAGACATAGTCGGCACCATGCTGCATGGCCTGCTGCGCAAACAGGGCATCGCCCTTGCAGGAGATGCCGATGATCAGCGACTCTCCCGCCTCGCTACGCAGGGTGGTGAGATCCTCGAGATCGGTGCGCCCCAGGTGCACGCCATCCGCAGCGCAATCCAGTGCCACGCGCAGGTCATCGTTGATAAAAAGCTTCGCCTCGTATTGTGCCGTCAGCTCGCGCAGGGCTTCGGCCCGGCGAATACGACGCTTGTAGCCCTGCTGCTTGTCGCGCAGCTGCAGGATACGCACCCCGCCGCGCAGGGCCGCTTCCGCCTTGCCTAGCAGTGCATCGGTCTCGACATCGGCCGGCAGGATGCCGTAGATGCCGGCAAGCCCGGGCCGCTCAGCCATCGATCAGGGTCAGCAGATCGGTAAAGGCCGGCAGACGCATGACGCGCCCCTCGAACTCCTCCGGCAGCGGCTGGTAGCCGTGCTCGCAGTAGGCGACCGTATGGCAGCCGGCATTGAAGCCCGCCTCGATATCGAAACGGGTATCCCCCACCATCACCGTCTCGGCAGGCGTAACCCCCATCACCCGGCAGCACTCGTCGAGCATGTCCGGGGCCGGCTTCTTGGCAAAGCCATCCTCCGGCGACAGGGCGTGGGTCAGATACGGGGTAATCCCCAGCTGGTCGAGTACCTTCACGCGTGCCTTGGCCGGCTTGGCGGTAACGCAGGAGAGCTTCATCCCCGCCTCTTTCAGGCCCTGCAGCGTCTCCATCACACCGGGAAACGGCTTGCCAAAATCGGCCGGGTGCTTCTCGTAGATATCGGCAAAGGCGTGGTAGAGAGCCATGGTGTCCGGATCGTCCATCGGCTTGCCCAATACACTCGATGCCAGCTTCTGGGCCCCGCCGCCGACGTGCGGACGGGTCTCATCCAGGCTGAGCTGCAGCTCGTATCCGAGTGCCTTCAGGGCCCGGTTGGCATTGGCCCGGATATCGGGCAATGCATCCACCATGGTGCCGTCGAGATCAAAAATAAATGCCTTGATGTCAGCCATAATTCATCCTTATTTCCTGAAGAGAGAGCTCGATCTCTTCAATTACTTCCTGGTTCGTATCCTGTTGCCGCTGCCTTTCCAGTATAGCGACAATATCGGCCCAATTAGTTGTATTACACAACTGTTGCATAGCCCATACAGCATGGGCGCGAAGCGTTGCGGCTTCATCATTCAGCAGCCGCTGCAGGTGCGGCAGCAGTGAGACATCACCGCTGTTTCCGGCAGCGATACAGGCGTTGCGCAGCAGCCCGATTCGGCCAGTCCGCTTCACCGGCGACTTGCGGAAACGCTCGCGAAAGCCTGCCTCATCCAGGCGCAGCAGGCTAACAAGGGAGGGCAGGATATTCTCCCTGCGAGGCTTAAGGAGATCGGGCTCAGGCGCCGTGGCGTGGCGGTTCCACGGGCAGATGGCCTGGCAGTCGTCGCAGCCGAAGATGCGATTGCCCATCAGTGGGCGCAGTTCACGCGGAATGATGCCGCCATACTCGATGGTCAGATAGGAGATGCAGCGGCGGGCATCGACCGTGAACGGCGCCACAATGGCCTGCGTGGGACAGATATCGAGGCAGGCACGGCAACTGCCGCAGTGGAAACCGGCCGGCGCATCGGGTGTGAGGTCGGCGGTGGTGAAAATCTCGCCCAGCATCAGCCAGGAGCCATACTGGCGACTGATGGTCAGCGAATGCCTCCCCTGCCAGCCCAGTCCCGAGGCGGAGGCCAGGGCGTGCTCCAGCACCGGAGCCGTATCGACATAGACCCTCTGTCCGTGCTCGCCCAGCAACGCATCGAGCTCGCGCGCCAGCGCCTTCAGCCGCTTCTTCATCACCTCGTGGTAATCGTCGCCATGGGCATAGGCGGCGAAGACGCCTCGATCCATGGCCTGCTCCGCCTCCGCAAGCGTATAGGATGGCGGTGTATGGCACATGCCGAGGCTGATCACCGTGCGCACCCCCTCCAGCATCGAGTCCGGCGCCTTGCGGCGTGCCGTGCGCACCGCCTCGCCCATATAGGCCATATCGCCATGCATGCCGGCCGCAATCCAGGCATCGAGCGCCTCGCCCTGCTCCGGGGCGATGGCCGGGCGCGTAAAGTGGCACAGCTCGAAGCCCTGCTCACGCGCCATTGCGCGGATCGTCGACCGAATATCTCCTCCAGGCGGTATCGTCATGCCCAAACACTAACGGATCGATCACCAAAGGGCAGAAATCGTCGCTTTGACGCCAACGGGCCGACTGGCTATGTTGGCGTAAATGCGGGAGATGAATTGATGGGCGATCTTCTGAACCATTCGATTACGGTGTTTCTGGCCTTCTTCGCCATCATGAATCCCGTGGCCAATACACCGTTATTCATCAGCCTGACCGAAACGGACCCTCCGGCTATCAAACGCCAGGTCGCCGTTCAGTCGCTGCTCCTCGCCTTTGTCATTGTGCTGCTGTTCTGCCTGTTCGGCCGCATGCTGTTCGAGCTGTTCGGCATCACGCTGCCGGCGTTCCGCATCGCAGGCGGCGCCCTGGTGGTACTGGTCGGCTTTCAGATGCTGCATGGCGCACCATCCCGCGTGCACCACCCCAGCGAAGAGGATACGACCGAGATGCGCGAGGCGGCCCTGAGTGTGGCGGTCTCGCCACTCGCCATGCCCATCCTGGCCGGGCCCGGCACCCTGGCCACGGCCATGAACTTTTCCGCCACCGGCAATGCCGTTGAGATTGTCATCACCGTGCTCGTCTTTGCCCTGCTCTGCCTGATCACCTATCTCTTCTTTATTGCCGGTCAGCGTATCATCAACTTTATCGGCCAGAGCGGCGTCAACGTCATTACCCGCCTCATGGGACTGATTCTGGCCGTCATCGGCACCCAGATGGTGATCACAGGCCTGCACGGGGCCCACCTCTAGAGCGCCTTATGCCAGCCTTGATCCTCTCGTTGCTCCTGGCCATGACATCGCTGCCGGCTCTGCCCGCCATGGCCGAAACCTCCGCCATACCTGAATCCCCCGCCATGATTGCGACCAGCCTGCCTTTGACAGCCGAATCACTGGCCGGTGAAGCGGTCACCCTGCCTCAGGATCTTCGAGGCAATAACGGCCTGCTGATCATCGGATTCACCCGCACCTCGCGGGAACAGACAAATGCATGGGCAACCCGGCTGCACGATGCCTGCACGGGCCCGCGGCTCGCCTGCTTCGACGTGGCTGTCATTGCCGGAGTGCCCGGCCTGCTGAAAGGCTTTGTGGCCGGGCGTATCCGCGACAACACCCCCAAAGAGCGGCAGGCCCGTTTCCTGCTGGTCCGCGAGCATGAACAGGCATGGAGGACACTGGCCGGCTTCGATGCAGCCCACGAGGACGATGCCTGGCTGCTACTGCTCGATGGTAAGGGGGCTGGCAAAGGCAGGATCATCTGGCGCGGCCACGGCCCCTGGTCGCAGCAGCTGCAAGAGCGCTTGCTGCAGCACGCGTTTACGGCTGTACGGCCATGATACGGGCGCTCAAGGCAGGCCTGCTCTATTTCGCCGTGGTCTTCGCAGCCGGCTTCATGCTGGGGATCGTTCGCGTACTGTGGCTGGAACCGCTGCTGGGAGTCATGTGGGCGGAGCTGGCTGAAATGCCAGTGATGCTTGCCGTTATCCTGTTCTCAGCCCATCGGATTGTGGGCCGGTTCCGGCTCCCAGCCCGGACCGCACCGCGATTAATCATGGGCGGCTTGGCGCTGGCGCTGTTGCTGCTGGTCGAGCTGACCGTGGTGCTGCAATTGCGCGGCCTGTCGCTTGTCGCCTATCTCGACAGCCGTGACCCGATAGCCGGCAGCACCTATGGCATCAGCCTGCTGATCTACGCACTCACACCACTGTTTATCGGCCGTGCATCGCGACAGCAGTCATAACACCTGCGCACCATGCGCTTCGGCGAATCATTTCTGCTCCCAGGAGAGGCCGATGCACGGCCTCCGGGCACAATCAGGACGCCAGGGTAAAACGCGACGGCGCCTCTCCAGCCTGATCGTATCGCCCCTCCCCAGCACGATCGCATGCAGGCAAAGCACGAGGCGGCATTTGGCAGCCTGCAATGAGCTTGACTAAAATGGTTAGCCAGAGCCTGTTAACACTAATTTCGATGGCGCCGATAGGGCCATTTTTTTTTCGGCCCTGCAAGGCAGGGCGAGCAAATGGCGGCGGCTTGAGGGAGGGAACGGAAGTCGCCGGGCCTTGCCAGGAGAATAAACGATGGGACAAGCAGCCGAACCGGCACTGGTGACTCGCTATGATCGTATATTCAGATCGATTCAACGTCGCCTGGCCGATCAAAAAATCCCTCCGATCGAACTGCATCTATGGGACCAGCACAGCTATCACTTCGGCAGCGGCAAACCTGCCACCAGGATCCTGGTCCGGGACCGGGACGGCCTGATTGCCCTGGGCCGCCTGGACGAGCTGAAGATTTGCGAGGCGTATATGGCCGGCAGCCTGGATGTCGTGGGCGATATGCTGGGCTTCGTCAGCCTCCGGGGCCTGCTGAGTGATACGCATCCGTTGCATGTGCTACGGCGACGGATCGCGCCGTTCTTCATTGGACGGGTGCAGACCGACCGACAGGCGATCGCCAGCCACTACGACTTTGACAACGATTTCTATCTCAGCTTCATGGATGCGACACGCTGCTATTCGCAGGGTGTGTTCGCGCACGATGATGAAGCCCTGGAGAGCGCGCAGCACCGCAAGCTCGACTTCGCCATTGATGCCTGCCGGATTGAGCCGGGGGCGCGTGTCCTGGATGTCGGAGGTGGCTGGGGCTGCTTCACCGAGTATGCCGGACAACAGGGTATCGAGGTCACCTCGCTGACGATATCGCGCCAGTCCGAAGCGTACATCTCGGAGCTGATCCGACGCCGGCAACTGCCCTGCCGGGTGCTGAACCAGGACTTCTGGGAGCATGCCGTCGCAGAGCCCTATGATGCCATTGTCATTCTCGGTGTGATGGAACACCTGCCCGACTACCCGGCCGTATTGCGGCATTTTCAACATCTGGTGAAGCCGGGCGGCTACATCTATCTCGACGCCAGTGCCTTCCGCGACAAGTACTCCAAGCCCACCTTCGTCTCCCGCTATATCTTCCCGGGGGATCACACCTACTTTTGCCTGCACGCCTTTCTGGCCGCCATATCGAAAACGCCGCTGGAGGTGCTGGAGGTGCATAACGATCGCTACAGCTACTACCTGACCTGCAAGGCCTGGGCCGAGAAGCTGGAAAGCGGCCGCGATGAAATCATCCGCCGCTGGGGCGAGATGCTTTATCGCCGCTTTCGTCTCTACCTCTGGGGTTCAGCGTACGCCTTTCGCAGCCGTAGCATGGATGCGTACCGGGTGGTGCTGCAGCGCCCCGAAGACCATTGAAGCCGGGATGGGTCGCACTCGGCAGGGCTTTTACGCCTGCATGTCGCTGTTGGTTGCCCGATCATCGCGACAGGCCTGAGCAATCGGCTCCCCACCCGTGCGATCGGGGAAATCACCGAATGAGGCAAACGGAAAGAGGCCGGAAGCGCATGCACCTGCCGACAGATCGCTCTCAGCCGTCCCTCTTCCACACTGTATGCCCAGGGCATGCGCGACAAACGTATAAATATTCATTGCATCCCCCTATGCCGCTCTCGACTTGCATCGTCACATGGCAGCAGCTGTTGCTTGGATCTCATCTGCAATGAAACGGATGCACCGGACCCCACATACCCCGGTGCACCCGCTTCAACCATGGCAATTCGGGATTAAACCGCGCCTTTACCTTCGCGCTTGATATCGGCCGTATGGGACAGGGCCTCTTCCATCGAGGCCACGGTCGGATATTTCGGCGCATAATCGGCCATCTCGCCGAACAGCGTCAGCACCTTGTCGCCGGCGGACTGGCCCTTGAAATCGCTCTTTTCCAGCGCCAGCTCGTCCACCATCTCGTTCCAGGCCACGCCCTCAGTCAACGGAATCAGTACGAAGTGCTCACCCTCGACATCGAGCTGCAGGGCATCCTTCAGATCGACCACGAAGAAGACGGCCTTCATGCCCTCGGCGAAATCGCCCTTGTACTTGTCGATAAAGCTCTGCATCTGCGACAGGTGGTCCAGGCTGCCCACAACCATGGCCAGCTTGTTATGGTCGGAGAGCAGTACGGCATGGCGCATGACCGAAACCGGCGGCTTGCGACGACCCTGGGAATCGGCCACCTCGCCCTCGACCAGCACCAGCTCACCGCGATAGGCAACCTTGCCAGGCTCGCTCGTGTGTTCATTGAAATTGGTATTGAAAAGCAGTCCTTCCTGCTCGTATTTCTCCAGCAACATCGCATCACCTCACGGATAGAATTGGATAACCAACCGTCGTTAGCAAAGGCCATGCCATCGTTACGGGCATCGTCATTGAACGAATTCCGGTATTCGTAAAAGGGGTAATTGGACCAAACCGACGCACCCTGTCGCAAAACAGACAGAGGCCATTGTCTGTGCGTTGTCGTGCGTTGTATTGCCCGGCGCGCTTCCCTATGCTCCAGCCATGATGCAACAAGCTGCCTGCCTGCAAGAGAAGGATTCATTCCAATGCTGAATGCACTGCGCGATTTCCTGAAGCTGGAATCGGCCAGCGGTATCCTGCTCGTGATCGCGGCCATTCTGGCCATGCTACTGGCCAATTCGCCGCTGGCCCATTTCTACGACATGCTGATCAGCATGCCGGTCGAGGTGCGTATCGGCCCCCTGCAGCTGGCCAAGCCGCTGCTGCTGTGGATCAACGATGGCCTGATGGCCGTCTTTTTCTTTCTGGTCGGCCTGGAGCTGAAGCGCGAGGTGCTGGAGGGCGAGTTGCGCGACAGGCGTGCGGCGATCCTGCCCGGCATCGGCGCACTGGGCGGCATGCTGGTGCCCGCAGCCATCTATGCCTGGATCAACTGGGATCATCCGGTCGCCCTGCAGGGGTGGGCTATTCCGGCCGCGACCGATATCGCCTTCGCACTCGGTATCCTGCTGCTGCTCGGCAGCCGCGTACCCACTGCGCTGAAGGTATTTCTCGTCTCACTGGCCATCTTCGACGATATCGGCGCCATCGTCATTATCGCCCTCTTCTACACCAGCGACCTCTCCAACACCGCCCTGAGCGTCGCCGCGGTCTGCCTGGTGATCCTGTTCATGCTCAATCGCCGCAACGTGGCCGAATTGACCCCCTACATCCTTACCGGCCTGATCATGTGGGTGGCGGTCCTCAAATCCGGTGTGCATGCCACCCTGGCCGGCGTGCTGCTGGCCATGTTCATTCCGATGCGCGATCGACGCCATCCGGAGCGTTCGCCGGCCGGGCAGCTTGAACACGACCTGCATACCACCGTCGCATTTTTCATCCTGCCGCTTTTCGCCTTTGCCAATGCCGGTATATCCCTGACCGGCCTGGGCCCCGATGCCCTGCTGCATCCGGTACCGCTCGGCATTGCCGCCGGGCTCTTCATCGGCAAACAGCTGGGGGTCTTCGGTTTCTGCTGGCTGGCGATCAAGAGCGGCATGGCAAGGCTTCCGGCGGGTACGAACTGGGCCAGCCTTTACGGCGTCTCACTGCTTTGCGGCATCGGTTTCACCATGAGCCTGTTCATCAGTTCGCTCGCCTTCGAGGGCACGGGGGCCAATACCATGTTCGATGACCGTCTGGGCATCATCTGCGGCTCCCTGCTTTCGGCTGTGGCCGGCTTCCTGCTGTTGCGACGGGTCTTGCCCAAACCGGCCACCCTGCCGGACAAGGGCTGACCAACGCGGCCCATGGCATGCCGTTTGCCATCCCCGCCACCGATGCCTAATCTGGAAAACGTATGAAACTGCCAATCATCTGCTGAAGGAGGGGGAATGCCATGAGCATCATTGAGTTGAGTAAGAAGGAACGCGACGCCTGCGAAAAGATGGTCGTCTATGCCGAAGGGCTTCCGAGCCAGCGTGCCACCGCCCTGCTCGCTGTCCATGGCGGCACCTCGCAGGCCGAGGCGGCCCGCCAGTCGGGGCTGACCCCCGGCCAGGTGCGCTACCTGCTGACCGCCTTCGCCAAAAAGCGCCTGGCCATTTTCCCCGAAGATGCCTTTATCCGGGATGCCCCGAGCGAGGTGATCGAACAGATCGCCACCGCCGACGAGGCGACGGCCAAAACCGCTCCGGCCAGCGAGAGTAAACCGAAAAAGGGCAAGTCGAAAAAGGATAAGGCGAAGAAGGCCGACAAGGAATCGAAGAAAGGCAAGAAGGCGAAAAAAGAGCCGAAGAAAAAGCATCACAAGAAAAAAGACGGCAAGAAAAAGAAGAAAAAGTAACACCCGTGACCATCCGGCTTGAACGCGTCTACGACTACCTGCAACGAACCCGTCGCGATGGCGAATATATTGTGCTCACCGATCGCCTCTGGCCACGCGGCATCCGCAAGGAGGCCCTCGCCATCGACGAGTGGAACCGGGAGGTCGCCCCCTCCCCGGAACTGCGCAAATGGTTCGGTCATGATCCGGGAAAATGGCACGAATTTTCGACACGTTACCGTCGTGAGCTCATGGCGTGCGACAGGGAACTCGAACGCCTGAGACAGATCGCCGACAGCCATACGCTGATCCTGCTCTATGCTGCGCGCGATCAACAACACAATCACCCCGTCGTACTCAAGGCCGTGCTTGAGGATGGAACGCAATAGCCATACGGTTGCCGGCATTGTTTCCCCGTACCGTTCTGCAATGATTGAAAGCATGTACCCCTTAAACACCAACGTGATCGCCGGAAGCGAGTCGCATCCGTCCGGCCGCCCCGGATAACCGCATGGCCCATTCGCACGCCCATCACGGGCACCACCATCATCACCATGCGCCGCAGCACTACCATCGGGCCTTCGCCATCGGTGTGGTGCTCAATATCGGGTTTGTCGTCGTGGAGCTCATCTACGGCTGGCTGGCAAGCTCAATGGCCCTGATCGCCGATGCCGGCCACAATTTCAGCGACGTCATCACCCTGCTGCTCGCCTGGGGGGCATCCCTGATGGCCTCACGCAAGCCAAGCGGACGCTACACCTACGGTTTCCGGCGCCTGACCATCATGGCCTCGCTGGTCAGTGCCACGTTGCTGATTTTCGCACTGGGTATCATTGCCGTCGAGGCGTTCCAGCGCTTTGCCACGCCCCATCCGGTCGACAGCATGCTCATGATCGTCGTGGCCCTGATCGGCGTGGTGATCAACACGGCCACGGCCCTGCTGTTCATGTCCGGCCAGAAACACGACCTGAACCTGCGCGGCGCCTTCCTGCACATGGCCGCCGATGCGGCCGTATCGCTCGGCGTGGTGCTGGCTGGTATCGCCATCATGTTCACCGGCTGGCTCTGGCTCGACCCGGCCATCAGCCTGGCCATTGTCGCCATCATCCTGATCGGTGCCTGGCAGCTGTTTCGCGATTCGATGAAGCTTTCCGCCGATGCCGTGCCGGCCGGTATCCGCCTGCAGGAGGTCGAGGCGTACCTGCTGGAGCAGGAGGATGTCACCGGCCTGCACGATCTGCATATCTGGGCCCTCAGCACTACCGAAACGGCCCTGACCGTGCATCTGGTCACCTGCCGTGGCCGGATGGACAACCATGAACTGGAGGCCCTCGCCCACCAGCTGCACGACCGTTTCGACATCGGCCACGCCACCATCCAGGTCGAGCAGGAGGCGGAGGAAAGTCGCTGTCGCCTGGATCGTCCGCACTGCATCTAAACCCCGGGCAAGCGACTTCGCATCCCTGCTATAGTGGCGGAGATGTCAGCGACAAGGAGTGCGCCGATGCTTGAACACATCCGCCTGATGGCCCACTACAACGAATGGATGAACCGCCGCCTCTACGGCAGGGCCGCCACCCTCTCCGAGGAGGAGCTGCATGCCGATCGCGGCGCCTTCTTCCGCTCCATTATCGGCACCCTCAACCACATTGCCGTCGGCGATATCCTGTGGCTGAAGCGCTTTGCCAGCCATCCGGCCGAACACCCGGCCCTGGATGTCATTCTGGACCTGCCGATGCCAAAGGGACTGGACGAATCCCAGGCCAACACGCTGGCCGAACTGGAAGTCCTGCGCAGCCGCCTGGACCGCACCATCGGCCTCTGGAGCCGCGAGCTGCAGGAACGGGACCTGGACCACGCCCTCACCTTCACCAATTCGAAAGGTATTCGTTCACGGCGCAACTTTGGCAGCCTGGTCATGCATTTTTTCAATCACCAGACCCACCACCGCGGTCAGGTCAGCACCCTGCTCAGCCAGTGCGGCATCGATGTCGGCGTCACCGACCTGCTGGCGCTGATTCCGGAAATCGAGGATTAAGCCAAAGGCTCAGGCGCCGGAATCGCGCGCCGGGCCGTTACCGGTCTGCATGACAGGCAGATAGACGCTGAACACCGATCCCTTGCCCGGCTCCGAGGCGACATAAAGATACCCGCCGTGCAGCTTCACGATGCCGTAGGCGGCGGCAAGGCTTAGACCCCGCCCCTGAAATTTGGTGGTAAAGAAGGGTTCGAACAGGTGCTCCTGTACCTCGGCACTCAGGCCGACCCCGTCATCCTCGACCCGGATCTCGACATAATCGCCGGCCCTCATTCCATCCATGGCGGCCGCCTGCACCTCGCTCACGGTTCGGTTGCGGGCCATGATATGGATATGCCCCTCCTCTGGCGTTGCCTCCAGGGCATTCTGCAGCAGCGTGTTCAGCACCTGCACCAGACGCGGCCGGTCCCCCTGAATCGGCCACAGCGTGCCCTCGATATCAAAACGCACGCGCGGATCGGCCGCTGCATGACCGACAGCCAGCTCCAGCAACTCCTCGCTCCGGCAGCGACGGAACGGCAGCTTGCCCCGGCGCGAATAGTTGAGCATATCGTTGGCAATATCGCTGGTCTTGAAGGCGGTATCGCGGATACGTGCCAGCATTTTCATCTCGTCCGGCCTGCCATGCAGGCGCTCGTTGAGCAGATCGACATTGCCGGTGATGATGGCCATGTAGTTGTTGATCAGATGCGCCACGCCACCCGAAAGCTGTTCCGTGGCCTGCAGGCGCGCCCGCTGGACCCGGGCCTGCTCCTGGGTCTTGCGCCCGCTGATATCCGAGAGAAGGCAGTGGTAATGCAGTGAGCCCTTCCCGTCGAACACCGATTTGCAGCGGAATTCAATCCAGCGAGTCGTGCCGTCTGGCTGCCCGATTTCGAATTCATGCTGTCGCTGTACCTCATCCGGTTGCAAGGCATCGGGCAAGTAGCCGGTGAATGGCTCGATCGCCTGCCCGAGCAACTGCCGCGCCGGATGCCCGAAAATGGAGGCCGCAGCATCGTTCATTTCGCAGATAATCCCGTTCGCATCAAGACAGAGATATCCCAACGGCGTCTGTTCGTAGATGGAGCGCAACTGCCGTTCACTGGCCTGCACCAGGGCAAAGGCCTGGCGCCTGCGGCGGATATTGTGGGCTGCCAGCAGGGCCAGCAGCAGAATAATGGCCACTCCGGTTACATCATAGGCAAGAATCCCCTGGCGCATTTGCCTCAGTTCAAAGGCCACTTTGTCGGCCGGAAAATGGATCAACAGATACCAGTACTCCGCCGGATGAAAGGGAAAATTCAACCTGCCGGGACGCCCCACATAATCGGCTGCATTGATACGATCGAAGAAGTAATAATCGCCTGTTGGCAGGTGGACGGCTCCTTCGCCCCCGCTCTCCATGGCCTGCCAGAGGCGCGGCAGGCGCCGGGCCAGGGAGTCATCGCGATTTCCGGACAGAAACCGCTTCCAGCTTTGCCGCGCCTCGCCTGGCCGGAGGGCAAATCCCGCCGCGTTGATCAGCGTGACCTCGCTGCCCCGTTCGGAAGCCTTTAAGCGATGCAGAATCACGTCGGCCCGGTAATTGAGCACCAGCACTCCCCGATTGCCGCTTTCATCGCTCACCGGTGTCGCCAGGCGCAGCATCGGCTTGAACGGCCTCTCTACACGGCCATTCTCCATATTGAGATCCAAACGTGAGATATAGACCGAACCGGCAGCGAGCTTTCGGGCCTGTCTGAAATAGTAGCGCTCGCTCTTGTCCTGCAACTCCGGCTCAGGCACAAGCTGCGGCTTGCCGTTGTTGTAGTTGGCGCGTACCAGCTCCATGCCGCTGGCGCTCAACAGGCGTACCTGATCGAACAGGCGGGTGGTATTCATGAACGAAAGGAAATCTTCGCCGAGCACTTCGCGTTGTCCGTCCGGATTCAGCGCCTCATGCAAACGCACCTGATCGGCCAGGAACAGCAGTTCATCGACCGCATGGTCGAACTCCGACTGCACATCATCACTCAATGCCTTCAAATGATGGCTCTGTTCGAGGCGAATCTCGCTATCGAGGCGGCTTTCCGCCTCACGGTAATAGAACCAGGTTACGGCCGCCTGCAACAACAACGGCAAGGCAATCATTAAAAAAGGCCCGACCAGACCGGATGGTATCAATCGACGCATGCACATACTCCCGGGAATGGCGCCATGCTACATGGCCCGCCCCGCCCCGACATCAAAGAATTCTTTCTTATTGCCCCCCGCTGCCCTACCATGCGCGCGCATTTACCAGGGGGCTGACGTGCTATCATGGCATCAACGCTTCCCGATCCGGCTGACGGATCAATCAAACCGAGGTTTCCATCATGTCCCGCAATCTGCGCAATATCGCCATCATCGCCCACGTTGACCATGGCAAAACCACCCTGGTCGACGAGCTGCTCAAGCAGTCCGGCACCTTCGACGCCCGTGAGGAGGTCGATGAACGAGTCATGGACTCCAACGACATCGAGCGCGAGCGCGGTATCACCATCCTGGCCAAGAACACGGCTATCCATTACGGCGATACGCTGATTAACATCGTCGACACACCGGGACACGCCGACTTTGGCGGCGAGGTGGAGCGCATCCTGAACATGGTCGATGGCGTGCTGCTGCTGGTCGACGCCCGCGAAGGTCCGATGCCGCAGACCAAGTTCGTTACCTCAAAGGCCTTGGCCCTCGGCCTGAAGCCGATTGTCGTAATCAACAAGATCGACCGCGAAGGCTCCGATCCGGATGCCGTGGTCGACAAGACCTTCGACCTCTTCGCCTCGCTCGGCGCCACCGACGAGCAGCTCGATTTCCCGGTGGTCTACGCCTCAGCCAAGAACGGCTACGCCATGCTCGACCTCGCCGAGGAGAGCGACAACCTGGAGTGCCTGTTCCACACCATCCTGGAGAAGGTCGCGCCGCCGACCGGCGATGTCGAGGCGCCGCTGCAGATGCTGGCCACCACGCTGGACTGGGACGATTTCATCGGCCGTATCGTTGTCGGCCGTATCGCTAATGGCCGCGTACGCCAGGGTGAAGAGGTCGCCGTCATGCATGCCGACGGCACTTCGCACAAGACCAAGATCACCAGGGTGCTCGGCTTCAAGGGACTGATGCGCGTCGAGGTACCGGAAGCGGCAGCCGGCGACATCGTGGCCCTGGCCGGTATCGACAAGATCAACATCGGCGAGACCGTCGCTTCGGCCGAAAAGCCGGTCGCCCTGCCGGTGATCAAGGTGGACGAGCCGACCCTGACCATGGAGCTGCACGTCAACAACTCCCCACTGGCCGGCACCGAAGGCAAATTCGTCACCACCCGTCAGATTCGCGAGCGCCTGTTCAAGGAGATTCGTACCAACGTGGCGATGAAGGTTGAGGAGACCGATTCGGCCGATATCTACAAGATCTCCGGCCGTGGCGAGCTGCACATCGGCATCCTGCTGGAGAACATGCGTCGTGAAGGCTTCGAAATGGCCGTCTCGCGTCCGAGTGTCATCATTCGCGAGGAGAATGGCGTCAAGCAGGAGCCGTACGAGCATGTCACCGTCGATGTCGATTCCGAGTATCAGGGTACCGTGATCGAGAAGCTGGGCACCCGCGGTGCCGAGATGACCCACATGCAGACCAATCCGGACGGCACCACCCGTGTCGAGTTCATGGCCCCGACCCGGGCCCTGATCGGCTACACCTCCGAGTTCCTGACCGATACCAAGGGTACCGGCATTATGAACCACGTCTTCCACGAGTACGGCCCGTTCATCGGCGAATTGCCGGGCCGCAAGAACGGCGTGCTGATCTCGATGGCCGACGGTGAGTCGGTCGCCTTCGCCCTGTGGAAACTGCAGGACCGCGGCCGCATGTTCATCGGCTCGGGCGTGAAGATCTACGAAGGCATGATCATCGGCATCCACAGCCGCGACAACGATCTGGTGGTCAACGCCACCAAGCAGAAGCAGCTGACCAACGTGCGTGCCTCCGGCAAGGACGAGTCCATCGATCTGGTACCGCCGGTACAGCTGACCCTGGAGCGTGCCATCGAGTTCATCGCCGACGATGAACTGGTCGAGGTAACGCCGAAATCGATCCGCCTGCGCAAGCGTCTGCTCAAGGAGCACGAGCGCAAGCGTGGCTCGCGCGGCTGATCGCAGCCTGACTGCATCACCTTAATCCGGGGGGAGGCAAATGCCTCCCCCCTTTTTTTGGACCGGGGAATCTCCCCACCCTGCGGCTGGTAGAATGCCTGGCGCATATGTACTAAGTTGGAACATATGCATCCCCTCCCCTTGCAAGGCCGCCTGCGGCCATGAGCGATCACCTCCCCGGCTCCCGCTTCGTCGTCTTCGGCGAGGTCCTGTTCGACTGTTTTCCGGACGGCTCCCGCGTGCTGGGCGGTGCGCCGTTCAATGTGGCCTGGAATCTGCGCGGGCTGGGTGGCGAACCGCTGTTGATCAGCCGTATCGGCATCGATGCCGAGGGGCGCAAGGTGCAGGAGGTGATGCAGCACTGGGGCATGGATGTCACCGGCCTGCAGCAGGATGAGGAGCATCCCACCGGCCGGGTCGAGGTCACGCTGGAGCAGGGCCAGCCGGGCTTCGAGATCGTCGCCGATCAGGCCTACGACCATATCGATGCCAAAGGTGCCATGCACAGCATCGGCCAGATGCCGCCGGCCATGATCTACCACGGCAGCCTGATCCGCCGTGCCGAGTCCGCCACCGCCCTGCAATCCATGATCGATGCCACCGGCGCACCGGTCTTTCTCGATATCAATCTGCGCGCTCCCTGGTGGCAGGCCGATGATCTCCGGCTGTCGATCAAACGGGCGCGATGGCTGAAGATCAACGATGAAGAGCTCCGCACGCTGCAGCCCGTACTGGGACTGCCGGCCGACGAATCGCTCGCAGCCCTGGCCATGGCCCTCGCCCGCCATTTCGACCTGGCCACACTGATCGTCACCTGCGGCGGGGATGGTGCCTTCGCCATCGATGCGCAGGGGCATATCGTCCGTCAGGCTGTCACAGCCGTGCCGCACCTGGTCGATACCGTCGGCGCCGGCGACGCCTTCAGCGCCATGTGCATGCTGGGACTGGCCCGCGACTGGCCCCTTTCCGACACGCTGGAGCGGGCCCAGCACTTTGCCGCCCGCATCTGTGGCATCCGCGGCGCCACCAGCCACGACAAGGAGTTGTATCAATGGACATGACACAAGCATCCGCCCCCCGCCGGCACAGCGTCATCTCTCTGGTCGGCAGCCTGGAACGGCAGCTGCAGGAGGATCGCCATGCCGTCCATCTGGTGCTGCGCCATATGCTGTCGCTCGGCAAAACCTTCCTGCTGCAATCCGAGCTGGAGGAGTCGCTGGCGGAGAGCTGCAGCGAACATGAACTTGATCTGGCCCATACGCCGCTGGCCGAAGCCATCGCCGGCTGTCAGGAGGCGGTGACGGCGGCCCCCTGGCTCTACATGGCCGTGCGTCCGCACGTGGCGCGCTGGCATTTCATCTGCATCCATCTCGATGAGATGAGCCTGCAGGAGGTCTCGGCCAGCGAGTACCTGACCACCAAGGAGCGGCTGGCCACCGGGCATGGCGAGGATGAGTGGACGCTGGAACTCGATTTCGATCCCTTCGAGCGCGAATTTCCCAAGATGCATGAACGGCAGTCGATCGGCCAGGGGGTCAACTTCCTCAATCGCCATCTCTGTAACCGGGTGCTGAATGCCACGACCGGCGGCATCAATCGCCTGATCGAATTCCTCGGCATGCACCAGCACGACGGCATGCAGCTGATGCTGACCGGCGACCACCACGATGCCGATGAGGTCCGCCAGATCCTGCGCCGGGCCCAGGACCTCCTGGAGAAACAGCCAGCGGAGACGGAATGGCACGAGCTGGCACCGCAGTTGCGCGCCCTGGGCTTCGAGGCCGGCTGGGGCCGTACGGCCGAGCGTATCCATGAGACGATGGCCCTGCTGATCGATATCCTGGAGGCGCCGGAACCGCGCAACCTGGAGCGTTTCCTGGCCCGCATCCCGATGATCTTCAATCTGGCCATCCTGTCGCCGCACGGCTACTTCGGTCAGGCCAATGTACTGGGCCGCCCCGACACCGGCGGCCAGGTCGTCTATATCCTCGATCAGGTGCGGGCCCTGGAGCATGAGATGCACAACCGCCTCTATGAGCAGGGCATCGACATCGAGCCGAAAATCATCGTGCTCACCCGCCTGATCCCGGAGGCGGACGGCACCACCTGCGACCAGCGCTACGAGAAGATCGCCGGCACCGAGCAGGCCTGCATCCTGCGCGTCCCCTTCCGCAACAAAGAGGGCGAGGTGGTCCCGCACTGGATTTCGCGCTTCGAAATCTGGCCCTACCTGGAGCGCTTCGCCGAGGATGGCGAGCGGGAGCTGATGCACGAGCTGGGCAAGCGGCCCGATTTGATCGTCGGCAACTATTCGGACGGTAATCTGGTCGCCACCCTGCTCTCCCGCCGCATGGGGGTGACGCAGTGCAACATCGCCCATGCGCTGGAGAAGACCAAGTACCTCTACTCCGATCTCTACTGGCAGCAGAACGAGGATCAGTACCACTTCTCCTGCCAGTTCACGGCTGATCTGATCGCCATGAACGCAGCCGACTTCGTCATCACCAGTACCTACCAGGAGATCGCCGGCGACCACGCCAGTGTCGGCCAGTACGAGAGCTACCGCTCCTTCACCATGCCGGGGCTCTACCGTGTGGTTGGCGGCATCAATGTCTTCGATCCGAAGTTCAATATCGTCTCGCCGGGTGCCGATGCCTCGGTCTACTTCCCCTACTCCGAGGAGGAGCGCCGCCTCACCGGCCTGCATGGCGAGATCGACAAGCTGATCTACGGCGATGCCCAGCCCGACACCCGCGGCGTGCTGGCCGAACGCGACAAGCCGATCATCTTCTCGATGGCCAGGCTCGACAGCATCAAGAACATCACCGGCCTGGTCGAGTGGTACGGTGCCCATGCGAAGCTGCGCGAGCTGGCCAACCTGGTGATCGTGGCCGGCGGCGTCGATCCGGAGCACTGCGCCGATGCCGAGGAGCGCGAGCAGTCCGCCAAAATGCATGAGCTGATCAGCCGCTATGGCCTCGATGGCCAGATGCGCTGGCTCGGCATGCGACTGGACAAGACGCTGGCCGGCGAGCTCTATCGCTACATCGGCGACAAGCGCGGCGCCTTCGTGCAGCCGGCCCGGTTCGAAGCCTTCGGCCTGACGGTGATCGAGGCGATGGCCTCGGGCCTACCCACCTTCGCCACCCGTTTCGGTGGCCCCAGCGAGATCATTCAGGACGGCATCTCCGGCTTCCACATCGATCCCAACCACGGCGATGAATCTGCCGAACGTCTGGCCGATTTCTTTGCCAAGGCTGCCCGTGACCCATCCTACTGGGAAAAACTCTCGAGAGGGGCCCTGGAGCGCGTCAAAAGCCGCTATACATGGGAGCTCTATGCCGAGCGCATGATGACGCTGTCGCGCATCTACGGTTTCTGGAAATACATGACCGACCTGGAGCGCTCGGAGACGCGGCGCTACATGGAGATGTTCTACGCCCTGCAGTACCGGCCCAGGGCTGCGGCACTGGAGTAAGCCGCGATGCAGCAGGCTGTTGTCGACCATAATGCAGTGGTCCGCTTCTGGTTCGAGGAGATCGAGCCTGCTTCGTGGTGGAAAAAGGATGCCGCTTTCGATGCCGAGATTACGCAACGCTTCGGCGCCACCCTGAAGGCTGCAAGTGTCGGCGAGCTGGAGGGCTGGCGGCAAGCGCCTTTAGGGCGACTGGCCGAGATCATCGTGCTCGATCAGTTCTCGCGCAATATCCACCGCGACACGCCACTGGCCTTCGCCAACGATACCGTCGCCCTGGTGCTGGCCCAGGAAGCGGTGCGCTCAGGGGCTAACCGGCAGGTGGCGATGGAGCGACGCGCCTTCTTCTACATGCCCTACATGCACAGCGAATCGAAACTGATCCACGAACAGGCCCTGGAGCTCTTTTCCGGCCCGGGTGCTGAATTCAACTACGAGTTCGAGCTCAAACACAAGGCGATCATCGCCCGCTTCGGCCGCTACCCCCACCGCAATGCCATCCTCGGCCGGAAATCGACCCCGGAAGAGCTCGCCTTCCTGAGCGAGCCCGACTCCTCTTTCTAGCCGGGCTTTCCCGGAGAGAAGCCCATCCCCATCAATGCATCGGGCGATTGCCATCGATGGGGAATAGTGATAGTACATCTTTCAACTCTTTTCCCTGTGTAGGAACCCATTCGAACCATGAACATCCGAGGTGATCTCTTTGGTGGCGTAACGGCAGCGGTCATCGCGTTGCCACTGGCACTGGCATTCGGCGTAGCCAGCGGCCTGGGCGCCAGTGCCGGCCTTTATGGCGCTATTATACTGGGCTTCATGGCCGCCCTGTTCGGCGGCACCCCGACCCAGATCTCCGGCCCGACCGGGCCGATGACCGTGATGATCGCTGCGGCGGTGGTCTCGCTGAATGGCGATCCTGGCATGATCGCCGCCACCATCCTGCTCGCCGGCCTGTTCCAGATGCTGTTCGGCTTCGTGAAGATCGGGCGCTTCGTGCGCTATATCCCCTATCCGGTGATCTCCGGCTTCATGAGCGGCATCGGCGTCATCATCATCCTGCTGCAGATCAATCCGCTGCTCGGTGCCGCTAGCGACAGCTCGGTACTGCATGTGCTGACCACCCTGCCGCATACACTGGCCGATACGCATCTGCCGAGCCTGCTGCTGGCAGTGTCGGCACTGGCCATCGTGCTGTTCACGCCCGCCTCGGTCAGTCGCTGGCTGCCCTCGCCGCTGATTGCGCTGGCCGTGCTGACCACGCTGAGCGCCATGCTCGGGCTGCCGGTGGCAACCATCGGCGATATTCCGTCCGGCCTGCCGGAGCTGGTGATCCCCGGCTTTTCATTCGACCAGATCAAGGTGATCGTACCGCTCGCCTTCACGCTGGCCCTGCTCGGCACCATCGATTCGCTGCTCACCTCGATCGTGGCCGATTCGCTGACCCAGACCCGCCACAACCCCGATCGCGAACTGATCGGCCAGGGCATCGGCAATGCCCTCTGCTCGCTGATCGGCGCCGTTCCGGGCGCCGGTGCCACCATGCGCACGGTGATCAATATCAAGAGCGGCGGCACCGGCCGCCTTTCGGGCATGGTCCATGCCGTCGTGCTGCTGGCCATCGTGCTCTTTCTGGCGCCGCTGGCCGCCTCCATTCCACTCTCGGTACTGGCCGGTATCCTGATCAAGGTCGGCATCGACATTCTCGACTACCGCTTCCTCAAGATCTGGCGCGAGAGCCCGCGCCACGATCTGGCGATCATGGGCGCGGTCTTTTTCGTCACCGTATTCATCGATCTGATCACGGCCGTGCTCCTCGGCGTGCTCCTGGCCTCGCTGTCGATCGTCTACCGCATCACCCAGGCCACCCATATTGACCTGGTCAGCACCCGTAGCCGCGAGCGCTCGCTCGAACTGCCCGACGATGTCCGCATTATCCGGGTCGAGGGCGCCTTCTTCTTCGGCTCCAGCAGCGCCTTCGAAAGCCAGGTGAACCGGGCGCTGGATATCCGGACCATGATCATCGATATCAAGTCTGTGCCATTCCTCGATATCACCGCCATCTTCACCCTGAAGGACCTGCTGGCCAACCTGCGCCATGCCGGGGTGGATGTGTACCTGGTGGCAAAGGCGGAACACCGGCAGCAACTGCAGAAGCTGAATATCGCCCACTTCTTCGATACCGATCACTTCTGCGCCTCGCTGGAAGAGGCCATCGCTCGGATTCCCTCCGATTAAGAGGCGAATCCAGCCGCTTAAAACAGCAGAAACAGCCCGGAACGAACCCTCAGCCTGCGCATAAACTCCCCGTGCTCCGCCCTGCGCCCGATGGCGATGAAGGCAATGAGCGAGATGTAATTAACCAACAGAAAAACAAGCAGGATCAGCGGAGAAAGAATAAGCACCAGCGGCAGCAACAGGGCGACCCAAAAGCCGTGGTTATGGCGGGTTTCGCTGAACAGAGCCCACGCCAGCCAGGCGGCAACCGCCGCAATCGCACCAACGATTGTTCCCATGGATTCAGTCATGTCTTCAGATTATCCGGAAACCGGAAGAAACGGTATACCCTCCCGGCTACCCGCCCTTCTTAAACAGCCCATTTTCACAGCAAAACGGGGCTTCTAAGCCCTAAAATAATCCATATTCAAGGCATGATTCTTTTCATATCAGACAGTTAGCTTGGTCCGACCAAGGAGAAACTGATGATTTATAACGCCAAGCATCACGCGACCTAAAACCGCGCAGCGGTTTTTGGGTCGCCGTGGATGCACTTGTTAGATCACAATTCACCGTTTACTACCGATAGCATGAATGTTTTCTTGTACTTTTTGAGTTCGTCGGCATCTAGCTTCGCACCAGACATCTTCGCGACCCGAGTCTCATTACCGCTCTCAAGTCGAGTACGAAAAGCATCGAACTTGTATCCATGACTGGTCTTGTATTGAGAAAAACGAAATGTTTGGTTGCCAGAGACCCCGAGGTAATCTCCTGTTGCGACGGTAGTCCAGTATCCGGCAATAGAAATTGCTTCTAGTGCTCGCCGCATTTCAAGGGCTGATTGAAATCTGTCAGCTGGATCAGCCTTAGTAGCCTTAGCGATAACTCTCGCTACAGAAGGAGGAATGAAAGGCAAATAATCCTGTTTTCTGGGAACCTTGCCTTTTCTCTTTAGCTCTTCGAACCGTGCATTTCCGACACTGTTTCTTAAATCCCGAATGTATCCAACACCATTCAATAATCTAAATAGAGTTAGACCGACTTGGTATATATCAGTTGATAGCGTGATATTGCCATTTGCAATCGTTTCTGGCGCTTTGTGCAGGATGTATGCCTTTGGTGCCTTTGCTGGCTTAAGCCCAGGCGATACACATGAGATACCGTAATCAGTAAGGATTCCTTCTCCTCGTGGTCCAATAAGGATGTTGGAAGGCTTGATGTCGTTGTGGAACAGGCCCGACTCGTGGAGGTACTCAAGCCCTCGGAGGATGTCGATCGTTACTCGTATCGCCTCCGTCATGGGGAGAAAGTTGGAGGGGTTTAGCTGTGTCGTCGCACATCCACTAGGGTGGTAATCCATAGCAATTGCCACAACATTCCCAGAAGGTGTTGCAACAACATCTGCGTAGTGAACATGGACAACATTTGCGTGTTCAAGCCTGTTGCCTACCTTTGCCTCGTTTAGGTGCTCCGCTACGGAAGCCATGCTTTCATCGAGAATCTTGATGGCAACATCCCTTGCCAAAGTTAGATCATGAGCGAGCCATACTTCTCCGAAATGACCTCCGCCGATATGACGCTGTAACTGATACTTGTACAGCTGATCTCCTGCCTTGAATTTCGGCGCCGACACTAGGCTCCTCCTCCCACGGCCCAAGCCACCATGATTGCATCAGCAATTTGTTCGTTCCAATACTTGTCCGTAGAGCCAACACGAGACTCAGCCCGTTCCTTCACGTTAGCTCTTTTGGCTCCAATTTGGCTGTAAAGGCGCGTACAGACTGGAATGTTTGCGTCCTTAGATGCCAGCAAAACAGCTGCATCAAGATACGATGCTAAGCGAGTTGACTTGGTATCGCTTCGCGCATACTCGCTAGTCTTGATTGCTACTAAATCAATGTCTTGATTTTGCCTTAGTATCCTGTCTATCTCAGATTTCTGCCAATGAACAATGTCTTCGACCTCGGTGACACCAGCGGGCACTTTGATCAGATGCTCGGTGTTTTGGTTAAGAAAATCGATATTTCCTCCATCAACTACCAACAACGCAAACCTCAATTGTTTTGGTGCAGTTCGAATCCCGAGCACCTTCATGCGGATCTCCTTTTTTTGATCTAACGCCAAACATCAGCCGACCACAACGGAGCGAGGCGTTTGCGCGACAATGGCGAAGCCATGCGCAAAAAGCCGCGCGGAGTTGTGGGTCGGCTGCATGTGATTGTTATGTTCATGGCTTTTCCGGAGATTGGAAAGCGGACAACCAATCCTGATATGGTTCTTCGTTTGGCATTAAATTCAAATCCTGAGCAACATCAAACTTTACTTGATTCACGACAGGCAGCTTTTTCTTGCCTTTCTTTTTGATATTGTTTCCGTGTTTTTCCAGTTCTCCACACAATCTAGAGCTAAAGAATATACAGTCATCCAAAAGCGAATAGATTGCCTGAACGGTATCAGGATAGGTGCGATCTAAATGCCCTTTGGCGTTTCGAAAACCAAAGTACCAAGCCGCTTTCTCAGCTTCTGAGGGGAAACGAGCAACCTTGAACTGCTGAGCCAAGTGGTTTCTTTGGAGGATCGAGCTATTTAGCGACTCCAATGCCCCATTCAGGGAATTAACTAATGCCAATGTACGAGTATTGCCCGATATTTTCTCAAACACCTGCTTTTCCAGAGCTCTAATTGGGAGTGTTAAAGGAGGTAAACTTTGCATATCTGCTTCAAAATCGAAAACTCTCGTGGCTTCTATTGATCCATTTTTTAGGCCCTCGCGATGAGCGATAGCTTCATTTCTGGTGTTGTCGAATTTCTCCTTCAATTCGCGAACATGCTGCTTTTTCAACGAGAGGCATGTATTCGCAATTGAGAATGAAGCCGTAATTGCTGCATTTGTATTTCGTATCTCCCTTATCTGAGATTCTCTTCTTTGATTTCGTTCCGAAATAAACGAGGCACCAAGAGTACCGGCGAACGCCGAAACAAATGTCGCAATAATCGTGAGGACGAATGGATCACTAACCCCCTCTGCTAATTCTTTAAACAAGCATTGGATCGAATCGAGAATTCCAGTCACCCACTCCGACATTAATTAGTTCCCTCGTGCTTTTTGAACATAACGGTTCACATAAGGGGCGCCGCGGTAGCGGCGTCCCAGCGAACGAGAGAGAGCGATCTTGATGTGATTGTTAGCTGCTCTACTCACCGTAAATAATGTCATAAATACAGCCATAGAATTTAATGCTTGAAGTGATTGCTCCAATCTTTAGCTTGAATGTGTCTGGGCATTTGTAATCATAAAGCTTTTCAAGTTGAACCTTATCGTTATTTAAGTACTTAGGCTCACCCGCACCATGTACAATTGCATTGCGTCTGGCATACAGCCAATCGGCGTACCCACATACTGAGTGAGGAACATTTACTTGAGTTTTGCTAGCCTTAAGGACTATGTTTCCGTTTCCCGGCTGTACTTGTGGTTTTTTCGTTGTGTACTCAAGCCTTTCAAAAAGCTTTAAAAGGAATTGAAGCTTCAAAGAGTGCCTTTTGCGCAAAATAGTATTCCGTATTGCGCTTTTTAGTTTTTCGTCAATAGCATCTTGAACCGTTTCTGCATTCATTAGCAATTGAAGCAGATATGCTTCATTAACAGTTTCGTTTAAGGATGGCGAGATGGCTTCTAGAACAAAATCAGAACGACAGTTTTCAAGAATTAAGTGATCAACCATTACATCGAAGCGATCTACTAAATTGGTATAAACCAATTTCTGAACATGTTTTCGACTCTGGTCTTCGAGATTTTTTATATCCTCTACGGAGGGCTCAATTTGCTTTTCAACGTACTGCCAAAAGTCATCTAATGCTTGAAAGTTCATTTTGAATATATCCCTGCTTTTCAGCTAACATATATTATACACCACATTGGGTGTATATCCCGCCTCAAAATAAAGGCCTAAAATGGTTGTTTCTCTTTTCATAAAGCTACGTTACAGGATTATTTCGGAGTATATTGAAAAGACAAAACACACCTTTGACGAATCCCCTCCCTTCTCCTGAAATCAGGCCTGGCTAAACAAAGCGTACCACGCTCTTTCGGGGACGAAATAGCACGCATGCGCTATTGAAGCGCATGATGAAGAACCTGCACCCTCAGGATTGAGGAATAATCAGGAAGTGAGGGTCCAGCCCCTGGAGATGACGGCATCGAGCATCTGGTTGGCTGCATCAGGCTTTTTCACCGTAATCATCTGATCGCTGGCCGGCACCTTGCCCTTGCCGATCTTTTCCTGCTTGCTGGTTTTGCTCTTGTCATTGTTCATGGCTATCTCCCCGCCTTCAGGCATAAAAAAACCGACTTGCTGACAAGTCGGTCTATCGAATGTTGTTGCTAATCATTTCGTTAATCTCGTTCTCGGCCTCCAGCCAATCATGCAATTCATCCCCGGGAGCGAACCCCCGCCGTTCGGCCCGGTAGTAGGCCGCCTCCTCGATCATGCGTTGTCGCCCACCCAGTGGCAAAGCGTACAACCGTTTTCCGTTTCGTTTCTTCCCCTGTTGAGACATACCCTCTCCGATCAAGTCGATACTCTGATACCAATAGATCCTATTCCGGCTAAGTGCAAGTCAGGGCCTGCCATACCCATCGGCCACCTGCTCGTAGACCGCCGCGATCTGTGATGCCACGGCCGTCCAGGCATAACGTTCGCGTGCCGTTGCCAGGGCAGCCTCGTTCATGCGCTGGCGTGCCGCACCATCACGGCTGAGGATGGCCATGATGCCTGCAGCGAAGGCATCGGCATCGGTGGGATCGGCCAGATAGCCGTCCACCCCCTCATCGACGATATCGACCGGGCCGCCATTGCAGGTGGCCACTACCGGCGTACCGGCTGCCATCGCCTCGACCAGCACCAGGCCGAACGGCTCGTAGAGCGACGGGCAGGCAAAGAGATCGGCCGCGCCATAACAGTGCACGATATCCTCATCGCTCAGACGCGAGAACCAGCGCACCTCTCCTTCCAGCTTAAGCTCACGGATACGCTCCAGCATACGGCCGTGCAGCGCTTTCTCATCGTTCGAGGGCGACTCCGAACCCTGCGGCAGCATGAAGCAGATGCTCTTGCCCTGCGCCTTGATTGCCCGCACCACCTGCGGCATCGCCTCGACCAGCTCGAGAAAGCCCTTGCGGGGATCAAGACGACCGACGGCAAAGATCATGAAATCGCTTTCGATGCCAAGCTGCTGCTTCAGCTCCGCCTTGGAGGCCTTCGGTGCAAAGCGATCAACATCGACGCCGCCGGGCACGATATGGATGCGGGACTCGGGTACCCCGTAGTGCTCGATCAGGGCCTGCCGCTCGATGCTGCTCAGGGCGATGATGCCATCGGCGGCCTGCATCACCCGCTTCTCGGCCGGAATGCGGATATGGTAATTGAGATCGGCATCGGGGACCCGCTGCTGCTTGAGCACCCCCAGCGAATGGCTGGTAAAGATGAACGGTTTGCCGGTGGCAAGGCTTGCCGCCAGCCCCGATACTCCCCCATCCCAGTAGTGGCCATGCACGATATCGGCCTCCTGCAGCCAGTCGTACTGTGCCTTCAGCACATGATGGGTGAACTGGGGCAGGTACGGCCCCATATCCTCCTTGCGCAGGAATCCGGCCGGCCCCATGCCATAGCGGTAGACCTCCGCCCTGCCATCGATGGGTGACTGGGCCGGCTTGGTGCCGTAATGACGGGTAAAGCAGCGTACCGCGGCCCCCGTCTCCCTGACCAGCGCGGCCGCCACCCGTGCCTCATAAATGCACTGCCCGCCCGAATCGGGCTCGCCAAGCTTGGCCAGCGGATCGCTGTGCGGACAGAAGAATGCGATACGTTTCATGTCACCTCCCGGGCCGAATGAACGGGTGCGCTCAGGTCTCAACCAGACCGTAGTGATGCAGCCCCTCGATGATGCCATCCCCATATGCCTGCCTGGCTATAAAGAGTCGGGCCACGCCATGGCTGGCCTCTGCCGCCCCCCTGGCCTGCTGCTGCACCTCGGCCGGGGCATTGCCGACCAGGGTGCCGGAAAAGCCGTGCGTCAGGGCATCGAGATCGTTGCCCGAATCGCCGGCGAAAAAGACCGCCTCATGCGCCATAGCATGCCGGGCGGCCAGGTATTCGAGTGCCTGCGCCTTGCCGGAGGCGAGCGGCAACACATCGATCAACCCCCGGCCGGTAAAGATATCGACGCTGTGGATCACCTTAAGGCCCGCATCGAGGCCCTGCATGCGGGCCAGAATCTCATCCTGCAGCTCCCGCCCCTCACCATGCTCATAGTAGAGACTGAACTTGTGCGGCCCCTGCTTCTCGCGCTCCTGCGGCCTCAAACCGGCAATATCATTGAGTGCCGCCCACATCACTGAGTGATTGAACACCGGCCCGAGCCGCGCCGACCACTGGCCATCGGCTCGCCCGCCCTGGCTGTAGATCTCGGAGCCGACATTGCAGACCCAGTAATCGGGGCGCGGCAGCTTGAAGGCGGCCCGCGCCTTCTGCGCCAGAGCCAGGTGCCGTCCGCTGACAAAGCAGACCGGGCAACGCTGCTTCTCCAGTTGTTTCAGAAGCTCGCGGGTACGCTTCAGGCACCCTTCAGGCGCGGCCTGCGGTCCATTGGGAAGCAGCGTGCCATCAAGATCGGAGCCGAACAGGAACGGCCGGATCAACCTCATCCGGCCATGCTCTGAAGCTGGCGCGACACCTCTTCGCGCAGGCCGTTCATTTCGCTCATCGAATTGGCCTCGATGCTGACCAGCAGCTCCGGACGATCGGCACTGGGCAGCACATAGACCGTGCCTCGCTCATATTTCAGGCGCACGCCCTCGGGTACGGCATTGATATCGGCCTCCGGCAAGCTGACCAGCTCACGCATGACCCGCCCCATCTCCTCCCAGGCACAACCGACAAAGAAACGCTCCCGGTCACTGGTCGGCACACTGCGGTTGAAATCGTGCAGGGAGACCTTTTCACGACGCAGGAAGTTGAGCAGCTGGATGGCAGCAGGCACCGCGTCAAAGCCGAGATAGAAATGGATGAAATCGAGCCACTGGCTGTAGGCGTGCTGACTGGCCGCCTCGGCCAGCAGTGCGGCCGGCTCCATGCGGGTGACGATGATCTGGCGTTTGTGACGCTCGGCCATACTGGCCAGAAAAGCCGGATGATCGGCCGGCAGGAAGACAGGCAGATCGCTCGGCGCCGACTGGATGAAGGCGGCGGCCAGAAGTTCGGTCGTCCGCTCCAGGGAGAGCAGTTGCCCGGACTCGTCCACCAGCTGCAGATGCTCTGCCGCCGGCTGGAAAATCATGCCGATGGCATGGTTGAGCTTGGAGATGCTGGAAATCTGATGGACCACATCCTCCCCGGACTGGTCGGGAATATTGCCCAGCCTGAAATTGGGTACGCCGTAACTGGAAAAGAGCCGGGTCAGGATCTTGGCCGTGGAGCGCCCATAACAGAAATAGACGATATTCTGCCCTTCACGCGGCGAATCGCCGGCAATCAGTGGCATAATATAGTCGATATAGCGATCATCGACCCGGCCGGGATAGCGCAGGGTGCCGACATGATCCATGGAAACGCGCGGGAAATCGGCACGATAGAAGCCCGCCTCGATCTTGCGGCGGGCGCTTCTGGGCAAAGGCAGCCCTTCCGGCGTATACATCTCGATCTGTACCACCTGCGGATGGGTATCGGAGATGCCGATATGTACGCCGCCGCTATGCCCCTCCATCGAGCCGGTAATAAAGCGGGTCACCGGAATCGTGCTCTCCTCCAGATCGTCGACATCGACGCCGACCGATAGCAGCCCCGACACAAAGGCGCGCTTGATCAGGCGCGAGAAGGGATGCGCATCGCGACTGGCCACCACCCGCCGGCCCTGTTTGGCCCAGGCGCCGAAGGCCTTGCCCAGGGTGGCTGCGAACTCCGGCGTCACGTAGAGGTTGGCCAGGCCCGAGATGCCGCGCGAGCCGAAAATCGAAGGCCGCTGCAGCGACTCCCAGACCAGGTTTTCCATGATCACGACACCGACATCGACCGCCTTCTCGGGCCAGACCAGCACATTGGGCTGAACCACCACCCGCCGGCCCAGGCGACAGTCGGGACCGATCACACAGCCATCGCCCAGCTCGCACTCGGCCTCGATCAGGTTACGCGGACCGACAATGCAGTTGCGCAGGTCGCTGCGCTCACCGACAAACGAATTCTCCATGACAATGGCGCGATTGAGATTGGCCAGCGAATCGACCTCGGTGTTATGGCCGAGCACGGCATAGGGGCCGATGCTGGCATGCTTGTGCACATCGACACTGTCGCCCAGCCAGCATGGGCCGTTGATCTTGGCGGCCGGATCGATGTAGGTATCCTTACCGACCCATACACCCTCCTGGATCAGGCTGCCCGGCATATCGAGCTGCACACGGCCATCGAGAAAATCCCAGTGGGCCTGGCGCAACTGCTCCAGGGTACCGATATCGCTCCAGTAGCCTTCGCCGACATAACCGTAAATCGGTTCGTTTTGCTGCATCAGGAGCGGGAAGAGATCGTGGGCAAAATCGAAGGGCTCCCCTTCCGGTACCAGGTCGAGCACCTCCGGCTCGATCAGGTAGATGCCGGTATTCACCGTGTCGCTGAACACTTCGCCCGGGCCCGGCTTCTCCAGAAAACGCTGCACACGCCCGTCACTACCGGTGATAACGATGCCGAATTCACCCGGCTCCTTCACCCGCTTCATCAACAGGCTCACCTTGGCACCGCTTCTGCGATGAAAGGCGAGGAATTCGGCAATATCGAAATCCATCAGCGCATCGCCGCCGACGACCAGAAAGGTTTCGTCCAGATACTTCTGGCCCAGTTTGACCGAACCGGCCGTACCGAGCGGCTCCGTCTCCAGGGTGTAGTGCATGGTGATATCGAGATTGGAACCGTCACCGAAATAGTTCTGAATCTGGCGTGGCCGGTAGTGCAGCGTGGTCACGATCTCCTCGATTCCATACCGGGCCAGATGGCGGATGATGTGCTCCATGATCGGTTGCCCCAGCACATGCACCATCGGTTTGGGAAGATTCTCTGTCAGAGGACGCAGACGGGATCCCTGCCCTCCCGCCATGATCACCGCTTTCATCGATTCACACTCCTTATCCGTCATTCAGATACCGCTCCCCCGGAACAGGAAAGCGGTCACCGAAAAGGCGTAGGAGACCTTTCGGGTATTCCTCTTAGCATAGCAAATCCGGAGCACTTTTGCGGGCCCGTGTTCGTCGATTTGCAATTTATGGCCCGGCTTATGGCAGCCCTTTCTCTCCGGATGCAGCAAGAAAAAGCCCTGCGGGCACGGGTCCCGCAGGGCTGGTTTTCATTACTTCATTTTTTTTATGAAGAATCGGGAAATTACGGCTCAATACTCACACTTTTCATCACATCGCCCTGCTTGATGGCATCGACGGCGTCCATCCCCTCGCTGACCTGGCCGAAGATGGCATACTGGCCATCCAGGTGCGGCTGCGGGCCGTAACAGATATAGAACTGGCTGCCGGCCGAATCGGGGTCGGCGGTGCGGGCCATGGCAACCGAGCCTCGCTCATGTTTCAGGTTGCTGAACTCGCCCTTGATCGTGTAGCCGGGGCCACCGGTACCGTTGCCGGCCGGATCGCCACCCTGGGCGACAAAACCTGGAATCACACGGTGGAAGGTCAGTCCATCGTAAAAGCCGCTGGCAGCCAGGGCCTTGAAGTTGGCCACGGTATTGGGTGCCGCATCCGGCAGCAATTCAATGACGATATCGCCATGTGCTGTCGCAATGCGGACATGGTTGCCCGCCGGGATATTCGGGTCGCCGGCCTGCGGCGCCTGGGTCGGTTTTTCCATCACTCTCTCCTTCACTGTACTCTGATTACTTCCGGATTCGGCCCGGGCCTGCTCTTCACCTGCACTGCAGGCAAGCAGCAGGCATGCCATGGCCATCGCACTCATCTTCCTGATCATCGCAACGCCTCCTGGGCCGAGGGCAGAATACGGGCGGGATGCACCACCATGCGAAACTGCCCCGGCTTCACTTCACCGGTCCCGAGCAGCATATCGCCGCCATACACCGCCGACAGCCCCTCGCCTGCCTCTGTATCCAGCTGCAGGCGCTGCCCCTGGATAAAACGCCGGCCCTCTTCCCGACTGACCCGCACGACGGGAAGCTCGCGCAGCCACTGCGCGAGCGGCAACACGCATCCCCAGCCACGCTCGGCCAGCGCTTCGGGCGTGATCATCATATCGGCCGGCCAGCCACCGGTACTGATGCGACGCAGAGCCACCACACAGCCCCCCATACCCAGTGCCGCCCCGATATCGCGAGCCAGTGAACGGATATAGGTACCCTTGGAGCAGTGCACACGCAGCGAAACGAGCGGCGCGGCAAACTCCAGCAACTGCATATCAATGATCTCGATGTCGCGTGCTGCGAGCTGCACCTCCTCGCCCTTGCGTGCCATCTCATGCGCGCGCTTACCATCGATGCGAATCGCCGAATAGGCCGGTGGTACCTGCTGCTGTGGCCCCATGAACTGCCGCAGCACCTCGTTCAGGCGCATGGCATCCACGGCACCATCAAATTGCCCCGCCACGTCCCCTTCGCAGTCGAGCGTATCGGTCTGATAGGAGAGATCGAGGGTCACCTCGTACACCTTCTCGGCATTGAGGCCGAAGGCCGAGAAGCGGGTCGCCTCACCGACCAGGATCGGCAGCATGCCGGTAGCCAGCGGATCCAGCGTGCCGGTATGGCCGGCCTTGATACGCTTCGCCCCTGCGGGAGTCAGCAAGCGCACCACCTCGTTCACAGCTTTGCGAGAGGTCCAGTGCAGGGGTTTGTCGAGAAAAATAACGCCCGGATGCATCAGGCGAGCATGGCGGCGACCGCCGCGCGGACCCTCTGGTACACCTCGTCGAGGCTTCCGGTGAGGCTGCAGCCGGCGGCATAGCGGTGCCCGCCGCCGCCGAGATCCGTGGCAAGCTGGCCGACATCGGCCCCCTTGCGACCCCGGAAGCTGGCCTTCCAGCCTCCCTCGCCCTCGGGACGGAGAAAGACGGCAATCCGGACACCTTCAATGCTGCGGGCATAATCGATAAAGCCCTCGGTATCCTCGGCATCGCCGCCGCTCTCGGCATACATCGATGCATCGACATGCAGCCAGGCGGAACGGCCATGATCATGCAACTCCAGCGTCTCCAACGCATGCCTGAGCAGCACAAAACGGCAGGCACGCTGGCTGCCATAGACCGATGCCGCCACTTCGGCCGGCTGGGCTCCCGCCTCGATCAGCTCGGCCACCATGCGATGCACTTCGGGCGTGACGGTGGTCAGGCGAAAACTGGCGGTGTCGGTCAGTACGGCGGCATAGATCGCCTCGGCAGCTGCGGCATTGAGCGTAGCACCAAAAGCACGAATGAAATCGAAGACCATGGCACCGGTGGCACAATAGCGGGCATCGACCATATTGATATCGCCATAGCGGGTATTACTGGCGTGATGATCGATATTGATCAGCGTCGCACCATCGAAAAAGGCGTCGGGCATACCCAGGCGCGAACGGGCGCCGGCATCGAGGCTGATGATCAGTCTGGCATCATGGGGGCGGGTATGGCACTCGCCGACCCGGATCGCATCGGCGCCGTCGAGAAAACGGCAGATACGCGGTACGACATCACGATTGCACATGGCAACCTCTTTGCCGGCCGCTTTCAGGACATGGTAGAGGGCAATCTGCGAACCGATGCCATCGGCATCCGGGGTACGGTGCGTCGTCAGGACAATGCTTTCAGCCGCCTGCAGTGCCTGGATCAGCGGCTGCCAGTCGACATCGGCAAAGTTGACGCTGCTCAAGGGCGCTCCAGGCGGTTCAGTATGTCGATCACGGCACTGCCGGCCTCGAAGGCATCATCCCAGCGAAAACGGATGCCCGGCAGCCGCTTGCGCGGCAGAGCCCGGCGCAGTTCATGGTCGAAATGGGGTGCCAGGCGGTTCAGGCGCTCAATGCAATCCTTCGTATCCGCCTCGTTCATGCGGTGCACCTTAACCAGCGCCGTACGCTGACCGGGCTTCATCTCGATACCGGTAATGGTCACCCCCTGCAGACGCGGGTCATTGACCTCGCGCTGAAGCAGGGTGGTCAGCAGGCGGTGAATATCCGCCTGCAGACGGTTACGGCTGGGTGAACGCTGATGCATCGTGTGCCTTACAGGGTCGCCTGGATTTCCTCGATATCATAGAACTCGAAGGTATCGCCGACCTTGATGTCATTGAAGTTCTGCACACCGATACCACACTCGTAGCCGGTACGAACTTCCCTGACGTCGTCCTTGAAGCGCTTCAGCGAAGCCAGCTCGCCGTCGTAGATCAGTACGCCTTCGCGCAGCACACGGACACGCGAGTTGCGCGTGGCAAAGCCGTCGGTGACATAACAGCCGGCCACAGCACCGATCTTCGGCACCTGGAAGACATCGCGTACCTCGGCGGTACCGGTCTCCTTCTCCACCTTCTCCGGTGACAGCTTGCCGGCCATGGCCGCCTTGATGTCATCGATGGCATCGTAGATCACCTTGTAGAAGCGAACATCCACGCCTTCGGCCTCGGCCAGTTTCTTGGCCTTGGACTCCGGACGGACGTTAAAGCCAATGACGATGGCGTTGGAAGCCGATGCCAGCATGACATCCGACTCGGTGATGCCGCCGATCGCCTTGTGCACGATTTTCACCTGTACCTCGTCGGTACCTGCCTTGGCCAGCGAGTCGGCCATCGCCTCGACGGAGCCGGTCACGTCGCCCTTGATGAGCACCGGCACCTCGGCCATACCGCTCTGCATGGAGGCGAACAGCTCGTCCAGCGAAGCGCGTTTCTGCAGGTTGGCACCCTCTTCGCGCTCCTTGTCCTTACGGTAAGTCACGATGTCGCGTGCCTGGCGCTCGTTTTCGACAACGGCGACCTCCTGACCTGCCTCCGGCACGTCCTCAAGCCCGAGCAACTCGAACGGAATGGACGGACCCGCAGTGCGGTGCTGCACCGAGTTCTCATCGACGATGGCACGTACACGGCCCATCACCGAGCCGACGACCACGATGTCGCCCTGCTTGAAGGTACCGTTCTGAACCAGCACCGTCGCCACCGGGCCACGGCCACGATCCAGGCGCGATTCGATGACAATACCCTGACCGCGACGATCCGGGTTGGCCTTCAGTTCGAGAATCTCGGTCTGCAGGGCCAGCATCTCCAGCAGTTCCGGCAGGCCCTCTCCGGTCTTGGCCGAGGCATTGACGAAAATGGTATCGCCACCCCAATCCTCCGGAATCAGCTCGTGCTCGGCCAGCTGGCGCTTGACCATCTCCGGATCGGCACCCTCTTTATCCATCTTGTTGACGGCCACGATGATCGGCACACCGGCGGCCTTGGCATGATTCAGTGCCTCGACCGTCTGCGGCTTGACGCCATCATCGGCTGCCACAACCAGCACGGCCACGTCGGTCAGCTTGGCACCGCGCGAACGCAGGCCGGTAAAGGCCTCATGGCCCGGCGTATCGATAAAGACGACCCGCTCACCGCCATCCAGTTTCACCATATAGGCACCGATATGCTGGGTGATGCCACCCGCCTCGCCATCGGCAACGCGCGCCTTGCGCAGCGCATCGAGAATGGAGGTCTTGCCATGGTCGACGTGACCCATGACCACCACGACCGGCGGACGCGGCTGCAGATCCTCTTCGTTCTCGTCGATCTCGATCTTCAGAACATCCTCGACGGCCGCCTCGTTGATCACCTTCGGCTTATGACCGAACTCCTCAACGATCAGTACGGCTGTGTCGGCGTCGATGGCCTCGTTGACGGTCGCCGGTATACCCATCTGGAAGAGCTCCTTGACCACCTCGGCACCCTTGATGGCCATTCGGCTGGCCAGTTCGGAGACCAGAATCGGATCGGTGATCTCCACATCGCGTACAACAAACTCGGCATCGTCCTTGGTAATGCGCTGGGCCTTGCGTTTCTTGCCACTGGCCAGACGCGACATGCGCTCGACCTGCTCGTCGGTCAGTGCCTGATGGCGCTTCTCGGAGTAGGCACGACGGGCAGCCTTCTCGGCCGGCGTCAGACGACGCTGCGGACGACCGCCACCCGGACCACGACGCTTGGGCGCACCGGTCGGAGCCGGTGCACCGGCATCCGGAGCCACGGCAACGGAGGGCGAACGACGCGGGCCGCCTGCACCACCGGCACCGCCACCACCGGGGCCACGACCGCCCTGCTGATCACGGCGACGCTCGGCACGCTCCTCGCTGATCTTCTTCTCGATCTCCTTGACCGTGGAGCGCGGCGCCTTGGCCGCGGCAATCTGGGCGGGGGTCAGGCCACGACGAATCGTCGTGCGCGGACCACCGCTCTTACCCTGGCCCTGGCCCTGACCGGGACCACGCTGTGAACGTTGACGCGAATCGGGGCCACGACGGCCATCGCCTCTGCCGGGAGTTGCGGATTGAGGCCTGCCGGGAGCCGTGGACTGAGGCCTGCCGGCGGCCGACCTCTGCTGCTGACGAGCAGCCTGTTCGGCCTCTTTCTTCTTCTCGACAGCGCGGGAAGCGCGCTCGGCCGGAGAGAGAATCTGTTTGCGGGTTACCGTGGTAGCCGGCTTCTCAGCAGCGGCAGGCTTCTCAGCAGCAGCCGGCTTCTTGGCAG
>CAZCZU010000004.1:41898-48427 GCA_964503475.1 uncultured Zetaproteobacteria bacterium
GCAGCAGCCGGCTTCTTGGCAGGCGCCTTTTCCTGCGCCTTTTCCGGTGCCCTGCTCTGTTTCGGCTCCGGCGTTACCGTCTCAGGCTTCGTCGGCGGAACGGCCTTGGCCGCCTTCTCCGCCGGAGAAACCGGTGCAGCAGGTTTCTGTGCAGCCGCAGGCTGTTCACTACCCTTGGCGACACGGCGGCGACGCACGGCGACTTGCACCGTACGGCCACGCCCCTCGACGCTGCCGGTGCGTGACTGGCCGGCAACAATCGGCCGGTTCAGGGTCAAGGTCTTGCCGGACGCGGGCTCATTTGGCGAATCCTTGAGGGCATCCTTGATTTTTGCGGTGTCCTCATCCGTCAACATGGTCGTCGGCCCTGTTACAGCCACACTGCTCTTCCGGGCAGCCCGCTGGATATCGCTGACTTCCACATTCAGTTCTTTTGCCAAATCTAGCACGCGTTTGTTCGCCATTGATTACCTTGCTTCCCTTAAGCGCCCATACCAGGCGCATAGTTGTTCCATTTTTGCTGTCGCCGCTGTCCGTTCCATCGCCGCGACCGAAAGCTTTTCGCGCTGAAAAGCCTCGCTCAACACGGCTGCCGGCAGCGTGTCGAGCAGCAGTGTCTTCTCACCCGCTTCCTGCCTCTTGGCCACGGCATCAGCAATCTGCCGCTTCAGCGCCTCACCGGCGTCACATGCCAAAAGAACCAGGAGCGGTCCATTCTTCCACATACGGTGCATCACCGCATCCCTTCCGAGCTCCGCTCCCCGCCTGCGGGCGGAGAGAAAGCGACCAATCTGGCCGACCAGGGCATCGTTTATGCGCTGGCGCAGACTGTCATATTGCGGCAACTGCAGCAAAAAGCGCTGCCGCAATGCGCCGAGTCGCTTGTCATTCAGGCGGGAAAGGCACCCCTGCTGCATGCAAAGATACGTTCCCCGTCCGGGAGCCTTCTGCAGCAGATCGGGCCAGATCATCCCGGCCTCATCCACTACCAGGCGCAGCATCTCCGTTTTACCTGCTTTCTGACGGCAGGCAAAACAGCTGCGCTCGGCCTCATGCGTTGACGCGCTCATTCAAACCAGCCGCACGCCTCCCGCGCCGCCAGAATCAGTGCCTCGGCCGCCTCAACGCTCAGCCCCTCGATGTCATCGATCTCGTCCACAGCCGCATCGGCCAGCTGCTGCACCGTCAGCATCTCGCGGGCAGCCAACTGCTCGGCCACTTCACGGGTCATGCCCGACAGGTCAAGCAAGGTCATTGCCACCTCGCCCTCCTCGCCCTCGGCACTCTGGTGCAGGGCCCGGTCGAGCAGCGTATTACGGGCACGCTTCTGAATCTCCTGGGCCAGTTCCATATCGAGCCCTTCGATCGAGGCGATATCCTCGACGGCGCAGTAGGCCAGGTCATCCAGCGACATAAACCCTTCGGTGACCAGCAACGTAGCAAAAGCCTCATCGACATCAAGGCCTTCCTGGAAGACAACCTTGGCAGCCTCCACCTCTTCGGTGCGCTTCTGCTGCTCTTCGCCGGTGGTCATAATCTCGATATCCCAGCCGGTCAGTTCGGAAGCGAGACGCACATTCTGGCCGCGACGACCGATGGCGATGGCCAGGTTATCCTCGTTGACCGCCACCTCGATGGTACCGTTCTCCTCGTCGACCAGGACGCGCTCGATCTCGGCCGGTGCCAGGGCATTGACCACGAAGGCAGCCGGATCATCGGTCCATTCGATGATATCGATCTTCTCACCATGCAACTCGTTGACCACGGCCTGCACACGCGCACCACGCATACCGACGCAGGAGCCGACCGGATCGATACCCGGATCGGTCGAGATCACGGCAATCTTGCTGCGCGAGCCCGGATCGCGGGTAATGGCCTGGATCGCCACCAGGTTATCCTGAATCTCCGGCACCTCCTGTTCGAACAGCTTCAGCACCATGCCTGCATCCGAACGGGAGAGGAATACCAGCGGACCTTTCGGCTGGTTACGCACTTCGCGCAGGTAAGCGCGCACACGGTCGCCCTGACGGTAGGATTCGCGCGGCAACAGATCCTCGCGATACATCACCGCCTCGCCACGACCCAGGTCGACATAGACGTTGCCACGCTCGACACGCTTGACGATACCGGTAATCAGCTCGCCGACACGCGGCTCGTACTCCTCGATGACACGCTCGCGTTCAGCCTCGCGGATCTTCTGGTTGATCACCTGCTTGGCGGTCTGGGCAGCGATACGGCCCAGTTCAATCGGCGGCAGCGAATCACGGAACTCGGTACCGATCTCGGCATCCGCATCGATCGCCTTGCCCTGCTCCAGGGTCAGTTCGTTCTCTTCGTCTTCCACCTCTTCCACAACCGTGCGGACATGAAAAAGCGAAATCTCGCCCGACTCACGATCGATATGGGCATCGACAACCTTGTTGCCATAGGTGCGGCGGGCAGCCGTGCGAAGGGCCTGTTCCATCGCTTCGACTACAAGTTCGCGCTCCACCGACTTTTCACGCGCTACCGCATCGGCCACTTGCAACATCTCAAGGTTCTTCATTTCTCTGGTTCCTCGCTGTCAATCAGTTCAACAGTTACTTCTTTTTAGACTTGCGTGAGATCGCTTGCCAGTTCACCGCACGCGTAACCTTTACGATCCCCGCCCTTTCAAACTCATGTTCCCGGCCTTTGCTGTCGATCATGCGAAAGCCTGACTCAACCGGACCCCTGTTCTCCCCTTCGATGGCACTGCCATCCTCAAGCTGCACCCGAATCCAGTCACCCTCGTAACGCTCGAAATCCGCTACCGTATCCAGCGGCCAGTCGAAACCGGGCGAACTGACTTCAAGGCGGTACTTGCCAGGAATCAGATCCTCAACATCAAGCTGCAGCGCCAGGCCGCGGCTCAGACGCTCCAACTGGTCGGAATCGATGCCTCCGCGCTTGTCGGCAATCAGCTGCACCTGACGCGAGTCGCGGCCACCGGCCACCATCACCTTCAGGATTTCGATCCGCAGCTCTTCGGCGATCGGAGCTGCAAGCTCCGCGATTTTCTCTTCCAAACTCATTGCAGAAACCGCCATTGCCCCGCAAACGCTTCACAGGGCCCAAAAAACAAAAAAAGCGAGCCGCAGCTCACCTTTTCAAGTAGGCGAATCATAGAAGGAAAACGCGCAATTGCAAGCACACCGAACACGCGACCGATCAGGGCTTGATTTCCGCCTGCATCAGGTCGCGCAAGCTGCCATCGGCCCGCAGCTCGAAATCGCGCAGGCGCGGACCGTACGCAGCCACCACCGCCTCATACCAGAGCGGAATATAGACCTGATCCTGCTGCATCTGCCGCTCGATCTTCGCATACAGGGCCTTACGACGGGCCATATCTTCATCGCCTGCTGCCGCTTCCAGCCAGCGATCCACCTGCGGATTGCTGTAGCGCCCCCGGTTGGCTCCCTTCGGCGGCCACATGTCGGAATGCAGAATCCAGCGGTAGATATCGGGATCGACAATCCCCACCCACTGCAATGAGAAGAGCTGGAAGTCGCCCCGCTTGATGCGGGCGTAGAAGCCGCCCCACTCCAGCGACTCGATCGAAACATCGACGCCAATGCGACGCCAAGCATCGCAGATCGCGGTCGCCAACTGCAGTCGCTCCGGATTGGTACTGGTGCGATAGGTCAGGTGCAGGCGAATGCCGCTCTTGTCGGGCACCAAGCCGGCCGCATCAAGCAACCGCCTGGCTTTTTCCGGGTCATAGGGAGTAAGCGGAAGCCTGGCCGTCGCCCAATGGTTGGGCGGCAACACCGTCTCGGCCAGTTGCGGCGTATCGGCAAGCAACGTCCGCTTCAATTGATTGCGGTCGAGCGCCAACGCCAGGGCCCGGCGCACCCGCACATCTTTCAGCACCGGGTCCTGCAGGTTGAACCCAAGATAGCTGAACGTGGTGGACGGCCGCTTGCGGACGGTGATGCCTTTTTTGCCTTGCAGGTATGGAAGAAGAAGCCATGGCAGGTCGTTCTGGATAAAATCGATCTCCCCGCGACTCAGCTTCAGAATGCGTGTCACCGGATCCTTGACGCCGATAAAGAGGATATCCCGCACCCTCCCCTGCTCAGCCCCGGCAACGCGCTCAATCCGCAAACGGTTCCCCTCCCAGCCAACCACCCGGAACGGACCACAACCGACAATGCTGTGCGCCATCTGCTTTTGATTGGCAACCGATGCCGGAAGAATGCCGACACTCAGGCGCGTCAGCAGTGAGGTGTCGATCCTGGCAAGCTCGATACGCACCGTTCCGTCCGCTGCCGCCGTCACCTGGCGAATGGCGGCAAAGCCGGCTTTCAACGGACTGGCCAGCGCGGGATTCATCACCGCTTTCAGGGTGGCCGCGACATCGGCCGCCGTGACGGGCGTGCCATCGTGAAAAGAGATGCCGGAACGCAGATGGAAAATCCAGGTCAGTGGATCGGGATGAGACCAGGATGAAGCCAGATCGGGCTGCGGCCGGAACTGCGCATCCAGACGCACCAGCCCCCGGTGCACGAACTCCTGCACCCGATGCGAAGCGGCATCGGTGGCGAAACGGGGATCGAGCGTAATCGGCAGTTGCGCCAGCCCCACGCGCAGCTCACCGGCCGGCACCGGCTGCTGCTGGCACCCCCCGGCAAGCAGGGCCGACAACAGCATCCATGGCAATGAAAAACGTTTCAGCGCGCCCACAGGCTCAGACTCTCGACATGGCCGGACCACGGGAAAAGATCAAGCGGGCGCAGCGCCTGCAACCGGTAACCCTGCTCCTGCATGATGGCGGCATCGCGGCCACCGGAGGCGACATCGCAGTGAACCATGATCACCCGTGTCGGCAGCAGCCGGTGCATCAGGCCGCAAACCCGTTTCGCCCCTTTGCGCGGCGGATCGACAATCATCAGGTCCGCACCGGTATAGGCCGCGGCATCGAAACGGCCGAACAGATCCTCCTGATGGTAGCGGGCATCCAGCTGCAGGCGTTTGGCATTGGCATTGGCGGCCCGCACGCTGGCATCGACCACCTCGGCCCCGACTACTGATGCGCCGGCGGCCGCCAGCGGCAACGACAGATTGCCCACGCCGCTGAACAGGTCAACCACCCGCCGGGCACCTGCCCCCCACGCCAGCAACTGGCGAATCAGCTCGCGGTTACCGGCCTCCTGCCCCTGAATGAAATCATCCGGGCCGATCTGCAATCCGATCTCCCCATTGACCGTAGGCAGCCGGTCATGCAGCTGCAGCACAGGGCGCGTGAGCGGGCGCGTAATGCCATTGCAGCGCCACCACCACTGCAGCGGAAGTGTTCCCGCATCAATCTGTGGCAGCGGTGGCTGCGAAGCCCCGTCCGGCAATTCAAGTATGGCATGAATACCATCGTGCAACTGAATAGCCTGCAACGATTCCAGCCCCATATAGCCATCGGAGCGGAGCAAGCTTCCCATCCCGTGCCGCAGCGCCTCCAGCTCGGGGGTAATCACCATGCAATGCGCAGTTTCAACGACAGCGTGCGAGGCCCTTTCCTTAAAGCCGAGAAGCATGCGGCCGTCGCCCGCATCCGCCACATGCCAGCGTAGTCGTCGGCGCGGCGCATCAGCCTTTCCGGCAGGTAGCGGCAGCCAATGGCTTGTCTCCTCGATCACGGATCGAAAGGCATACTGCACCCAGGCGGACTTGATTTCGGCATGCAGGAGAGGGTCGACAAACTGCAGACTGCAACCGCCACAGCTGCCGGCAACCGGACAGGGCGCCTCGATTCGGCCCGGCCCCGGCCGCTTCACATCGATCACATGCCCGCGACGCATACCACGACGGCGATCATCGACACGCATGGAAACAACATCGCCGGGGGCGACATTGCCCAGCAGGCAGGCCCCATGCGCATCGTGTATCAGCCCTTCGCCGCCGGGCAACAATGCCTCAACGGTTACGGAAGCGGTATCGCTCAAGGCAGCAGGTCGATCGGGCCGATGGTAATGGGTTCAGGGGTCTTGAAGCGCAAGCGCACGCCCTTCACATGGTTCAGGGCTGAAACCGGCCTGGTAATCGTCACCGGAATATCGACATCGTCGTCCTTGCGCACAAACACATCGGTCCAGTGGCCCTTGTCATCCTGAACTTCCAGGCTGATTTCGCCACCGGAGAAGCTGCGGCGCCCGACACTCGCCTTGTGAATAATGATCTTGCTCAGATTGACCGGCTTGTCGAGATAGAGCCGGATCCACCCCTTCTTGAAGGTGCGGATGCGCTCCTTGAACGGATAATCCCGCAGCTCGTCAAACCAGAGGCGTGAACCGCCACGGAATGCATGCCGGTCATTGGGACCGGCCCGGCTGAAATCACTGCGCACCACTTTGTGATCGACGCTATAGGTCACCGACTTAACGGATGGTGTCGGCCTGGGCCTGGGCCTTGGCTTTGGTTTGGGCTGTGGCTTGGCAACCACTTTAGGCTTCGCAACGGGCTTCGGCTCCGCCTTCGGCTCGGGCTTGGCCACCGGGGCAGGCTCCGCCTTCGGCTC
>CAZCZU010000004.1:48527-93573 GCA_964503475.1 uncultured Zetaproteobacteria bacterium
GGCTCCGCCTTCGGCTCGGGCTTGGCCACCGGGGCAGGCTCCGCCTTCGGCTCAACCTTTGGCTGCTCGGCTGCCGGCGATTCACTGGCCGCCGGCGTCAGTTCCGGTGCGCTTGCGGGGCGCTCGGCCAGCTGAATCACACCCACCAGAATCCAGCCCAGCAACGCGACAAACAATAAAAGGCCGGCCCAGGTCAGGGCTCCCTTGGTCCGCTGCGACATCTCATGCTGCCAGCGCTCGGCAATATGTTCGCTTCCCGGCACACGCGACAACGTATTTCCGACACCACGCGTCGCCCAGGCCGTCACTGGCGCAAACCATGCCGTCGATTTTCGCCACACCGTAGTCAGCATGCCGGACGTACTACGCCATGCGGCTGTCACCAGCCCTTTGGCAATCTCAATGTTACTGTGCGAATGCACCTCCGGCATCGGGCGGGGACGAGGGGCCTGGCGCGGCACCTTCGATCCGGTCTGGGCCGACTCACCGATCGCATCCAGACTTGTCTTCACCTCGCCACAGGTCGCAGGACGTTCCGCAGGGCTCTTGGAGAGCAGACGCATAATCAGGTCCGACATCTCCTGCGGCAAAGCCGGCATCAGCTGGACCGGCGGCACCGGATCCTCACGCACCTGCTTCTCCATGATCTCGAATTCGCCGCCACCCTTGGCTGAGGCATCAAATGGCAATTTTCCGGTCACCATCTGGTAAAGCAGGATGCCGAAGGCGTAAAGATCGGTACGGGCATCGACCGGCTGATTCAGGATCTGTTCCGGCGCCATATAACGGAAGGAGCCGACCGTGGCGCCGCTCTGGGTCAGGTCGTCATCGCCGGTCTTCGGTTTGGCGAGGCCGAAATCCATCAGCTTGATGGCTCCATCCTCGGAAAGCAGCACGTTGGCCGGCTTCAGATCGCGATGCACCATGCCGAGCTGATGCGATGCACCCAGACCGCTCAGCACTGCCTTGGCGATATCGATCACCTCCTGCAACGTCATGCCCGAATGCGTTTTGAGGTACTCTTTCAGATTACGGCCATGCACCATCTCCATGACCAGGGCCATGTGACCGTTATCTTCAAACAGGGAGAGAAGCGTCACCACATTGGGGTGCATCAGCTGCGCATGCATGCGCGCCTCGCGGCGGAAGCGCTCCTTCAGATTCTCATTCTGCAGCAGATGGGGATGCAGCACCTTGATCGCCACCTCGCGATGCAGCTGCTCGTCCACGGCCCGATAGACCACGCCCATACCGCCCTCGCCAAGCTTGGCATCGAGGCGATAAGGCCCGAGGTATTTCTTTTCGTCTGCCGTCACGGGCTTTACCCTAGCAGGAATGGAAAAGCGGGAACAATGACAAGCCGTCCTCGCTCATCCTGCCCGCAGAGATCACTACCATATTTGCCAACATCCCTGTCCCCTTATGTTCCCAGCGTCGCCAGGCGATCGAATGGCGCCAGGTAAGCCGGTGTCTCTGCATTCGCACTGCGGGCACACGCCAGCAGCTTGAACGATTCACCCATGCCGCTCGGCAGCATCATGCGCTTGGCATGGGCCAGCTGCCCGACCGATGCCGCATCGCCCTGCATGGCCAGCTGCTGTACCGCCGCCTGCACCATCGGGCTCTGAGCCAGCCAGGCGCCCTGCGTCAGGTAGGCACACGACTGCAATCCCGCCGCCGCCGCACTGCGTGCCAGGGCGGTGAAATCGACATGGGCCGTAATATCGCAGCTGCCCGGCACCACCTCGAGCACGTCGTTGATGCCCTTGTGGCCGGCATGGCCCATCAGGGTCCCCTCATCGCGCTGGGGGCGATAGTACTCCCGCTGGGTATAACCGTAATCGACACAAAAGAGATAGCCGTTCTCCATCATGGAGGCAATATCGCACTGCCAGCCGAAAAGGCGGTGATTGAACTCACTGGAATAGCCTTCCGGCCAGGCGGCAACGATATCGGCATCGATGACCGGAGGCTCGTGCATCGGCTTTTCATCCGTCAACCAGACAAAACGGGAATCGACCCGGCCGACCCCCCGCTCGTAAAACCGCCCCTGCTGCCAGCTGAAGCAGCGCACCGGAAAGGCATCCGGCAGTTCATTGCAGATCATCAGGCAGTTGGCGCGTTCTCCCGCCTCGGCCAGGGTTGCGTACTGCTCAACCTCGATCCCCGCCTCGACATAATGCTGGCTCTGGCGCTGGCGCATATGGCTACTCGCCTCCACCGCCACGATCTGCGGCGGCACGCACCCCTTCTCGCGCAGGCTTGCCACCACAGCCGTCAAGACCCGGCCGCTGCCCCCGCCCTGCTCCAGCAGACACCAGTCGGAAGGTCGGCCCAGTTGCTGCCAGCCCCAGTCGACAAGATCGGCAAAGGCAAAGGCCAGCCATGGCCCCAGATCGGCACCGGTGACAAAATCGCCCGTCTCGCCGAAGACATGTGCGGACTCGTAATAGCCAAGCTCCGGCTCATAGAGAGCCGCCTGCATAAACTGTTCAAATGAAAGGAATCCATTGGCTTTCCGGATGCGTTCGGCGATCACATCGGACAATGCGCTGCTGTTGACGCTCATCTCCCCCCCGACTAACGTAGCGCTCCATCCTATTAATCGTCTTGAGGAATACAAATGTCAGAGAAGATTATCAACGTCAGTGACGAGAGCTTTGAAAACGATGTACTGAAGGCCACGGGCCCGGTGCTGGTCGACTTCTGGGCTCCGTGGTGCGGCCCATGCAAGCAGATTGCCCCGATCCTCGATGAAGTCTCCGAGGAGATGGACGGCCAGCTGACCATTGCCAAGATCAACATCGACGACAACCCGAACACTCCGGGCAAGTATGGTGTTCGCGGCATTCCGACGCTGATGCTCTTTGCCGGCGGCAACGTCCAGGGCACCAAGGTGGGCGCGGTCAACAAGAGCAAGCTGAGCGATTTCATCAAGGAACACCTCGACTGATTTCTCAAAACGTTCGCTAAAAAGGCAGGGGTAACCCTGCCTTTTTTCGTATCAGCGGGACGGGAAACGGCGGGTGTGTCCCGGCAGTGCAGGTGTTAGCCTGTGCCCCCTTACCCAACCCGCAACAGACAACACAACACGGAGCAGTTATCGATGGCAGGTCACAACAAATGGTCGAGCATCAAGCACAAGAAGGCGGCACAGGATGCCAAGCGCGGCAAGATCTTCACGCGCTACATCCGTGAAATCACCGTTGCCGCCCGCATGGGCGGCGATGATCCGGATGCCAATCCGCGCCTGCGTGCCGCCATTACAGCCGCCAAGGGTGTGAACATGCCCAAGGACAACATCGACCGGGCCATCCAGCGCGGTGCCGGCGGTGGCGACGGCGCCAACATCGAGGAGGTGCGCTACGAGGGCTACGGCCAGGGCGGTGTCGCCATTCTGGTCGACTGCATGACCGACAACCGTAACCGCAGTGTCTCCGATGTACGCTCCGCCTTCACCAAGGGGGGCGGAAACATGGGTGAGTCCGGCTGTGTGGCCTGGATGTTCCAGCAAAAAGGCATGTTCGTATTTGACCATGACCAGACCGACGAAGAGGCCCTGATGGAGGCGGCCATGGAGGCCGGTGCCGAAGACATCAACGACAAGGCCGACGAAGGCTGCTTCGAAATCACCACGGAACCGGGCGACTTTGTCGCCGTGCAGGAGGCATTCGAGGCGGCAAACCTCAACCCGCAGGTTGCCGAGGTCACCTGGATTCCGGAAAACACCATTGCCGTCGAGGGGGAAACCGCCGAAAAGCTGCTCGCCCTGATCGAGCGACTGGAAGATCTCGATGACGTCCAGAACGTCTATGCAAACTTCGACATCTCGGATGAGGAGATGGAACGGATCAACGGCTGATGCGCATCCTCGGCGTGGACCCGGGCTCCCAGAAAAGCGGCTTCGGCATCATTGATGTCGAGGGACAGCGACTCAGGCATGTACACCATGGCGTCATTCGCGTCGGCAGCGGCGAATTCAGCGAACGGCTGGTGCAGCTCTTCCGCGGCCTGAAAGCGGTCATCGAGGAGTTTCACCCCGATGTGGCGGCCATGGAGGACGTCTTCGTCTCCAAAAACGTCGCCTCGGCCCTGAAACTGGGGCAGGCACGCGGTGCGCTGGTCGCCGCCTGCGGCGATGCCGACCTCGCCATCACCCCCTACTCACCCACCAAGGTCAAGCAGGCCGTGGTTGGCACAGGGAGAGCCGAAAAGGCGCAGGTGCAGTACATGATCAAGATGCTGCTCAAGCCGCAGGCCCCTCTGCCCGAGGATGCAGCCGATGCGCTTGCTGTCTGCATCTGCCATGCGCATCATATGCCCATGTCGAACCGCACCCGTACAGGCACAAACACCCGATGATCGGCTGGCTAAGCGGCCAGATCCGCGAACTTGACCCGGCAGGCCTCGTACTGCTGGAGACGCATGGCGTCGGCTACGAAGTATCCGTCAGCCTGCAGACGCTCTGCACGCTGAAAGCGGGCGATGCCGCCTCCCTCTATATTCACAGCCATGTGCGCGAGGATCAGTTCACCCTGTTCGGCTTCACGACGGCCTCCGAACGGGCGATGTTCCGCAAGCTGAACACGGTTTCGGGGATTGGTGCCCGCATGGCGCTGAACCTGATGTCCGGCATGGCGGTCCATGAACTGATGCGGGCCATCGACAACAGCGATGATACCGCCATCGCCCGTACGCCGGGCATTGGCAAGAAAACCGCCCAGCGCCTGATCCTGGAGCTGAAAGGCAAGCTGGAAATGGAGGGCGAGGCAGGCTCCTCCCCCGCTGGCAGTCAGTTGCACGATGTGCACTCCGCCCTGGTCAATCTCGGCTACAAACCGGCTGCCATCGACAAGGCCCTGAAGGATGTCGATGCGGCGAGCGACTTTGAGAACGCATTCAAACAGGCCCTGAAGGCACTGGCATGAGCGACGAAGAGCGCCTAATCACGGCCGCCGGGCAGGGCGAGGACTGGGATGCGGCCTTAAGGCCGAAACAGCTGGCCGAATACATTGGCCAGGAGAAGATCTGCAGCAACCTCTCCGTCTTCATTCAGGCAGCCCAACGGCGCAATGAATCGCTCGACCACGCCCTGCTCTACGGCCCGCCGGGACTGGGCAAGACCACCCTGGCCAACATCATCGCCAACGAGATGGGGGTGAATATCCGCAGCACCTCGGGACCGGTCATCGAACGCGCGGGCGACCTGGCTGCCATGCTCACCGGGCTCGAAGAAGGCGACGTGCTTTTTATCGATGAAATTCACAGGTTAAGCCCACAGGTTGAAGAGATACTTTACCCTGCCATGGAGGATTTCCAGCTCGATATCGTCATCGGCCAGGGGCCGGCGGCACGCTCGATCAAGATGGATCTGCCCCGCTTCACGCTGATCGGCGCCACCACCCGGGCCGGCCTGTTGACCAACCCGCTACGCGACCGCTTCGGCGTCATCCTGCGCCTGGAGTTCTATACCCATGAAGAACTCGCCCGTATCGTCGGCCGTTCGGCCCGCATGCTGGGCATCGATGCGCATGCGGATGGTGCGCTGGAGATCGCCCGCCGCTCGCGCGGCACGCCGCGCATTGCCAATCGCCTGCTGCGCCGCGTACGCGATTTCGCCGAAGTGGAGCATGGCAGCCATATCAGTCGCGAAGTGGCCGACCATGCCCTGCTGCGCCTGGATGTCGATACGCTGGGACTCGACCAGATGGACCGCAAACTGCTGTTGACCCTGATCGACCACTACAGCGGCGGCCCGGCCGGCCTCGATACGCTGGCCGCCTCGATCGCCGAAGAGCGCGACACCATCGAGGATGTGCTGGAGCCCTACCTGATGCAGGAAGGACTGCTGGCCCGCACGCCGCGCGGCCGTGTGGCCACACCGCTTGCCTACAGCCATCTGAACCGCGAACTGCCCGAGCATGTGCGCCAGGGGTCGCTGCTGTGAGCCACTATGCCCAACGCTTCCGCATCCGGGTCTACTACGAGGACACCGACCACGGCGGTGTCGTCTACTACGCCAACTACCTTAAATTCATGGAGCGCGGCCGCACGGAATACCTGCGCACGGCCGCCATCGAACTGGATGAACTGGAGGTGAGCGAGGGAGTCCTGTTCGTCGTCACCGATGTACGGCTGAGCTATCTCGCCCCGGCCAGATTCAACGACATGCTGGAAGTGGAGAGCGAAGTGACCGAAATGCGCGGTGCCCGCGTTGTTTTCCAGCAGAAAGTCTGGCGCATCCATCGCGAGGAACACAGCCGTGAGGAGCTGCTGGTCGACGGCAGGATCGATCTTGCCTGCACCGACCGAACCGGCAAACCGGCCCGCATTCCCGGTTACGTGCGCACCCTGTTAAAAAAGCATCAGAGCTCGGAGTGCTGATGCCCGCATCTTTTCGCAAGGAGAATCCATGATCGAGAACCTGAGCGTATGGAACCTGATTCTCGGGGCCGGCCCGGTCGTCAAGGGGGTGCTGCTGCTCCTGATACTGCTGTCGCTGGCATCGTGGGTGATTATCTTTAACAAGTGGCGCATCTACCGCAAAACGCGCCAGGAAGCGGCGGCCTTCTCCGAATCGTTCTGGGGCGGCTCGGATATGGACACCCTGCTGGCCGGCATCCCGCAGCGCTACCCGAACAGTCCGCTGCCGAACATCTTCCAGGCCGGCTATCGCGAGTACATGCGCCAGAACCGCTCCTCCACCCATGAGACACAGCATAAAATTACGGCCGGTGGTGGCCTGGAGGGCATTCATCGCTCGCTGGATGCCGCCTTCTCACGCGAGATGGAGGGTCTTTCCCGGCATCTGGCTTTCCTGGCCACGGTCGGCTCCACCTCGCCCTTCATCGGCCTCTTCGGCACAGTCTGGGGCATCATGAACGCCTTCCAGGGCATCGCCCTGACCCAGAACACCTCGCTGGCCGCCGTTGCCCCCGGCATTGCCGAGGCACTGGTCGCCACCGCCTTCGGCCTGGTCGCCGCCATTCCGGCTGTCGTGGCCTACAACAAGTTCACGGCCGACCTCAAACGAATCGCCGGCAATATGGAGCAGTTCGCCTCCGAGTTCCTCAACATCATCTCCCGCCACGTCCGGAGCAAGTAAATGTGGGCCGGGCAGAGCAAATGGGACAAGGAGACCGAACCGATGGGCGAGATCAACGTCACGCCGCTGGTCGACGTGATGCTGGTGCTGCTGATTATCTTCATGGTCACCGCCCCGCTGCTGACCCAGGGCGTGAATGTCGATCTGCCCGATGCCGATGCACCGTCGATGCAGCAGAACGTCGAACCGCTGGTGGTCACCGTGCGCAAGGACGGGCGCATTTTCCTGCAGAAGCATGAGATCGCCTTCGCCAAACTGGCACCGCGCATCAAGGCGATGCGCGAGGCCAAAAAGGATCTGCCTGTCTTCATTCGCGGCGATGCCAAAACACCGTACGAAAAAATTGCCCAGGTCATGAGCAGCCTCGAACAGTCCGGAATCCGGAAGGTCGGCCTTGTCACAGAGCCACTCCGCTAGAAAAGGACTGCACCGCAACGACCTCAAGGGGCTCGATGTGCTGTTTGCCATTGTGCTGCATCTGTTGGTCGTCGCCGTGATCGCCACGCTTGCCTGGTGGCAGAGCCGGCATGAGCCGGAACCGATGAAGCGCATCGAGGTGCGCATGATCAGTGCCCAGCAACTGGCTGAAATGCAACATAAAAAGCCGGCTCATCCCAAGACGGCCCCCCGTCCGAAAAAGAAACCGATGCCGAAAGCGACACCGACGCCCAAGGCGAAATCGACCCCGAAGAGCAAGCCTGCGACAAGCGAACAGCCGTTCGACCCCTTCGCACCGGTCGAATCGAGCAGCGATCGCACCGATGCCCCCGATACGGCCCCCAATCGCGATCTTGCCACCATCATGGAGCGCCAGCTCTCCACCCAGGAACTGGAGCGCTACATCGCCATGATGCAAGATGCCGTGCAGCGACACTGGAAGGTGCCGGCCGGGGTGAGTGAATCGACCCCCGATCCGCTGGTCGAGGTGGAACTGCACCCGGATGGCAGGGTTGCCCGCATAACCATTATCGAATCCTCCGGCAACGATGCCCTGGACCGCACCCTGGTCGCTGCAATCCGGGCCGCAGCCCCGTTTCAGATTCCACGCCAGCAGTTCGAAGCCTTCCGTATCAATCGCATCCGTTTTCATCCCTTGAAATGACACGCCAAGTCGCTAGAAACCGTGCATGCGAAAATTACTGTTCCTGATCAGCCTGTTCGGCCTATCCCTCTCCGCCCAGGCGGTCGAATTCGAGATTTACCAGTCGGAGTACCGTCCCTTGCAACTGGCCCTGGTGATGGCCAGCGATGAAGCAAGCCAGGCCAGCGGACGCAACATCTCCTCCGTGGTACGCAACGATCTCACCAGCAGCCAGTCATTCAAGACACTTGATCCACTCAGCTTCATTCCCACCCCCGAAGAGACATTGAAACATGTCGATTATGCCGACTGGCGCATCATCGGTGCCAATAACCTGGTGGTGTGCAAACTCACCACGATTGACACCGGCCTGCATGTCGAGGTGACCGTGTACGATCCCTTCCAGGCCAAGATGCTGGCCCGCAACGATTTCGATCGCCCGGCCGATCAGGCGCGCATGCTGGCCCACCTGGTCGCCAATTTCGTCTACAAGACCATCATCGGCGTCCCCGGCTGCTTCGACAGCCACATCCTCTTCGTGCAGAAACACGGTCGTGAGGCCGACCTGATGTACATGGATCAGGATGGCTACAATCTGCAGGCCGTCGGCCGCAACTTCACCCTGCTCCTGTCGCCCGACTGGTCGCCGGATGGCCGCTTCGTGGCCCTGAACACCTATGTCGGCAACCGCCCGCGCCTGGAGACCTTCGACCTTGCCACCGGTGCCCGCCACACCTTCGGCAGCTTCAAGGGGCTCAACAGCACGCCCGAATATTCGCCGGATGGCCGCTACATCGCCGCCGCCCTCTCCTACACCGGCAACACCGAAATCCACATCTACGATGTGAAGAGCGGACAATGGCGCCAGCTGACCCACAGTCCCGGCATCGATACGACACCGACCTGGTCGCCGGACGGCAAATGGATCGCCTTCACCAGCGATCGCACCGGTGAACCGCAGATTTTCCGCATCCCCTCCAAGGGCGGCAAGGCGGAACGCATCAGCCTGGCGGCCAACTACAACACCTCGCCGGCCTGGTCGCCGAACGGCGAGCGCATCGCCCTGATCACCAAAAAGAACTGGGAGTATGCCCTGGCCACCGTCCGCCCCGATGGCAGCGGACTGCGCTACCTGGTCACCGGCCAGCGCGTCGAGTCGCCGGCCTGGTCGCCGAACAGCCAGATGGTGCTCTACTCGGCCGAAGACAGCGGTATCCGGCGCGTTTACCGCATTCCGGCCTGGGGCGGACACTCCGAAGCGATCACCTCACCCAACATCGATGCATCCGATGCCGCATGGTCACGGTGACCGCGATCACCGCCAATCAGCGCGGACTAGACAGCGTTAAGTCTTTGGTGTTCAATTGTCGAAGTCTGTTTTTAATCCATACCGAGGAGGGTATTCCACGATGAACCAGCGTTATTCCAAATTGATGATTATTGGCGTTGCCGCAGCAGCTCTGCTGTTTGCCGGCTGTGCCAAGCAAGAGGTCGCATCGACCACCGAGACCCCGCAGCAGCAGACTGCTCCGGTCAAGACCATGGCTGCCAAGCCGGCCACCAACGCCGTCTACTTCGCTTTTGACAAGTCCAACCTGGACTCCGCCTCGCGTGCCGTACTGGATGGCTACGCTGCCTACCTGAACGACCACGGTGCGGTCAGCATCACCATCGAGGGCAACTGTGACGAGCGCGGCAGCCGCGAGTACAACCTGGCACTGGGCCAGCGTCGTGCCGACAGCGTCAAGTCCTACCTGGTTGATCATGGCGTATCTTCCAATCGCATCGACACCGTTTCATTCGGTGAAGAGCGTCCGGTCTGCACGGGCAGCGGTGAAGCCTGCTGGGCTCAGAACCGTCGTGCGGACATTGTCAGCCGTTAAGACTGACTCTCTGTTCTCCTTGCAGCGGCCACCGGTTTTTCCGGTGGCCGCTCTTTTGCTGCTGCTCACACTTTCCGGCTGTGCCGTACAGCAACAGGATGGCTGGCAGGAGGATCGTGATCTGGTGATGAAGTCACTGGAAGATGCCCACCTGAAAGCAGCCAAGCTGGAAACGCGCGTCAACCAGCTCGACCAGAGGGTACTCGAACTCCAGAAAACGGTCCTGCAGCAGCAATCCCAGATCGAAGCGCTGACAGCCGGACAACTGGCCCGCAAACTGCAGTACCATAAACCCGCCACACAGGCGAAAACGGCGCAATCGACGCAAGATTCGCAGGCGCTGGCCAAAGAGCTGGATCGAATCGCCGGCAATATCGACTCCACCATCAAAACCGAGAAGGGTGCCACCACCACAGCCCCGAACGATGAGCGCGACACCTATACGGCAGCCTACCTGGCCTATAAAAGCAACAAGTTCGACGAATCGATCAGCACCTTCCGCGCCCTGTTGGGCAAGTATCCCGACGGCGAATACTCCGACCAGGCCTACTACTGGCTGGGCGAAGCCCTGCTGGCCAAACACAAGACCAGGGAAGCGGCCAGGGCATTCGATACGGTGGCGATGAAATTCCCGGACAGCGGCAAGCATGCCATGGCCCTGCTGCGTCTGGCGAATGCCTATACGGAGCTGAAACGCAGAGGCGATGCCCGCGCCGCCCTGCAGCGCCTGATGCGCGAACACCCGGACTCACCGGCTGCAGAGCAGGCAGCCATTCTGCTCAGACAATCGACGGAGAGATCAAAATAACCTCGCACCCGGCCCTATCCATCCGCGTTCACGAAATCTATGCCAGTATCCAGGGTGAAAGCACACTGGCCGGCACGCCATGTACCTTCGTGCGCCTGGCCGGCTGCCCGCTGCGCTGCCACTACTGCGATACCCCGCAGGCGATTCCTGCCGACTCCGGCGAAGAGATGCCCATCCATGAGGTGATCGAGGCGGTACGCAAGTTCGGTCATCCGATGGTACTGGTCACCGGAGGCGAGCCGCTGGCCCAGCGCAACTGCATTGCCCTGCTGGAGGCGCTGCTGAAGAGTGTCCAGACAGTCCAGCTCGAAACCGCCGGCGCCTACGATATCAGCCGGGTTCCGGCAGGCGTGCATCGCATCGTCGACATCAAAACACCGGCCAGCGGCGAAAGCCGGCGCAACCGCTGGCACAATCTGTCGCAACTGAATGAGCGCGATGAGATCAAGATCGTTGTTGCCGATCGCGAGGACTACGAATGGGTGCGCGACACCATTCATGAGCATCAGCTTGGTGACAGCCCGGCGACCCTGCTTCTCTCCCCAGCCTGGGGCAGCATGGACCCGGCGGCCCTGTGTGCATGGATGCTTGAGGATCACCTGCCGGCACGCATGCAGCTGCAGCTGCACAAATATATCTGGGGCGCGGAGGCTACGGGCGTATGAAGCATGCAGTGGTACTGCTTTCAGGCGGACTCGATTCCAGCACGGCACTGGCCTGGGCCGTGCGCGAACAGGGCTGGCAATGCCATACCCTCGCCTTCGACTATGGCCAGCGCCATCGCGTGGAGCTGGATGCGGCAGCCCGGGTTGCCCGGTCGATGGGCGTGAGCGACCACCGTGTCATTCGTGTCGACCTGAATGTTATTGGCGGTTCGGCCCTGACAGCCGATATCGATGTACCGAAGGACAGTCATGACGACGGAAGCATCCCCATCACCTATGTGCCGGCCCGCAACCTCGTCTTTCTCTCTCTGGCCGCAGGCTTTGCCGAGACGGTACAGGCCGACCGCCTGGTGATCGGAGCCAATGTCGTCGACTATTCGGGTTATCCCGACTGTCGCCCCGAATTTCTGGAAGCCTTTGCCCGGGCGGCGACACTCGGTACCAAAGCCGGAAGCGAGGGGCAGGCGCTCAAAATCGAAGCGCCGTTACTGCAACTGGACAAGTCGGAGATCATCGAACTGGGGCTGCGCCTTGGCCTCGACTACGGACTCACCCGCTCCTGCTACGACCCGCTGCCGGACGGCAGTCCCTGCGGTCACTGCGACTCCTGCCACTACCGCCGCCAGGGTTTCGCCCGCCTTGGGAAAGAGGACCCTCTGCCCTACCGGGCGTAGTTCCCGCTGCTTTGCGGCCATCACCGGAAAATGCTAACGTCTCACGGCAGCGGAGGATGACAAAGCATGATACGAAATGGAGTGGTATGCCGCTAATGCAGTTGCTCGTTGTACTTGTCGCCCTCTGTTCATTCATTGCCACCCCGGCCCATGCCGACGATGCGCTGTCGCAATGGCAACTGCCTCCCTCTCCTTCCACCGCCAGCAAGGCAGAGATCGAGCTGGGTAAAAAACTGTTCTTCGATCCGCGACTGTTCGGCGAATCCTCACACTCCTGTGCCAGTTGCCACCACCCCGGCCTGAACTGGAGTGATCCGGTTCCCATTCAGCGGCGTCAGGGGTACCTGATGACCCGGCAGACGCCCAGTCTGATTAACACTGTTTATTACAAACGTTTTTTCTGGGACGGGCGCTCGGAAACGCTTGTCGGCGCCATTGAGCAGCACATGAAAGAGCTGGCTGCCACAGCAGGCGAAACCACATCTCTTCCAGCTGTTTACGGCCCGCTTTTCAAGCAGGCGTTCGATTCCGAGACCAAAACCCCGCCCTTCATCGCCAAGGCGCTGGCCGCTTTTATCGGCACCCTGACTGTTCATGACACGGCCTTTGATCGCTGGATTGCAGGCGATCGCAAGGCCCTCTCGGCCTCGGCCCGCAAGGGCTTTGCCCTTTTTACCGGCAAGGCAAACTGCGTCCAGTGCCATACGCCGCCCCTGTTCAGCGACTCGAAGGTGCACAACATCGGCCTGAACACCATGGATCCCGGCTTTTATGAAGTCACCGGGCGCCCCGAACACCGCAACAGTTTCCGCACCCCTCAACTGCGCCAGGTGGCCGGCACGCCGCCCTACATGCACAACGGCTCGCTGCTGAAGCTGCGCCATGTCATCGACTACTATAACCGCGGCGGTGATCGGCGCAGCGACAATAACGAACTGCGTGAACTGAATCTCAGTGATGATGAAAAGGCAGAGCTGGTTGATTTCCTGGAGTCGCTCTCGGGCAGTTCACCCACGGTGACCGTGCCGCAACTGCCGCCGAATCGTTACTGATCCGGCCCTGACACCGTAAGCCTGCGCGCCTGCGGATCATCCGCAACAACCTCAAGCTGCAGGCGCCATGCCTGGGCTGGTAACAGGCTTGGCGCCCGTTCCGGCCACTCGATCAGGGCAATCCAGGGGGCTGCGAAATAGTCGCGCACGCCCAGCATCTCGATTTCGTCGCTATCTTCCAGGCGGTACCAGTCCATATGGGCGACTTCGCAGCCTGCCCCCTTGTAGGTCTGGATAATGGCAAAGGTCGGGCTGGGCATCGCCGAATCGGTCACCCCCAGAGCCCGCATCAGGGCACGGGCCAGCACACTCTTGCCCGCCCCCAGCTCGCCCGAAAGGGTCACCACATCACCCGGCTTGAGCCGCCCGGAAAATCGGGCGGCCCAGTCGCAGGTTTCGGCTTCGTTACGAAAAAGAATCAAACAGGGATCAGTGCCAAGGGAAAGTCAGTGCAGTCGTCCGGTCAGCGCCTTGATCACATCATGACGCGAGATCAGGCCAACCACGCTGTCGCCATCCAGTACCGGCAGGTGATGCATCTCCGCATCACTCATCAGCGAGGCGATCTCGGAGAGATCCGTATCGACAGTAACGGTTTGGACATCATGAGCCATCAGGTCTTCGGCCACCAGAGCCTGCAGACGCGACAGTTCCTGCTCGAAGCGCCCTTCGCCCAACGGAATCACCATGTCGAACACGGCAATCGCCGTCGGCATGTGCAGTTTCCCCTGCTGATCGATCAGGTCACTCTCGGTGATCACGCCCATAAGACGTTTCTCTTCGTCCACCACGATCAGACCACTGAGATTCTCGTCGGCAAAGCGGGCCGCAATCTCACGCAACGGCGTACCGAGTTCGCAATAGGGCGGCTCACTGTTCATTACATCCCTGGCTGTGGTCATAAGGGCTCCTCTTCCTGATTCGCTTCTGTTACAAGTATAGACGGATTGTCGGCAATCCTATGCTTTACGGTAAATTTCGGCACCCTGCTCACGGAAGCTTTCCGACTGGGTCTCCATCCCCTTTTCGATCGCCTCGGCACTCTCCAGCCCCTGCTCGGCGGCGTACTCGCGCACCTCCTGGGTGATCTTCATCGAGCAGAACTTCGGCCCACACATCGAGCAGAAGTGGGCCACCTTGGCACTCTCCTTGGGCAGGGTCTCGTCGTGGTAGCTGCGTGCCGTGTCCGGGTCGAGACTCAGGTTGAACTGATCCTCCCAGCGGAACTCGAAGCGCGCCTTGGAGAGCGCATCATCGCGCTGCTGCGCCCCCGGATGCCCCTTGGCCAGATCGGCGGCATGGGCGGCGATCTTGTAGGTGATCACCCCCTCTTTCACGTCGTCGCGATTCGGCAATCCCAGATGCTCCTTCGGAGTCACGTAGCAGAGCATGGCACAGCCATACCAGCCGATCTGGGCCGCACCGATACCGGAGGTGATGTGATCATAACCCGGTGCGATGTCAGTGGTCAGCGGGCCAAGCGTGTAGAACGGCGCCTCGTGGCAATGCTCCAGCTGCTCGTCCATGTTGGCCTTGATCATCTGCATCGGCACATGGCCCGGCCCCTCGATCATCACCTGCACATCATGCTCCCAGGCGATCTTGGTCAGCTCACCCAGCGTATGCAGCTCGGCGAACTGCGCCTCGTCATTGGCATCGGCAATGGAGCCCGGACGCAGGCCATCACCCAGTGAAAAGGAGACGTCGTACGCCTTCATGATCTCGCAGATCTCCTCGAAATGGGTATAGAGGAAGCTCTCCTGATGGTGTGCAAGACACCACTTGGCCATGATCGAGCCGCCACGCGAAACAATGCCAGCCAGGCGCTTGGCCGTCATCGGCACATAGCGCAGCAGCACGCCGGCATGAATGGTGAAGTAATCGACACCCTGCTCGGCCTGCTCGATCAGCGTGTCACGGAAGATCTCCCAGGTGAGATCCTCGGCCACGCCATCGACCTTCTCCAGCGCCTGGTAGATCGGCACCGTGCCGATCGGCACGGCCGAGTTGCGGATGATCCATTCGCGCGTCTCGTGGATATTCTTGCCGGTGGAGAGATCCATGATGGTGTCAGCACCCCAGCGGGTCGCCCAGGTCATCTTGTCGACCTCCTCCTCGATGGAGGAAGAGAGCGCCGAATTGCCGATATTGCCGTTGATCTTCACCAGGAAATTGCGACCGATGATCATCGGCTCCAGCTCCGGATGATTGATGTTGGCCGGAATGATGGCACGGCCGCGTGCGATCTCGTCACGGACGAACTCCGGCGTGATCACCGGCGGGATGGCAGCGCCCCAGCTGTAGCCGGGATGCTGTTTGGTGATTTCACGCAGATGTTCGCGGCGCTGGTTCTCGCGGATGCCGACATACTCCATCTCCGGCGTGATGATGCCGGCACGGGCATAATGCATCTGGGAGACATTCTTGCCCTGTTTGGCGCGACGCGGCTGGCGCACATGCTCGAAACGCAGATGCTGCAGCCCTTCGTCATCGCGACGCTCGCGGCCATAGCGGGAAGAGAGGTCGCCGAGAAATTCGGTATCGCCGCGCTCATCGATCCACTGCTCGCGAATGGGAGCAAGCCCCTTCTTCAGGTCGATCTCGACATCGGGATCGGTGTAGGGGCCGGAGGTATCGTAGACCAGCACCGGCGCATTCTCCTCGGCACCAAAGCTGGCCGCCGTCGGTGAAAGCGAGATCTCGCGCATGGGCACCCGGATATCGGGGCGGGAACCCTCGACATAAACCTTACGGGAATTGGGAAACGGCTGTCGTGCCTCCTCGTTCCGGTTTGTAAGCTGGGTGTTGGAATCGGTCATGCTGCCTCCGTCACAATTGGGCGGCCAACTATACCCGAGCGACCCGGTCAGTTATAGGGGGTGTGCCGGATAGGGTTATTGATACACACTGTCCATCCCCCCTGCCCTCCTCTACAGTACGGAGCCCATGAAACAGTACGCGCTGAAACGTCTGGCCGGCATGATTCCGCTGCTGCTCGGCATCACGATTATCTCGTTCGGTATGATGCACCTGGCACCGGGCGATCCGTCCGTGATCGGCCAGGAGTTCAACCCCAAGGTTTCAGCCCAGGACATTGAGCGCCTGCGCGCCTTCTACGGCCTCGACAAGCCGCTCTACGTCCAGTACTGGGACTGGCTAAGCCGCCTGGTTGTGCTCGATTTCGGCCAATCCTTCTCCTCCGATCACCGGCCCGTGCTCGACAAGATTGTAGAGCGCATTCCGGTCACCTTGTGGATCAACGTGTTGGCCATGCTGTTGATCCTCGTCGTCGCCATTCCGATCGGTATCGCCTCGGCCGTGCGCCAGGATTCGTGGTTTGACCGTTCCATGACGGTGCTGGTCTTTATCGGCTTTGCCATCCCCTCTTTCTGGCTCGGCCTGCTGCTGATGATCGGGCTGGGGGTGAACCTGAACTGGCTGCCGATCTCCGGCATCCACAACTACGACTGGCACCAGATGGGCTTCTGGGAACAGCAGCTCGACCTGGCCAAGCACCTGTTGTTACCGGTCTTTGTCTCGGCCATCGGGGGACTTGCCGGCATGAGCCGCTTCATGCGTTCCGGCATGCTGGAGGTGATCCGGGCCGACTACATCACCACGGCCCGCGCCATGGGCATCCCCGAAGGCAAAATCCGTTATCGTCTGGCCCTGAAAAATGCCCTTCTTCCCATCATCACCCTGCTCGGTCTCTCGATCCCGGGCCTGATCGGCGGCTCGGTCATCGTCGAACAGCTCTTCTCCATTCCCGGCATGGGCCTGCTCTTTTACGACGCAGTCCTTTCTCGCGATTACCCGCTGGTCATGGGCATCACCGTCATTGGTGCCGTGCTGACCCTGCTCGGTAATCTGATCGCCGATCTCGCCTATGCCTGGGCCGATCCGCGCATTCGCCATGGCGGAGGCCGATGATGCGTCATCCCCTGATGATCACCGGCCTGCTCATCGTCGTAAGCGTCGCACTGCTGGCGCTGTTGGCCCCGTGGATCGCCCCGTACAGCCCGGAGACCATCAATGTGAAGGCGATTCTGCTGCCACCATCGTGGGAGCACTGGTGCGGCACCGACACACTGGGGCGGGATGTCTTTTCACGCATGCTCTATGGTGCCCGTGTCTCGCTGGCCGTCGGCTTTGTCGCCGTGGGTATCGCCGTATTGATCGGCGTTATGCTGGGGGCACTGGCAGGCTATGGCGGCGGGCGCACCGATGCGATGATCATGCGCGCCACCGATATGGTGCTCTGTTTCCCCACCTTCTTCCTGATCCTGGCCGTCATCGCCTTTCTGGAGCCGTCGATCTGGAACATCATGATCGTCATCGGCCTCACCTCCTGGATGGGCGTGGCGCGCCTGGTCCGGGCGGAACTCCTGAGCCTGAAGCAGCGGGAATTTGTCATGGCCGCCCGGGGACTGGGTGTCTCGCCCCTGCGTATTGTGACGCGCTACCTGCTGCCCAATGCCATGGGGCCAATCCTGGTCTCGGCGGTGCTCGGTGTAGCGGGTGCCGTCTTGGTCGAATCCGGCCTCTCGTTCCTCGGTCTTGGCGTACAGCCGCCCGACGCATCCTGGGGCAATATTCTCACCGAAGGTAAAAACAACATCGAGATCGGCTGGTGGCTCTCCCTCTTCCCGGGTCTGGCCATTCTGATCACGGTGTTGGGATACAACCTGCTGGGCGAGGGTTTACGCGATATCTTTGATCCGAAGCTGAAACGATAAGATGAGCAACGACAAACACTACATGAAGGTGGCGCTGCAACAGGCTGAAATTGCGGCAGAAAAGGGTGAGGTTCCGGTGGGTGCCGTACTGGTCACAGACGATGGGCAGGTGTTTACCGCCCACAATGCCCCCATCTCATTACACGATGCCTCAGCCCACGCTGAGATGCGCGCCATCCGCGCCACCTGCCAGGCGGTCGGTAACTACCGACTCACCGGCAGCACCCTCTACGTGACCCTTGAACCCTGCACGATGTGCGCCGGCGCCATTGTCCATGCCCGCATCGGGCGGGTCGTTTATGGCGCCTCCGATCCCAAAACCGGCGCCGTCGATTCGCTCTACCACATCCTCGCGGACGAGCGCCTCAATCATCAGCCTCAGGTCACGGCCGGCGTCATGGCTGATGACTGCGGTGCATTATTGAAGCGCTTCTTTCGCCAGCGTCGCAAGCAGCGCTAAGCTCTAAAGGCTGTCCGCATGCACAGCCAGCCACACCGTGGCCTCATCCGGCGCGGTCCACTTGACCCGGTGACGACAGCGGGCCGGTATCAATAGCCAGTCTCCCGCGTTCATCACCTCCGTTCGATCCTCAAACTCCAGCTCGGCCGCGCCCTTGATCAGCAACACGAATTCATCGCTCTCCTGGTCGTACCAGAAGTCATCGGGCGAGGCCTGACCACGGGAGACGATGCGCTCGATGCGCAGCGCATCGCCACCGGCCAGCGTCTCGACCAACTCATCATCAAGATGCTTCGGGATACCTGCCAACAGATTCCTGATCTCCATCACACTCCCCTCCCGTCGAAACTGTAGCGCACGCCCATACGGCAGGGCTATGATAGCAAAGGTTGATCATTTGCTTCGAACAACAGGAGTTTGCATGCCTTTCAGCGATCAAAACCAACTCACCGGACGTGCACTCTATATCGGGCAGCGCCTTGAATTGCGTGCCTTTGAAAAGGCCCAGCGTCTGGCCACGGCTCCCCTGATGGTCAGTGCCGGCGGCAACGGTGCCGCCGTGCTCTTCCGCTACGGGGTCGCCGTCCTGTTCGGACTCACCGCCGTCGAGGAGGTCGCCTTCCTCAAGGATCTGGAGCCCTTCATTGTCGATCCCTTCGACCATTACGAGGCCGAGGAAATCAGCCTCTGCCTGACCGCAAACCAGGCGACATCATCCGATGACAACAGTCTGGCACTGGATGAGTTCAACCTGCCGCGCCTGCAACTGGTGGCGGACATGCTGGCCAAAAGCGTGATCCTCTCCCATTACGAGGCAGCCCTTGCCGCCACCTTCGATCGCATCGAGCCGCTGGCCCACAATCTTCAGGAGGGTGGCCGTTTCCGGCACAAGGGTCGCGAACTACTGGCCCATATCGGCGATGTACTGATGATCCAGGGACGCATGGTCGGACGCGTGGAGATCAGCGAAAAACCGGAGCTATTGTGGGAGGAGCCACAGTACGAGCGCCTCTACCAGCGCCTGGCGGACGAATACGAACTGATCGAGCGCCACCGGGCCCTGGAGCGCAAGCTGGAGCTGGTATCGAAAACGGCCGAAACACTGCTCGACCTGCTGCAGAACAAACGCTCGCTGCGTGTGGAGTGGTACATCGTCATCCTGATCGTGATCGAGATCCTGCTGACGGTCTATGAAATGTGGGGCATGCACCCGACCAGCTGACGGCCCGTTCCCCAGGCCGGCTCGACGGGGAAGATTGCCCGGCGCATCAATCTCGTATAGAACATGTGGTTAATGACGGGAGGATGGTATGGCGATATTTCATGTCATCGACGACGAAAAATTCATGTGCGACCTGATCAGTAAAATGCTGGGCATGCACGGCCATGAGACCCTCACCTTTCAGGACCCGCGCCATTACCTGGATTATCTGGACCGGAACCGACCGGCATTCCCTGCTGCCGTGATCACCGATGTCCTGATGCTGACCATGGACGGCTACGAGCTGATCAATGAAGTCCTGCAGCGCAACGAGAAACAGAAGTTCATTGTCGTCTCCGGCACGCCCCATATCGATCCCCGTACCCGGCACAAGGCCTGCCACTATCTCTGCAAGCCGTTCCGGGTCTCGGAGCTGATCGACATGATCAAATCCATCGAACGCTGCAACGACGAGGGCGCTTCACCGGCCATCGGCTGCAGCAAGATGGGCAACCGCAAACAGTTCATTTCCGAGTGGCACTGCCCGGTACCGCAAAGCCCCCGTTCGAAGAATTCAACCTAAACGCGGGATCGCTCAGACGAGATTGAAACAGCGCAAGGCATTGGCCGTGGTCTGGCCTGCCAGATCGGCCAGCGACACCCCGCGCACTTCGGCCAGACACTCGGCCACATGACGTACAAAGGTAGGCTCATTGCGTTTGCCGCGATGCGGAACCGGTGCTAGGTAAGGCGAATCGGTCTCCACCAGCAACGCTTCATCCGGCACTTTTGCCGCCACCGCCCTCAACGCTTCGTTGCGCTTGAAGGTGACATTGCCGGAAAAAGAGATCGCCATCCCCAGATCCAGAGCCTGGCTGGCCGCCTGCCAGTCGGATGAGAAACAGTGCATGATACCGCCACACTCCTCGACCCTCTCCTCACGCAGCACACGCAGAGTCGCCTCATCCGCCTCGCGCATGTGCACGATTACCGGTAGCCCCATCTCTTTTGCCGCACGGATGTGGGTGCGAAAACGGGCATCCTGAACTTCGGCATCAACATGATTACGGAAAAAATCCATGCCGGTCTCGCCGATGGCGACACATTTGACATGGTCAGCCAGTTCGCACAGCCCTTCCACCGTTGGCTCCACCTCGACCTCATGGTTGGGGTGCACACCCACCGAAAACCAGATGTTCTCACGTGATTCGGCGAGTGTCCGCAGGCGAGGCAGCTCACCCAGCTCCACCCCAACACCGACCGCACGTGTCACCCCTGCCTCACGCATACGCATCAGCACCTCGCCCCGATCCTCGTCAAAATGCGAGAAGTCGAGATGGCAGTGGGTGTCGAACAGCTCGAAGTCAGCCATGCATGATGGCCCGCAAATGTTGCAGCTCGACATGATGCAACGACAGGTCGTGCGGATTGGCCAATACCTCGACCGCCTCGTCATCCGGCTCTCCCAGCTCGGAGACCACCAGGTCGGCACCGGAAAAATCCTGGCCGCGGGTGTAATCATTGACGGTCACCACGCACTTAAGCCCCGCCGCCTTCGCCGACAGCCAGCCGTTGCCGGAATCCTCCAGCGCCAGTGTCTCTTCGGGCGCAACACCCAGCTCCTGCATGGCATAGGTGTAGATATCCGGGGCAGGCTTCTTGGCCGGCACGATATCGCCGGCGGCCAGTACGGCAAAACGGTCGAACCATTCGCGACCCAGTGAGTGCTCGATCAGGGCATCCAGTGCCGCCGGCGTCGTGGTTGTAGCCACACCCAGGGTAATCCCGGCCGCATACGCCTCCTCCAGCAGGCGACGCACGCCCGGACGCAGGGGAATGCGTCCCTCGGCAATCAGGCCCTGGTAATGCTCGGTTTTCCGTGCATGCAGGCCGGCGATCTGCTCATACGGCATCTCGGGCATATCGCCGCGCTCAATATCAAATTTTATGCGCTCCTTGCCGCCGGTGACAGCCAGCAACTCACCGTAGGTGGGTACATCCCACTGCCGGTCATGCCCCGCTTCCTCGAAGGCCATGTTGAAGGCCACGCGATGGCCGTCGCGCTCGGTATCGGCCAGGGTGCCATCCACATCCCAGAGAATGCATGCAAGTTCCGCCATATTCTCTCCTTGTCTCTACCGCCTCGCCCTGTGAAGCGAAGGGGGTTAGTATTCGGGCATGAGTGCCGCATCAATTCAGACACCGCAAATCCAAACAGAAAAGCCGCAGCTGAAAAAGCCGCCCATGTATAAGGTCATTATGCTCAATGACGATTATACCCCTATGGACTTCGTGGTGGAATTACTGGCTCTTTTTTTCCAGCATGACGAATCGGCGGCTCAAAAGATCATGATGCAGATTCACACGCAGGGCAGCGCCGTATGCGGCGTCTACCCCCGCGATATCGCCGAGAGCAAGGTGGCGCGTGTCGAGGCTCACAGCCGGGCGCAGGGGCACCCCCTACAGTGCGAGATTGAGCCGCAGGCCGAAGACTGATAGTCTGGGAATATGGACTGTTGCCAAACAGCCCGCCCAATCTGAAAGGTACAGGTGAACGTCGATGGGCATACTGAGTGAAGACCTCGAACAGTCTCTGAATGATGTGTTCCGCGCTGCCCATGTGCGCCGTAATGAATTTGTGACGGTGGAGCATCTGCTGCTGGGTCTGCTCGATAATGCCGAGGCGCGCAAGGTACTCGATGGCTTGGGGGCCGATATCGACACCCTGCGCCAGGACCTCGACAGCTACATCAGCGAACACATCACCGTCCTGCCCGAAGAGCTGGGTGAAACAACGGCCAGCATCGGCCTGCAGCGTGTCATCCAGCGTGCCGTCATGCATGTACAGGCAGCCGGCAAGCATGAAGTGACCGGAGCCCATGCCCTGGTCGCCATCTTCTCGGAGAAGGATTCACACGCGGTCTATTATCTCAATCGCATCGGGGTCAACCGCCTCGATGTGGTCAGCTTTATCGCCCATGGCATGCGGGCGCATGCCGATCCTGCCGGCAGTGAATCGGCTCAGGAGGCCAGCACTGAAAAGGGAGGTGCCACCCCCTCACCGCTGCAGCGTTACTGCGTCGACCTGACCGCCCGCGCCACCGAAGGGCGTATCGACCCCCTGATCGGCCGCCAGGATGAGCTGGAGCGCTGCATGCACGTGCTCTGCCGCCGTCGCAAGAACAATCCGCTGCTGGTGGGCGAGGCCGGTGTCGGCAAAACAGCCATCGTCGAAGGACTGGCCCAGCGCATTGTCGACCATGAAGTGCCGGATATCCTTGATGAGGCTCGTATCTATTCGCTCGATATGGGTTCACTGCTGGCCGGAACCAAATACCGCGGCGATTTCGAGGAGCGCCTGAAGGCGGTCCTGAAGGCCATTGCCGAAGAGGAGCATGCCATCCTCTTCATCGACGAAATCCATACCATCATCGGTGCCGGTGCCGCCAACGGCAGCGCCATGGATGCCTCCAACCTGCTCAAGCCGGCGCTGGCCAACGGTGAGCTGCGCTGCATCGGCGCCACCACCTATCAGGAGTTCCGGCAGCTGTTCGAGAAGGAGTCCGCCCTCTCCCGCCGTTTCCAGAAAGTGGACGTCGAAGAGCCGACGGTGGAGACGACCATCGATATCCTGCGCGGCCTGAAAGAGCGCCTGGAAGAGCATCACGGCATCCGCTATAGCCAGACCGCCATCAACAATGCCGCCACACTGGCTGCACGCTATCTGCGCGACCGTCATCTGCCCGATTCGGCCATCGATGTCCTGGACGAAGCGGGGGCCGCCGTGCGCCTGCGCCCTGCCGGCAAGCGCAAGAAACAGATCAGCATCGCCGACATCGAGGGCACGGTCGCACGCATGGCGCGCATCCCCGCCCGCCAGGTTTCCACCTCCGACCGTAAGAGCCTTGAGCATCTGGAACGCAACCTGAAGCTCTCCATCTTCGGCCAGGACAACGCCATCGAGATGCTGGCCGACAGCATCAAGCTGTCGCGTGCCGGCCTCTCCCACCCGGACAAGCCGATCGGCAGTTTCCTGTTCACCGGCCCGACCGGCGTCGGCAAGACGGAAGTGGCCCGTCAGCTGGCCCGCATCATGGGTATCGAGCTGATTCGCTTCGATATGTCCGAATACATGGAGGCGCATGCCGTCTCCCGCCTGATCGGCGCGCCGCCGGGCTACGTCGGCTTCGACCAGGGCGGCCTGCTGACCGACATGATCAGCAAGCATCCGCATGCCGTACTGTTGCTCGACGAGATCGAGAAGGCGCACCCGGAAGTGTTCAACATCCTGCTGCAGGTGATGGATCACGGTCGCCTGACCGATAACAACGGCCGCACGGCCGACTTCCGCCATGTTGTACTGATCATGACCAGCAACGCCGGCGCCTTCGAGATGCAGCAGAGCACCTTCGGCTTCAACCCGCAGCCGCGGGTCGGCGAGGATCAGGAGGCGGTGAAACGCCTGTTTACCCCGGAATTCCGCAATCGCCTCGATTCCGTCATCCCCTTCGCCCCGCTCTCGTCCGAGGTCATCCTCAACGTGGTCGACAAGTTCCTCATCGAGCTGGAGACCCAACTGACCGAGAAGCGTGTGGAGCTGGAGGTGAGCGACAAGGCCCGCCAATGGCTGGCCGAACACGGCTACGACCCGCTGATGGGCGCGCGCCCGATGGGACGCCTGATCCAGGAGCGCATCAAGAAACAGCTGGCCGATGCCATCCTGTTCGGCGACCTGCAGAAAGGCGGCAAGGTACATGTGCGCCTGCGCAAAGGCGACATCGTGCTCGAGTATCTCACTCCCGTCGACGCATGATCAAAAACAAACCGCCCAAGAACTACGCCGAAGAGCTGGCGAGCACTGCGCATGCCAAAATGCAGATCACCATGCAGCCGATCGGCCGGGTGCACAGCAGCTACAAGGAGCGCTTCGCCGCCCCGCGCCAGCCGGGACTGGCCGACGCCGAGCCTGCGACCATCGAGCTCAATGCCGGCCACAACTTTGAGCAAGCCGTGCAGGATCTTGATAGCTTTTCACATATCTGGGTGCTCTACTGGATGCACCTGAACAGCGGCTGGAATCCAACCGTGATGCCACCGCGCGGCCCCAAGATTCGCCGCGGCCTCTTTTCGACCCGTGCCCCGCATCGCCCCAACAGTATCGGCCTGTCGGTGGTGCGCCTGAAACGAATCGAGGGACGCACCCTGTTCATCGAAGAGCATGACATGCTCGACGGTACGCCAGTGCTCGATATCAAGCCCTACCTGCCCTATGCCGATGCCATTCCCGAGGCCGAAAACGGTTGGCCCGGCGAAGTCGGCCTCGCTTCTTGACCTTCGACCGGACGCAAAGGAAAATCCTGACATGCAATGTCCCAGCTGCGGCACCTGGTATGCCGACAACCAAGCTTTCTGCACCGCATGCGGTGATATCCTTTCGCATGGTGGCCATGCCGCCAAACTGGGCGATTATCGCCTGATCGAACGCATCGCCGAAGGGGGCATGGGCGTGGTTTTCCACGCTTTTGATGAAGCACATGCCAAGGATGTGGCCCTGAAGGTGCTGCACCTGCATATGGTCGGCGATCCGAAACACCGCAATCGCTTCCGGCGCGAGATTCGCACCCACAGTCAGCTACGCCATCCGAACATTCTCGAACTGCACGATGTTTACGAGCATGAGAACACGCTGGCACTGGTGATGGAACTGCTGGATGGCTGCACACTGAAGGATTACCTGCGTTTCCGCGACTTCATGGACCTTGGTGAGATCATCACTGTAGCCGAGGCCATTCTGACCGGCCTGCAATATGCTCATGAGCAGGGCGTGATCCATCGGGACATCAAGCCTTCCAACATATATCTCAATGATGACGGCACGGTACGACTCATGGACTTCGGCCTGGCCAAGAGCCAGAAAGAGGTCGAGGACATCACCGGCAGCGGCGTGGCTGTCGGCAGCTACTACTACATGGCCCCGGAACAGATTCTCGGCCGGGACCTCGATGCCCGTACCGACCTCTATGCCCTGGGCATCACCATCTACCAGATGGCAACCGGGCGTCTCCCCTTCACATCCGTGGGTGGCGGCGAGTTCGAGATCATGGAGAAGCAGATTCGTCATACCCCCCCGCCGCCGGACACCATCAACCCGGCCATCGATCCGAAACTGACCGAACTGATCCTGAGCCTGCTGGAAAAGGATCCGGACAATCGGCCTGCCGACTGCGGCGAGGTACTCGATCGCCTGCACCGGCTCGGTAAGGCGACCCCCCTCTCCCTGGCCAACGACAACGATCAGCGCATCAATCGTCTCTCCGACCTGCGTCCGCAGAAGCAGAAGCGCCAGGAAGATACGATGAGCGGCGCCACTTCAGCCAAAACTGCGCATAAGGAAGCCGGGCCGGAGGAGTCGACCCTGGCCTGGGCATTTACCTCCGTCTCTCCGGAAGCGCCGAAAGAGCTGCCGCTGGATCTGCGCTCCCCGCCGATGATTGCCAAGGAGACGCTGATGTCCCTGCGCGCCAGGATCAGCGACATCCCCCCCCTGCCCGACAGCTGGTACCAGGCCGACAAGATTCTGCAGGATGGCGATGCATCCCCTTCCGACCTGGCAAAGATCCTTGATGAGAACGGACCGGCACTGGGTGAAAGTATTCTGCAATGGTGCAATGCCAGCGGCATCGAAGACACGTCAGGTCACGAGATCGCCAATGTCGCCCTGGCCCTGACCCGCATCGGCATGGAGCAGGCCCACGACATCCTGCTGCAAAATAGCATCCCCGATTTCGGCGCCCTGCAGGAGCGCGCCGCCGAGGTCAATCAGGTCTGGCTACATGCCCGGGGCACCTCCCTGCTTTCACGCCATCTGACGGCATTCAGCTCATTTGTGCATCCGCGCTCGGCCAGCCAGTTCGGCATGTATCACGACATCGGCAAACTCGTCATTCTTGCCTTCGAGCCGGAGCAGAAGCTGGAGGCATTGCGCCAAAGCATCACTTCGGGCAAGGCGGGCCTGAAAGCGGAGTGGGAAATACTGGGCTACACCCATATCGATGCCGGCATGATGCTGGCACTGCACTGGCGATTGCCCCGTACCATCCACCGCTTTATTTACTACCATCATCATCCGTGCTGGCACCAGCCGGACATCTGGCCGGCCGACATGCAGCCGCCCCTGATGCTGGTGCATACGGCCCATCTCGCCATGGATGCCATCCTCAATGACAGTCACGGTGGCCTGTGGCGCAACGAGGGACGCACGCATGTGCCGGGTAGCGAAGTCATGATGCAGCGACCGCTAAATCTTCCGGTCAACGATCGCCCCTTCTTCGATCAGCTGCGCAGGGACCTGCTGGAGATGCGCGAACACTTCACCTTGCTGCACCCGCTCTGATCCGCTCCGGCAGCGACCAGCCGGCCTGGCAGGCCCGCTCCAGCATGGCCGGCGTATCGACATCGAAGCTTTCGGGCAGGAGTCGAAGCGACAATTGATGACGTTCAGCTATTGCAGAGGTTTGGGATAGCACCTTTTCCGTACTCCACGCCACCCCCCGGAACAGGCTTGTATGCGGCGCACGCATGGCAATCAGGTCATAACCGCCATCCTCGACCGGTCCGACCACGACGTCGAACCGCTCCACAAAGCGAGCGGCTGCCAGAAGGCGGCTATCGGCCATATGCGGAGAATCCGTACCCAGCAGCATGACTGCCCCGGCGCCATCCCGAAATGCATGGCGAACCTCCGCGGCCATGCGCCGGCCCAGATCTCCGCCCACCTGCCGCCGCAATGGCAGGCCGGTCTGTTGAAAGAAAGGGTGCTCCGGATCATCGGCCGCCAGCCACACATCGTCGAACAGCCTGCGAGCCCGCTCGATCACGGCTCCGGCCATGGCCGCATGAATGGTGGCCGCCTCTTCGGCTGAATAGGCACGCATCAAACGGGTCTTCACACGCCCGGCCACAGGCGCCTTGCACATGATGATCACGCGCATCAGCGCACCTGCCGGTAACGGGCTGCCAGCCGCGCCACATCCGCACCCAGCCAGTACCGCAGCCGCAGCATCCACATCAGTGCGATGGTGCTCCACAGGCCATGCTGCTGCCAGCGTCGTCCGGACGTCGTTACAATACGGCCAAGACAGCAAATCCGCCCCCGCCGCTTCAGCCGACGCGACAGTTCGATATCCTCCATCAGGGGCTGGGGTGGAAATCCCCCCAAAGCGTCGAACTGCTTGCGACGCACAAACATCGCCTGATCACCGGTACTGATACGCGTAAGCCTGGAGCGCAGGTTCATCATCCGGGCCACCAGCGGCAACAGCGGATGCCTGCCCGTCAGTCGCACGTCGAAACGGCCTCCGACACATGCGGGATCGGCCATGCAACGGCGCACATCATCGACATGTGCCGCCGTCATCAGGGTATCGGCATGCAGAAACAGCAGCACATCGCAGTGCACATGGTCCGCACCGGCATTCATCTGTACGGCGCGGCCCGGTTCGCTCGCCATCCAGTTCACCCCCGAGCGCTGCAGCAACTCCCGGGTGCCATCGTCCGAACCGCCATCGACAAACAGCACTTTGTCAGCCCCCACCCCTGCCAGCTCGGCCAGCAGGGATGGTAAGGCCCGGGATTCGTTCAGCAGCGGCACAACAATGCCGATGGAAGGAATCGGCTGCTCAGCCATCCACCCGGACGCTTGCCCAGCCACTGCCGGGCTGACGGAAGTTGGTGACCTGCCCGCGCCAGAGACGGGCCGCCAGGGCAATCAGGCGCTCACCATGGGTAAACAGACGCAGGTCCAGCTTGTATTCGACCTCTTCGTGGATAATACGGCTGGCCGGCACAAACTGCTGCATCACCGTATCGGCATCATCGAGAGCATCGAAACGGGTACGGCTGATGCCTTTGCCCAGCAGCACCCCCTTGCCGCCATGACGGGCCGCCGGCTTGAAGACCCAGCCGCTGCGCTCCTGCCAGGCCTGATCACGGTCGTATTCGCGCAGCAGATGCGTCTCAGGCACCACGGCCCGCACCAGAGCCACCTCCTCTGGAGAGAGGCACGCCTCCAGCAAACCCGGGTGCCACCAGTCGACCATGCGCGATTTATCCCCCAGCAACGCATAACTGCGCGGAAAGGGATTCAGATGCACAGCTCCGGCCATGAATGCCGCACGCACATGCTGCATCTGCTGCGTTTCGAGATAGAAATCGGTATGACGGTTGTAGATGGCATCCAGCCGCGTCGTTCCGACATAAAGGCCGGCGGCATCGCCCCGCACCTCTTCCGGCGAAACCAGAAATACCCGCCGGCCATCGCTTTCGAGCAGGCGGGCATAGGCCTGCATCTCGGGATACATGAACTGAGCCCGGATATCCTCGTCCATGATGGCAATGGTCCGCCAGGCAGCCGGGAACATGGCCAGAAGCCGTCTCTTCAGCTCCCCTTCCAGCTCGGGAATGCGCGTCTGCGGCAACCATGTATCGCCACCGAGGCAGAGCCCTCCGGCATTATTGTTGATCTCGATCAGGCGCGGTCCGCTCTCGTCCAGGTGAAAATCGTAGCCCATCAGCATGCTGGGCTCGTCCGGTGCGAAGTGGGCTGCCTGCGGCAGCTTCGCCTCGATCGCCGCCACGTAATCGCGGTTCTGCTTCAGTCGATACATCAGGCGGGCGAACGCCAGCATGCGTTCCAGCTCCTGCCGTCGAATGGTTATATTCTCAAGTGCTGCCAGTGCCATGGCAGGCAGGCTACCCGAAGCGGCCAATGAATGTACAATGCCGCCATGCCCGATCTCTCCCTTCCCACCATCGCCCTGCAGACACTGCAGGAGACCATCGTCAGCGCCGGCTTTCCCAAATGGCGCGCCAAACAGATCCTCGACTGGCGCAACAAGGGGGTACTGGACCCGGATGCCATGGGTAACCTGCCCATAGATCTGAAGAAACAGGCCCTGCCGAAGCTGCTGATATGCACCCCGCTGCGCATGGTGGAGCGACTCTGTTCCCAGGATGGTACCCGTAAATACCTGTTCGAACTTGCCAGCGGCAAGCGCGTCGAATCGGTGTTCATTCCGGAAGAGAGCCGCGGCACCGTCTGTGTCTCCTCGCAGGTCGGCTGTGTGCTCGACTGCCCGTTCTGCTATACCGGCACCCAGGGCTTTGAAGCCAACCTCACCGCCGGCGAGATCGTGGCCCAGATTCTGATGGTCAAGCAGGATCTCGCCCAGGAGCCGCTACCGCCCGAGCTGCATTCGGATGTCACGCATGTGGTTTACATGGGCATGGGCGAGCCGCTGGCCAACGAAGCCGGCGTGCATGAAAGCCTCGCTGCCCTGATGAGCGAGGAGGGACTGCAGCTGTCGCGCCGGCGCATTACCGTCTCCACATCGGGACTGGTGCCGCAGATCGGACGCCTTGGCGAACAACACCCGGTCAACCTGGCTATCTCGCTGCATGCCGCCATCGATGCCCTGCGCGACGAACTGGTGCCGATCAATCGCAAATACCCGCTCGCCACCCTGCGCCAGGGCCTGGATGCCTATCCGCTGCCCAAACAGCGCCATATCACGCTGGAGTATGTCATGCTCGCAGGGGTCAATGACCGCGACGAGGATCTCGAAGCGCTGGCGCGCTTCGTCAACCGGCATCGCGAACGCGTGAACCTGATCAGCTTCAATCCCTACCCGGGCAACCCCTACGAGGGCACCCCGAAGCCCGCGATGGATGCCTTCGCGAAGCGCTTGATTTCCAAAGGGATACGTGCCACGGTGAGGCGATCGCGCGGCCAGGATATCATGGCCGCCTGTGGCCAGCTCAAGGCGGCCAGGGATTCGGGTATCTGAGAGAGGGAGCTCCATGACACCAGCGCGCATCGGGATCATCGGCGGCAGTGGTCTGTATGCCATGCACGGCATTGAGGTGATCGAACGCCTGCAGATCGATACGCCCTTCGGTCCCCCTTCCGACGACCTTATCCTGGCCCGTTTTGGTGAACGCGAGCTGGTTTTCCTGCCACGTCACGGCAGCGGCCACCATCTGCCCCCGCACAAAATCAACTACCGGGCCAACATCTACGCCATGAAGCTGGCCGGGGTCTCGCAACTGATCTCCATCTCGGCCGTCGGCTCACTGCGCCGCGATATCGAACCGGGACACTTCGTAATCGTCGATCAATTCGTCGACCGGACCCAGGGACGCGACGCCACCTTTTTCGAAGGCCCCATCGTCGCCCATGTGCCATTGGGCGATCCGGTCTGCCACAGCATGCGCGCAGCACTTGGCGAGGCATGCAAGGCGGCCGGGATCACGACCCACAACGCCGGCACCTACCTGGTGATGCAGGGCCCCCAGTTTTCCACCCGGGCCGAATCGGAGCTCTATCGCCAATGGGGCATGGATATTATCGGCATGACCAACATGCCGGAGGCCAAGCTCGCCCGCGAGGCGGAGATCTGCTATGCCACCGTCGCCATGTGCACCGATTACGACTGCTGGCACGACGAAGAGGAGGATGTCTCGGTCGACTCCATCGTCGAGATCATGAAAAGCAATGTCGACAATGCCCGCCACATGCTGGAGCATCTGTTGAGCGCCGCTCCGGTACACTGCGATTGTGGCTGCCAGCAGATCCTTGAGCACAGTATTTTTGCCGACCTGGCCAATCAGGATGATACCGCCATTCGGCCCATCCATGCCCTGGTGGAGAGGCTTCTATGACCCGCCTGCCACTGACGCCCCTTTTCCTGATTGCCTCCCTGCTGCTTGCCGGTTGTGCGAGCACGACGAAAAACGACGACAGCAAAACAGCCACCAGCGCCAAGCTGCACTACCGAATCGGCCTGAATGCCCTCTACAGCAATGACCTGCCCAAGGCCTTCGACGAATTGATGACATCCGACTCGCTTAACCCGAACCAGCCGCAGGTACTCGACGCTCTGGCCTTCGCCTGGCGCCTGCGTGGCGACCTGAACAAATCCGAGGAGCTGTATAAGAAGGCCCTCCGTTACGGCGGCGGTTCGAGCACCCACACCAACTATGGCAGCCTCCTGATCCAGCTGGGGCGCTACAAAGAGGCCGAGAAAGAGCTGCGCACAGCGCTCGCGGATCCGCGTTACGGCCAGCAGTACATTGCCTACGTCAACCTTGGCGATGCACTGGCAGGACAAAAACGCTACGACGAAGCCGTCACCATCTACCGTCAGGCCTACCGTATCGATCCGCGCAGCAACGATGCCCGCCTGCGTGAAGCGGACGTCTACATTGCCCAGGGACGGGTCAACTACGCCAGGGCGCTCTACCAGACCATGCTGCGGGAGAATCCCGATGACCGGACAACGCTGGAGTCGGCCCTGCGCCTGCTGGAGAAGCAGCATGATTACGACACGGCCATCAAGATGGTAAAGGATTTCCTCGAACACACGCGCTCGGACCTCGACCGGGGCTGGGCGACCGATGAACTGATTCGACTCGAGAAACGGCAATGAGCGATTCCGAAGAGCTGCAACACGAACACTCCCACCATGGCGAGGAGCACGAAGCACCCTCCCGCGAAACACTGTTCCGACAGCTGGGCGAACGTCTGCGCAATGCACGCCAGCACCGCGACATCAGTCTGGATGAGGCTGTGCATGCCCTGAAACTGCGCAAGGTATACGTCGAGGCGCTGGAGGACGGCGACTGGTCCGGTCTGCCGGGCGAAGTGTATGCCATCGGTTTCCTGCGCCAGTACGCCTCCTATCTGGATTTGTCGCTCGATGACGATATCCGGAAGCTGAAGTCCGATGCGTATGAGCTGACCCGACCCGAAACATTTCCCGATCCGCCGATCGCTCCGAAAAAGAGCTGGGTCATCGTCGCAGCACTGGGCCTTATGGTGCTGATCGTCATATTCAACATCTTCAACAACGGGGGCGACACGCCCGCACCGACCCCCGCAATTGAGCCCCCGGCACAGAGCACGCCGGCACCGCAACCCGCGATCGAGGCACCGGTTCCGGAAACCAGCCCGGCTGAAGAGACGCCTCCGGCCCCTGCAGCAGACGAAGGCGCGCCTGCCGCTGCAGAGGCCGTTGCCCCGCACGTCTACCGTTTTGAAGCGGTCGGTGATGATGTCTGGCTGCAACTCCATTCAACCGGAGACTCGCCGGAGCTTCTTCGCGAAGCCCTGCTTCATGCCGGGGAAACGCTGACCGTCACATCGCCGGACACCGTGCTGTCGCTGACCTGCGGCAACCCGCCGGCCCTGGCCGTCTATATCGATGACAAGCTGGCGATCGCAGCCGGACGCCTGGGCAGCGAGCGCGGCAAGGTGATCCGCGACTACCGCCTTCATGTCGGCGATCACGAATAGCTGCAACGGCCGACAGGGAAAGCACCGCCACCGCTGCGACCTCCCCGCCCCCTTGTCATCACCTTAAGCCTATTGCATCCTTGTGCCACTTATTCGGAAGGGGAATATGCCCATGACAACTGCTGCCACATTCGAAACCGCACGCCGCAACATGGTTGAGTACCAGATTCGCTGCTGCAAGGTGCTCGATCCCAACCTGCTCGACATGCTTGAAACCATGCCGCGCGAAGAGTTCCTGCCCGAGCATGTGCGCAGCCTTGCCTATATGGAGGGGCATGTGCCGCTGCCGGCCGGCCAGGAGATGCTGAGCCCCCTGCAGGAGGCCGCCATCCTGCAGCACCTGCAGCTGAATGGCAGCGAACGCGTGCTGGAGATCGGCTCCGGAACCGGTTATCTCACCACCCTGCTCGCCATGCGCGCCGGCGAGGTGGACAGCTGCGAGATTCATCAGGAGCTGGCCGGAATGGCGAGCAGCAACCTCGACAACCATGGCATCCGCAATGCCAAAGTCATGCATCTCAACGCCATGGATGCCGAGGCCATGGAGCAGCACCCGGAGATTCGCGACAGCTATGATGTCATCGTCATTGGCGCGGCCCTGAAAGAGATTCCGGCCCACCTGAAGGCACTGCTAAGCCAGAGCGGACAGCTGATCGCCTTTGTCGGACAGAACCCGGTTGTCTCGCTGGTGCACGAACAGCACCACAATAGCTCCTGCATCCGTACCGGCATCTTCGAGACCCTGTTGCAGGATATCGAAGGCGTTCCGGAACGACGCGAATTCGTCTTCTAAGCAGGCAAAAGCCAGTTATCGACGCGTCAACGGGGGCCATCGGCCCCCGTTTTGCGTTGGCGATACCCCGGTTCGCCGACGGAGAGACATTTCCCTGTGGATTTATCGCCCCCAAATGACATACCATTCCGGCATGTCTTTATATCCGGATACGGAACCCGCCGGCACCGACTCTGAACTGCGGCGTTCGCTGCTGAAAGCCGGCCTTGCCGGGGCCCTTTTCTCACTCTCGACACCGGTGGCGTGGGCGGCAGCCAAAAAACCGGATCGCAAACTGATCAATCTTCTGCGCAAGCAGACCGGGCTTTCCGAGCATTTTATTGCCAGTGCCATCCACGAAGCCAGATTCGACGCCTCCGTCATCAAACGCATGGAGACCCCGTACGAATCTCGCCCCTATGCCGAATACCGCCCCCTGTTCGTCAACGACGCGCTGGCAAAACTGGGCCGAGCATACATTGAGGAGCATCGGGCCATTTTCAAGTCCGCGCATCAGCGTTACGGCGTCCAGCCCGAAATCATTGCCGCGATTCTTGGCATGGAGACCCGCTATGGTCGCTACAAGGCCAAGGACCGCGTGCTCGATGCTCTTTATACGCTGGCATCGGGCTACCCACGCCGGGCCGACTTCTTCCGCAATGAACTGGGCGAATACCTGCTGCTCTGCCATGAAGAGAACGTTGACCCGCTGTCGGTAAAAGGCTCCTATGCCGGTGCTTTCGGCACCACCCAGTTTATCCCCTCCTCCTACCGCAGCTATGCCGTCGATGCCGACAAGGATGGCAAACGCAATGTCTGGAGCTCGCCGACCGATATCATCCACAGCGTGGCCCACTACTTCAGCCGCCATCACTGGGATGACACACGACCGGTCGCCCATTGGCTGAAACAGGTGCCGCACAACGCCTTTTTCCGTGAGCTGCAAAAGCAGGAGACGCGTGAGTGGCACTCACTGGACGAACTGAACCGGCACGGACTTGCCACCATGCCGGCACCCTGGAAAACAAGTGACGAGGTCTCCCTGATCCGGCGTGAAACCTCACAGGGTACAAGGACCGCGCTGGTGCATCGCAACTTTTATGTCATCACCCGCTGGAATCGCTCCTACAACTACGCCATGGCTGCCACCGAGCTTGCCCACATGCTCGGTTGTCCGCTGTGCGAGGTCGAGGCATGAGGTTGCTGGCATGGGTAGCGGTCGCCAGCGCCCTCCTGCTGACCGCATGCGGCAAGGCGCATGTCAGCTATGCTCCCGACTATGCGAAGCCGGCCACCACGGCCAAGGTGCCGACGGGCAAGGGCGGCTACCGCAAGACCGGCAAGCCCTATCAGGTCGGCGGACGCTGGTACTATCCGCTGCAATCGGCCGCCGGCTATGACGAAACCGGCACGGCATCCTGGTACGGCAACAAATTCCATGGCCGCAAAACGGCCAATGGCGAGCGTTATGACATGTACGCCATGTCGGCCGCGCATAAGACCCTGCCGATGCCGACCCTGGTGCGTGTCACCAACCTTGAAAACGGACGCCAGATCGTTGTCCGGGTCAATGATCGCGGCCCCTTCGTCAAAAACCGCCTGATCGATCTCTCCTATGCCGCCGCCAAGGCGCTGGGCTATGACGGCAAGGGCACGGCCCATGTCCGCGTGCAGGCCCTTGATGGCGCTCCGGCCAACAGCCACATTGCGGCCGCCCCCGGGCCGGCACCCGCCATCAGGCATCCTGCCCCCCGACCCGCGGCACCGGTCCCGACCGCCCGTAGGGCCGCCGCACCGGCCGGCCACATGTATGTGCAACTGGGAGCATTTGCCTCCGCCGCCAATGCCGAACGCCTGCAACGCTCGCTGCTGGGGCACTACCCCGGCGTGCGCGTCTTCCAGCCCACATCCCTGCGCCCGGGCATGTACCGTGTGCGTATCGGCCCGATCAGCGACGTCAAACGCATCGAGGCACTGATGCTGTCGCTGCAGAACGATGGCTACGACAATGCCATTGTTGTCGTCGAGTGACGATGACACAACGCCCGCGTCTGACCGCCTTCGGCGCCTCACGCATCGACACCCGCGACCCCCGCTATGACGATGTACGGGAACTCTCCCGCAAACTTGGCGAGGCCGGGTGGGATGGCATGACCGGCGGCCACCAGGGCATGATGGCCGCCTTCTCCGAAGGGATGCATGCCGGTGGCGGCCATATCCGCGGCATTACCCTCGAGCGCTTCCCCACCCCGCCGGGCAACACACTGGGCGAGGAGATACGGGCCCATAACTTCTTCGAACGCATGCAACAGCTCATCGAGGAGGCCGATGCCTATCTGGTCCTGCCGGGCGGCCTGGGCACGCTGGCGGAGCTGGCCATGACCTGGGATCTGCTGGCCATCCGGGTACTGGAAGCGCGTCCGTTGATCATCTACGGACAGGAATGGGAGCGCATTGCCTCCGCCCTGCGCAGCGATCTGGCATGGTCGGTCGACGAGGCTTTTGCCCTGGCCCGATTTTGCAAAAGTCATGACGAGGTGTTAGCTCTGCTCGGCAAGTCGCAATGAATCGCTACCACGATCATCGCCTGAGCATCGAATCGGTCGCGGAACCGATCCGGCTCGACATCGCCCTGGCGGAAAGGCTGGGTATCTCGCGTCGACGCATCCGCCGCGCCATTGATGAGGGCGGGGTATATGTGAACCGCAAGCGCTGTCGCAAGGCCGGCACGCTGCTTAAGGGGCACGAAAAGCTGCGCCTGGTCATGCTTGATGACGAGACGCTGATCCCCTTCGATCCGGCCCAGATGATCTGGCAGCAGCCTCCGCTCTACCTGATCCACAAGCGCAGCGGACAGTATGCCCAGGAGGCGCTGCATCGTAGCCGCGGCACGCTGCCGGAAGAGCTGGCAGCCCACCTGGAGCTCTCTCCCCGTGAGGCGAAGCTGCTGCGCCCCGTGCACCGTCTGGATCGCGACACATCGGGTCTGATGCTCCTCTCCGCCTCGCCTCAGCAACTGCAGCAGCTGCAGGCGATGTGGCACACGCATACGGAGAAGCACTACCTGGCGGTTGTCTCCCCGGCTCCGGCATGGGAGCGCGAACGCATTCAGCTGCCGATCGGCCGGCAGCGCGACCGTCTCGGACGCTACCGGGTCGAGGCGGGCGGTCGCGCCTGCGACACGGAGGCAGAGGTGCTGGAACGACACGGCGAGCAAGCCCTGTTGCGCTTAATCCCCCATACGGGGCGAACACACCAATTGCGCGTGCATCTTTCGCACATAGGATGCCCCATTCTCGGCGATGCACGCTACGGAGGCCGCCCGCACCATCGCCTGATGCTGCATGCGCAGATGCTGCGCCTGAAGGCGCCGCTACTGACAACAACACACGAGTGGACAATCGATCCCGAGGAGGATTGGCAATGGTAATGGCAAGAATCGTAATCGGAGCTCTGATGGCACTGCTGATGGCCCATGCGGCCCAGGCGGTGGAGTGGCCGCAGTCACCCACACTGCAGGCCAAGTCCTGGGCCCTGATCGATGCGCGCTCCGGCCAGGTGCTGAGCCAGCACAATGCCACCGAGCATCTGCCCCCGGCCAGCCTGACCAAGATGATGACCCTCTACCTGATCTTCGAGGATCTGAAGCTGGGTCGCCTTTCACTCGATGAGAAGGTCAACGTCAGCAAAAAAGCCTGGAAAATCGGCGGCAGCACCATGTTCCTCGACCCGCGCATGCATCCGACCGTGGATCAGGTGCTGCACGGCATCGCCACCCTCTCCGGCAACGACGGCTGCATCGCCATGGCCGAACACCTGGCGGGCTCCGAATCGGCGTTTGTCGAACGCATGAACCGCAAGGCGAAGGAGCTGGGGCTGACCAACACCCATTTCGCCGATGCCACCGGTTTCCCGAACGAGAACCACTACAGCTGTGCACTCGACATGGCCCGTCTGGGCGCCGCCCTCTGGCGCGATTTCCCCGATCGTTATGCCCTGTTCAGCGAAAAGAATTACACCTTTGACGGTCGTACGCAGTGGAACCGCAACCGCCTGCTCTGGAGCATGCCGGGAGCGGACGGCATCAAGACCGGCCACACCGAGAGTGCCGGTTACTGCCTGGTCGGCTCGGCCGAACAGGACAACACCCGTCTGGTATCGGCCGTCTTCGGCGCCGAATCGGATCGTGCCCGCCAGCAGGAGTCGAAAGTGCTGCTGATGCATGGCTTTCGCAACTTTGTCACCGTACGTCCGGCCGAGCGCGACGTGCGTCGCCAGGTCGAGATTTTCGGTGGCGAGAAAGATCATGTCTGGCTGCGTCCGCAGAAAGCGATCTGGGTGACCGTACCGAAGGGACTGGAGAACAAGCTCTCCTTCCACCTGCGCTACGAGGCGCCATTGCACGCCCCGGTCGCCAAAGGCCAGACCGTCGGTCAGATCGACGCCGTACTGGGTGGCCGCAACGGTGACAACGGCGATACCATTGCCAGCATTCCGATGCAGACTGCCGATGCCATCGGCCAGGCCTCCTGGTTCGGTCGCCAGTGGGACAACCTGCGCCTGTGGTGGCAGGGCTCTACGGCCGAAGCATCGCAAAAAGAGGAATAAGCAACGCATGCAATTGATCGCCTGTGTGAACGGAGAGTTCAAGCCGCTCTCCGAGGCCTGTGTCCACATCGAGGATCGCGGCTTCCAGTTCGCCGATGGCGTCTATGAGGTCATTGCCTGCTACGGCGGTGCCTGGCTCGATCTGGAGCCGCACCTGCAGCGCCTGGCCCGCTCCTGCGAGGCAATCGATGTGCCGATGCCCTGCTCCATCGATGCGCTCACAGAGCTGGTCAGGGAGGCCTACCTGCGCAATCCCTTCGAGGATGCCATGGTCTACATCCAGGTGACCCGCGGCGTTGCGCCGCGCCTGCATGTCGTGGATACGCCGCTGAAGCCGACACTGGTGATCACCGTGCGTACCCTGCCCCGGCCGAGCGAAGAGAAACTGGCCAGCGGTGCCAGCGGCATCACTCTGGCCGACATTCGCTGGAAGCGTTGCGACATCAAATCGATCGCCCTGCTCGGCAGCGTCATGGGCAAGCAGGAGGCGCGCCGACGCGGTGTCGACGAGGCCTTCTGGATCGACGAGGCCGGCCATGTACTCGAGGGCAGTTCGACCAATATTTTCGCCGTCATCGATGGCGTGCTTGTCACCCACCCCCTTGATCATCAGGTGCTGGGCGGTATCACCCGTGACATGACGCTGCGCCTGGCCCGGGACGACGGCATACAGGTCAGCGAACGGGCATGGCGCATGGATGAGCCGGGCATCCGCGAATGCATGATGAGCAGCACCACCAATGCTGTCCTGCCGGTCTGCAGCATCGATGGCCGCAGTATCGGCAATGGCAGGCCCGGCCCGATGGCCCAGCGCCTGCGCCAGCTGATCCTCGATGAACTGGCATCCCTGAAAGCCGGCGCATGAACGATCTCCGGGCCATCCTGCTCGATATGGACGGCACGCTGGTCGATGCCTTTCCGCCGATCGTCCATGCCCTGAACACCACCCTGCGCGAATTCGGCCATGCCGAGATGAGCGAGCTTGAGGTGCGCCGCCACACCGGCCAGGGCAATATCGGCATTCCCGAACTGTTCGGTGCGCAGCATGCCGAGCAGGCCCGGCATCGTTTTCTCGAACTGCATGATGCCGAATACCTGCGCCTGATCTCGCCGATGCCGGGGGCGGAGTCGCTGCTGCAGTGGCTGCATGAGCAGGGCCTCGGGACGGCCGTGGTGACCAGCAAGGGACAACAGCGGGCCGAGGCCCAGATCGAACTGCTCGGCTGGAACCGCTATCTGCCGGTGATCATCGGCAAACAGGATGGCCTCCCTGGCAAACCGCATCCGGAACCGGTCCTGCGCGCCTGCCAGGCATTGAAGGTCCCCCCCGAAACGGCGATCATGGTCGGCGACGGGATTGCCGACATGACCGCGGCCATGGCTGCCGGCAGCCGCGGACTGGGGCTGGCCGGCTCCTTCTCGCCGGAAGAGCTGGCCGAGGCCGGCGCCACCGACTCTTTTTCGACCCTGAATGAGGTAATGCAATGGCTGCAAATGCAGATCCGCTGATTCGATTCCTGCTGCCGGAGAGCTATACGCGCGGCGCCATCATCCGCGGTCGCCATATCTTCGACGAAGCGGCCCGTGTACACGGGCTGAGCGGAGTGCCTGCCGAGCTGTTCGGTAAAACCCTGCTCGCCTCGGTGCTGCTGCTCAGCATCAGCAAGGGCGGCATGCGCCAGGTATTGCAGCTCGATGCCCATCCGGAACAGGCGCATGCCCCGATTCGCCGTATCCTGGCCGAGTCACGCCCGGGCATGGTACGCGGCTACCTGCACTGGCAGGAGGAGCATGCCTCCATGCGCGATGAATCCGCCGAGGGCATCTCCGCCTGGATGGGGCATCCCATACGCGTCTCCACCGTGCGCGACCTCGGTTTCGGCACCCCCTATGTCTCCACCATCGAACACGATTCCGACTACCTGGCCGATCATATCGTCCATTACCTGACCCAGTCGGTACAGGTTCACGCCGACGTCGTGCTGCACGGCGATCTTGCCATCCTGCTTGAGGCGATGCCCGGTTGCGACGATGAGCACTGGTTCAAGTCGATCGAGGCTCTGGCCAGAATCGACAACGACACCCTGACCACGGCATCGGTCGAGACCATTCTTGAGGGGTTTGCCCCGCTTGGTTGCAAGGAGGTCGGTCGCGACAGTTACGCCTATGCCTGCCACTGCAATCCCGAGAGCGTCAGCCAGGCCCTGGCCAGCATGCCGGCCGATCAGTTGCGCGATCTGGCCGACGAGGATGGTGTCATTCAGGTCTCATGCCAGTATTGTGACAAGTCCTACAACATCACCCTCTCCGGTCTCGATCCACAGGCGTAAACCCGACACTAATTGTCGTATTCCCGACACCGCTGACCGTACGATTCTGTCCTGCAGTCCAGCCTGTGATGCAGCTCACATTTTTGCCTCTCTCCCGCTGCAATAGTGCCGCCGCCGAAACGCTACCCAACCGTTGAATTTGGCGCGCATGAATGGCGCAAGTCCTTTGTTCACGGATGGTTATGCGATTATTGGCGTTTAATTTGCTTGTAACAATCAGCCGCTACGATGCGCGCCAGATTCCCCCCCCCCACAAGGAGCCGCATATGACCTCAAACCGAGTTCTCTCCACCATCTTCGCCATCACCGGTATCGCCCTGGTTTCGATGCTGGCCGATTCACCTCTGGTCACCGAAGTCGAAGCCAGCAGCACCAGTGAAGTCAGTACCAAACAGCATCAGCTGATCGAACAGAAGCTGGATGCTGAGGTCAACAACCTCGATGATCTCGCCACCCTCGAAAAGGCAGGCTTTGCCACGGCGGAGATCAAGCATATGCAACAGCTGATGAAGCATAAGATCGCATTTACCCGCGCCATCTACACCTCGCAGTCGCTGCAGCTGTTTGAAAAGAAGCTGGCCGCCACGGTTGAACAGATGCATCAGCTGGACAACCTCGAAGCCAAGGGCCTAGCCCACCGCGATATTCAGAACATCCAGCAGGCTATTCTGCACAAGCTGGGACACATGCAGGATGAAAGCTTCTTTGTCAGCCTCAATTAAGAGCTGGCTGCTGAAATAACCCTACGGGCGTACGCATTAAGCGTATCCGGACTTCGGGGTAGATTATCGCAAACTTATCCACGCTGCCTCCGGCAGCCCCAGTTCATGCCTGTTACAGGCAAAAACCACATGAAAGGATGAAACAATGAAGATCAAGACAATGCTGGCAGCCCTGCTGCTCTCTTTTGCTGCCACTCCGGTTGCCATGGCCGCCGATACCGATAGCCATGTGCATGTCGCAGCATTTTTCAAGGATCCGGGCCAGGAGTCCTTCCAGTGGCCGGACGAGATCAACGGTGAAGACATTATCGGTTCCCTGCATGGCCATGCCGACTTCCTGATCCTGACCCAGACCGTCGGCATTCATGACGGTGACGTACTCAACCTGCAGAACGACGTACTGCGCGCCGGCCAGGGCACCGAGTTCGAGGATATGGGCATCGACTGCCAGCTGAGCGTCAACACCACCGGCGCAAACTGGAAAGTGGGCGGCAAGTGCGAGCTGAATCTGCCGCATGTTGGCAACAAGAAGGTTGTCGGCCTGATCACCCCGCACGAGATCGACAAAGAGAAAGTATGGCACCACGTCTGGGACGACAAGGAGACCGGTGTGGCCGTCTACTTCTACAAAGAGACCGGCGCGGTTCTCGACCACTAATTCGTAATCTTCGAAAATCTAAAAGGCGCGGAATTCGTTCCGCGCCTTTTTTCTTGCCAGGCTCCCGGCCATGAAATCATCACAGCCAGAATCCCAATGACCTTTTCGGCATTCATTCGTATCGAGCAACGCTACAGACACTTTCTCTGCTGCTTATATTTCACGTAGCAATCAGACATAAAAAAGGCCCGCTACCTAAGTAGCGGGCCTTTGCATGTCGCCTTGCGGGTCGATGCTTACAGCTTGTCAGCCTCGGAAGCGAGGTAGCTGGCCACACCCTCAGGGGATGCGTCCATGCCCTTGTCGCCCTTGTTCCAGCCGGCCGGGCACACTTCGCCATGCTCTTCGGTGAACTGCAGTGCGTCGATCATGCGCAGCATCTCATCCACGTTACGGCCTAGCGGCAGGTCGTTGACCACCTGGTGACGAACCACGCCATCCTTGTCGATCAGGAAAGAGCCACGGAAGGCAACACCGGCATCGGCGAACTCCACATCGTAGGCCTGGCAGATCTCGTGCTTCACGTCGGCAACCAGCGGGTAAGCAACCTGGCCGATGCCTCCGTCGCTTACAGCGGTATTGCGCCATGCCAGATGGGTGAACTGCGAATCGATGGAGCAGCCAATCACCTGCACGCCGCGCGCCTCGAACTCCTTGATACGGTGATCAAAGGCGATCAGCTCGCTCGGGCAGACAAAGGTGAAGTCCAGCGGATAGAAGAAGAGAACCACATACTTGCCCTTGTAGTTGGACAGGCTGAACTCTTCGTTGATGGAACCGTCAGCCAACACGGCCGCGGCAGTAAAATCGGGGGCTTGCTTGCCTACCAGTACGCTCATTATCGAATCTCCTTACTCAAAGGTTTAGTTGGGGCAACCTAGGATTTGCTATCTTAGCAAAGCTCGCGCCACATGCTACCCCACACTCTCTCAGGGTTTATCGCCGTTGCCATTCCCTTCCGGAAGGCCGACCAGCTCGATAAAGATATCCTGCGCCTGCGGCGCCTCGGAGCGCACCTCGTTCTCCAGCGAACGGCGCAACGTATCGAGCCGGTGCATGAAGCGGATCGCCTGGGCAATCTCTTCCCGGCTCATATTGCTGAACAGCACCTCTTCGCGCAGTTCGAGCTCCGCCATCAGTATCGACTGCTCGGGCGATACGACAATGCTGTTCACCCGTTGCAGGCGCTGGATACGCTCATCCCCGTTCCAGATTTCCCGGGCAATGGTATCCATGCTCTTGTCGGCCACATTGATCAGGTAGCGCTTGTTCACCGTGGCCAGGAAAAAAGCCAGCAGCCCCATCAGGATACCGATACCGATGGCGGCAATACCGTCGAAAATGCTCGAGCCAGTGAGCACGGAGATGCCCATACCGAGCAGTGCCAGCACCAGGCCAAGCATGGCGACACTGTCCTCGATCAGTACAGCCAGCGTGGTCGGATCACGCGATTCGCGGAAGAAGGCAAAGAAACCGATCCCCCGCTCCCTGCGCTGCTTGTTGAACTCTCCCAGTGCGACCAGGAAGGAGTAGCCCTCCACCACGAAGGCCAGGCCGACAATGGCAAAGGCGATCACACTCAGCTCCGGCTGATGATCGCTGTGAATGCTCTCGATGGCATGCATGATGGTGTAGACACAGCCGATGAAGAAGATGGTCACGGCCGAAACCAGGTTCCAGAAGTAGCGCTCCTGGCCATAGCCGAAATGGTGATGCTGGTCCGCTTCGCGCTGCGAGCGGCGTAAACCAAGGAAAAGCAGCATCTGGTTGGCCGTATCGGCCAGCGAATGCACCGCTTCGGCCAGCAGTGCGCTGGAGCCCGAAAAGGCAAAGCCGACGAACTTGGCCACGGTGACAATGCCGTTACCGGTAATCGCGGTCACCACCGCCTTCATGGAACCATCTGCAGACACTTAGCCCTCCCCGGCGATCCGAACGCTATTGATCGGGCTACTCTATCGATACCGCCGACGCCCACAATTGATCTCTTTTGAAGCTGGAATCATCCGCCGTCAACCCATGTCTCCGCAGCCATCCCCGCTCCTATTTCACAATACCCATAAATGATGTGTATGATGTTCCCGGATTTTGAAATCATGGGCTGAAAACGGAATCAGACGGGAGAGGATGGTGATGCATACGGGCGGTGACAGGTAGATGGAGGAACTGAGTGTTCCGGTGATGTTACGCAACGCGCGTAAAGCCATATCCGCCCGGAATTATGGAGAGGCGGCCCTGCTCTATACCCGGCTCATGGCACGTGAGGAGATGGCGGATAATTTCGATATCCGGGTACGCCATGCCTACTGTGTCGACAAGACCGGACATACCAACCAGGCCATCACCCTCTACAAGGGGATAGCCGAGCACTACCGCAGCGTTGGCGAAGACGGCGCGGCAAAGAGTATCGAACAAACCATCGAAGAGCTTGAGACCAGCGTCAAAGAGAAGCTTGCCGCTGCCCGTGCCGAAGCGGAACGGGTCAAGGCGGAAAAGGCCAAAATTGCCCAGGCAGAAATCGAACGGCTGCGCCGCGAGAAAGAGCGCGAGGAGCAGCTCCGGGTTGAGCGTGAAATCGAGGCTCTGATCCGCGCCGAGGAGGAGCGCAAAGAGGCGCTCCGGCTCGAAAAAGAGCGCCAGGAGAAAGAGGCACAGGAACTGATCATCCAGGAGCAGAAGGCCAGAAAAGCCCTGCTGAGGAAAAAGAAAGCCGAGGCGGAAAAGGTCCGTTCAGCCCGCTTCCAGGCCAAGAAGACCGATACCCTCACCGGCATCCGTCCGCTGGCCACCGGCGCATTCGAGCTTGCAGCCGAAGAGAAGGCGGATGATGAGGAAGAGCTACTCACCTTTGATATTTCGGACTCCGTCGAATCGGAATTCGAGAAGCCCGATGAACCGTGGCTTGGATAAACGAACGCCCTCATATCTATAAACGATAGC
>CAZCZU010000005.1:0-44104 GCA_964503475.1 uncultured Zetaproteobacteria bacterium
CGCATGCCGGAAAAAATCTGAGATGGCTATTTACACAGATAGATTTACAGGCTCGATAATTGGTCAGGGCCTTGTCGATAATTCGGCCGGAAAGACGATATTCCTGTTCAAGACGCCTGGCATATTCGTGTCCCATTTCTTCCAGCCGGGTTTCGGTAGCATGCTGAATGGATTGAATCAGATTACCAACCTGCACCTTATATCCTCGTCCAACCACTGCCTGCTGCATAGCATCCATCTCGCCTCCGGCTTGCAGGGCAGGGTGGCGAGACAATGCCTGCTCTAGCAATGTTGAGCCACTGCGTGGCATGCCCACGACAAAGACAGGTGCGACATCAGTGAATGCCTTATGTGGCGAGGTAGTTAGCCGTTCTTCAGAGAAAACTGTTTCAATTAATTCATGCAGATTCGATTGTTCCAGTTCGTCATAGTGAATGCCTTGTCGACGAATGCGGTTGCCTTCGGACCAGAGTGCAAAGGCTTCCTCATAATGTCCCGCCTTGTCGGCTTCTGTTCCGAGAATAAATGCTGCGGCGCTACGTTCATGGCTTTCCAGTGGCGAACGATCATATCGATCACGCAAGGTTTGAATGTCTTTCAGGCGTGTTTCCGGTTCACCTCCAATATCGAGAAGAATACCAAGGGCGCTGACATGATCGGGATCGAACCTTAAGGCTCGTCGCAAGTACTCCTCAGCAGCGGGCATGTCTCCCTTTTGCGCCAGGCAAACACCAATGCTATGAAGCAGGTCTGCGTCGTTAGGCGTAAGGTCGTGGGCATTGAGAAGCAGATTCAGGGAAGTATCAATGTCGCCGAAGCCATTGTGAATGGATGCAAGTTTTTTGAGTAGTTTGATATGGCGTGGGTCGCGTTGAAGCGCATGCATCAATACTGCTATTGCTTCGCGAAATTCGCCAAGCGCAGCCAATGATGCCCCAAGGCCGAAAGCAGCTTCAGTTAAGCGAGGTGAAAGGCTGAGTGCCCTGCGAAACAGTGGGGCGGCATCTTCCTCGCGACCCAGTACCACCAGGCAACTGGCATAGTTTGCCATAAAGTCAACACGTTTGGGTGAAGCAAGGTGTGCTCGGCCGAACCAGTCGCTCGCTGTGGTAAAGTCCTGTTGCATACCCGCAACGAGGCCACGTGCGTACATGATGTCGGGATAATCCGGTGATTGACTATCGGCCTGCTCGCAAGCCCGAAGCGCTGAGGAGAAATCTCCCTGGGCAGCCAGGGCCATGGCCTGATCAGCCAATGCCGTCAGGCGACGTTTTTTATTATTAGAAAGTTTCTTAACCATATGATCCCCTCTCAATCAACTGTACCCAGTCTTTGAGAGAGAATGAAGTAAGGCCAATACATCCATTCGAAGCGATGAGAATAATTAAGAAAAGAAGTGAATTGAGAGCCGCACCGGGATCAGACGGGTGCATCAGTGATTCTCGTAGTTCCGGGACACAACAATTAGGGGCGGCGCAAGGGCACGCCGCCCTTTTGTTTAGGAGAGCAGGGTGGTCAGGGCCTCGCCGGGATCGGGCTGGCGCATCAGTGATTCGCCGACCAGGAAGCCGTAGACGCCGTTGTCGTTCATTCGGGCGATATCTTCGGGTGTGAAGATGCCCGACTCGGTGATGACGGTCTTGCCAGTACCCACCTGCGGCAGCAGCTCGATGGTGGTGTCGAGCGTCGTCTCGAAGGTGTGCAGGTTGCGGTTGTTGATGCCGATCAGCTGCGTATCGAGCTTCAGGGCCCGCTCCAGCTCCTCGGCATTATGAACCTCGGGCAGGATCGAGAGGCCCAGCTCCGTCGCCGCTGCAGCCAGATCGGCCGCAAGGGCATCATCGACCATGGCCAGGATGATCAGGATGGCATCGGCACCCATGGCACGCGCTTCCAGCACCTGGTAAGTGTCGAGCATGAAATCCTTGCGAAGGATCGGCAGCTCGACCGCCTTGCGGATGGCTCGCACGTAATCGTCATTGCCCTGGAAGTAGTGGATGTCGGTCAGCACGGAGAGGCAGCTGGCGCCGCCTGCCGCATAGCTGCGGGCAATGGCCACCGGATCGAAGTTAGGACGGATGATGCCCTTGGAAGGGGAGGCCTTCTTTACCTCGGCGATGACGGCATTCTCTTTGGCCGCACAACGGTCAGCCAGTGCGCCGGCAAAATCTTTGGGCTGATAGCGATCGCAATCCTTGCGCAGCTGGCGCTCGGAGACGCGCAGCTTGCGATCCGCCACCCAGCGGCGCTTGTAGTCGGCAATTTCGTTTAGAATCGATGACATTTAACTATCCTGTGTGAATTTGATCAGGGCATCGAGTGTTTCGCTGGCGCGGCCTGAGTCGATCGCCCCGGCAGCCAGGGCGAGCCCCTCAGGGATACCGTCGGCCTTGCCGGCAACCCACAGGGCAGCGGCAGCGTTCAAAAGCACGATATCGCGCCCTGCACCCGGTTGCCCGGCCAGGATGTGGCGCATGATAGAGGCGTTCTGTGCGCTGTCTCCGCCTTCCAGGGCCTCAGGGGCTGCATAGGGCATGCCGAAGGCCGCAGGATCGATCTCGAACAGCCTCAGCGGCGCTCCCTGTTCCACCCAGACGGCATCGGTGATGTCGGTGGTGGTGATCTCGTCGAGACCATCGCGACCATGCACGACGAGGGCACGCTTCACACCCAGCTTCAACAGGGCCTCTGCGACGAGCTCAAGGCGATCGCGGGCATAGACGCCCATCACCTGAAAGTCGGCGCCGGCCGGATTGGTCAGCGGGCCGAGCAGGTTGAATACGGAGCGGATACCCAGCTCCTTGCGCGGGCCGCCGGCATGACGCATGGCCGGGTGATGGCTGGGAGCAAACAGGAAGCCCAGGCCCACCTCATCGATGCAGTCGGCCACCCGTTCTGGTGCGATGTCCAGCTTTACACCGAGCGACTCCAGTACATCGGCACTGCCGGAGCGGGAGGAGATGGCACGGTTGCCATGCTTGGCCACGGGCTGGCCGCAGGCAGCAACGACCACGGCGACCGTGGTGGAGATGTTGAAGGTGCTGCGCCCGTCGCCACCGGTGCCGCAGGTATCGATCAGCCCTTTGCTCGTAGGCTGGATACGGGTAGCGGCAGCACGCATGGCGCGGGCCGCACCGGCAACCACGTCGGAATTCTCGCCCAGCACGGTCAGGCCCATCAGCAGGGCCCCGATCTGCGCCGGGGTCGTCTCACCGTTCATGATATGGCCGAAGACAATCTCGGTCTCTTCGCCTGTGGGCAGTCGATGCTGTTGCAGGCCGCGGATGACGCTCTGGATGGAGGTGCTCATGCTTTCACCTCCAGGAAGTTCTGCAGCATCTTGTGGCCGTGCTCGGTCAGGATCGATTCCGGGTGGAACTGCACGCCGAAGGTCGGATGCTCGACATGTTGCATGCCCATCAGTTCACCCTCCGGTGTCCATGCCGTGCGCTTCAGGCAGTCAGGCAAAGGCTCCTCGACGATGAGGGAGTGGTAACGGGTGGCGGTGAAGGGGGAGGGGATGCCGGCAAAGACACCCTCACCGGTATGCTCGATCGGGCTGACCTTGCCGTGCATCAGGCGCGGGGCACGAATCACCTTGCCGCCGAAAACCTCGCCAATCGACTGATGGCCCAGGCAGACACCCAGGATTGGAATCCGGCCGGAAAAGCGACGGATCGCCTCCATGGAGATGCCGGCCTCGTGCGGGGTGCAGGGGCCGGGCGAGACAAGAATGCGGTCCGGCGCCATGTCGGCGATCTGGTCCGTGCTGATCTTGTCGTTGCGATACACTTCCGGCGTATCGCCAAGCTCACCCAGATACTGCACCAGGTTGAAGGTGAAGGAGTCGTAGTTGTCGATGACCAGTGTTGTCATTTATCTGTGCTCCACAGTGGTTTCAGTATCCTGAGACTGGGCCAGCGATACGGAGCGGAACATGGCCGTGGCCTTGTTGACGCACTCCTGATGTTCGCTTGAGGGGTTGGAGTCAGCAACAATGCCGGCACCGGCCTGAACATCAACCATCCCGTGACGAATGATGGCGGTGCGGATGATAATCGCAGTGTCCATCTGGGCGCCACCGAAAGAGATGTAACCGATACAGCCGCCGTAGGCGCCGCGCCCCTCCGGCTCCAGTTCATCGATGATTTGCATCGCCCTGATTTTTGGCGCACCGGAGAGGGTGCCGGCCGGGAATGTGGCGGCGAGAAGCTCCAGTGCGTCAACATCGTCGCGCAGCGTTCCCTCCACCTGTGAAACGATATGCATCACATGCGAGTAACGCTCGATAGCCATCGATTCGCTAACCTGCACGCTGCCGTAGTCGCAGACGCGGCCAAGGTCATTGCGGCCGAGGTCGACCAGCATGACATGCTCGGCCAGCTCCTTGGCGTCTGCGAGCAGGTCTTTCTCCAGAGCCAGATCCTCGGCATCGCTGTTGCCGCGCGGGCGGGTGCCGGCAATCGGACGCACGATGGCGCGGCGATCTTCCTTGCGTACCAGAATTTCGGGGGAGGATCCGATCAGGATCGTATCGCCGATGTGCAGATAGAAGAGGTAAGGCGAGGGATTAATGTGGCGCACGGCACGATAGATCGCCAGCGGATCGCAATCCAGGGGGGTGGAGAATCGCTGCGAGAGCACGACCTGAAAGATATCGCCGGCCAGAATGAACTCCTTGGCCTTTTCAACCATGGCTTCAAAGTCACCCTGCGGGATATGCGGCTGAACGCCGGAAGTGCCGGTGGCCAGCTGCACGGCCTGGGAATCGAGGTCCATCGGTTCCGGGGTCGGGTTATGCTGTAGCTTGTCCGCAATCTGGTCCAGCTGTTGACGGGCATACACTTCCTCATCGCCCAGTACACAGAGGTGCATGACCCCTTTGAGGCTGTCCATGACAATAAAGCGGTCGACGAGCATGAATGCTGCCAGCGGCGCATCACTCTCATGAGCCGGCACACCCGGCTCAAAACGGTGGATGATGTCATACGCAAAATAGCCGACAGCCCCGCCGGAGAAGGGGAGGCCATCAGCATGCAGTGTGGCATCGCGCTGGATAACCTCGCTGCGAATCCACTCAAGAATATCCGCGCCGGCATGCTGTACGCTCTCCCCGCCACGTGGCTGGATATGCAGAGCATGCTGCTGCTCGATAGCTGTATGCGAAGGCTCAAAGCCGATAATGCTGTAACGTCCCCAGTGCTCGCCACCCTCGGCACTTTCGAACAGGAAGCAGTTGCCGCTGTCGCGAAGCCGGGCAAAGACCGAAACGGGAGTATCGCAGTCGGCGGAGAGGGTGCGTTGGTAGAGTGTCAGAGGTTTATGCATGGGAATCCAAATCCGATGTTGACAGGTTTTGGCGGGCATGGCTAAATGCGCCGCGTTCGCCACACAAGGCGAGACGTCTGGGGCCATAGCTCAGCTGGGAGAGCGCTACAATGGCATTGTAGAGGTCGGCGGTTCGATCCCGCCTGGCTCCACCAGACACCGAAAAGGCTCTTGCTTTGCAAGGGCCTTTTTCTTTTTCAGCACACAGGCCGGCGGCTACTTGTACAGAGTGGTTGTACAGAGAACGGCTGGCGCCTTCTACGCCACGTCCGGTGATCAGCTGCTGTTTCATCGTTCGGAAACCTACATTTACTACTGGCGAAGAGCCATCCCTCACGCCCTGCGGTATGGTGCGGAAGTATGTGGGAAATAAAAAAAGCCGGGGCGAACCCCGGCTTTTTTTGTTGGGCGAGATGCCTGCGATCAGAAGCGGGCGATCACATCCTTATGCAGAACGATCTCGTGGCGATCGCGTACGCTGGCCATCCAGCGGGCGAAGCGCACCGCACCCTTGGACTTCTGTACTTCTTTGCGGATCGCAGCGCGTTGCTTGGTCAGTTCGGCCGCTGCCGGGGCCTCCACCTTCTCGACGTAAACGAGGGCGAGACCACGCGAAGTGTTGACCGGCTTGCCGGCCCATGTGCCGCTGTTGGTGCGGAAGGCGGTATCGATGACGGAAGGCGTGAGCCAGGTGGAGTCGTCGCCGACACCATTGCTGCGCACCGGCTTGGAGAGGTATTTCGGCTGGCCGGCACTCTGGGCCATGGCATCCGGGGTGATGTCGCCCGCACCACTCAGAAGATCGGCGGCCAGCTTGTCGGCCTTGGCGACGGCTGCGGCATGGCGGGCATCGGCGTGGGCATCGGCTGCAACCTCGGAATAAGGGCGCAGCTTCGGCTCGATGCGATCCAGTACCTCGATAGCAACAAAACGGCCGTCATCCAGTTCGATGACGTTGACGGCATCGCCCGGCATGGTCGAGAAGGGCAGGGCGCGCAGTTTCGCATCGCTGCCGAGCAGGTCGTTGGCCAGGGCCTCGTCGCTGCTGATCGGGCCGATATGGCGCACCTTCAGGTTCACGCTGTCCGCTGCATCCTGCAGCTTGCCGAGCTGGCCCAGGGCATCGTCGAGATCCTGCGACAGCTTGTAGGCCTCCTCGCTGGCCTTCTCGGTGTTCAGCTTCTGCAGCAGGGTATCGCGTACCTCGGCAAAGCTCTTCACCTTCTCCGGGCGGACATCCTCGAGCTTGATCAGGTGAAGGCCGAACTGTGTTTCGACCACATCGCTGACTTCGCCCTTCTGCATCGAGAATACGGCTTCGTCGAAGGCCGGTACCATGGTGCCGCGGGCAAACCAGCCCAGATCACCACCCTTGTCGGCGGTGATGTCTTCCGATACCTCGGTAGCTACCTTGGCAAACGACTCACCATTGGCGATGCGTGCAGCTGCCGCCTCAATCTTCTTGCGCGCAGCCTGCTTGGTAGCCTCATCGGCAGTGGCAGGAAGCTTGACCAGGATGTGGCGGGCATGGCGCTGCTCGGGGGTGGTGAACTCGGCCTTGCGATCCTCATACGCCTGCTTCAGCTCCGCATCGCTGACGGAGACTTCGCCGGCCAGCTGTTTCGGATCGATCTCGACAGCATCGAGCTTGACGCGCAGCGGCGACTGATACTGCTCCGGATGCTTGTCGTAATAGTCGCGTGCCTCTTTGTCGGTGACGGTGATGTCGCTCTCCAGGCTTTTCGGATCAATGATCACGGCAGCAATGGTGCGTTTTTCGAATTCGCGGTTGAAGCGATCGCGTACCTCATCGTCGCTGACGCGGGCGGAATCGATGATTGCCTTCTGCAGGGCATCGATCATCAGGTTCAGGCGCTGCTCATCCTCGTAATCACGCGTGGAGCGATAGCCCATGTTGCGGGTGATGATCTGGTAGCGGTTGGGGTCAAAGCCCGTGGCACTCTGGAAGGCCGGGTTCGACTGCACGCTGGCCACCAGGGCCGCTTCCGGTGCCACCAGCCCCATGTCGTAGGCCTCGTCCAGCATCAGCTGGCGGTTGATCAGGGTCTGCAGGGTTGTCTCCTTGACGTTCAGCTGCCTGGCCAGGTCCTTGGAGAAGCGCTTGCCGAAAATGGCGCGGTAGCTGTTCAGCTGGCGCTCGTAGGCCTGGGCAAAGGTGCTGTCGGCAATCGGCTTGCCATCCACTTCGGCCACATATTCGACCCGGCTGCCCAGGAAGTAGTCGCCAACGCCCCAGAGTGCGAAGGAGAGTGCGATGCCGCCGAGAATGACCTTGGCCATCCAGGACTGGGCGTGATTACGCATGGATTCGAGCATGTTGCCCCCAGATTCATCATTTAATTGGCTTGGATCACGGTGTGGCGCGCCATGTCGGGATATGGGCCGGAAACCGTTGATTCCACAGGGTGCGCGACGCTACTTGAGGGTGGTAGGGCGCGCAAGCGACGAGCCGCCGTAGTGCGCCTGGCTGCGTGGATGGGCTACCATTGTGGAAGTAACTGTGAGTGTGCGCACTTGTAATTCGGGACGGGAGATTTAGAAAGCCGTGATGCAGACGATGCGGGGATATCTGGAGAGCTGGAACTGGCGGGCCGAACGGGTCGGTGAGTTTACGCTGCATATGCTGGAAGGGGTGAGCCGCTTTCTGCGTACCGGCTGGCACCTGGCGGGGCTGGTGTTACGCCTGCAGTGGCTGGCCAGGCCGGCCGTGACCAATGTGCTGATCCGCCAGATCTATTTTACCGGTGTACAGAGCTTTCCCTGGGTGATCTTTATGGCTCTGGCTGCCGGTGTGCTGGCAGTGTACAACATTGTCGTGTTTGCCAAGCAGGTGGAAGACCTGTCGCTGATCGGGTCGCTGATGAATGGTGTGTTGGTACAGGAGATGGCGCCCTTTATGGTGGCGATTTTCCTGCTGGCTCGCTCCGGCGTGGCGGTGGTGACCGAGGTGGGCAATATGCACGTGCGCGGTGAGGATATGCTGTTGCGCAGTCTCGGGGTCGATATGCGTGAGTATCTGCATCTGCCTCGCATACTGGCTTTCGCACTCTGCGGCCTGATCCTGACCTTCATGTTCGTGGCGATCGCTATCTGGGTCGGCGGGCTGGCCGTGTCATGGAACCATGCGCTCAACTTTTCAGAGTTTGTCGCCGAAGTGCGGCGTGGCACCAGCATGGGAGAGGTGCTGGCGATGGTGGCCAAGGGCATGTTTTATCCCATGCTGGCCTGTATGGTGCTGCTTGATCAGGGTTGCCGGGTCGGGCGCGATCCGAATCAGATTCCTGTACGGGCGACCAACGGTGTGCTGGGAGCCTTGATGTTGATGGTGCTGATCGACGTGCTCTGGGTCATGTTGCGGGGCTAGCATGGGCGATGTGTTACACTGGAACGAACTGCAACTCGGCTACTGGACCCTGCCGTCTGGCAGCGTGTGTCGGGGCAGGCATGTGCGGCTGGTGATGGACAACGCCTTGCAATATGATTTCCTCAACCGAATTTACCTGGGGATGGATGATGAGGAAGAGCAGACATGGCCTGTCTGGCTTGAAAGCGGAGAGCACAGGCTGGCTGCGGGCAGCCCGGCCTTTTGCATGCGCGTGGGCTCGATGATTCGGCACCGCGGTCTGGTGGCGAACCTCAGCCTGCGCGAAAACCTGCTGTTGCCGTTTCTTTACGGCGCTGGCGAAGAGGGGCTGGCCCGGGCCGAGAAGGAGCTGGAGACGGTGGCTGAGCAGGTCGATTTGCTGCCATTTCTGGATGAGCAGGCCGGAGAGCGCTCGGCCTATACGCATGCGCTGGTCAGTCTCGGGCGCTGCCTTTTGCTGCGACCGGACGTGATTATTGCACAGGAGGTGCATGTGGGAATGTCGCCCGAGCGCCTGGCGCGTTTTCGAGACCTGGCCGCCGAGGCCCTGCAGACGTTGGGCGCGGGTATTCTTTACCTGACCTCGACCGTTTTCGAAGGTTCCGGCATTCGCTTTGAAGAGACGCTGGAACCGGTCGATCGCTCCCGACTGGCGGAGCTCTGATGGGAACCTCATTCGTTTCAGGTATTCGGCGTCAGGTCGGCTGGTTTGTCATGCTGGGTCTGGGTGCACTGGTGCTTGTACTGCTGATTCTAAGCGTACGCACCAACCTGTTTGCCCAGAAATTCTATCTTTTCCTCAAGCCCCCTTCGGCCGCCTCTTTCTACGATGGTCAGCCGGTGAAGTTCCAGGGTTTTGCCATTGGTCATGTCGATACCATCGAGCTGCAGGCCCAGGGCGAAGTGAAGATCACTCTGCGCCTGCTGGAACGTTATCGCCATATGCTGCATGAGGGGGCCCGGGCCCACCTGACCAAGGAGGGGCTGATCGGTGAGCAGGTGGTCGAGGTGACGGCCGGCGATCCCACACTCCCCTCCCTGCATGATGGGGATGCCCTGCAGTACGAGACCGAGGCATCGCTCGAACAGCTGCTGGCCGACCTGAAGCCGGCAGTGGGCAATGCCAATGTGCTGCTGAAAGAGCTGGCCCAGCTGGCGACGTGGATGAACGACCCCAATGGCGATGTGCGCATCTCCATGGCACGCATGCGTGAAATTACCTCGGGCCTGAAGGGCGAGAAACTGGATGCCGCAGTGGAGGAGTTTACCGGTCTGCTGGAACATCTGCGCGGGCTTACCAAGACGTTGCAGGACAAGAAGGTGGCGGAGCGACTGGGTGATTCGCTGACCGCGACCTCGAAAATTCTCGATAATATGCGGCCACTCTCCGAATCCCTGGGTAAGCATGGTCCCCAGATGGTGTCGCACATGAACGAGATGCTGGATCATATCGATGAGCTGTCGAAGGCGCTGAATGTCGTGGCCAACGATCTCTCCGAACTGACGCCGGAGCTTCCGGGCCTGGCCCGCGAATCGCGCGCCACCATCGAGGAGATGCGTGGTCTGGTGAAAGGGCTGCGTGGCTCCTGGCTGTTGGGGGCTGATTCGAAGAGACCGAAGAAGCCGCTTGAGACCGCACCGCCGGTACTGGAGTTGCAGCCGTGAAGAGACGGTGGCTGTTATTCTGCGCGACACTGTGGCTGCTGGCGGCCTGTGGCGGGCGCGCGCAGGCTCCGGTGGTCGAGAACCCGTATGAGGGACTGATGCAGGAGTTGACGACCAACGGGGTGCTGGCCATGCAGCGCGAGCGCTGGGTCGCGGCCGAGCACTCCTTCGTGCGGGCTCTGCAGGCCGCACAGCTGACAGCCGATCCGGCCCTGATCGCGCATGCCTGGTACAATCTAGGGATGGCCTACGTGGCCCAGGGCCGGCTGGGCGAGGGCGACAAGGCTTTGCAGCAGGCCGAAGGGGTGGCCAGGCGACATCAACTCTCCGGTGAATATGAGCGGGCACGCCTGAACCGGGCCCTGCTGGCGGCCCGTCAGGGGCAGGCCGCATGGCAGCCGGCACCGTTTTCGCGCCGGATGCCGATCGATATCCACCTGGCCGCGGCCCGGCTGGCAGATCTGCAGGGGCGAAGTGCTGTGACCGAAGAGGAGTATGGCCAGGTCCTGTCGCTGGCCGATGAGACGAGTGCGAGCGGGCTTCGCTACCGCGCCGAGGCCCATCTTGGCCTGGCCCTGTTGGCACTGGCACGCAAAGAGCCTGAAGGGGCGCGCCGGCATGTAGCGTTGACGCTGGAGGCGTGCCGGCAGGCGGGGGCGCCGCGCCTGGCAGCTCATGCCCTGATGCTGCAGGCCGACCTTGCATCCAATCCCGGCGAACGACAGGACAGTCTGGAGCGGGCCCGGGGCATCTATCATGCACTCGAGGATTATGCCCATGAACGAAAGGTGATGCGCCGCCTGCTGGCGATGGCTGTCGAAGCCGGTCAGGCCGATGCCGAACGGCAGCTGCGCGAAGCACTCGGCAAGCTGGATGAAAAACTGGAGAACAATAAGGTGAGTCACTGATGCAGGCGCTGGATGGTTCGCCGGATAACAGCCGTATCGGACAACTGCATTTTCGCCTGAACTGTCGCGATGATTGCGTGCATGTGCTGCGCTCGATGGTCGAGGTGATTGCCGCGCGCGCCGGACTCGATGATGTGTGCGCCAACCGGGTGGCGCTGGCCGTGGACGAACTCTACGCCAATATCGCCCGCCACGGTTATCACGGAGCTCCGGGACCGGTCGAGTTCGAGACGCGTATTCATCGCGCTGACGGGGAAGAGCAGGAGTTGCTGTTTGTTTTTCGCGATTTTGCCACGCCGCTGACCGATACGGGCTGGAAAGAGGTGGCGCATCCTCTGCATCACGATGCGGAGAAGATTGAGCCGGGCGGGCTTGGGGTGCACCTGATCCACTCGATTATGGATCGGGTGGAGCATGAGGCATTGCCGGACGGCAACCGCTGGTTACTGATTTATCAATGCAAGGGAGCTCTGGATGAAACTGGAGATTAATACGCAGACTTCGAATGCAGGCGAGGCACGGGTTTCGGTGCGTGGCACGATCACGATTCACACCTCACCCGATTTGCGCCGTGCCCTGCAGCCGCTGTTTGGCGGCAGCTGCAAGACGATCCGGGTTGATCTGCAGGAGGTCGGATTTATCGACTCTTCCGGCATCGCAACCCTGGTCGAGGGGCTGAAGTGGGCGCGTGAGAACGACGGTCGTTTCGTACTGGTCGGGCTGTCGGAAAAGGTGCGGGATGTGTTTGAACTGGCCAAGCTCGATACGGTGTTCGAGATCGAGACGCCCGCATGAGTTTTTCCGACATGCGGGCATTCATCAAGGCGCTGGAGAAGCGGGGGTTGCTGAAGCGCATCAAGGTCGAGGTCTCTCCGGAGCTGGAGATGACCGAAATCTCCGACCGGGTGCTGCGCGCCGGAGGACCAGCCCTGCTGTTCGAGAATGTGCGGGGGCACGATATGCCGGTGCTGACCAACCTCTTCGGTACGGCCGAGCGCATTGCCCTGGGTATGGGGCGCCAGTCGCCCGATGAGCTGCGCCAGATCGGTGAGCTGCTTGCCTACCTGAAGGAGCCGGAACCGCCGAAGGGATTCAGGGATGCCTGGGAGAAATTCCCGGTACTCAAGCAGGTACGCTATATGAGCCCGAAGGAGGTCAAGAAGGCGCCCTGGCAGGAGGTGGTGCTCAAGGGCGATGAGGTTGATCTCTCCCGCCTGCCGATCCAGACATGCTGGCCGGGCGATGCGGCCCCGCTGCTTACCTGGGGGCTGGTGGTGACCAAAGGGCCGCACAAGGAGCGCCAGAATCTCGGTATTTATCGCCAGCAGTTGATCGGAAAAAATAAATTGATCATGCGCTGGCTCAAGCATCGCGGTGGTGCGCTTGATCATCAGGAGAGCAAGGCGGCGGGGGCTGAACGTTTTCCCTGCGCCGTCGTCATCGGCGCCGATCCGGCCACCATCCTGGCAGCGGTGACGCCCATTCCCGATACCCTTTCCGAATATCAGTTTGCAGGTCTGTTGCGCGGTGAGAAGACGGTCTTGACCGATTGCCTTTCCGTTCCTTTGCAGGTGCCGGCCAGTGCCGAGATTGTGCTCGAGGGCTACGTGTCGCTGGATGAGTATGCCGAAGAGGGGCCGTTCGGCGACCATACCGGCTACTACAACGAGGTGGAGCGTTTCCCGGTCTTCACGGTTGAGACGATGAGCATGCGTAAGGATGCCATCTATCATTCCACCCATACCGGCAAGCCACCCGACGAGCCGGCGGTGCTCGGGCTTGCCTTCAATGAGGTGTTCGTGCCGATCCTGCGCAAGCAGTTTCCGGAGATCGTTGATTTCTATCTGCCGATGGAGGGGTGCTCCTACCGGGTGGCGGTGGTGTCGATCCGTAAGCAGTACGCCGGGCATGCCAAGCGCGTCATGTTCGGTATCTGGTCCTATTTGCGTCAGTTTATGTACACCAAGTTCATTATCGTGGTCGATGAGGATATCGATTGTCGTTCGTGGGAAGAGGTCATCTGGGCTGTGTCGACACGCTGCGATCCGGTGCGTGACTTCACCATGGCCGAGCATACGCCGATCGACTATCTCGATTTTGCTTCGCCGGTGGCGGGGCTCGGGTCCAAGGTGGGGATCGATGCCACCAACAAGTGGCCGGGCGAGACGGATCGCGAGTGGGGAAGCCCCATTGTCATGGACGGTGAGGTTAAAAGCCGGGTCGATGCCATCTGGCCCGAGTTGGGTTTGTAACGGGGAAAGACCGGCCTGACCTGGCCGAAGAGAGGGGAAGCGTTTATGTCAGCGATACGGGCGTTAATTGTTCTGGTGGTGTTTGTTGTGCTTGGAGCCGGAGCCGTGTTCTACGTCATTTCCGATGCCGATTACGGAGCGCCGCAGGAGAATGCCGTCGTGCTGGGCAAGTCGGCCATGGAGGACGGGCGTTTCGAGGATGCGGAACGCTGGTTTGGCAAGGCGGCCAGAGCCGGCGAGGCCGAAGGGCAGTTCCTGCTGGCGCGCATGTACGAAGAGGGACAGGGCGTGGATCGCGATGATGCACAGGCAGTGCGCTGGTTCCGTCTGGCGGCCCGTCAGGGGTACGCCAGGGCCGAGTACAGGCTGGGCCTGCATCTTGAGTATGGACGCGGAGTCGATCGCAACGACAAGGCGATGGCCGGCTGGTATCAGAAAGCGGCCGAGCAGGGTGTGCCCGAGGCGATGTTCCGCCTTGCGATTACCTATGCCGAAGGGCGCGGGGTCGAACAGAGTGATGCGGAAGCGTTGCGCTGGATTCTGGCTGCCGAGTCGAAGAAGGTGGCGGAGGCGGCCGATTATCGCCATCAACTGGTCAACCGGATTCAGAGCAAGGCCAAGGCCGGCGATGCCGATGCCCAGTATCTGCTGGCCGGGATGTACCAGCAGGGGCGGGGGCTAGAGAAGAGTGAAAGCGAGGCCTTTGCATGGCTGACCCGCGCCGCGGATTCGGGCAAGGCTGCGGCGGCCTACGAACTGGCCGAGCATTATCGTCAGGGCGTGGGAACCTCCAAGGATCTGGTCAAGGCCTTCCAGAGCTACAAGCAGGCTGCCAGGGAAGGAGAGGCTCAGGCCACGACGGCAGTCGGTATCATGTATGCCCTGGGCATGGGCGTTGCCCGCAATGACAGCTCTGCGGCCAAATGGCTTGCCGATGCAGCGGAAAAGGGGGCGGCACTGGCTCAGTGCAATCTTGGCATTCTCTACGCCACCGGGCGTGGCGTGGGGCAGGATGATGGCCAGGCCATGTCGTGGTTTCAGAAGGCAGCCGAGCAGGGGCTGGCAACGGCGCAGAACAACCTGGCCGTGCTGCAGTTGCAGGAGCCGAAGGGTTCCGGTTTGCGACAGGCCATTGGCTGGTTGCAGAAGGCGGCACAGTCGAATGCAAAGGCGCAGTTTAATCTTGGCCTGCTTTATGCCCGCGGCCTTGGTGTGCAGCAGGATGATGCGAAGGCGCTGGCCTATTTCAAGCAGGCCCAGGCCGGCGGCAATATCCGGGCTGAAACCCTGCTGGCCCTGGTGTATGACCTCGGGCGCGGGGTCGGGCGTAGCGATGAGGAGGCTGTGGCCTGGTACAGGAAAGCGGCAGCGCACGGCGATGCCGATGCCGCCTATAATCTCGCTATCCTGCTGTACAACGGTAAGGGCGTAGCCCGTGACTACACCGCCGCGGCGCGCCTGCTTACAGGCCTGGCGGAGCAGGGCGATGCCGCATCGCGGAATATTCTGGCCAGCATGTACCAGAGTGGTCAGGGCGTCGGATATGATCCGCGCCAGGCTATGCAGTGGTACCGGAAGGCCGCTGTTCAGGGCTACGCCATGGCGCAGTTTAATCTCGGCAACATGTACCGCCGGGGCGACGGCATCCGGCAGAGTGATGCCAAGGCGATCGAGTGGTACCGGAAGGCCGCCGAGCAGGGCTTTGCGCCGGCCGAAAATGCGCTGGGTTATATGTATGCCGAAGGCCGGGGTATGGAAGCCGACAAGAAAAAGGCAGAGGAGTGGTTCTCCAAAGCCAAGGCTTCCCTGGATGTGGCTCGAACGAATCTGGCAGTTTTGCAAGGTAACGGGGCCTATACCCTGGTTGGTTTGCGGCTGGACAGCGCAGTGCGTAGCGGTGCCCTCTCCAAGGAGAAGATCGATCTTGCCCACTGGCTGGAGTGGTACGATACGCCCCATTTCTGATCTGGTCATGGCGAGTAGGCCGCGATAGGCTTGGGCCTGTTTCGGGTGCCCGAAAGCCGTGCGGCTGGAGGGTGAAACGGGAAGTCCGGTGACGGGTCGATTCGACTCCATTCCGGCGCAGCCCCCGCTACTGTAAGCCTGACAATTCCGTTCAAACGCCACTGGGATCACCCGGGAAGGCAGGAGCGGAGGCGGATGACGGCAAGCCAGGAGACCGGCCCGAGACGTACTACGGACAGGCGTCTCGGGGTGAGGATGCGGCCGGAACGGACCGCCCTCTTTTTGCGTCTCCCTCCAGCCTTAATCTCTTTCTCCGATGCGCCGCCATTCACAATGCGCGGGTTGGCGTGAAGGAGAACAGTGAATCGTTATCATTTATCTATTTTTTCGGCACTGATGGTGTCATACGCCGGCACGGCCCTGGCCGACGACGGGCTGAAGCCTGTCGTGGTGACCGCCAGTCGGGTGGCCGAGGATGCCGGGCGTGTCAGCGCCGATGTCACGGTGATCGATCAGAATCAGATCGAGAAATCGCAGGCGCAATCGGTGGCGGAATTGCTGCGTCATCAGGCCGGCATCGATGTGGTGGCCACGGGCGGCCCCGGCAAAAACACCTCGGTATTCATCCGGGGGGCCAACAGTGGCCACACACTGGTTTTGATTGACGGCGTACGCATGGGTGCGGCCACGACCGGCAGTTTCGACTGGAGTGACCTCTCCACCGCCGATATCGAGCGCATCGAGATCGTGCGTGGGCCGCAGTCGTCTCTTTATGGCGCCGATGCGATGGGTGGTGTTATCCAGATATTCACCAAAAAGGGCACAGGGCCAGCGAAAGTGCGGGTAACGGCAGAGGCCGGCAGCTACGGCACGGCACGCGGCAGCATGCAGGTCAGTGGCGCCAACAGGCAGGGGGTGCGTTATTCGCTGACGGGAGCCGGGCAGCGTACCCGCGGTGTTTCGGTCGCGGCCAACGGTACCGAGCCCGACGGATTCCGCAGCAGCACCGTGTCCGGCAATCTCAGCCTGCCGCTGGGTGAGGGCGAACTGCAACTCGTGGCCCGCAACAGCGATGGCAAAACCGGACTGGACGGCGGCTTCCCGTTCGGGGATGTGCTCAATTACAACTCGCAGACCAAACAGTCGCTGTTCAGCGGCAAACTCACTTATCCTGTGACCGATCTCTGGGAGAGCTCGCTGCAGCTGGCCCGTTCCGGTGATGAGGTGGTCAGTCGCGATCCGGCTGTGGGTGTCAACAATACCGATATCACCACCCGCATGGATCAGCTGCGCTGGCAGAACAGTGTGGAGTGGCAGCAGTTGTCGTTGCTGGCGGGGGTGGACCTGCGCTACACCTCGGGCCGGGTCGTGGGCACCACTTCCTATGACAAGAAGATCAGCCAGAAGGCCGGCTTTGCTTCCGTTGCCTGGCACCACGCGCTTTTCGATGCCAATGCGGCCGTGCGCCGGGACCAGAACAGCAATACCAGCGATAAAACCACCTGGCGCCTGGGCCTGTCGCTGTTGCCGGTGAAGGGGCTCAAGCTTTCCGGCAACTACGGTACCGGCTTCAAGGCGCCTTCGTTCAACGATCTCTACTGGCCGGGAGCCGGCAACCTGAATCTCAGGCCCGAGAGCAGCAGGGGCTGGGATATCGGGCTGCACTACCAGGGTGAGGTCGAGGCGTGGAAGGGAGGTCTGGGGGCGACCTGGTTCCAGCAGACATTCCAGAACCTGATTGCCTGGGCACCACTCGGCGCCATCGGTCCGTTCGGGCCTGCCTGGATTCCATCGAATGTGAATCAGGCCGGCATCAAGGGGCTGGAGCTGGAAGGGGAGCTTGAATACGGGGTAGCCTACCTGCGGGCCAACTGGACCTGGCTCGATGCCCGCGACACGCTGAACAATACCCTGCTGCAGCGGCGCGCCAGGGACTCCGGCAATATCCTGATCGGAGCCGATGTGGCAGGCTTGAATATCGAGGCGAATGTGAAGATTGTCGGGCCGCGTTTCTCCGGTGCCGGCAATACCCTGCCGATGGCCGGCTATCACAAGCTCGATGTGCGCACGAGCTACGCCGTCAACGAGCAGTGGAAGCTGACGGCCAGGGTCGAGAATGCGGAGAACAGGCATTATGAAGAGGTTTCCGGTTATGGCGTACTGGGTCGTGCCTGGTATGCCGGCGTGAACGGCAGCTTCTGATGCATGCATCGGGGCGTGTCAGGGTGGCAGCGGCCTTTGCGGTCGCTGTGGCTCTGCACGTCCTGATGATCTCCATCTGGCCATCGACAAACGCGGTCACGCAGCCTGCATCGGCCATCCACATCGTCGGTCTCTACCATGAACATGCAGCCGATGCCGCTGATGCGGCTGCTCCTGCAGCCGTGGAGCGGCAGCTGTCACGCCCGACAGCAACGGTGCGGGCAGCGGTCGAACCTCAGGCAGTACAAACATCCGTGGCCGTGCTTGCCAAGGCCGCCGATACGGAGGCGACCGCGGAGACGGTTGCCATCTCCCGACACGTTGCTCGCAATGACGATATTCGGGAGACCGCACTCGTGCCGGTGCAGGAGCGAACGGCAGACAGGCCGGCTGCAGGCGAGCGTGTCGCCCCGTCCGATCGGAGCCTGCCTGCCAGCGTCTATACCGGGATTATGGCCGAGATGCATTACCCGCGCATGGCTCGCCGCAACGGTTGGCAGGGTGAGGTGGCGCTGAGGCTCGATGTACGCGACCGCACCATCCGCCAGGTGACCATGCTGGCCTCCAGCGGCTATCCATTGCTCGACCGGGCCGCCCATCGGGGCATTGGCCGTATCCGTTCCCTGCCGCTGGCGGATGGTTTCTATCGTCTGCCGGTGATCTTCCGGCTGCAGTGAAGATGCGTCCGCTGCTGTTGCTTCTGCTGTTGCTGGCCGCACCGTCTGCTCAGGCGGCCGAGCGTATTCTTGCCCTGGCACCTCATATCTGCGAGACGCTGTTTGCCATCGGGGCCGGGAATGAGGTTGTGGGAGCTGTCGACTATTGCGACTATCCGGAGGCGGCAAAGGCTGTGCCACGTGTGGGCAGCTACAACCGCATCAATGTCGAGGCTGCCCTTGCCCTGAAACCGACCCTGGCACTGGTCATGGATGAGCATGCTCCGGGGGTGCAGCTGCTGCGCAGGCTCGGGGTGCGTGTGGTCAGCATCTATCCGCAGCGCGTGGATCAGGTGCTGGATGAGATCCGGCATGTGGGCGAGCTGGCCGGGCACCGTGAACAGGCCGACCGACTGGCCGACCGGCTGCAGGCGCGTCTGCAGCGGCTACAAGCCCGCGTGTCGGGGCAAGCAATCCCTGCCTTTTACGAAATCTGGGCAGACCCGCTGCTGACCGCGGGAGGGCATACCTTTATCGATGATGTGCTTAGGCAGATCGGATTGCGCAATGTCTTTGCCTCCCTGCCGCTGGAAGCGCCGCGCGTGAATGTCGAGTCGGTGGTGGCTGCAAGGCCAGAGGTGGTCGTGATCCCGTCGGAGAAACGTGATGTGGCATCGCGCGCGGCCTTCTGGAAAAAATGGCTGGGTGCGGATATCCGGGTGCTAACCGTGAATCCCGATCTGCTGCATCGCCCGGGCCCACGCCTGATCGATGGCATGGAGCATCTGGTGCAGCAGTTGCAAAAGGTGGAGCCGTGAAGGAGTTGAACAGCGGAGTGCTCCTGGCCATTCTGATCGTGGCGACAGTGGCGGTGTTTGTCCTGGCCCTCGGAATGGGCGGCCACTGGATTAATCCGCTGGTAGCGGATAATAGCGTGGATGCGGCGATTGTCTGGGAGCTGCGCTGGCCGCGTGTCCTGATCGCCTTTGCTGTGGGCGGCATGCTGGCGCTGGCCGGGGCATGGTTCCAGGTGCTGCTCGGCAATCCTTTGGCCGAGCCCTATGTGCTGGGCGTGGCCGGCAGTGCCGCTGTTGGCGCCGTATCCGGCATGATGCTCTTTCCCGATTCGGCCCTGGCCCTCTCCATCGGTGCCTTTGTCGGGGCATGGGCCGGTATTGCGGCGGTGCTCTCCTTCTCCCATCTCGGCCCGGCCCGACTGCTGCTGGCCGGTGTGGTACTGGCCGCCTTCTGGGGGGCGCTGCTGATGCTGCTGATGGCCCTTCTGCCCGAGCGCGGTGTGGCGTTGGCCTACGGCTGGATGATGGGCGATCTCTCGACCTCCGCCCTGCCGGTATGGCTGTTGCTGCTGGTGTGGGCGGGCGCGCTTGCCTGCGGCCTATTGCTGTCGCTGTCGCTGGATCGCCTGCTTTTGGGCGAGAGGCATGCCGCGGCTCTGGGTGTCGATGTGGTTCGGTTGCGCAGGGTGTTGCTGCTGCTGGCCTCGGCAGTGACGGCCGTGGCGGTCACGGCGGCCGGCACCATCGGCTTTGTCGGTCTCGTGGTGCCGCATCTGATGCGGCTGCTGGTCGGTAGTCTGCACAGGTATGTTCTCATCGCTTCAGCCTTCGGGGGCGGCCTCCTGCTGGTGGTTGCCGATACCGCGGCCCGGATGGTCATTGCCCCGGCGGAATTGCCGGTCGGTGTGCTGACGGCCGTGATTGGCGTACCGGTCTTCCTCTGGCTGCTGTTGAGGCGTCGTTCCTGATGCTGGCCATCAACGACCTGGTGCTGAGCCGCGGCGAGCGTTGTCTGGTGGATGGACTTGATTTTGCTCTGGAGGCAGGCCGTATCGCCGTGGTGCTCGGCCCCAACGGGGCCGGAAAATCGACGCTGCTGCTGGCGCTGGCGGGCATGTTCGATACGCAGGGGGGCGTGGTTCGCATCGATGGTCAGGCGCTGACGGAGTGTTCGCACAGGCGGCTTGCAGAGCGGGTTGCCTGGCAGGGCGAGCTGCCGCCGGCCGAGTTCGGACTGACGGTGGGGCAGCGCCTGGCATTGGCGGCTGATGAAGCGGAAGACGAACGGATCGAAGCGGCACTGGCATTCACGGAACTTACGAGGCTGGTCGGACGCAGTCTGGGGGCCCTCTCCAGTGGCGAGCGCCAGCGGGTCGAGATTGCCGCCCTGATGCTGCGTAACTGCCCGCTCTGGCTGATGGATGAGCCGACCGCACACCTGGATATGCGCCATCAGGTCGATTGCCTGCGGCTGATGCGGCGCGAGGCGGATAGCGGGCGCACGATCGTCACCGTGCTGCACGATCTGCAGCAGGCTGCTGCCGTGGCCGATGATGTGATCCTGCTGGCCGGGCAGGGCCGCGTTGCGGCAGGGCCTGCCGAGGTTCTGCTGACGGCCGAACGGCTGCAGCCGCTGTTCGGGGTTTCACTCAAGGGAGCCGGTCGCACACTTGCGCCGGTCTATGCTGAACATATGCGAGGAGATATCGATGAAGAGTCGTGACAAGAGGCAGGGTGTGATGCTGGTGCACACCGGCGAGGGCAAAGGGAAATCCTCATCGGCTTTCGGCGTGGTTTTCCGTGCCGCCGGCTGGGGTATGCGGGTGTGCGTCATCCAGTTCATCAAGGGCAAATGGAAGACGGGCGAGCAGCGCGCGGCGGCGAAGTTCGACAACATTGAGTGGCATGCCATGGGCGACGGTTTTACCTGGGATACCAAGAACCCCGAGCAGGACATTAAAATCAGCCGCGACATCTGGGCCTTTGCCAAGGAGAAGATCGCCTCGCATGAGTACGATCTGGTGGTGCTGGATGAGATCAACTACTGCTGTGGCTACGGCTGGATCAGCGGCGAGGAGATCGTCGAGTTCCTCAAAGCCGAGCGCCCGCCATGGATGCACCTGATCCTGACCGGGCGCAATGCACCCGAGGCGGTCGTGGCCCACGCCGATACGGTGACCGAGATGCGCAAGATCAAGCATGCCTACGAGAAGGATATCAAGGCGGAGCAGGGCATTGAGTTCTGACGTCCTGTTCGTGCTGCACGGCTCGCCCGATCCTGCTTATGCGCAGGCGGCCGCAAGCTTTATGCAGGCGTGGCAGCGGTATGCGCCGGCGATATCTGCCACGCTCTGCTTTCTGGAGCATCAGCCCCCCCTGTTGTCCGAACGGATGCAGCAGGCAGATGTATCCACCTGTGTCGTGCCGCTTTTCCTCAACCGCGGCGGCCATGTGCGGCGCGATATCCCGCATCTTGTTGCCGGCCGTGCCGAAGTGCGGGTGACGGAGGCGTTGACCGATGCCGATGCCATCTGTGCGGTGATGCTGGCGCGCCTTGAGGCGCTGTCGCATACCATTGATTACCTGCTGCTCTACAGCCATGGCAGCCGCGAAGACAGGGCCACGGTGGCAGAGCTGGCGGGGGCCCTGCGTGCGCATCAGCCGCTGCCGGTCGACGTGGTGCTGGCTTCCGATGGTGAACCGGGGCTGGCGGCAGCATTGCAGCGGGCAGCGGCCATGGATGCCGCAGCTCCTGCCATCCTGCCTCATTTTCTTTTCGACGGGCGCTGGCGGCAGCGCCTGATGCAGCAGCTGGAAGTACTGGCGGAGAGCCAGCCCTTCGAAAGGGTCGAAATCGCGGCCCCTTTGGGCGAGCATCCGGCCATGTTTGCCCTGATTGAACGGAGGATCGACCAATGTCGGATCTGAAGCCGCTTGCATCCCCCCTGAAGCCCGGCGAGGTGGCACTGGTCGGTGCCGGGCCCGGCGATCCCGGACTGATGACCGTGGCGGGCCTTGCCCTGCTCAAGGGCTGCGATGCCATTGTCTATGATGCGCTGGTGCATGATGAGGTGCTGGCACAGGGCTCAGCCCATGCCGAGCGTATCTTTGCCGGTAAGCGTGGCGGCCGCCCTTCGGCCAGCCAGTCGGACATCTGCGAGACGCTTGTGCGGCTGGCCCGGGCGGGTAAGCGTGTGGTGCGTCTGAAGGGGGGCGATCCCTTCGTCTTCGGCCGTGGCGGCGAGGAGGTGCGGGCACTGGCCGCAGCCAATGTGCCGTTCCGGGTCATCCCCGGCATCACGGCCGGCGTGGCCGCACCGGCCATGGCCGGTATTCCGGTCACCGACCGGGCCGTGAACAGCACGCTGGCCTTTCTGACCGGGCATGAGGCCAATCCCGAAAGCCGTATCGACTGGCCAGCTCTGGTGGCCGCCTTTCCGGTGCTGGTCTTCTACATGGGGGCGAAGAATCTGCCACAGATCGCTGCCTGTCTGACGCAGGCGGGGCTTCTCGGCACGACGCCGGTGGCCATCATCCATGCCGCCACCTGGGAGGCGGAGTCCTGCAGTACGGGCACGCTGGCGGCGGCAGCCGACGGCACTCTTGTCGCCGAATCACCGGCCATCGTCATTGTCGGCGATGTGGTCGATCAGCAGGTCCCGTGGCGAACCAATCACTATTCTGGAGAAACGAAATGAAGAAACCGAAGATTCCGGCCTATGGCCGTCATGTGATCCTCTGCGCCGGTAAGGCGTGCGATCCGGAGCAGAAGCGCGGGCTGATGCAGTACCTGAAGCAGCGCCTGGTCGAAGAGGGGCTGAACAAGGGGGAGAACGCCGTGCGTGCCAACCGTGGCGGCTGTCTCGGCGTCTGCGACCAGGGGGCGATCATGGTCGTCTATCCGGAAGGCACCTGGTACTGCAATATGGACGAGGCCAACATCGACCGCTTTATCGAGGAGCACCTCAAGCAGGGCAACGTGCTGGAGGATCTGCTCTTCCATGTCGCCGGCTGAATTTGGTAGCAGCGAGCGCGAGGCGCTTTACCGCGTCATCCATGCCCGCCGCGATATGCGTCATTTTGCCGGCGGTGAGGTGGAGCCGGCCGTGCTGCAGCGTATCCTGGAGGCGGCGCATGCCGCCCCGTCGGTCGGCTTCATGCAGCCGTGGCGTTTCGTGCGCATTTCCGATCCGGGGCTGCGCGACAAGCTTGCCGGACTGGTCGAGGCGGAGCGGCAGCGTACCGCTGCCACGATGGATGCGCGCAAGGCCGAATTCCTCACGTTGAAGGTGGAGGGGCTCAAAAGCTGCGCCGAACTGATTGCCGTGGTGATGGCTCCGGATGACGGTACCACCTTCGGCCGCCGTACGATGCCGGAGGCGATGGCGATCAGCTCGGCCGCCTGTGCTATCCAGAATATGTGGCTCGCCGCCCGGGCCGAGAATCTCGGCATGGGTTGGGTCTCCTTTTTCGAGCCGGCCGATGTCGCCCGGCTGCTGGCCTGCCCGGATGGGGCACGGCCGATCGCCCTGCTCTGTCTGGGGCCGGTCGAGGCCTTTTATGATGAGCCGATGTTGCAGCAGCAGGGGTGGCGCGATCGCATCGCCTTTGCCGAGGTGATGGGCGAAAACCGTTTTCCGGATTCAGGTACAGCATGACCCGGGCCCTGATGCTGCAGGGCACAGGCTCCGGTGTCGGCAAGTCGGTAGTCACCGCCGGGCTCTGCCGCCTGCTGGCTCGCAACGGCGTGCGCGTTGCCCCGTTCAAGCCGCAGAACATGAGCAACAATGCCGCCGTTACGGCGGATGGCGGCGAGATCGGCCGGGCACAGGCTTTGCAGGCCTTCGCCTGTGGCCTTGCACCGACCAGCGACATGAATCCGGTGCTGATCAAGCCGGAGGGGGATCAGGAAGCGCAGCTGATCGTACAGGGGCAGGTGGCAGGCCGTCTGCATGCCAGCCGTTTCCGTAGCGATCGGAAGCTGCTGATGGCGCGGGTGCTGGAGTCGTTCGGGCGCCTGGCCAGCCAGTACGATCTGGTGCTGGTCGAGGGGGCGGGTTCGCCGGCCGAGCCGAACCTGCGTGCAGGCGATATCGCCAATATGGGCTTTGCCGAGGCGGCCGATATTCCCGTCTGGCTGATCGGCGATATCGATCGCGGCGGTGTCTTCGCCAGCCTGAAGGGGAGCCTTGATATCTTGAGTGCATCCGAGCGGCAGCGGGTTCAGGCGCTGCTGATCAACCGTTTCCGCGGCCACCGCGGCCTGCTGGACGATGCGCTGGAGTGGATCGAGCGCGAGGGGGGGAAGCCGGTGGCCGGCGTCATTCCCTGGCTGCCGCTGGAGCTGCCGGAGGAGGATGCCCCTTTCCGCCACGCGGCCGGGGCCGGGCCGGCTTCTTTCAACATCGCCGTCATCGCCTATCCGCATCTCTCCAACCATGACGATATCGATCCGCTGGCAGCGGAAGAGAAGGTATCACTGCGTTTTGTACGGTCGCCTGAGGAGCTGCAGCCGGCCGATCTGGTCATCCTGCCGGGCTCCAAGCATGTGGCGGCCGATCTCGCCTGGCTGCGGGGGCAGGGTTTTGAAGAGGCGCTGATGCGTCACCTGCGCTACGGTGGCCGCCTGCTCGGCATCTGTGGCGGCATGCAGATGCTGGGCCAACGGATTATCGATGCCGGTATCGAGGGGGCATCGATGCAGGGGCTGGGATTGTTGCCGCTCTCGACCGAGATGCAGCCGGATAAGGTGCTGCGCAACGTCGATACCGAGGCCCGCTGGCCGGCACCATTGCGGGTGACCGGTTATGAAATCCATCACGGCCGCTCCGAGGCAGATGAAGCCATCTTCCCCTTTGCCGCCCGCTCCGACGACGGGCAGGTGTGGGGCAGCTATCTGCACGGCCTCTTCGCCCAGGGCCCTTTCCGGGCCGCCTGGCTGCGGGCGATGGGGTGTGAGACTGGTGATGCCGTGGATCACGATGGCCGGGTTCTCGCCTCGCTTGACCGGTTGTCCGATGTGCTGGAGGCGGAGCTGGGGGAACGTTGGCTGGCACCGCTGCTGCAGCATAGGAGGGCGGCATGACACTGCTGCTCGGGCTACTGCTGGAACGGCTGCTGGGCGATCCACAGCATGATGCCCATCCGGTGGCCTTGTTCGGGCGCTGGGCCGCCCGCATCGAGGAGCGCTGCTATCGGGACACGCATTGGGCCGGCTTTTTTGCCTGGCTGCTGACCGTCATGCCGCCGCTGTTGCTGGTGCTGATGTTGCACCACTTCTGCTGGCAGTTTGCGGCCTGGGCCGGGGTGATCTGCGATGCAGGGCTGCTCTGGGCGAGTCTTGGCTGGCGCTCGCTGTTTGCGCATGTACGGGCCGTGCTGGATGCATCGGACGACGTTGTACGGCGTGAGGCGGTGGGCCGCATCGTCAGCCGCGACACGGCTTTGATGAATGGCGCGGCTGCCCGGCGCGCTGCCGTCGAGTCGCTGGCCGAGAACGCCTCCGACGGGGTGGTGGCGCCGCTATTCTGGTTTGTCGTGGCAGGCCCGGTGGGGGCCGTGCTCTACCGCATGATCAATACGCTTGATGCGATGTGGGGCTACCGCAATGCCCGCTTCGGCCGTTTCGGCACGGTTGCGGCCCGTATCGACGATGCGGCCAACTGGCTGCCGGCGCGTCTGACGGCTGCCCTCTTCATCCTGGCCGGGCGCATGCCCGACTGGAGTGAGTTGAAGCGGCAGGCGCACAGCCACGCCTCTCCCAATGCCGGTTGGACGGAGGCGAGCCTCGCCTTTGCCGCCGATGTGCGCCTAGGCGGGCCGGTGCTGCGCCAGGGCAGGCCGGATGCACGCCCCTGGTATGGTGCGACGGCGGCCCGCGATACCGATGCCGGGGCCTGTGAAGATGCCTTGCGCGTTGCACGTACGGCCCTGCTGGCGGCCGCAGCGCTGGCCGCGGTGGTGCTCTATGCCTGATGTGATCCGTCTGCATACGGAGCCACGGTTGCCGGACGTATTTCCTCATGGTGGCGGGGTGCTGGCGGCGGCGCGTGCCTGGGGCTGCGATGCTGCCGACATTCTCGATCTCTCGACCGGCCTGCATCCGGACGGTCCGCCACCGTGGCTGGGCGAATGGCTGGGGACACACGCCGCGCTGGTCGGTCACTATCCCGATGGCCATGGCGAGCCGGCTCGCAGTGCACTGGCGGGGGCGCTGGGCGTACCGCCGGAGCATGTGCGGGTCACGGCCGGCGCCCAGGCGACGATTGAGGTGATGTTCCAGGCGATGGCGTGGCGATCGATGGCAATACGCACGCCCTGTTATGCCGAGCCGGTTCGTTGTGCCAGAAGGTCTGGCTGCCGTATCCTGCCCTTTGGCGAGGGAGAGGCGGCACCGGCGGCGGAGGCGGTCTGGTGGACGACACCGGCCAATCCGACCGGGCTGGCCGAGCCGTTTCCTGCGGGGCGAAGCGGTGCGATTGATGAGTCCTACATGCCTTTTGCCGAACGCAGGGGGCTGGGCGTAATGCCCGGCGTGGTGCGTATCGGTTCGCTGACCAAGAGCTTCGCCATTCCGGGCCTGCGCATCGGCTATGTGGTGGCTGAGGTGGCTCTGCTTGAACGGCTCGATCACTGGCTGCCACCCTGGCCGGCGCCGACCCAGGCGCTGCACCTGTTGCCACAGCTGCTGGCCGAAGCCGATGCCCGTGATGCGGCCGTGGCCGCAGCCAGATGCAGGCTTGAGACGCTGCTGAAAGCGCATGGCTGGCAGATGCGTCCGTCAGCGGCCTCGTTTGTGCTGGCCCGGCCTCGTGATGGACGCCAGCCCTCTTTTGCCGAGGCGCGTATCCTGGTGCGCAGTTTCCCGGAGTGGCCCGAACTGGCCGGCTGGTGGCGTTTGGGGTTGCCGGGCAGCGAGGCGGAGTGGCAGCGGCTGGAGGCGGTGCTGTGTCGGTAACGCTGATTCTTGGCGGAGCGCGCAGTGGTAAAAGTGCCCGTGCCCAACAGCTGGCACAGGTGAGCGGCCTGCCGGTTACCTACATCGCCACGGCGATGCGTATCGAGGGCGATGCCGAGTGGCAGGCGCGCATCGAACGCCACCAGGCCGAGCGGCCCGGGCATTGGCAGACGCTGGAGGCCGATGCTGCTTTAATGGCCGTTTTGCAGCAGCAGTGCCGACCGGATGCACTGGTGCTGGTCGATTGCCTGACGCTGTGGCTCTCCGGACTGTTGATGCACCAGATGGATACGGAGCGTGAGATTGCGGCACTGGCTGCACGGTTGCCGGAGCTGCCGGGCGAGATCGTGCTGGTTTCGAATGAGGTTGGTATGGGGCTGGTACCGGAATCGGAGCTGGGCCGTGCGTTCCGCGATGCCCAGGGGCGGTTGAACCAGGCGGTGGCACAAGTTGCCGACCGGGTGGAGTTTGTGGCGGCAGGGCTGCCGCTGGTGCTGAAAGGAGAGAAGTGATGATCAAACGGATCGATACCGAAGCCGAGACGGCGGCACGGGCGCGGCAGGATATATTGACCAAGCCGCAGGGTGCGCTGGGCCGGCTGGAGGATATCGCCTGCTGGTTTGCCGCCCGTCAGGGCAAGGCGATTCCCGATATGCTCAAGCCTGCAATCTGCGTTTTTGCCGGTGATCATGGCGTGACGGCGGAGGGGGTATCGGCCTATCCGGCGGCGGTGACCGGCGAGATGGTGAAGAATTTCGCCCGCGGTGGGGCAGCGATCAATGTGCTGGCCCGCCAGGTTGATGCCAGCTTGCGCGTCGTCGATGTCGGCGTCGATGCCGATCTCGACGAGGTGGAAGGGATCGTGCAGGCTAAGGTGCGTCGCGGTACCGGCAACATTGTGCGTGAAGCGGCGATGAGCGAGGCGGAGTTCTGGCAGGCGGTCGCTGTCGGCGAAGAGCAGGCGCTGGCGCTGATCGATGAGGGGGCCAACCTGCTGATCGCCGGCGATATGGGCATTGGCAATACCACGGCCAGCGCGGCCCTGATCTGCGAGCTGGCCTATCTCGAGGCTGAGGATGTGGTCGGGCGCGGTACCGGTATCGACGAGGATGCCCATGCCCGCAAGGTCGAACTGGTCAAAAAAGCGCTACGGCGTGCGGCCGGTACGCCTTCGATCAACGTGATGCGCGAACTGGGTGGCCTGGAGATTGCCGCCATGGCCGGCTTTTACCGCGAGGCGGCCCGCCTGGGGGTGCCGGTTCTGATCGATGGCTTTATCGCTACGGCAGCAGCGCTGGCGGCCACGGCCTGGGATATCCGTATTGCCGGCTGGATGCTGGCCAGTCACGCCTCGCAGGAGACGGGCCACCGGCTCGGGCTGCAGGCGCTGGGGCTGGAGCCGCTGATCGATTTCAATCTGCGCCTGGGCGAGGGGAGTGGTGCGGCCCTGCTGGTGCCGCTGCTGCAGTCGGCGATTGCCCTGCACCGTGAGATGGCCACTTTCGAGGCGGCCGGCGTCAGCGATCGCGATGGCTGAACCGGTCATCGTCGATCTGCTGCGTCACGGCGAGGTGGAGGGGGAAGCCTCCATTGCCCGTGGCTGCGGTACGGATGTACCGCTCTCAGCCGGTGGCTGGAGCCAGATGCGGCAGGTCGGGGCATGGATTCGCGGCGACGGTGTGCAGGTGGTAGCGACCTCGCCCATGCAGCGCTGCCGCGCCTTTGCCGAAGGCTTTGCCAAGGAGCATGGGCTGCCGCTGACGACCCTGCCCGATATGCGCGAGATCGATTTCGGCCACTGGGAAGGGAAGGGGATGGATGAGATCCATGAGAAGGAGCTGCTGCGCAACTTCTTTGTCTCGCCGGCCCATGTTGCAATCCCGGGCGGCGAACCGTTCGAGGCTTTTGCCGAAAGGGTGCTGGCCAGCTGGGAAGTATGGCTGGCTGAGGGCGAAGGGAGTCATCGGCTGCTGGTCGTGCATGGCATGGTGCTGCGCGTGTTGCTGGCGCACCTGCTCGGCATGCCGGGCGACACCCTGTGGCGACTGCATCTGCCCTATGCGGCCTGGAGCCGTGTTTCACTGCTTGAGGGCGAGCAGCCCCGTCTGCTGTTCATGAACCGTTCGCCATGCGTGGCCTGATCCTCTCCATCCAGTTCCTGACCCGGCTGCCGGTGCCGGCAGTAAGCGATTTCCGGCCGGCCGAGCTGGCGGCGGGGGCGGCCTGGTTTCCGCTGGTGGGTGCCCTGGTCGGGGCACTGGTGGCACTGGCCATGCATCTGACGGCCGGCACTGATCCCTGGCTGGGTGCACTGTGCGGTATGCTGGCCTGGCTGGCGATAACCGGTGGCCTGCACCTGGACGGACTGGCGGATGTCGCCGATGCCATGGGAGCGGCACACGGCGATCCGGAACGTTTCATGGCCGTGCTCAAGGATCCGCATGTTGGTGCCTTTGGCGTGATGGCCCTGCTTGCAGCCATCATAGCCAGACTGGTGCTGCTGATGCTGTGGCTGAAGCTGGCTATCTCGCTGTGGGGTATCGTCCTGCTTGCGGCCTGGGCCCGCTGGGGGGCTCTGGTATGGTCGCAAAGCCTGCCGTCGATCTCGGCCGGGTTCGGTGAGCGCTTTGCATGGCAGCTTTCGACGGCGCAGCTGCTGTTCAGTGGCGTGTTGCTGTTTGTGGCGTCTATCTGGTGGTTGCCGGCCCTGGCCTGGCTGGCGCCGCTTTCGGTGGCGGCCTGGTGGGGCTGGCTGCGCTGGCGAATCCGGGGTATGAGCGGCGACTGTCTCGGGGCGGGGATTGAGGTGTGCGAGATTCTGATGCTTGCCGGTGCAGTGTTTGCGTTCTGATTCTTAAAGCCGGGTGGCGGCGGTGGCCAGCCATTCATAGGCGGGATAAACCAGCCAGGCGCCGAGGCTAACGTCGAGCAGTGGCGATGCGGCAACAATGACCCACAGCCACAGCCCCCGCTCGGGCGTAAGGCTGGCGGCAAGCGGGCTTCCCCGACGTGTGGTGGCCAGCCATTCGCCCATGACCATACCGGGAAGCGGCAGCAGGTGCAGCGTCACCATGCAGAGGTTGAAATACATCAATACTTTGGCCCACCAGTGATGCAGTGGTGGCAGGCCACTGTCGCCCATGTGATGCAGACTCCATGTATAGAGCAGAAATCCGATCACGGTAAGCCCTGCGTGGCCCAGCAGACGTGAGATCGCTGCGATTGCACCTGTCTGTTGCGGTTGCGGCAGGGCGATGATGACGCCGCGGGTGAAGAGCAGGCCGGCCAGCCACGGCAGCCATGTGCCGCGCCAGGCAACCGCATGGAAGGGGTGCGGTATGGCCTGGCCGCGCAGACGGGCCTCGAGCATGCCGACCAGGGTCAGGGAGACGAGCAGCGGCAGCGAATAGAGGATGATCTGGCGTATGACATTGGCCAGCCATGCATCCATCAGCGCTTCTCCGTCAGCCTCAGAGTCAGTTCCGTACCGGTGATTTTGCGCTGTGTGTTGATGTACACGGTTTCACCCCGGGTGATGACACCGGTGATCTCCGAGTCGTCGTCATGGGCGATTTCACGCAGTTCGCGGCCGTCCCAGGCCCAGAGGTAGGAAGGCTCATCATCGTCGGTGATCCAGAGCCATTTGCGCACCGGATCCCAGGCAAGGTTGTCCGGATGTTTCAGGGAGGGCTGGGTGAGGTAGGTGCGGATAACAGGAGCCTTGCCGCGATCATCGAGCATCATGATGCGGCCGGTAGCGGTCTCGGCAAACAGGATGCGTCCGTCAGGCAGGGTTTCCATATCCTCAACGCGGTTGAACATGCGGCCGTGCAGCTTCTCGGCCTCGATGCGGGCATCATCGGGATTGGGGATGGGTAACCAGCCCTTCTCGCCATGCAGGACGGCAAGCTGGCGCTTCGCGTTGTCGTAGCGGTAGAGGCAGCCCTCTTCCCACTCATCGGCCAGGTAGGCGTAACGACCATCGTGCGAGAAGGTGAGCCCTTCGTGCGAGAAGGTGCCGACGTTGTACATCGGGCTGATCGAACGGTGGCTGCTCTCCAGGGTGCTGCGGTCGACCCGCTGCTCTTCGGGCAGTTTGTCCGGTTCGGAGATGCGCCAGATGAGTCCCTTATCGAACTCCTCGCCCAGCCAGAGGCTGCCGTCCGGGGCCATTTTCAGGGCGTCGGCGCGCATCAGGCCGTAAAGCAGGATCTGGCTGCGACCGCTCTCCATGTTGATGGCAACCAGGCTGGGAGAGAGCAGGCTGGCACGGTTTTCGCATGTGATGTAGAGCCATTTGCCGTCGGCGGAGAAGACCATCATGTCCGGCCGGGTGTGGCGCCAGGCGGCGATCGAGTGCGCCTGCCATCCCGGGGCCATGGTGATGCCCAGGGTATTCAGGTTGCAGGCGCCGGCAAGCGGCAGGAGCAACAGGACAAGGGCCATACTTAAGCGTCGCATGCGGTAAATGTGGCTGAGAACGGGGCGAACGGCAAGGCATGGATGACAGCGGTTCTTGCCCCGCTATGCTGCCCGTATGGTCAGTACCGCCTCCCTGCATCATATCCGCCTTTTCTATGCCGCCTATTTCGCTGCGATGGGGCTGATCCTGCCTTTTTTCCCGGTCTATCTGTATCAGGTCGGACTTGATCTGGTGGCGGTGGGGCTGATGACGGGACTTCTGGCTTCGGCCAAGGTGATTGCACCGCCGCTGCTGGGCCACTGGCTGGACCGGGGGGCGCACGATGCGCGCCGCTTTCTAGTTGTCGCCTCCCTGGTGGCGGCCCTGTTTGCCCTGTCGTTCAATGCGGTGGCATCGCATGTCGTATGGCTGGCTGTGGTGGTGTTTCTTTTCGGGGTGCTCTGGTCCGCCATCTTGCCGTTAACCGATGGCCTGTCGGTGACGGTGTCGGAAGCGAATTTCACCGATTACGGGCGCCTGCGTGTCTGGGGTTCGATCGGATTTGTGCTGGCCTCGCTGGCCGGAGGAGCCTGGCTATCCGGGGCCCAGATGATGCACTTCCCGTGGTGGCTGGCTGCTCTGATGCTGGTGACTGCCGTGGCCGCGTCCGGCTTTCCCTTCCTGCCGCGGCAGGAAGCGCGCGAGGAGGGCGGGGACGGCTTTTCGCGCGCGCTGATCCTGTTGCTGGCCGCCGGATTCGTGATGCAGTTGTCGCATGGCGCCTACTACGGTTTTTTCAGCCTCTACCTGATCGACCGGGGATATGCCGGCTGGCAAATCGGTGCCTTCTGGGTGCTGGGGGTTGCAGCTGAGATTATCCTGATGTGGCGCTGGTCCCGCTCCATTCAACAGGCGGCACCGGCCCTGGTCATCAATATCTGTTTTATGCTGGCAGCCCTGCGCTGGGCCGGAATCGGTTTCAGTACGGCGATGTGGTTTCTGGCCCTGTTGCAGTTGCTGCATGCCGCAACCTTTGCCGCATTCCATATCGTGGCCGTCACCTGGGTTAAGCGCCTCTCCTCAAGCAGCCGCCATACGGCGGCACAGGGGTGGTACTCGGCCATGGGCTTCGGGCTGGGCAATACGGTGGGGATTATGGCTTGCGGGGTACTGGTGGATCGTTTCGGTTATGCCCCGGCCTTTTACGTCTGTGCGGTTGTGGCCCTGGCCGGATTGCTGCTGGGGAGAAGCTTTGGCGTGGCGAACGGAGTGAAAGCCTAGCGGCAGACCCAGCCCCAACGGCCCCAGCGACGGCAGGTGCAGCCGTTGGCACAGGGGCCGCTGGCAAAGTTCTGGCAATCCTGCTGGCTGAAGAAAAAGTTGGTGTTGCCGCAGGCTTTGCAGTTGCCCAATGCACACTGGGCCTGGCGGCACTGCCATGAGTTGATGTTCTGGACGCAGGGGCAGCAGGCCGTGGTCGTGGCCGAGATGGTATAGGTCGTGCCGTTGCAGACCATGGTTGCGGCGCTGGCGGATACGGGGGCAAGCATGCTGCCGAGAATCGCCGGCGGCGTGTAGACACCCAGCTTGAGCAGCCTGCGGCGTGCCTGTTCGATGTTTTCGTCAGTACTCGTTTTATTTTCGCGTTTCTTCATATGACACGGTCCACTCACATGCGAGGCTCTACTATGATGAGTGTAGTTTCTATCCTGTCAGGGTGCTACTGCAGTGACCGGTGAGACCTGATTCCAACAGTTCTGGAATCAGCTCGGTTTGCCTGCAGGTGTCCTCATCCGCGGCAGGATGGGAAACGGCGTGTTGTGGCCCGATTCTCGTTTATGACCGAGAGAGTCCCGACCTTGCTATCTAATGACCCAGACTCCGTTAACCTTTTGGCAGGTGCCGCAATTCGATGCCTTGCTGTTCCTTTTGGTGAGTTTCTCGTTGCATTTCCTTTTACTCCGGAAGGTGAGTGCCGAGCATGCCGAGCAGTTGCCGAGCAGGCACTTTGTCTGGAGGCATTTGTAGGAGGGATTGGTGGGTGAGCTTCTGGCGCAGGGGCAGCAGGCATTGCCGTTGGCGGAAACAGTAATGATGCCATTATTTCCACAGTTTTTCGTCTGGCCTGCGATGGGCGTGCCTGCTTCAGCGATTTTAACGCCTGAGATCATCACGCCAAGGATGGCGGGAGGGGCGTACACTCCGAGCTTCAGCAGGCGGCGGCGGACCTGCCGGATGCTGTTTTCCGATTTTGTATTATCGTGCCCGGTACTCATGGATGACCCCTCTCTGGCGAATCTTTATTCTGAGATGGTGAGGAAAGAGGAAATTGATGTCAAATCGCTGGACAAAACCGTTCATTATACTGAGGTGACACGCCGAATAAAAGTGATTAAGGTCACAATATGATTCCGTTGGTAATTCATGATCTGCAGGATTCGCAGCTCTTTGCTCTGGCGCAGGCGGCCGGACGTGCAGGGATTCCCGTGGCCGGCACCGGCTGGCCGGTCGAGCCTTGGGCAAAAAAGAGCCGGTATATTGGTGAAGTGGTGGAACTGCGTTGTCTTTCGGAGGTGCTGGCCGGGGTGTATGCGTTGGGTTTGAAGCATTCCGGTCTGCGGGGGGTCTGGCTTCCCTGCTCCGATGATGTGGTGCGTTTTACGGTCAACTATCGGGCTCTGATGCGCAACATAGGCATGCATTTCATTGTGCCGGATGAGGAGGCCATGGATCGGGCGGTGAACCAGGAGACTCTGCCGGATGTGCATGGCTTGAAGATTGCCCCGATGTATGTGGTTTCTGCCGGTGAGCTGGTAAAAAACGCTGATGAATACCTTTACCCCATAATCATCAAGTCAAAACGGGATGCCTATATGAAGGTTGCAAGTTCGGAAGAGCTGCGCCGCTTGCTTGATCCGGTCGTGGCCGGGCAGCCGGACGCATCGGTTCGTATCCAGTCATTTATCGAGGGTGATGTATCCCGAATGGCTTCAGCGATGTTTCTGTTCGATGACGAGGGCAGGCCGGTGCGCGGATTTACCGGGCGCCGCCTGGCAGTGGCGTCGACCGATCATGGGCCGTTTGGAGAGACGGTGGCGGCGCGGGCAGAGTGGGTCCCCGAATTGTACGAAGGTGCCCGGGAGTTGCTTCGCACAATTGGCTGGAAGGGATTTGCCGAAGTGGAGTGCAAGCAGGAAGCGGATGGCCAATGGTATGTGATGGAGATTAACCCTCGACTTTCGGGTTGGATGTGCCTGGCCGAGGCTGACGGGGCTGGCATGCTTGAGGCCTATTATCGGATATGTACGGAAGGAGTGCGCCTGGATGAGAGGGTGCTGCAGCGTTCGAGCAAGCACTATCTGCGAATGATAGGCACCTGCGATCACTACCCCTGTTGGGATCCGGCTCCAATGCGGCCGGAACGCGGGAGGAGAAAGATTTGGCGATTGCTGAAGGCAACGGGCCAATGCTTGATCTCCGGTGGAAGGATGCAGGTGGGGAGCTGGGATCGACGGGATCTGCTTGCCAGTGCCAGTATCGCCTGGGATAGCCTTCACAGGGCCAGGAGGTGGCATCGATGGCGGCAGCGCCAAGGCCAATGATTTCCTGTCCGGGGAGCATGCGAAATTACGAGAAGAAGAATGGATAAAGCAGGTATGACCAAGCCACCTCTTCTGGTGCATGATCTGCAGGATTCGCAGATGTTTGCGCTGGCCCAGGCGGCCGGGAGGGCGGGCATTGCCGTGGAGGGTACCCGTAAGGTGGCTGCGCCATGGGCGCAGGCCAGCCGTTATGTGGAACGAACGGTGTCGATGCCGAGCCTGAGCGATGCCGGCGCGGCTGCATATGCATTTGCCCTTCGCCAATCGGGATTGAGGGGAGTGTGGCTTCCCGGAGTGGACGATACGGTGTTGTTCACGGCCCGCTATCGTGCACTGCTGGAGAAGGCGGGGATGCATTTTCTGGTGGCCGATGCAGAGACTCAGGAACGGGCGCACGACTTCTGGCGCCTGCCGAAGGTGGCGGGGCTTGCCATGCCGTTCGGCGGCCAGTTCCATCTGCGGGAGATTGCCGACTCACTTCGGGAGTACGCCTATCCACTGATGGTGAAAAATGCACGTGGTGATTACCGATGTATTGATAATGCCGATGCCCTGGCTATCTACCTGGAGCGAATGAGTGAGGAGGAGGGGGCGGATGCTTTGCTGGCAATGCAGGGCTATATCCCCGGTCCGGTGGAGCGCATGGCCACGGCCATGCTGCTGTTCGATGCTGAGTCGCGCCCTGTGCGCGGATTTACCGGGCGACGCCTGCGGGTGGCGCCGACCGTGCACGGCGCTTTCGGCGAGACCACGGCGGCCAGGTCCGAATGGATTCCGGAGCTCTACGATGGTGCGGTCGAACTGTTATCGGAACTGGGATGGAAGGGCTTTGCCGAGGTGGAATGCAAGCAGGGGGAGGATGGGCGCTGGCAGGTGATGGAGATGAATCGGCGCCTCTCCGGCTGGACCTGCCTGGCTGAAAAGGACGGTGTCGATATGCTGGCAGCCTATCACCGGATCTGTGCCGATGGCGTGCGGCTGGACGAGGCGTGTCCGCAGCGTTCGCGGGCCGGCTATGTGCGCATGATCGCCACGCGTGATCACGATCCGGACTGGGGCGTGGCAACGGTGGCGGACGATTCGCGGCTTCGACGCTTGCGGCGGCTGATCGGGGCGCTCTGGCTGGAGTGGCGGCGTCCGGATGAGATCTCTTTGGGGGCCTGGGATCGGCGGGACCTGCGCGCCAGTCTGCTGCTGTTTGGCGCGACCGTGCGCAGGCTCTGGCGGCTCTGGCGGGGGCGCCCGGTTTTTTAGGACCTGTTAACACTAATTTCGGTGTTGCCGCTGTTGCCCCAAACGGGGGCAATCAAGGCGCGAGGGATGAAATTTGGTGCCTCCAAATGAATCCTGAGTAACGCCGAGTGGCCCGGTTTGGGGCGCAGTCCTTCAGGGATAGACCATTTTTCCGTCCTGCCGCGTTATCGCTCGCTTGTGTGCAATGAGCACGCCACGCTCGCAATGCCTTGCAGGGCCGAAAAAATGGCCGTATCGGCGCCGTCGAAATTAGTGTTAACAGACCCTAGGAAGATGCTGTGCCCAACTCCTGCCGGATTCTGCTCCATGCATCACGGGCATTGTTGAAGGGCAGGGCGAAGAAGCGGGTGATGCTGGGGATGCGCCGGTTGAGCTCCCGGATCATCTCGGCCGGGGGGAGCTGGTGGTGCATGTGGGTGGCGATCTCTATCAGGGCCTGGCTGCGTCGAAGCGGCGTGGGTTGCATGACAGCATCGCGGCTGTAGGTGGGGAAGACGATGGTGGCCAGCGGTAGCGGCTCCCGGCAGGGGGTTGGTGGCAGCCACAGCAGGTTGGCAAGCGTTTTGCCGCGATAATCAGGGAAACGAAACAGGAACTTTGCGAGCCCCGCCTGTTGCAGTTCCGCATGGCGAAAGGCGGGGTGGCGCTGTTTGCCCCACTGGAGTGGTCGCGGGAAGGGTACGATATGGCCGTCGCCACTGAGTAGTGAAAATTCATCCGAAAGATAGGCGGCACCGTCGAGTACGGCGGCAGTACAGAGGCTGCTTTTGCCGGCTCCGGAGATGCCGGCCAGGGATACCGCCTGTCCATCGATTCCGACCGTGGCCGCATGCAACGACAGACAGTCCGGCTGCAGAGCATTGAGGGCATATAGATAGAAATGGACCTCGAAGCCGGCGGCTGTTTCGGTGGCATCATGACCGTGCCAGAGGGGCTGGTCGTTGACCGAGAGTGTCATGCCGTCGCCTGTAGCATCCTGTTCGATGCGAAAGGTGATTTGGGCTTTGCCTTCACTGCGTCGGTTATAAAGGCGCAGCATGGCATCGAGAATAGGGGTGCATGCCGGCACATCGCAGGATACATCGATGCCGACAGTGCCAATGGCCAGCTGCCAGTGGCGCATCAGTCGTTTTTGCTGCTGGTGATCAGGCCGTAGGCGGAGAATTCACTTAGGATGGCCATCGTATCGGTGCTCACCTGCCCGGGCTCACTTTCCGGAATCGATTCGCTGATGATATTGGCGATATCCTGCGGCGAGTGTTTGCCGTCGCACAGATCGAGGATGATGGCAGCCATCAGATTGACGGCAAAATTGGAGCCACTCTCTTCATCGACGAAGATCACCTCTTCCATCTCTTCCATCTCTTCGCGGATCAATCCCTGACGTTTGAGCGGGTATTCGGGGACGGAAAAGTCATAACTCTGTTGCATGCGATCAGGCTCCAAGCAGGGTGGCGATCATACGGCAGTCGTGGCAGGCGAGGTCGGGGCGTGGGGCTGAGCCCTTGGCCGGGATTCGTCGTGCCAGCCGCTGCAGTATCTCCGGCAAGGATGCCTCATTCAGATTGCCGAGCAAGTGGTTGCGCGAAAATATACAGGGATAGATGTCGCCGTTGGCGGCAATGGCTAGTTTGCCGGTGCGAGCTTGCTCGTGCTGAAACGATGAATCATGTGGTGGGGCTGTATGTTCGATCCGAATGTCGCGGGCGGGCTCCACGGCGCTGCCACGGCCGGTGCCATGCACCGGGTCAATGCGGATATTTTGCTCGTCGATGCCAAGTTTCTTGTGCAGAAACTCGACAGTGGCCGGCAGGGTGGCGGCATTTTGCTGCATCAGGGCAATGCCGATACGTACTTCCAGTCCCGTGGCCTGGGTGCGACGGATGGCGGTCAGGGTGCGCTCCATGCTTCCCGGCACCTGGGTGATGGTATCGTGAGTGTCAGCGTCACATGAGTAGAGGGAAAAGCACAGGCGTGGGGCAAACGGTACGAGCTCTTTCAGCAACGGGGCGTGCAGCAGCAGGCCGTTGGTGTAAATTTCAATGCCGGGGATCGTCTTGCCGTGGGCATAGGCTACCAGTTCGATCAGATCGGGATGGATCAGAGGATCGCCGCCGGTAAACTGAATAAAGGGTTGGCCCAGTGCACATGCCTGGTCGATCATCTCCTTGACCAAGGCTGGTGGCAGCATCTCTTCGCGTTCCGGTGAGGAGTCGGCATAGCAGTGGATGCACTGCTCGTTGCAGCGGCTGGTCAACTCGATAAACAGCATGCCCAGACCGGTGCCGAGAAGGATGGAGTCATCACACTTATCGACAATCCGAGCCTGTTGCAGGCCGGTCAGCCATGGATGGGTTGATTCGATACGCTTCAGTAGCGGATTGTCACGGTGGCCTGCGAGCAGCTCTTCGATTGCGTTCGCGAAACTTCCGTTGAGTTCCAGCTGATGGTTGCCGTCGTCAAGCCGGAGGTTGGTTTCGGTTTTCCCAACGGCCAGGAGTTGCTCGCCACTAAGGCGCAGAATTGACACGGAATCTGAAAGGGGAAAGGGGCTGATTGGCTCGCCTTTTAAACGCAGGTTTTTTGGGTTTTGGTTCCACTGCAGCGGCAGGTGCCTCGGCAACCGCCGGCCCTGAGGCTTCGTTTGCAGAGTTTTTCAGCTTTTTGGCCGCCGGCAGCGGTCCAGATGGCGTTGCGGCAGGCGGCGCAGTTGCCCAGCTCGCAGCGGGCAATGTAACAGGTTGAACTGGTCGGATTGGTTGCACAGGGACAGCAGGCAGTGCCGTTGGCAGAGATAGTGATCAGCTTTTGCTGGCCATTGACGGTGCAGGTCTGGGTGGCCGCTTCAGCAGCCGGGATGCCGGTAGCCATCACGCCCAGAATCGCGGGAGGAACATAGGCGGCCATCTTCAACAGGGCTCGGCGACTTTGCAGTTCAACAGAGGCAGATTGATTTTCGGCGTTGTGTTGCTTCTGGCTCATTGGTGATGTCCCCTCTTTCTAAGAACGGTTTGCATTCTTAGTCTGGAATTATGCCAAGGATTGGGGGTTTGGCCAGTCGTTTGTGGTTTTTTGCCGGTTTTGTCATGGAACGTATCTGGGATTTGAATTGACGGTAATAAGGTGCTCCCTACAATGCAGATGTATGAGCTATATTGTTTCCTCATCACAGTCCCGTGCGCAACTTTGCCGCTTAATCGCCGCAAAGGAGGCGATACCGGAGAAGGACGGTGTGCTGCTTGAGGCAGCTATGAAAGAGGGGGTGGAACTTCTGGTCGATGCCGGCGGAGAGCAAACGCCGCTGTTGGCTGAACGCCGTAAAAGTTTTGCTATATGGCATTTGCGTTTGTCGAACGTGATTCAGCAAATCTTGCCAGCCGTGACCCGTGCCGGTGGCCGGGTGATGGTGATGCGAGGGCGTGCCTTGGGAGAGACGGTTTATGTCGATCCGATGATGCGTCCGCAGAGTGATATCGACCTGTTGATCGCCCCCGGCAACGTGATTGCGGTCAAACAGGTACTGTGGGATTTGGGTTTTCGTCCCGATATCGATTATCCGAATATTTTTCAGCGTGGTGAAATCATGCTGGATACGCATACCGAGCCTCTTGGGATTGAGCGTATTCATGCGTGGGCACATCTGACGCCATTACGTAGTGGAGACTTTTTCGAGCATAGCGAAGCGGGAGAGCTGTGTGGTCAGTCGGCTCTGTTGCTGCGGCCGCGGGTGCAGCTGCCCTATCTCTGTTTTCATGCGATGAAGCACTCTTTCGAGCGCCTGATCTGGCTTTGCGATATTGCCTTGCTGGCAAATCAGATTGAGGCCCGGGGTGCGTGGGATGAAGTCCTGGCCGGCATTCGTGAATACCGGCTGGAGCGCCCCTGTTATTATGCGCTGGCCTATGTGCGTCGCCATCTTGCGGCATCGGTGCCGGAGGAGCTTTTGGCATCGATTCGGCCGAAGATGGGGTTTGTCGAACGCGGGCTGTTTGCGCGTCACATGGATCATCAGCAGATTCCTTATCTGGCTGAGCGTCTTTTTGCTCGCATGCAGCCGGATCTGAAACATCGCATTGAGTTCTGGCGCGAGACAATCTACCCCAGTTATGAAGTGCGTAAGCAGATTGCCGGTTGCGGTTGTGTGAAGTGCAACTTCATTCGCAAGCGCTTGAAACAGGTGTTGAAAGGGTTGTGGCTGTTTGTGCGCGAAGGCTTTTCCCTGCTCAGCCACGCCCGCCACTCCTGAGGCTTTATTCCCAGCTTAAAGGCCAGAGTCGAAAAACTCCTCATCACCCCCGTTTTTGGGCGAAGCGGTATTGCCTGTGGAGACTTCTGTCGGGGCGGTGCCTTCGCGGAAGGCCTCAAGGAACGGATGCTTCGTTTCCGGCCCGGCCAGTTTTCCGTTGTCCGGGTCGATCATGGCCCATTCGATGCCTTCCGGTGCGATAAACTTCTCTTTCGGCCGCTTTTCATGGAAGGCCTGCATGGCCGTCAGCCACGTAGGCAGGGCGGCACGCGAGCCGGTTTCGTAGCGTCCCATTGAGGATGGGGTGTCGCGACCGGTCCAGACGCCGGTCAGAACCTGGGGCGTGTAGCCGATGAACCAGGCATCCACCTGCTTGTTGGTGGTGCCGGTCTTGCCTGCGGCTGGTCGGTTCAGCGCCCTGGCTCTCCAGCCGGTGCCATGCTCGATGACACCCTTGAGCATATTGGTGATGACAAAGCTGTTGCTGGGTTCCAGGACCTGCACGGCCGGGCGCATCCCCTCGCCGACCGACAGGACCGGATCGGCATGGCAGGTCTGGCATCGGTGCCCCGCCACCGAACGGAACAGGGTGCGACCATTGCGGTTCTGAACCTGCTGGATGGTGACCGGCTTCCAGCGCTGGCCGTGACTGGCCAGCGGGATGTAGGCCTCTGTCAGGTTTTCCAGCGAGACCTCGGTGGCGCCCAGTGCCAGGGCCAGCTGGGGCGGGAAGTCGCGCTGGAAGCCGAAATCACGCAGCTTTTCGATGAATGTGCGGATGCCGATGTCCTGCAACAGTTTGATCGAGGCCAGGTTGCGGGAGTGTTCCAGTGCATTGCGCAGGGTGACAGGGCCCGCAAACTTGTTTTTGTAGTTCTCCGGACGCCAGAAGTTGTCGGCGGATTGTCCGTCGAAGACGATGGGGGTATCCATGACGATGGAGGCGGCCGTCTGGCCCTGTTCCAGGGCTGTGGCATAGAGCAGTGGCTTGATGGCACTGCCGGGTTGTCTTTTGGCCTGCGATACACGATCGAAATCGCCGAAATGGTAATCAAAGCCACCAACCCGTGCCAGCACGGTGCCATGCGCAAGGTCGATGCTGTAGAGGGCCGATTCCACGGAAGGATCCTGGGTCAGGCGTACGCCGCCCTTGCCGTTACCCTGCAGCCGGATCTCATCGCCGGCAATCCAGGTGCGCGGATGGTTGTTCTCCTGGGGCTGGCCATCCTTGCTGTTCGGTTCCCAGGTCCATTCCGGGGCTCCGAGCAGCCAGCGATGAGTGCCATCGTTGACCTGCAGTTCGCCCTTCCTGGTGACCTTTTCGACCAGGGCAGGGATGATCTCATCCTTGCCGGGAACTGACTGGTCGGGGCGCTGCTTCTGCCACTCCTTCAGCAGCCCGGGCCAGGCATCGGCCGGATGGTTAACCGGTGTGCGATAGTACTGGCGGTGTTCAACATCCAGTACCCCTTCGCGCACGGCTCGAATGGCGGCATCCTCTGCCTGCTCCTGGTAAGGGACGATGATGTTCAGTCCCTGGCGCCGCAGGGTATTGACGCCGAACTGCTGAACCAGCTGCTGATAAATTTCGTTTTCATAGGCGTCGTGCAGGCGGTTGCCGGTAAGTTCTGCGACATGAAGGGGTTCCTTGATGGCCTTGGCAACCTCCTCGGGGGTGGCATAGCCGCTGCGCTCCATCAAGTGGAGAACCGTGTTGCGGCGCTGGATGGCCAGCTCCGGATTCAGGTGAGGCGCATACTTGCCCGGTGCTTTCGGAAGGCCGGCAAGCATGGCGCATTCGCCCAGGGTCAGTTCATCGAGGGGTTTGTCAAAATAACGCCTTGCTGCGGATGCCACGCCATAGGCTCCACGCCCGAGGTAGATATGGTTCAGGTACAGGAAGAGGATATCATCCTTGGAGAAGGCCTTCTCGATACGGTAGGAGAGGATAACTTCACGAATCTTGCGCGTGTAGGTGCGTTCGGACGAAAGCAGGAAGTTTTTTGCCACCTGCTGGGTAATCGTGCTGCCGCCCTGCACAGTATGGCCGGCACGCAGGTTGGCCAGGGCTGCCGAAAGAATGCGGGCAGGGTTAATGCCCGGGTGCTCGTAAAACTGTTGGTCCTCGGCTGCCAGGAATGCATTGCGCAATTGCTTGGGAATTTCATTAAAGGGGGTGAGGATGCGATGCTCGTCCGCATATTCGGCTAATAATACCCCATTTGTGCTATAGACATGACTCGTTAAAGGTGGACGATACGAAGCTAGGCTGCTGAGTTCCGGAAGGTTGCTTGAAAAGTAAAAATAAAGTGCTGTGGTGCAGGCCACCAAAAGCAGTAGTCCGCCAGTCAGGAATTTGGTAAGTTTCGACAAGATGCGCATTTACCAAAGATACGGGTTGGCCCATGGGCGTGGCAAGTGTCCGGGACGGCTTGACGATTATGTGCGATTGCGGCTATAAAGTCCGGGCAGGGATAGAATGCGAGTGATCAAGAATGATGATGCTGCTTGCTGCCGAGGGGTTAAGTTTGAGGGTGTATGAGTAATCAGCAAAGGGGATTTACCCTGGTCGAAATGATGGTCGTAATCATGATTTTGGCTGTGATGATGACGATTGCGACTCAGGTTTGGCAGGATTTGCGCGAAAAAAATCGTGTCGAGTCCGCAGCAGAAGAGATTCAGAGTGTTTTGAGTGCTTCGCGTGTGCGTGCCCTGACGACCGGAAGCAGTCAGGCCGTAGTGTTTGATTTTGCCAATGACAAGGTCACCAGTCCCCTTTGGAGTGCGGCTCGTGACTACAGTAAGGACAAGATCGACCTTGTGGCATATGCCATTTCGACGTGTTCGGAAAGTACGAGTACTGACAAAACAGTGACTTTTACGTCGAGAGGGACGGCAACGGCATCCACCGTGGAAGTAAAATCGGTGGGGACCCAGAGTGTCCGATATCTGACGGTTAACGGTGTGACCGGACGAGTGTCGATGGCTAAGAAGTGTCCTTGACACATGCCTGACATGCCGGCCGAGCAGGTTGAAGGCCCAAGGAGAAGGAGTTAACATATGACTAAGGAGGGAAAGATGAAAGAAAATGAAAATCGCGGTTTTTCCATGGTTGAGACCATGGTGGCTGTCGTCATTGTATCGGTTGCGTTGCTGGCAATGGGCGGCATGCTGATGAATACAGTCAAGTCCAACAAGAAGAGTGAGGAGCGCATGAATGTGGCGGCAGTCTCGCAGGCTGTCCTCAGCGACCATGCAGCCCAGCTCCTGGCGGGTACCTGGAATGGCCAGAGCGCCTCCACCGGCACGCAGGGCGGATATAATTACACAGTTACGGCCAGTAACAACAATGGCCAGACGGTGCTTTCTGCCACGCTCACTCCGGTGTCCGGCGGTCGTGTGAAGAGCTTTACCAATGAGACGCTGGTTTCGACCGTTGCTGGTCTGAATACCAACGATAATTATTCCAATCCCTCGTCTGGCAA
>CAZCZU010000005.1:44204-89401 GCA_964503475.1 uncultured Zetaproteobacteria bacterium
GTCCGACAACGGCAAGTCCGACAACGGCAAGTCCGACAACGGCAAGTCCGACAACGGCAAGTCCGACAACAAAAAGTCCGACAACAACGGTAAGGATTCGGGCAATAACCATTAACGCGTAAGCGTGGATTACGTTCGGCAAGTGAAGGAGGCGGCTGCCCGGGGCTTTACCGTAGCAGAAGCTATGGTTGCAGTTGCAATCGTTGTGGTTGCGGTACTGGCCCTGGGCGGCATGCTGAAGCTGAATGTTCAGACCAATCAAGGCAGCGAGCAGCGCATGGATGCAGCGGCTGTGTCTCAAGGCATCCTGAATGATTATGCCGCCCGCCTGCTTGCAAACGATTGGGTGCCGGGAGTCCGCCCCGTTACAGGTGTGAAGGGAGGGTTTCAATTCTCCCTCTCTGCCAGTCAAACTGCGGATGCATCCCGTACTGTGTTGGCCGTGACATTGCAGCCTGTCGATGGGAGTCGAATGGTCCCATATCATAATGAAACACTGGTTACGGTGGTGAATGGCGGTTTCGATTCGCCTTCTGTTCGCGAACCATCTTCATTAAGTCATGGAAAAGACGATTCAGATGGCAACCCAGAGGTTGGAAAACATCAGGATAAGATGACAAGGCCTGGAGGCAGGATGACGGAATATCCCGGTTGATTGGGGCGGATATTTTCTGAAGACTGCAGATAGTAGAATGTGTCATTGGAGAGTGGCGCCGGGTCATAGGCTGCGTTGCCTGAAATCTGGTCGGATGGGTCAGGTTAGCGCAGTAGTTAAAGAGGGAGGGAACATGAGTCACTCGCAGAGTATTCATGATAGTCAAAAGGGCTTTACGCTGATCGAAGTCATGGTGGCGATGGTGATTGCCCTTGTGATTCTCGCGGGGCTGATACTCAGCTTTAATAGCCAATATTCCGAATACAAGTATCAGAACAAACGGATCAATACGAGCCAGGATCTTGAATTCGTCTCCAATTTTATAACCAATGATATTCGTGATGCGTTGGCGGTCGGTGGTTCAGTGCAGATAAGCCACACTGAAAATGGGGCCGGTCAAACGACGGATTTGTACATTACGGTGTGGGAGCCGGATGCCAATTACTGGCCTGCCGGTACGCCGGACGCGAGTAAAGGCGAGAAGAGTCAGGCTCAGGCAAATTACCAGGCGGTACGCCATTATCAGTATGTGCCAGGCGTGAAACCGGAGGACGGAGAGATTCGTTACGACCGCAATACACTGGCTGGCGGTGATAATCCGCAGACGATTATGAGTAGCGTCAGTTTTTTTCGAATGTTTGATGATGTTCCTGGCACGGCTCCGAGCGGCTTTGTCGGGGCACCGCAAGGAATGGCTGCCTTGAAGCTGGTCAATCGTGCCGGTGAAGCAACATTCGTTCCTGGCTATACAGTGCTCATCGAGGCGGCTGTCGATTCCGGCTATAAAACAGGGGTCTTTAAAGATGTGCAGGGAAATAGTGTCGGAGTGCAGGGGTTAAAGCGGGTCTGGCGCTACGTGCAGGTACATCCGCAGGCGGCGCTTTGATTGTAAGAGAAGAAGGGGAAGGTTCATGCATCGATTCGACTGCAGTGGTATAAAAAATGGGGTCAGTGATGATGCCATGGATAGGGAGCGCGGGTTTGTACTGATTACATCACTGGTGCTTATCTCTATCCTGGCCATACTCGGTGTCGGTGCGACGTACAAAACCCTGGTAGAGACAAAAGTATCGAAATTATCTGCTGACTCTGCCAAGGCACTGCAGGTGGCCAATACAGGGATCAACCAGCTGTTCTGGTACTGGGTGAACACCCCAAGCGCCGGCAATGCCGGTTACGATGAACTGCTGCAGTTGAAGGACGATATTGCCAATGATACCAATAACTCAGGCATTTATATCGATACCCTGACAGGGGGGAGTATTGCCGAACTGGATGCTGCTGCAAACGGTAGTCTGGACAGCTACATAAAAAACTCCGGTTCTATAAGGGTATACCAGTATCAGTACAACAATGGTGTTCCGGTAGGGATACAGCAAGTGAATAATAGCAACTGGAAAACCGGAACGGTGCCCCAGGTGGCTGTATGGGCGACGAGCTATCAGGTACCTGCGACGCCCGAAAGCTTTCCATACGCATCTCCGAATACGGTTGGATGTGAAAACTGCAATATCGCCGTATATGCAGTGGGAAGGGTAGGAGATTCACGGCGAGTGATTCGGCAGACCCAGGGTTTTGCCAAACAGGAGCTGGACGGCGTTTCGGCATTGACCAATGCTCCCAATGGTTATACCTGGGCTGAGATGTGTGGGGGCGCGTCGAATCCGCCCAATAATTCCGGCTGGTCGGGGAATAACAGTGGCGCGGATACGCTTGTCGAGGCGACCCAGGCGGATTATGCGCTTGGAAGTACGCCCTCGGGGAGAGCGATGCTCTCGAACAGCTTTGCCGGTACGAACAGTGGTCAGGGTTCGATCAACAGTGCGGCCCAGAACAGCACGTTGCTGACCATGGGGGCCAGCCCACTGATTGCCTATGCCGGCCATGGTGCTGGAACCAGCGTTAGCAGGCTACGAGTCAATTTTGCTGATATGACGATGGATACAAACGGCAGCAGTCTGCCGTCGGGCAAGTTGCCGACAGACCTGATTCGCGACCAGTTGTTAGGCCAAAGCGGCGAGTTGGTGTTTTTTACCGATCCCGCCAAGCATCTGTTTCAGATGGATGCCTATCGCTGGGCGGCCGAGCAGTTTACCTGTCAGGATGAAAACGATATGACGCACAGCGGCAATGGCGCATATTGTGCACGCGCAAAGGCACTGCGCGATCTCGTTCAGCCGGGTTCGACACGTCCGATCAGTGGACGGATTTCGCTGGCGGATTTCGAATACAATGTTGCCAACGGCATCCCGATGTTTGGCATGGTACGGGTGATGTATCCGACAGAGGCGACTAACAAGTCTACGACCTGTAATGGCCAGAGTGTGACCTACTACCAGCTACCAGCCAATGCGACCCAGATCGCCAGTGGCAACGGCCAATTCACGCAGTATGGCAATAACGCGAAGCTGATCGTTTATGGGTCGATTTTTTTCGATTACTTCGCAGATAGCGATGGCGACTACTATTTCGATGCAGATACCGAGCACCTTCTTTCCGCACCGGAAGCGCGCAAGGTCAACCTGCCAATCAATGTGCCGGTGATGATTAACCCGGCCATGCCCCGTGCGGCGACCGGGGCGATTCCGACGGTGGCAGCTACGAATGCATCAGTCGGTTCTGTGAATAACCTGACGACAGCCAATCAAGTCAACAACAACAGTGCTACTTCTGATGCAGCCCTTGCCTCCCCGTATGACGGCTGGTTTCTGGCGAGCGAGGGGCTGGTGAATCCGGCTTCAACAACTGACTCGGATGGCTCGATGGCGCTGATGGCTACCGATAGCAGTGGTCTGGTGGGGGCTGCGGCAGAGATCAGGACGAATGGTGGGGGCATTGGAAACATAGCTAAAGCACTGTTTACAAGTTTTTCATCCCGCCTGTTTTATTACTACCGTATGATGTATGCATCTCTGGATGCGAACAATGCGAATGTCTGGCCAGCGACAAATTTGACGGGGGCGGATTTTCCGGGCGGGCTGGGATCTTTCGATTTTGCCATGGGGGCAGATGACAGTAACGACGGAAGTAACGATGGCGACAAGTTCCACCTGCTGGCCCCGAGCGGCTATATGCATGGCTGGAAAGTGGCCCTGGCGGCGCTGAATATCACAGCGGATGAATGGAATAATCTGCTTAGTGGCAATGGTGGAACCAGCATTGCGACACTGGCCCAGAACTTCAATACTCCGGTTGGCTATGGCGATGCCAGTTATCCGAAAGGGGCACCGATGAGCAATAGTGACCTGCCATCCGGATACAGCGATCAGCAGGCTTGGGCTACGGTTCTGCAGGGCGATCAGCAGAAGTACTTCAAGATTTCCAAGGACAGCACAAATGGCTATGGAGTCCTCGATTCGGCGTTTGCTGATCTGCCGGCGCTCTCCTTTTCCGGTGGTGTTGCGAGTTTTCAGACCTACAACAATATCGGCGGAATCGTTTATATGCCTGGTGCCTTGCAGTGGCAGAATGGTAAGGCCAATGGCAACTTGGGTTACGTGAACGGTTCCGTGATCACAGGCATGGGTGTCAACAACACCAACTCCGGCGGTGGTAATGGCGCCGGGCATGTGGTGTTCGTCTTCGATCCGACTGCGGTTGATAATGCCAATATGCGTCAGGCGACTCTGGTTATGCGCAGGCATGCCTGGGAAGAGCTCTATTAGACTTGATGTCGGATCATCTGAAATGGTTAAGTGTTGATAAAAGGTGGGGCAATAGCCCCGCCTTTTTTGTTGTTAGCCTCGGGCTACATAGATTGTTTTGCTGGAGAAAGAGTCCTCCCCGGAGTGTTGGCAGAGTGTGAGGCTGGAGCAGAAGGGGAAGATGATGGCTATATCCGTAGGTATTGCAGCTCTACTTTGCGTGATGATACTCACGGACAAAGTGCGGGAATTGTGATTTGATTAGTCAGCAAGAAAAGGGGGGCTTATAAGTATGGGGTCGCAATCGTATTTGCGCAGCTGGCCTTTACGAAATAAGGGCGTTCATCCGGACGCCTCCGGTTTCACCCTGATCGAAACCATGCTGGCCATGATTATCATTGCTGTCGGTCTGCTTGCCACGGCCAGTCTGTTGATTGGTTCGATCAAGCATAACAGTGGCAGCGAACATCGTATGGACTCAGCCGCTGTGTCGCAGGCCTTGCTGGCCGAGTATGTGACCAAAGAGCAGGCCGGAACTACTTGGACCAGTCCGGCGAGCGGTACGCGCGAAGGTTATGATTATACGGTGACGCGTACATCCCTTGGCTCGACGAGCTCGCTGCTGACTGTGCGTCTAAGTGGTGGTGGTATGACGGCCGACTATGAAAATCAGACCGTTGTTTCTACGGCCTCGGGTGGATGACGATGTTGTGCGCAGTAGATAGTTGTAAGCCGGAGAAGGGGTTCACCCTGGTCGAAATGATGGTTGCCATGGTGATTGCCCTGGTGCTGATCCTGGGGCTGTTTGCAGCATTCCAATCGCAATATGGCCAATTCAAATACCAGAATAAACGTGTCGATGCGACACAGGATCTTGAGCTGGGTATCCGTTTCATTGTGGATGATCTGCGTCTTGCCTTGCAGGGGGCCGAGAGTATTACGATTGCCAATAATGCCAGTGCACCCAACGAGACAACGGATGTGAACTTCAAGGTGTGGTCAGAGGATACGAGCCTGGACTGGCCAGATCTGGCTACGGCTCAAACAAATAAATTCAAGGCGGCACGCCATTATCAATATGATGCGGCCAACAAGGTCTTGAACTACGACCGCAATACCATCGGTGGCGATGCCCCTGTCGCGATTCTGGGTGACGTTACCTATTTCAAGGTGTTTGCCGATACGCCGGGGGTCTCACCAGCCGGCTATGCCGATGCGCCGCCAGGGCTGCCCAGTCGGAATGTTCTAAATGCATCAGGCGACACCATTACGGTTAGTGGATACACCATTCTGATCGAAATGAAAGTCGATGCTGCGAGCAAGATCGGTCAGAAAGTCGATGTGAAGGGTAATGCTACGACAGATAAACGCATCTGGCGTTATGCCCAGATTTATCCCATGGCTGCTTTATAAGCAGGGTTTGAAGGAGACAGTGATGGATACTCCGGATCGTAAGGACGAGCAGGGATTTGTGCTGGTTACGGTGATCGTGTTGTTGGCGATCCTGGCCGGTCTTGGCGCGTTGAGTGCCTATAAATCGGTTGTTGAGGTGAAGCTGTCGAAGCTAAGTGGAGATAATGCCAGGGCATTGATGGCTGCAAATGCAGGTCTGGCAACGGTATATGATTATTGGGGAAATAATTCTGCCGAGTTTGATAAGGCGCTGGCGGATAAGAATGCGGGCAACACGGGGACGAGTGTGACGTCTGGTCTGTTTGAACTGAGTCATACCCCTTCATCTATGAGTGATGCGTCACTTCCGACCGATGCAGAGATACGATCAGCCAGTAAGCATATCTGGGTCTATGAATTAACAGGAGGTTCATTTACTAAGCTAACAAATAAAGCTACTTGGGGGACATCGAGCAATCCTCAGGTTGCGGTATGGGCTACGGCATTTGATGAGCCGAGTCACGAATATCCCTATGAAACAGCTGCAACAGCAGGATGCAGTACCTGCAAGCTGGCAGTTTATGCTTTAGGGCGCACGGGGGACGCGCGGCGTCTGGTGCGACAAATGATGAGTGCCGGGGATTTCAAATTATCCGGGGTGAGTGCGATGACGAATGCCCCTAGTTACCGAAATTGGCAGGATATGTGTGATGGCACCCGTACGGGCTCCGGTAAAAGTGGGCAGGGATCATACTATGGCCAGAGTGCGAAAGCCGCGGGTAATAGTGTGGATTTGCCGTGGGGGTGCACGTCGTGCACGGCGGATGCTATGGTGGAAGCCACACAGGCTGAGTATGTCTCCGGTACGGTTCCGTCCGGCACAGCACTTGCTTCCAATACCCATATTGGAGGCGCCAATAAGAATTTTAGAAAAGGAACCAGTTCGACTACGGTGGCGACCTTTGATTCGGTCCCAATTATTGCCTACTCGGGACATGGCTCTACTTCAAGTGATACTGCGGTAAAAGTCGACTATGCAAATGTTACGATAGATGGCACCGCCCCTCCAGGCGCGCTAAACCTGCCTAATAACAAGCTGCCACGAAAATTGGTGAATGATAAACTTTACGATAAGACGGATGAGGTGACTTATTTTAAGGGAAGTCCAAATACACATCTTTTCAATCTGGATGCTTACCGGTGGGCTGCTGAACAGTTTACCTGTCAGACACTAGGGTCTGGTTCGACAGCTCTGACGTCGGCTTCAGCAGGCAGCGGTAAATATTGCCTCAAGGCCGATGCCTTACGTGCGGCCATGAATACCCCTGCGCCGGTGACGGGCCGCCTGACCATGGCAGAGTTTGAATATAATCTGGCAAACAGCATTCCGATGTTTGGTCTGGTGCGTGTGATGTATCCGGTCGCACAATCGGGTTCAACAAAGTTGGGTACATGCGCTGCTTTGGGGAATGTGGATGTTTATCCCTTTGATACTTACGGGACGACTACCGGCGTGCAGAACAGCGGGACATATGATGGGACCGCAACAAAGCTTGATAGCGACGGAAATCTTGGGGCTAATGCCAAGTTGATAGTTTATGGCTCAATCTTTTTCGATTTCTTTGTCGATGATGGAGGTGGGGCTGCAGCAAAGGCTAAAAATGGCTTTTTCGAGCCGGGCGCGGGAGAGCGCCTGGTAAATGCCTTTGAAGCTGTGGATGCACGCATGGAACTTCAGCTCCCTGCGTATATAAATCCAGCCTTTCCAAAGTTTACGACGACTGATACTCCTATCCAATTCCCCACGGCTGCAACAGGGGGGAGTATCTCTACCAATACGGGGGCAACCAAGCCTTCAGGCGTGCAAATTAATTTAGCATCGCCACAGGGGTGGTTTCCTTCGTCCGAAGGTAGAATTCCCTCCACGAGTGATAACTCGGTAGGGTCCATGGCGTTGGTCAATAGCTTGATTACCATGGGCTTGGAAGTGGCTCCTGCATCATCGACAGGTGGAGGAGGAAAAACGTTTGCAAGCAGTACTGGTCCTGGACTTTACACTGCCGCGGCAAACATAAATCGCTACAAGTACTACTATGATCTGATGGTTGCCGCAGCTAATACGTCTGATTCGAATGCCTGGCCTATTTTGCCAGCGTCAGCGCCATCCAATCTCTCGGGGGATGTTTGTATCGGTTCTGCTGACTGTGCTGTAGGGAATAATGAGGGTGATAAAATGCACGTGCTCTTTCCCAGTGGTTATCATCATGGGTGGAAAGTGGCTTTGGCAGCGCTGAATATGCCTGCTGCTGATTGGAATAGCATGTTTTCGAACCTGAGCACGCTGGCGAACGACCTTTTGAAAACGGCGTCATCGTCGTACAATTATGGTTCTAGTCAGCGTCCAGCTGGGTCGCCATTCAATGCAACTTTAGACACAGGTTACGTTTCAACCAATTTGGCAGATATTAAGGCTGCACAAAATGATTATTTCTATGTAACGACGGATTCGTCAACGGGCTATGGGTTGTTGGATGGTCGCTGGAAAGATATTCCGGCTATGATCTATGCCGGAGGATTGGTGGATACGCATGAGCACAATAATGTGTCTGGCATCATCTATACGCCGGGGCCATTGGAATGGGAGACAGGTAAAATCAGTGGCGGTACTGGCTACGTAGTTGGCGCAATCATTACGGGCTTCGGATCATTTAATGAAAATAAACAGAAGGCGAAACAGATATTCGTATACGATAACCAGGCCGTTGATAACATTAATACAACGAAAGCTGGAATTGTATTGCGCCGTAGTGCTTGGCAGGATCTGAAATGATGAACAGGTGGTGCTTGCTTCTGCTTGTGGCTTGTGGCCTTTCATGGGCAGGTATTGGGGTTGCAGCTGAACTGTATCAATGGAGAGACGATGCCGGGCAGCTGCATTTTACCGATAATCCAATGGAAGTACCGGCGCAGTATCGCGATCTGAAAAGAAGCGTGGGTAAGCTTGAGGTGGTGTCGACCTCAAGTGCCGGTGGTGCGGTGTCTTCTTCCAAGGGAGAGCTGTGGATGGAAAGATGTGCGGCATGTCACCACGTGGGGAGGGGGAAGAAGGGAAACTTGGTGGGCCTTGGTTACCTGGCTGTTAATAAAGTGACCAGATTCCCCAATACGCCTCAGGAGGTATTTAAAACCTTTCGAGAGGCTGCGAACGGGAGGATCGGTGATATGAAGCCAATACAGATTTCTGACGATGATCTTCTGAAAATTGCTAGGTATTTCTTGGGTGCTCAGGAAAAATAAGCTTCACGGATTAACAAGGCTGGCCTTTCGAGATTGACTTTTTCTTTATGCATTGCTAAGTTGCATCCATATGTGCGAGTAGCGCTTGAGCGTCTGGAGGGTAAGTGAATCTTTTTTCTCGCAGCGACGAAGGCCTGATTGGTATCGATATCAGCTCTACGGGCGTAAAGCTTGTGGAGCTGGGGGCTACTCGATCCGGCTATGAATTAAAATCAATGGCGGTCGTGCCTCTGCCGCGCGATGCTATTGTGGAAAATACTATTATCGACTCGATGGCGGTATCGCAGGCGCTTCTCGACGCAGTCGAAATTGCACGTCCCTCTACTCGCAGAGCCGCTATAGCGGTATCCGGCAATGCCGTTATTATCAAAACCATTACGATGCCGACATCGACCGAGTTCGAGCTTGAAACGCAGATCGAGTTCGAGGCGGATCAGCACGTACCCTATGATATTGAAGATGTTTATCTGGACTTCCAGATTCTGGGGCCTACAGCGGAAGATCCCGAGCAGATGGACGTGGTGCTGGCGGCCTGCAAGCGTGAAGTTGTTGATGATTATCAGTTGGTGTTGAGCGAAGCCGGATTGGAAGCTAAGTGCGTAGACTGCTCGGTTTTTGCCCTCGAAAATGCAGCTGAAGTTGCAGGGCTAATTGAGACTGGAGTGCCTGAGGAATTGATGGAGGGCGAAGAGGGAAGCGCCGTTGCGCTTGTGAATATCGGCGCCAATCTGGTGAATATCAATATTCTGATGAATGGCCAAATGGCTTTTGTTCGAGATCAGTTCTACGGTGGTCAGAATCTGACTGAAGAGATTCAGAAAGAACACAACATCAGCTACCAGGCAGCTGAGGAGATGAAGCGCGAGCAGTTCTCGGACGTGAGTCCAGAAGCTCTGGAACGCTTTTATGTTGGCCTGACATCAGAACTGGTGCGATCACTGGATTTTTATGCAGCTAATCATGCCGAGTATCCGGTCCAGCGTATTTATCTGACCGGGGGTGGGGCCCTGGTTCCCGATATTGCCAGTGAATTGGAGCAGCGCCTGGGGATTACATCCGAGGTGGCAAATCCGTTTAATAATATCAAGGCGCATAAGAAGAAATTTGATCAGGATTATCTGAACAACGTTGGGCCAATGCTTATGGTGCCCGTTGGTCTCGCCTTGCGGAGTTTTGACGCATGATCCGCATCAACCTATTACCTTATCGTACTCAGCGTCGCCAAAAGCAGATTTTGCAGCATTTGGCAGCTGCCTTTGCAACGGTACTGATTGCAGCACTTATTGTGCTGGCAGCGGACTGGTATAAATCATCGGAGCTTGAGGGATTGCAGGAAGAATTTAGTAATCTCCAGGCACAGAATAGGGAGCTGCAGAAAAAGATCGGCAAACTGAAGAATCTGGATAAGCTGCGTGCAGATGTGGAGCGGAAGCTTGCGCTGGTGGATGAACTCCAACAGGGACGTTTTTATTCTCTGATTACCTTGCATAGCATCGCTAAACTGATTCCGGAAAATGTCTGGCTGACATCCATCCAGGATAAGGGTGGGAGTCTGCGACTGTCCGGGCTGGGAGAGAGCAACAAGGCTGTGGCAAACTTTATGAGGGCCTTGGATGAATCGGAGCTGTTTGGCGATATCAGCCTCCAGGTGATTCAACGTTCTGACGCAGGCGGAGTTGCTGTTCGTAACTTCGTGTTGTCCTTGAAGCGAGTGGAGCCCAAACCTGACGCCAAAGGGAAAAAGCAGAAATGAATCTTGATGCCCTGAATCTCGAGGCCCTCAGGCCAATTTTGCCTCTGCCCATGTGGCAGAAGGCTTTGGCACTAGCTGCAACATTTGTACTTCTTGTGGCTGTTTATTTCTATTTTGTCTGGATGCCATTGCAGGAAGAGATTGAGCGGCAAAGCGCCCAGGTTGAGCAGCAACGAATTCTTCTGAAAAAGAACCAGAATCTCGCCAAGGACCTGCCAAAGAAGCGTAAGGAGTTTGCTAAACTGGAGCAGCAACTCAAAGTGGCTCTGAATATGCTGCCCAAGAAGTCGCAGATTCCGGACCTGTTGGAAAACGTGTCATGGGCCGGAAAAGACTCTGGTCTCGAGTTTAGCGTGTTTAAACCTGAAGGTGAGACTCCGAAGCAAATTTATGCTGAGGTGCCAGTATCGCTTAACGTTCGGGGAACATTCAGGCAATTGCTGACGTTCTTGAAACGGGTCGGGGAGATGCCTCGTATTGTTGCAGTTAAAAACCTTTCCCTGTCACAGGCAAAAGCTGATGAGCCGTTGGATATTAAAGGTATGGTTGTGACTTATCGCTTCGTTAAAAGTGCGCCCGCCAAGGGAAGAAAACGCTAACCGCCAAGTCATGCCCGAGGAGGCAGAAATGAGCGAAGTTGTTGTGCAGATAGGAATAAAGGCAAGGTTAAAGAACATGAGCATGATTTCAAAAGCATGGAAAAACATGGTGTTGTTACTGCTTACGATTGTATTGCTGCCGCTTTGTGCTTCAGCATCAGAGGTGCAGCAGATTTCCATTGAAGATACATCAAAGGGCGATGTTCTGCACATCAAAATGGATGAACCGCTCGAATATCAGGTATTTGATCTTGATGGACCTCCTCGGCTTGTACTGACATTCCCCGGTGCAGACATGGATTCGGGAGTAATGCCGCTGAAAAACATCGGTAAAGGGGTTTCGAGCGTCTATCCGGTAAAGAATAAAGATGGCGTTCGGGTGGAAATCTCCATGTCGCAAATGCTGCACTACAGCATTGATGAAGAGAAAAATGGGCTTGCCATCCGGTTTGATTCTCCGCTGAAGACGGGGGGGCACCAGACCAATACTGCCGTTATCAAGGATATTGAAGTCCAGGATCGTGGCTCTGCAACGGAGTTGATTCTGCGTGGTGACAATATGAATGCGAACCACAATGAATTCATGACTGAAAACAAGAAGCAGATGATTATCGATTACTGGGGGGCTTCTTCTCAGTTGATTAAAGAGAACTTCAAATATGCGACGCAGCGGATCAAGTCAGTTACCGTTGGCCAGGCCAAGGATCGGGTCCGTCTGGTTGTTACATTGTTGCCTACGAGCAATATGCAGCAGCAGGTTGAGGCCTCTGCCAATCAGCTCGTGCTGCGTATTGGCAAGATCGGTGTGAAGCGAAAAGCTTCGGTTGCGCATGTCGAAAATGTCAGCTTCAAGCCGGAAGACAGGATTGCACATCTGATCGTGCGCACGGACGTGACCAACCCGGTTGTCGACATTCATCAGAAGGATGACAATATCATCATAGATATGAAAAAGGCGCAGCTGATGCCGGGGCAGGAGCGCTCCCAGGATGTCAGTGCCTTCCCGGGACCTTTGAAGCAGGTCGACAGCTATCCGGTTGATGACAGTGTACGCATTGTGGCGCGCCTGCGTGATAAGGTGCAGGTAACCTCCTTCCAGCAGGGTAATATACTGACCATCAACTTTGAGCCGGAGGACATGGCTTTGGCACGTAAGGGCTCGAGTTCCAAGGAGGAGTTCGCCTATACTGGTCAGAAGGTATCCTTCGACTTCAAGGATATAGATATCCGCAATGCTCTGAAGTTGATCGCCGAAATGAGCGATTTGAACATTATCATGTCGGATGATGTGAAGGGCACACTGACCATGCGCCTTATCGATGTGCCATGGGACCAGGCGCTGGACCTCATCCTCACCGCGCGCGGCCTGGGACAAGAGAAGACCGGCAATGTGCTGCGTATTGCACCGATCGAGGTCCTCCGTTCTGAATACCAGGCCAAGCTGGAAGCTCGTCAGGGTTCGCAGCAGCTTGAGCCCCTCATCACTGAATTTATTACCTTGAGTTATACCAAGGTGGCGGATGTGAAGAAAATGTTGGAGGGCGCTTCCGCCAATGCATCGAAGGGTGGCTCGACAACGACAGGTGCTGCCGGAGATACGGGCGGGGGGGCAACGGCTGGGGCCTCGGCTGAAACAAGTATCGGTATCTTGTCACCGCGTGGCAGCTTCCTGATCGATGAACGTACCAATACGCTGATTGTCAAGGATACCGAATCGGCCATTAACAACATCAAGCGCCTGATTGCAACGATCGACAAGCCGGTTCAGCAGGTTCTGATTGAGGCACGAATCGTAGAGGCAACAGATTCATTCACTCGTGATCTCGGCGTTAGCTGGGGTGGTGCCTATACCCAGAGAGGTGGAAAGAACTTCTTAAATGTATCCCCTGTAGGTACGAGCCTGAACAATGGAACTGTACTCATGAATGGTACGGGTACGCTGCAACACGGTATGATGGTTGATCTTCCCGCCGCAATTGGTGCCGGTCTTGGCGGTGGTGTTGGCCTGTCGATCGGCAGCTTGAGTGGAAAGATTCTGGATCTGCAGCTGTCGGCCGCCGAGCTGGATAACAAGGTGAAAATCATCTCCAATCCCCGGATTTCAACCACCAATCTGAAACCGGCCTATATTAAGCAGGGTGTAAAAGTGGGTGTAACCACTCCGGGCACGGCCAATAGTCCTCCGACGACCACGCTGGTTGATGCACTGCTGCAGTTGCAGGTGACGCCGCAGATTACGGCTGATAACGGTGTCATTATGGATGTTGTTGTGTCGAAGAACACGCCGACGACGTTTAACAACACGACGGGTATCGATACCAAGGAAGTGAGCACCAATATTTACATGAAGAATGGCGAGACGGTGGTTATTGGCGGTGTGTATACGCGCGACCAGACCAATACAACGAATGGCGTTCCGGCTCTGTCCCGTCTGCCACTGCTTGGCTGGCTATTCAAAAAGAACTACAAGCAGGACAATCGTACTGAATTGCTGATCTTCATGACTCCGAAGATCATGAGCATGATCGGAGGCGACTCAGCTGCAACAGCCAACCGCTAAAACGGTATTTCTGATCGGCCCGATGGGGGCCGGCAAATCGACAATCGGGCGGCTATTAGCCGCCCGATTGCATGTGCGGTTCCATGATCTGGATGAGATGATTGTGGAAAAGGCCGGTTCGTCCATTCCTGAAATCTTCGCCAGGCAAGGCGAGGCGGTATTCCGGGGCCTGGAAAGCGAAGTGCTTCAATCGGCCAGTAAATATGGCCCTGCTGTTGTTGCGACCGGTGGTGGCATTGTTCTGGATGCGGACAATCGGCTGATGCTGCAGTCATCGGGTCATGTGGTATGGCTGGATGCCCAGCCGGATGTGCTGGCCGAAAGAGTGCGGGGAGATGGTAATCGCCCACTGATGCAAGGCGTGGACCCGCTACAAAAAGCCCAGGAGCTGGATCTCCAGCGTCGTTCGCTTTATCGCAGCCTCGCGCATATCCACATCGACACGGCAAGCGTAACAGCGCAACAGGCAGTGGATGTCATATGTGCTTTTCTGTCAGAATCAGCGCATGAATAGTCAGATTTACAGGGTTGAGCTGGGCGTACGCTCCTACGATATCCATATTGAAGCCGGCTGCCTCTCGGCACTGGCCACAGCCATGCGGCAGCTGTTTCCAAAGGCATCACGCTGCATGATTGTCAGCAACGAGACGGTTGCCCCTCTCTATCTGGAGCAGGTCAAAGCGCCGTTACTGGCCAGTGGCTGGCAGCTGTTTGAGTGCATTTTGCCGGATGGCGAGCGTTACAAGAACATGGAAAGCTGGTCGAGGGTGATGGATGCCCTCATGGCCTCGAAGCTCTCGCGTAACGAACCGGTGATCGCGCTCGGTGGCGGAGTGATCGGTGATATGACCGGCTTTGCCGCTGCCTGCTATCGTCGTGGCGTTCCATTCGTGCAGGTGCCGACCACCCTGCTGGCCCAGGTTGACTCCAGTGTGGGTGGCAAGACCGCTATCAATCATCCCCATGGCAAGAACATGATCGGTGCCTTTTATCAACCACGCCTGGTATGGATTGATCCGGAGGTGTTGAAGACGCTGCAACCGCGTGAAGTGCGCGCCGGACTGGCGGAAGTGATCAAGTACGGCCTGATCCGTGATGCAGCCTTCTTTGAACAGCTCAATGAACATATGGAAGGATTGCTAAATCTGGATGCACAAATTCTCGCCCGGGTGATTCATGCGTCATGCCGTCACAAGGCGGAGGTGGTGATGCGCGATGAGACGGAGGCGGGGGAACGGGCCCTGCTCAATCTTGGTCACACATTCGGACATGCCATTGAGTCGATGACGCATTATACCGAATATCTGCATGGTGAGGCCGTCGCTCTGGGCACCTTGATGGCAGCGCGCCTCTCCGAACAGCTGGGCTATGCGCCGCACGGTACCGAGACGCGTATCGGGCAATGTTTTGAAAAGGCGGGGCTACCGGTCTCTGTCCCGCAGTTCGATGCCGATGCCTGGCTTGATGCCATGGGACATGACAAGAAAAATGTGGGTAGCCTGATTCGCTATATCCTGTTGCGGGGAATCGGGGATGCATTTATTGCGGATGAAGTGACGGATCAGGATATACGCAATCTGATCGCATCCTATGCAGCATAAAAAAAAGGCGGCCATATGGCCGCCTTTTACGTTGAATAGTTCTGCGGCTTATTCGTCACCCAGTACGCCGAAGAGGTAGAGCAGGTTCTCGAACAGCAGGAAGACATCAAGATAAAGCGTCAGGGCTGCAGCGATGTACTCCTCATTCGGATAGTCGCGCAGGATGGCCGAGGTGTCGTAGAGAATAAAGGCCGAAAAGAGCAGGACGCTGACGCCGGAGATGGCGAGCGCGACGGTTCCTGATTCGAAGAAGAAGTAGTTGGCAAAGCCCAGCACAATGACCGAGATCAGGCCGGTCCAGACAAAGCCCTTCAGGAATGAAAAGTCGCGTCGTGACATGAAGGTATAGGCGGTCAGGCCGACAAAGGCGACGGCAGTGGCCATGAAGGCCTGAGCTACCAGTACATTCGATTTGGCAGAGACAAACCCGACCAGTGGCGAGATGGCGAGGCCGGTCAGGGCGCCAAATGCAAGCAGTGCAGCAAGGTTGATGCCGGGCATATGGCGTACGCCCTGAACCAGGAAGATGCCGCCAATCATGGCGAACAGCATCATAAATGGGTGCTGGTGCGGAAAGGCAAGCCCCATGGAGAAGTAGGCTCCGAGGCTTCCGGCAGCGATACAAAGCGTCAGCATACCGTAGGTTTTACCCAGGAACGTGATTCGGGCATCGGCCAGCTGGGTAGATGTGGCTATCTGTGTGTTCATCGGTACCTCCGTGAAAAGCGATGGTTAAAATGCCATGCAGGCATGGCAAAGGTCAATGTCGGCTGCGATCCTCATGTACGATCTCTGCTTCAATGATGGTGGCATCGTGCGGCGTCCTTCGTATCGGCAACATTTTCCCGATCAGCCAGCGTCGGACAGGTGGCACGAGCAGCAGAAAGCCGACCGTGTCGGTGATGAAGCCGGGCGTGAACAGCAGGATGCCAGCCAGCCCCAGCAACAGGCCATGCAGCCCGTGCTCGGCAGGGAATTCGCCATGCGCCATTCGGCGCTGGGCATCGAGCATGGTGCCAAGTCCCTGCAGTCGAATCAGCAGGCCGCCGAGTGCGGCTGTAAACAGGCACAGGGCAATGGTGGAAAGCCCGCCGATGCCCGAGCCAACCTTGATCAGGACATACAGCTCAAGCAGTGGGACAGAGATAAAAAGAAGAAAAAGCAGACGAAGCATATCCGATGTATGGGGCCTGTCATGATGAAATGCAAGAGGAATCAGGAATCGATGGCCAATGCAGCCAGGGCAAGCATGCCGCTGCGCATGGCCGATTCCTCGATATCGAAGCAGGGATGGTGCAGCGGATAACGTGTGGCAGGGCCGGCACCGGTACCCAGGCGAAAGAGGCAGCCGGACACCTGTTGCATGAAAGCGGCAAAATCCTCGCCGCCCATCGAGGGTTCGGAGAGCTCGAGCAGTGGGATGTCTGGGATCAGGCGTGAAAAGGTGTTTCGGGCCTGCAGCATTGCAGCTTCATCATTGTGTAGCAGAGGCGTGGCCTGATTCAGCGTGAAGCGGGCAGTCGCACCCCATGTTTCGGCAGTATGGCGGATAATATGATCCATACGTGCCCGAATCTCCTCATGCGCTTCGGGATGCAGGCTGCGGAAGGTACCGGAGAACCGAACCCGCTCAGGGATGACATTGGCGGCGTGTCCGCCCTCGATATGGCCGATGGAGAGCACGGCCGGATGCAGCGGATTGATGCGTCGGCTGACAATATGATGCAGGGCCTGGATAACATGGCTGGCAACGAAGACCACATCGGTGGTTTCGTGCGGTCGGGCGGCATGGCCGCCATGGCCGCTGATTTCAACCTCGAACATGTCGGCTGCGGCACACATGGGCCCTTCACGCAGCCCGAGTGAGCCGGCAGGCAGATAGGGGAACACGTGCAGCGCATAGATCCGTTCAAGAGGAATCTCCTGCAGCTGTTTCGTTCGTAACATGGCGGCCGCTCCCTCGCAGGTCTCTTCAGCCGGCTGGAAGATACAGGCCAGATTGCGCGTTAAGGTCATTCCACTCTGTTTCAGCAACATCATTGCCCCGAGCAGCATGGCGGAGTGAGCATCATGACCACAGGCATGCGAAATTCCTGCATGGCATGAACTGTAAGGCTGATCCTTCTGGTCATGGATCGGCAGGGCATCCATATCGGCGCGTAGCCCTATCCAGCCGGAACCCTTGTTGTGCTCCAGGGTTGCGAGCAGGCCATGGCCACCGATACCTTCCTGCACTTCAAAGCCGAGATTCCGGCACTGTGCGGCGATAAAGCGGGAGGTTTCACCCTCGTTTCCCGAGAGTTCCGGGTGTTGATGCAACTGACGGCGAATGCGAATAACTTCCGGCAGTACGCTATCGGCAGCCTGGCTGAGGCGTTCGGATAATGACTTCATGCATGCCATCCGTCGGCTGCACGCATATCGCGCACCATCGTTTTGAAATCTTCGTGTCTGTGCATTCGGCGCTGTTGCATGGCACCGTCTCCGATCTGGCGCCAGTGAGGCAACTGCCGGGCTACGATCTTCAGGTCATCAGCATCAGCGCCGCGCTCCGACAGCCATGCCAGGCGCTGTTCCAGCCAGTCACAGACCGGCAAGGCGGCTTCCGTCCGTGGGTCGATCAGTTCTGCCTGGATGCCGTAACGGCAGGCACGCCAGCGATTTTCGCGGACCAGGGAGGGGTGCACGCGCACATCTTCCTCATCCCGAGAGACCGCACTCATGGCTTCGGCGCGTACATAGGCGATATAGGCGGTGGTGTCGTTGCGGCTAACCGGCATATCGCCAATACGAATCTCCAGCGTGCCGAAGTCGGGATGCGGACGCATCTCCCACCAGATATCGCGAACCGAATCGATGCTGCCGGTGGCCATCAGGCGGGCGGCACAGTGCTCGAAGTCTCGCCAGTCCTCGAAATAGAAGGGCATGCCTCCCTGGCTCAAGCCCTCGAATACCTTGATACGACAGGCAGCAAGGCCCGTATCGTGCCCCTGCCAGAACGGGGAGTTGGCGCTGATGGCCAGAAAGACGGGCATGACGGGTAGCAGGCGATTCATCGCCCGGATACAGGCATCGCCATCCGGCATACCGACATGCACATGGATGCCGAAGATATTGAATCGACGCACCATCCACTGCATACGATCCAGCAGGCGCAGGTAACGGGCATCGTCGGTGATCTGTTGCTCCTGCCAGCGGGAAAAGGGGTGTGTACCGCTGGAGAAGAGAGCCCCGCCATGCGCAGCGAGCAACTTCTCGGCCTGTAAATAAAGTGTACGCAGTTCGTCCACGCAGTTGTCGGTGGCGTGGTGAATATCGGTGTTGATCTCAATGGTCGAGGTGAAGAGCTCGGGTTTGATGCGTGGTGTGTTGCCAAGGCTGTCGAGAATGGCTGTGGCCAGAGGGGCCTGGGCTCCGCTGTCCGTATCGACGGTAATCCACTCCATCTCCACCCCGAGGCTTCCCAGCGGGGAGCGTGTGAAAGGAAAAGAGGGGAGTGGATTCATGCTACTTATCCGGATGCTGCCGGCGCCAGGCATCCAGTGCCTGCTGCATGCGTCGGGCCCGATCATGCCAGCCCAAAGCCTGCAGGTTGTCGATCAGCTTCTGGCGTGTGGCGATATCCGGCTGGATGGCCAGGCTGCGCTGATAGGCAGTCAGGGCCTCCTTTTGCTCGCCGGAGAGTATCAGCACATCGCCCAGGCTGCGCCAGCATGGGGCACAGTCGGGGAGCAGCTTCACCGATTGGCGTGCCTCGTTTTGTGCTGCATCGAAACGCCGCTGTTTGGCCAGGAAGCGGGCGTAATAGAGATGCGCAAATCCATTGTGCCGGTCGCGGCTCACAGCCTCCCGGAATCGCCGCTCGGCTTCATCGTGCCTGCCCTGCCTCTCTGCCAGGTTGGCCAGCAGGTACCATGGCGTTGCCTCATGCGGAAACTGTTCGCTTGTGCGCAGCAGTAACTGTTCTGCTTTGGTGTCGTTGCCTTCCTGTTGCAGCAACATGGCAAGGTTGATGGCAGAGGGCAGGTGCCGGCTGCGACGCAGATTTGCTTCGTAGAGTTTGCGGGCATCACCGGCATGCCCCGTATCCGCCAGCAGGATGGCAAGATTGTAGCGGGCATCGAGGTTGGCGGGATGAATGGTGAGTTCGCGTTCAAGGGAGCGTCGGTATTCGGTCATCTCGCCATGGGCCCGGTGCTGCATGGCAGCATCGAAGGGGGTAGCCGGCTTTTTCGGGGGAGCACAGGCACTCACGATGCAGGCCAGGCCGAGAAGGGGCCAGAAGCGAAGTCGGGCGAGGATGAATGCCGGCATATTACGGCTGGTCGGCCGAGGCAGGCCCCATATGACCGGTGGTGAGAATCATCTCCTCCATCTTGGCCCGTTTTGCCGCCGGCGGTGCCTTGATCTCCGGCTCTTTGCTCAACACTTTCCATGGATTGCGACGAATATCATCGGAGAAGGCCTCAAGATTTTCCGATGTCTTGCGCAACTCGAACAGGATGCGATACAGGTTCTCACGGTTGTCGATCACCGAGGCATTGAGATTATCGGTCAGCTCCTTGCCCTGTTTGAAAAACTCTTTTCCTGCGTGCACGGTTTCGGGTAGCTCCGAGGCAAAACGATCGATGTTGGTGCGATGCCTGTCGACGATTGCACTGACTTCGCTTGTGGTATGGCGCAGCTGGCGAACCAGCTCCGGCAGCTCCTTCTCCAGTACCTGCATCGTATGGCGCATCGATGTGGCCGTGGCATGTACGTCTTTGCGATTCTCCTCGATGATGGCGCTAAGCTCTTCGCTGGTGTGGTTGAAGTTTTCGATCAGGTGATGCAGCGAGGCAGGGCTGTTCTTGTTGCCAAGGTCGCCGGAAAGGGCTTTGGTGAGTGAGCGGATATCATCGGTGATTTCCGAGGCTTTGGCGACGAAGGTGTTGATATCTCCGGAAAGGTCGGAAGGAATAATTTGTCCCTTCGGCAGTGGAGAGGTGTCGCCGGGCTGTGCGGTCAGGGCCAGGTTTTTTTCACCAACCAGGCCACGACTGATAATCGAGGCACGGGTCGAGGCGGGGAGTTGCACCCCCGGCTTCAGGGCGATACGGACGACGGCACGATTATTGCGCAGGAAAATATTTTTGACGGTGCCGACCTTCACGCCGGCCATGCGGACCGGCGATTCGATATCCAGCCCCATCAGGTCATTGAATTCGGTTTCGACGATGCGCCCCTCGTCCTTGAACCAACTGCTGCCTCCGATTTTTCCGGTGGCAAAAAAGAGCAAAATCAGGGCTATAAGCACAAAGGCACCGAGTCGGGCTTGCGGATTCATATCTTGCTGGCCTCCTCCATCCGTTTCCCCCAGTCGCTCTCGTTGATCGGCCCTTCGGCCCTGCCTTCGATAAACTGGCGCAGCATGGGATCCTGATTCGATTCTAGCTGATCCGGCGGGATTTGCAGATGAATGCGACCCTGGCAGAGCATGGCGATATTGTCGCTGATCATGGAGGCACTCTTCATGTCATGGGTGATGCTTAACAGGGTGGTGCCGGAGTCCTTGTGCAGGCGCACGATCAGGCGGTTGATGACATCGGACATGATGGGATCGAGTCCTGTCGTCGGTTCATCCAGGAAGACAATGTCCGGCTTGTGGCAGATGGCGCGCGCCAGACCGACGCGTTTGGCCATGCCGCCGGAGAGTTCGGCCGGCATCAGGTCGGAAATATCGGGCATGCCGACCCAGTTGAGAACCTCGATGGCCGATTCGCGTGCTTTGGCAGCCCCTGTCCCATGCATGAGTAAACCGAAGGCGACATTCTCCCAAACCGATAGGGAATCGAAGAGAGCGGCATGCTGAAAGAGCATGCCAACCCGGCGCATGCGGGTGAGCTGTTCGGTTTCATCCAGCTCCAGCCAGTTTTCGCCATCCACAAGAATCTCACCGGCATCCGGTTTCAGCAGGCCGAGAATGCATTTGATCAGTACGCTTTTGCCGGTACCGGACATGCCGATCACAGTGGTCGACGTGCCAGGCATAATGTCGAGATCGACATCCTCGAGCACGACCTTGTCTTCAAAGCGTTTGCTTAGCCCCCGGATGCGGATCAATGGCTCCGTATTGCTCATCCGAACATCCATGCGGTCAGGAAATAGTCCGAGATCAGGATGCTCATGCAGGAGATGACCACGGCGCGGGTTGTTGCCTTACCCACTCCTTCGGCGCCACCGCCGCAGTTGAATCCCTCCGTGCAGCTGATGAGGCCGATCAGCATGCCGAAGAAGGCCGCTTTGACGAGTCCGGAATAGAAGTCGCGCAGTTCCATGTAGATGGTGGTGTTTTCAATATAGACGGTAGGATTCTGGTCGAGCAGATAGATGCTGATGGCGTAGCCGCCATAGATGCCGACAAAATCGGCGATGACCACCAGCAGTGGCATCATGAAAATAATGGCGAGCAGGCGTGGCATGATCAGGTAGCGGACCGGATCGGTCGAGAGGGTCCACAGGGCATCGATCTGCTCTGTCACCCGCATGGTGCCAAGTTCGGCTGCAAATGAGGCACCGACCCGGCCGGCGATCATAAGGCCGACCAGTACCGGGCCCAACTCGCGGACCATGGTCATCGAGACCACCAGTCCGGTCATGCTTTCAGCGGCGAAGCGGTGAAAGACGATATAGGACTGTAGCGCCAGTACCATGCCGGTGAACAGGGCGGTAAGCAGCACCACCGGCAGCGATTGGACGCCTACCTCTTCCGCCTGTTGCAGAATGATGCGTGGATGCCATGGCGGCGAGGTTATGCGGTGCAGGGTGCGACCGAACGTCTGGGCATAGAGGCCGGTGTGCATACACAGGCTTTCAACCACCCTTCCGATCAGCACCAGAAAATTCATGGCACGGCTTTGCGTTGCACACGTCGCCCCACGCCGGTCATCAGGGTGTAGGCGATGGTGTCGAGTTCGGCGGCGACTTCGTCGATATGGATTGCCTCGCCCCAGAAGGAGACCGCATCGCCCGCCTGCAGGGCGCTGTTGCTGCAGTCGAGCAGGCAGTAGTCCATGCAGATGCGACCGACGATGGGCAGGCGTTGCCCCTGGTAGCTGGCAACGCCGCGATTGGAAAGGGCTCGCGGTAGCCCATCGGCATAACCCATGCTGACTACGGCGATGCGCATATCCTGCGGGGCGGTATAGCTGGCACCATACGAAAGGGTGGTGCCACGGCTGATGTCGCGCACCTGCATCACCTGGCCGGTAAGTTCCATGACCGGTTTCAGTCCGAGTGGCTCCTGTGCGACGGGCTCCGAGCCGTAGAGGGCGATGCCGGGGCGCACGAAAGCCAGGGTCTCCTCCGGCAGAGCTACCAGGCCGGCGCTGTTGAGTAGGGAACCCGGCAGATCTCCCAGGCGACGACGCAGGGCGCGAAACTCATCGGCCTGGGCATGATTGAGCGGGTGCTCGGGCGTATCGGCACAGGCAAGGTGCGACATAATGCCGGCTACGGCGATGCCCGCTCTGTTTGCATACGCATGCAGGGCTTCCGGTTCGTCAGCGCCCAGTCGTTGCATGCCGGTATCGACCTTGACCCATACCTGGCCGGTGTAGCCGGCCTGTTGCAGCAGATCAATCTGCGAGGTTTCAAATACCACCGGGTTCAGTCGGTATTCGCTCGTCAGCCTGGCGTCGTCTTTGTCGAAGATGCCCGAAAGAAGGGTGATTGCCGCATCCCCGGGGAGCAGTGCCCGCAGCTGCACCCCCTCTTCGGCATCGGTGACGGCAAAATGGCGACAGCCGCAATCGTAGAGGGCAGGTGCGATATGCTCCATTCCGTGTCCGTAAGCATTGGCCTTGATCACGGCCATGACCGTGGCCGTGCCGGCCCGCTCGGCCAGAAGGCGATAGTTATGCTGCAGGTGCTTGAGATGGATGAAGGCAAAGGCGGGACGCATGGCGTGAGTGTTACGGGAAGTCGCCTGCCGGTCAAAGCTTTACGCGTGGCGATTCCGTGCACGGTACCGGCCTTAAACCGTGCCATCCAGAATGCCCTGGAGATGAGAGAGGGCGAGCAGTGTGCGCATACGCTGATCCTCGTCTGCTCCTCCGTCATGATCGGCATCCTCGATCGTTGTCAGCAGCTCCTTCAGCGCCGGCCAGAGGCTATGGTCATGCCAGAGGGTACGTCCCCGTTCCAGTACAGAGTGGCCGGATCCGTTCAGCAGCTGTTCACCGGCTCCGGCTTTCATCAGTGTGAGCCGGTGCAGCCATTGCCGGCGCAACGGATGGGCAACGGCACTGCCCCATTGGGGCGAGCGTAGCCGTTCCTCGATTTCGGTGAACGGGAGCAGATAGAGCGCGGCCTGCATGGCGTGCAGGCAATGCAGCAGCGATGTCTGATGCTTGCGGCTCAGATAACAGGCCGTCGCCATTTGCGACAACATGGGCAGGGCGGCAAGGTGCGAAGCATCGTCGGTGCCGATGCCGGCCTGGCCGGCCGATTTCAGGATCTCCAGGTAACAGCTGCTGTCGCGCCCGCCCATGCCTTCGATCGCATTCGATTTGCGGAAGCGGCGCAGCTGCCTGGTCTGCTGCTCCAGGGAATCGCGGTCAAGCTCCCAGGCATTGCAGAGGCGAAGCAGCTCTTCGGCAAAGTGCATCAGCGACTGCTGCATGCTGGTCTGAATCTCAATGGCGACATTCGTATTGTTGACCTGCTGCCAGACCCTCTCGCGCAGGTCTGCACAGTCGAGCAACGTCTCGGCGATCAGCAGTGCCTCGATGATGTCGGAGAGCGGTGTCTCGAGCAGGCTTTGCAGATGGTGCAGTGAGGCAAGCCCGATGTGGTTGACCATATGGTTGGCGGCATGGGTATGCACGATGCCGGGGCGTAGCGGATGCTCCTCGATCGCATCGGCGAAGCGGCGCTGGATGGCCTTGGGGAAATAGCCGTGCAGGAACATCTTTGCGTACACGCTGCGGTCGCAGTAACCCTCCTCGTCGAGCACTTCATGGATACGGTTCTTTTCATGCCCCAGCAGAACCGCCAGCTGCGGCTTGAGCAGCAGCAGTTCGTCCTGTTCCATACCCGGATCGACGCGGCGATCCAGGCGCCCCTCTTTCAGCAATGTTTCGCGCAGCCGCACCACCTTGGGCAGGAAGTCGTTAGCATCCTTTTGCGCCAGGAGCAGGGCACGCGACTGCAGCAGATTATCTTTCAGGCACTGTTCGGTGACGTCGTCGGTCAGCTGGCGCATCAGCTGGTTGCGCCTGGCATTGCCGATGGCGGAGGCGCTGGTAGCGGCAAAGAGAATCTTCAGATTCACTTCGTGGTCCGACATGTCGACCCCGGCGGAGTTGTCGATGGCATCGGTATGGATCAGACCGCCACCCTGGGCATATTCGATACGTGCCTTCTGGGTGAAGCCGAGATTGCCGCCTTCACAGACCACCTTGCAGCGCAGGTCGGTGGCATCGATACGGACATTGTTGTTGGCCGGGTCCCGTACTTCGCCGTGGGATTCGTCGGTGGCTTTGACATAGGTGCCGATGCCGCCGTTGTAGAGCATATCTACGGGGGCTGCGAGCATGGCCCGGATCAGGGCCTCGCCGGAAAGCGATGATGCCTCGATGCCGAGTGCCTGCTGTACCTCGGCCGAGATGGGGATGCGCTTGGCGGTGCGTTCGAAAACGCCGCCGCCGGCGCTGATCAGCGAGCTCTGGTAGCCATCCCAGCCGTTCACCGCTTCGAACAGCCGTGTGCGTTCGGCAAAGGCCGTGGCCGCATCGGGATCGGGATCGAGGAAGATATGGCGATGGTTGAAGGCTCCGAGCAGGCGCAGGTTGGGGTTGAGCAGCATGCCGTTACCGAATACGTCGCCGCCCATATCGCCGATAGCGACGACACTGATCGGATCCTGCCAGGCATCGCGATCCAGCTGGGCCAGTTGCTGGGCGGCACAGACCCAGGCACCACGGGCGGTGATGCCGACGGCCTTGTGGTCGTAGCCGTGCCTGCCGCCACTGGCAAAGGCATCGTCCAGCCAGAATCCGGCCAGGCGCGACTCTTCGTTGGCATCGTCGGAGAAGCGGGCCGTGCCCTTGTCGGCCGCCACCACCAGGTAGGGGTCATCCAGGTCCTCTTCGGCCACACGCATGCCGTCCGGGGCCAGGGATTCGTTATGGATCAGGTTGTCGGTCAGCTCCAGCAGGGCACGAATAAAGAGGCGGTATTGGTGCAGGACGAAATCGGGCGAGTCGCCGCCACGCACCACGAATCCGCCCTTGGCGCCGGTCGGTACGATGACGCCATTCTTGACGATCTGGGTGGTGACCAGCTCCAGCACTTCGGTGCGGTAGTCGGAGGGGCGGTTGGAGTAGCGGATGCCGCCACGTGCGACCGGCCCTGCCCGCAGGTGCACGCCTTCGACATGCACGCCGTGCACAAAGATTTCGCGATAGGGGCGCGGATGGGGGACAAACTCCAGGCGGCGCGGGTTGATCTTGATGGCCAGCGGCTCACCCGCCTCGCGCAGGAAGGCATTGGTGCGCAGCCCTGCCTCGACCAGTTCGGCCATGGCCCGGAACCAGCGGTCGTCCGACAGGCTGAACACGTTCTCCATGGCAGCGTCGAAGTCGTGGCGGGCCTCCTCCAGATAGCTGTGCGGCATAGCCGGGCGATGGCGGGCCTCGAACATGCGAAACAGGCTGGCCGATGCCTTGGGGTGCCCGGTCATCATGATGGAGAGCGGGGTGGGTGCGGCATCGGGAATCAGTTGCACCAGATGATTGCGCTGGGCAATCAGGACGGCGATATGGTCAATATCCAGGCCGGCGGAGAGCAGCAACTGGTTGAGTGCATCATGGTCGGCTTCATCGTTCAGCACATGCTCCAGGCCCCGGGCCAGGCGGGCGACGGTTTCGTGGTGCAGCGGTTCGGGAGTGGACGCACGGATAATGGTGATGCGGATGGCATGCGCTTCGCTGCCGAAATCGACCACGGCCTCCTGCAGGGCCGTGACACCGAATGCCTGAATGCGTTCGACCAGGTGTCCGAGCGGCGGCAGCTCGCGGGCGAATGTCTTGATCTCGATGCCTTCATCGAGCGAGCGCACTTCGACCAGGGTGCGCTCCTGTTTCAGGGCCCGGTCGCGCGCCAGAAGATCCGATACGAACGCCTCCGGCGGTACGATCTCCTGATAGAGCTGCGGCATCTGCTCCAGCTCGCGCAGGGCCAGCGGAATATCGAGTTTTTTGGCCGATTTCAGTACGGCCTGCTTGGCCCGGTCTTTCCAGAACAGGATGCATTCGTTCAGCGCCTCGCCCAGCTGCTGCATGTCCGGCTGGACACCGATGGCCTGGAAGGCGATGAAGATCAGGCGGTAGGGGCCGACGCCGACTGTTTCGGTGCCGTGCAGATCAAGATTGTGATCGCGCGCCGTCTGTTCGATATGGCGCAGTACATTGGGGCCGAAGCGGCGCGAGGGCATGGCGATGAAAAGGTATTCCACATTGCCGATATGCGGGGTTAGCGCCTCGACCGTCATCTGAATCGGCGAGGTCATATCGATGACCCGTTTAAGGGGCGTCAGCCACGCCTGCGTGGCGATCGACATCAAGAGCGGCTTGGGAATACGGTCGAACAGCGTGCGCATTTCACGGCGGTAGAAGGAGGAGCGGCGCAGGAGCGGGCTTGCCTCCAGTTGCTGCCACTGATCGCGCAGACGCGGCACATAACCGGAGTTGAGCTGGCGGATGCTGCGCGAGAAGTGGCCGAGCAGCAGCCCCTCTTCAAGCGCGCCCGATTTATCGCTCCAGCATATGCGTACCACATCGATGTCGATCTCGCTGTAGAGGTGGGCCGTGCAGGAGGCGAGATGCAGCCACTCCACGCCGGGGCTGGTGGCGGGTGCGATATGACTGCTCTCTTCAAGAATGCCGGGGGCGATGCGCTCCAGCGTGCGACTGTCGCGGAAGAGTCCCAGCTTTTTATGGCCGTGCTGTATGCCGAAGAGCAGGTAGCGACCGTCGTTCATCCACTTCAACAGCTCGGCATTGGCTGCATCTTCGGGCCCCAGCTTTTCGGCGAAGGTGTTGATCCGCTTCTGCATCGGTTCGAAATCGCTGACCGACAGGTCGACGGCCCTCAGGATAGCGGCAATATCGCGCATCGTGCCGTCGCGGTCGGTGACCAGGGTGGCCGAGAGGTAGAGGGCGATGAACATGAAGTTGTTGGCCGAGGGCATCTCCGGCGTCCAGGCCTGCAGGCGCTGCTTGCCATTCTCGTTTTGCATCGAGGCCATGATCGTATGCTGGGCGATCGGCTGGATATCCTGCTTGAGCAGGTAGCCCTTGATGGCATCGAGATAGAAGGCCTGATCCGGGCAGCGGATCAGGATGATGTGCCGGTGCAGCGGTCCGTGGGTGAGGGTACGGGCATGGAAGGTGATGTGGTGTCCCGGCTTTTTGTCCGGCCGCTCCTGCAGCATCTGCAGGGCATCGTGCACCAGGGCCGCCTGCAGTCGCGGAGGGGGCATTTCCAGGTTCTGCTCCTGGCGAGCCTCCTCAAAAAGTGCAATCAATTGCTGCCTTAGCTCCCTCATGCGGGCTAGTGTAGATGGTTTCCGATCAGATTTCCCGTCTTGTTGACGCACCGGCGCGAATCATCTTTGATGATGGCGATGATTCTGTGCGGGAGGAGCCATTGAGCGATGCAGGTACGGATGCACGCGGGCACCGTGAGCGGCTGCGCCAGCGTTTTTCCGAAAACGGTTTTGCCGGCTTTCACGATTACGAGGTGCTGGAGCTGCTGCTGACCTATGCCATTCCGCGCCAGGATGTGAAGCCGATCGCCAAGCGCTTGCTGAAGGTGTTCGGTACCCTGGCCGGGGTGTTTGATGCCCCGGTGGCCGAATTGCAGCAGATCGAGGGGATCGGTGAGAAAGGGGCCGTGTTCCTTTCGCTGGTGCGGCAGGTGGAGGTGCGCTATCTCGCTTCGGACCTGCCGGGGAAGTCGGTGTTCGATCGCCCGGACCGGGTCAAGGCGCATCTGCGCCTGCTGGTGCAGGGGCGCGGCATGGAGTGTTTCGGTGCCATCTTTACCGATCAGCAGCATCGCCACATTGCCACCCAGATCATGTTCGAAGGCACGGTCGACCGTACTGCGGTCTATCCGCGTAATCTGATGAAGCGGGCGCTGGAGCTCGATGCCAAGGGGCTGATGCTGTTTCACAATCATCCGGGCGGCACGCCAAGGGCGAGCGAGGAGGATATTGCCCTGACCCGGCGCATGGTCGAGGCCTGCGCGCCGCTCGATATCAAGGTGCTGGATCATTTTCTGGTTGCCGGAAGCCGGGTGCTCTCCTTTCGCGAAGAGGGGTGGTTCTAGCCCGCGAATCCGGGCTGGACTAAACTGGATCGTATGGCCTGCAGGGAGGAGAGCGCATGATCGCAGCCGATGTCATGACCCGCCGTGTGATTGCCGTTTCACCGGAGGCGAGCGTGCACGATGCGATCGATATGCTGCGCCGGCATCATCTGCACGATCTGCCGGTGACGGATGCGGACGGGCATCCGGTCGGCATCGTCACGGCTCGTGCCATCGTGCATGCCGCCATCCCCGCCTATGTCGACGAGTACCTGATCGATGCCATCACAGGTGGTCCCGATATTCCTTCCGTTTACGAGCATCTGAAGGCCATCGCCGATGCGCCGGTGGCGACGATCATGGACAGGCAGGCCACCGTTGTGAAAGAGGCAACATCGGCCAGCGCCGTGGCCGCGATTCTCGGGCTGTACGGGCGGGAGCCGCACAATATCCTGGTGGTCGATGGTCAGGGCTGCCTGAGCGGTGTGGTATCGGCGCTGGATATTGTCGCCTGCCTGCCGGAGCAGGGCTGACAGGTGGAGCACTCCGGCTTCTTTCTCAATCTGATCCTGGTGCTTCTTTTTGCCCGCCTGTTCGGCGAGCTGGCCAATCGTATGCAGGTGCCGGCACTGATGGGCGAGATGCTGGCCGGTATTCTGCTGGGGCCGAGCCTGCTCGGTTGGGTGACGCCGGGGCCGTTGCTGGAGACGGTGGCCCAGTTCGGTCTGATTCTGCTGCTGTTCGAGGTGGGGCTGGAGACGGATCTCGGTCGACTCAAACAGTCCGGCGGCAAGGCGGTTGTGGTGGCCATCGGTGGTTTTATTATGCCGTTCGTGGCCGGTTTTGCGCTGGCTTACTGGGTGCTTGATATTCCGATGCTGGTATCGCTCTTTATCGGCGGCACGCTGACCGCGACCAGTATCGGCGTGACGGTCGGGGTTTTACGCGACCTGCGCCGCCAGCATTCGCATGAAGCGCATATCGTGCTGGGCGCGGCCGTATTTGATGATGTGCTGGGTGTCGTGTTGCTGGCCATATTGTTCGAGTTCTCGCTGCATCAATCCGTGGACTGGGTGAATGCCAGCAAGGTGCTGATGTTCATCATAATCTTCGTGGCCCTGGCGCCGGTGGTGGCCAAGATGTTTGCCGTCATGGCCCGGCGCTTCCACGCCATCAGCCGTACGCCCGGTTTTATCCCGACCATGATGGTGTCGCTGGTGCTGGGTTTTGCCCTGCTTGCGCATGTGGTAGGTGCTCCGGAACTGATCGGTGGCTTTGCGGCAGGCCTCGCCCTCTCCCGGCGATTCTTTCTTCCCTTCGGCATTGCCCTGCACAAGAGCGATGGTGAATTCGTCGATCGAATCGGTACCGAGATGAAACCGATCATCCAGCTCTTCACACCGGTTTTCTTTGCCACCGTGGGTCTGAGCCTCAATCTGGGCGAAGTGGAGTGGAGTTCCGGCTGGGTTTGGCAAGCATTGCTGCTGTTCATTCTGCTGGCCATGCTCAGCAAGTTCGGTGGCGCAGTGCTGATTCGTGACAGCTGGGCCATACGTGGGGCTGTGGGGCTGGCGATGATTCCCCGCGCCGAAGTGGGGCTTGTTTTTGCGGAGCTGGGAAAATCCTCGGGCATCTTCAGTGAAGATATCTATACCGTGATGCTGTTGACGATTGTGGCGACCACGGTGCTGCCGCCGTTTATGCTCAAGGCTTATTACAGGCGTTATTTTCCGCCACCCGAAGCATCCGAATCACGCTGATATGGAGATGGCGGGCGGATTGACCTAGGCTGCCCGCCTCTGATCGGGAGGTGTTCGATGGCTCGGATTGATGTGTTCAACGGCGATGCGGATGGCATCTGTGCTCTGCAACAGCTGCGGCTGGCCGAGCCGGTGGAATCGACCCTGGTGACGGGTGTGAAACGCGACATCGCGCTGCTCAGGCGCGTGGCTGCCAGCAGCGGCGATGTGGTGACCGTGCTCGATATCTCGCTGGACAAGAATCGCGAGGAGCTTGTGCGTCTTCTCGATGCAGGGGCAAGAGTGCAGTACTTCGACCACCACTTCGCCGGCGAGATCCCGGATCATGCCGGTCTGGAATCCCATATCGATACTGCTGCCGATGTCTGCACCAGCCTGCTGGTGAACCGGCAACTGGACGGGGCCTTCCTGCCCTGGGCCGTGGTGGCTGCCTTCGGCGATAACCTTTACGATGCCGCCCGTGCTGCCGCGGCACCGATGGCCTGGAGCGACAGTCAGCTGCATGCCCTGGAACGGCTGGGTATGCTGATCAACTATAACGGCTATGGTGCCTCGCTCGATGATCTCTATTTCGCCCCTGACGCCCTTTATCGTGCGATCTCCCCTTATGCCGATCCGTTCGATTTCATTGCCGAGTCGGAGGCCTATCTACGGCTCAGTAATGGTTATGATGCCGATATGGAGGCAGCCACGGCGGCCGAGCGGGTCGTTGATGAGGAGAGGATTGCCGTCACCCTGCTGCCCGATGCGGCCTGGGCCCGGCGCATCTCCGGTGTGCTCGGCAATGAGCAGGCACGTGAGGCACCGAATCGTGCCCATGCCCTGATGACCGAGATGGCAGATGGCACATACCGGGTCAGTGTGCGAGCGCCGTTGAGCGACAAGCAGGGGGCCGATGAGCTTTGTATGCAGTTCCCCACCGGTGGTGGGCGCAAGGCGGCGGCCGGCATCAATGCCCTGCCGGCCGACCGTTATCAGGCATTTATCGACGCTTTCCGCGACATCTACGGCACCTGAGCTAGGCTTCCGTGTCCGGATCGACCCGTTTGAAGGCGATGCGGATGTTGTTGCCGATGATCAGCGGGGCGACGAGGGCGGCTGCATAGTGGCCGTGGATGGCCAGGATAACGGCCACGATCAGTAGCGGGATCGTGCCCGGTCCCGGAATCAGGCCGAGCAGGGAAATGAACCCCGTCAGGATCAAACCATGGGTGAAGCAGTAGATCACAAGGCCCGTACAGGCGGTCAGCGAGAGGATCATCCCTTTTGCGCTACCTGTGCGGACATCTCCGGCCGATAGGCCATGATTTTGTTGCGTCCGGCCTCTTTTGCACAGTACATGGCAATGTCGGCATGCTTGAGCAGTTGCTGCTCTGTTTTTGCCAGGCCCGGATAGAGGGCGATGCCCGTGCTCGAAGTGATGCTCAGACGGTAACCCGCGATGTTGAAAGGCAGGGCAAGCACCTGGTGGATATTTTCAGCCACCCTGATGACATCCCCCTCGGACGAGACCAGGGGCAGCAGGACCACGAATTCATCGCCGCCGAGACGGGCCACGGAGTCGGATTTGCGAAGGGTCTCCTGGATGCGGTGGGCAACCGATTTTAGCAGCAGGTCGCCAATGTCATGGCCATAGCTGTCGTTCACGGGTTTGAAGCGGTCGAGATCAATAAACAGCAGCGCCAGCGATTTTTGTTCGCGCTCGGCCACCATGATGGCCTGATGCAGGCGATCAAGCAGGAGGGTGCGGTTCGGCAGTCCGGTTAACGGGTCGTGATAGGCCAGGTTCTCAATGCGTTCCTCCATTCTCTTGCGGTCGGTGATGTCGTAAAACCAGCCCAGCACCACGGCCCTGTTTTGATACTCCATCTGAAAATAGGAGGCCAGCACCCACTTTTTCCATTCCGGCTCCTCTCCGGGAGAACGGAGTTCGATCAGCCTGTTGATGGTGCGTTCACCCTTGCGAAGGTTGTCGCTTACCTCGGCATACTCTTCCGGCCTGGCATAGTAGATGGAGGGGTCGATGCCGATCACCTGCTCGGGGGTCGAGTCGAGCAGGGTGACGTAGCTGTTGTTGGCGAAGATCACCCGGTTGGTGTCGGCATCGGCGATGCGGGTTGCAATCGGGCTGATTTCCAGAATCTGGCGCAGCCGCGACTCATTCTCGACCGCCTTGATACGCAGGTGAAAATTTTCCAGCAGGCGCAGTTCTGTTTGGCGGGCACTGGCGGATAGGAAGAGCAGGAAGAGGGCGACCATGACGCCCATACCGAGGGCGCCGGCGTTGTCTTCGGTGAGGAAAAAGAGGATGAGGGGCGAAAGAGCGGAAACCAGAAAGCCGATGGTGGAGATACGGTCGATGGCCAGGGAGGCCATGGCCCCGGCGCAGAGGCCGGCGAGAACGAAAGCGACATAGACCTGGCGAATGATATCTCCGGGCGGTGAGAGCAGGATGCCGCCAATGCCCCAGGCGATGCCGGTTGCAATGGCAGCGATGCGGAAGAGACGAATCCAGCGGGCCGTATTGTTGATCGTTTCCGTGCCGGCCCGTCTCCAGGCGATGGCCAGTATGCTCCTGCCCAGCAGTACCGAAGCGAGCAGGGCCAGCCAGCCCAGTGACCGGGCCGGGGGAAGCACGCTACTCTGGATGCTGACGAGGATCAGGGCGAGCAGCATGTTGAGGATGATGGCGGCGGGAAGGTTGGAATAGAGCAGTCTGGCTCGTTCCGTCTGCAGAAGTGCAGGGTGCGTCGCCATGCCGTTATCGTGGCCGTTGTGATCAGGAGTCCACATCAGGCCGTCCCACAGGGAAAGTCGCCGGGCCGGGGGCTCGGTTCCTCTCTCCGTTCGACTCCTTTATCGCACGACATTGCAGGCATTACCAACCTCAGGCCATCCACTCTCTTATGTAGTGTGGTAGGGTTGCAGCCTGTGATCAAGGCCGGGTCGGGAGAGATTCGGGAATCAGTGATGGGCGGGAAATCGGAATGAACGTACTGGCTGGCATCCATGCCGTGAAACATGCACTTGAGGCGGGCGAGTCCGTTGATGAGTTGCTGATTGAAAAGGGTAAACGTCACCCGCGTCTGAATGAGCTGATTCACCTGGCCAAGAAGGGAGGCATCCGCTTCTCGTTTGTGCCGAAGGAGGCGCTGGCCCGACTCAGTGAAGGGGTGCCGCATCAGGGTGTGGTGGCGAAGCTGGTCGTTAGCGGGGCAGTGAAACAGCTCTCGTTCGCCCAGTGGCTGGAGGGGCTCGATATGGCCGCGAAGCCGCTGGTGCTGCTGCTCGATCAGGTGACCGACCCGCACAATCTCGGTGCCTGTGTCCGTACTGCCGAGGCGGCCGGCTGTGCCGGTGTGGTCGTGCCGAAGGATCACGCTGCCGATATCCATTCGCCGGTGGTGGCCAAATCGGCCTGCGGAGCGCTGGCACGCCTGCCGGTATTGACGGTGACCAACCTGAAGCGCGCCATCGAACAGCTGCAGCAGCAGGGATTCTGGGTCACGGGGCTGGCCGGCGAAGCGGAGGCTTCGGTCTACGAGGCGGATCTGTGCGGTGCGACAGCGATTGTCATGGGCTCGGAGGGTGCCGGTATGCGCCGACTGGTGCGCGAAACCTGCGACCATCTGGCCGCCATTCCGATGCCTGGGCAGGTTGAATCATTGAATGTGTCGGTGGCGACCGGGGTGGCGCTGTTTGAAGCCGTGCGCCAGCGGCGGGAACAATAGCGGGAGGATCAGGCTGCCTGGGACTGGCTGTCGATGTCGACCTTTTCGAAGACCTGGCCGCAGTACTGGCAGCTGCCTTTACCGTTCTTCAGGTTGATGTAGACCAGCGGGTGCTGGCCGTTGTCCGAGCAGGATACCACTTCCTCGGTTACCTTGATCACATCTGAAGACATGAGTCCCCCTTAAAAGGAGAAAAGGCCGCAAATGGCCTTTCCCCTGTTTGAACAAAGCGGCGAATTGTGTGGGGGTGCGCGGTTATGTCAAGCTTCGCGTCCTGATTTTGCAAGAGAGGAGAGGAATATGAGTCGGTTTGATCTGGTTCTGATCGAAGGCCTGGAGGTGCGCACGGTGATTGGCATCTACGACTGGGAGCGTGAAATTCGCCAGATGGTGCGCCTCGATCTGGAGATGGCCTGGGATATCTCGAAAGCGGCGGCCAGCGACGATATTGCCGATACGCTTGATTACAAGGCGGTTTCCAAACGGCTGATCTCCTTTGTTGAGGCTTCCAGTTTCGGATTGATTGAGGCTCTGGCCGAACAGTGTGCAACCATCGTGCGCGAGGAGTTTCATGTGCCCTGGTTGCGTCTGAAAATGTCCAAGCCGGGAGCGGTGCGTGGCAGTGAGAATGTGGCCGTGTTGATCGAGCGCGGTGAGCGGCAGACATGACGCGGGTATTGCTCGGCCTGGGCTCCAATATCGAGCCTGAGCGCCATTTGCTGGCGGCCGCACAAGAGATTCGTCAGCGTTTTCCTTCCGTGCGATTCTCCGCGGCCTACCGTTCGGCGGCAGTTGGTATGGAGGGCGACGATTTCCTCAATGCCTGCTGTCTGATTGTTTGCGGTGAGTCGTTATCCGAACTGGAGCGGTGGCTCAAAGGGCTGGAGGATAAGCATGGGCGTGATCGCTCGGAGGGTTCGTGGAAACCGCGCACCCTCGATCTGGATATCCTGATGGCTGATGACCAGGTGCTTGATGATGATCTGTTCCGCTATGCCCATGTTTATGTGCCGGCGAGAGAGCTGATCGCCATTGATCTGCCCGAGGAGCGCGGTGATTTGCGGCAGGTAGGGCTGGAGCTGTAGCTGTTGCCAATACGCTTGTCCCGGCCTTGGCGTCGGCAATCCGACACAGCAGGCGTCAGGGCCCCGTTTTCATGCTATATACAATGTATAGTGTCCCCGGCATCGGATTTGCTGGAGGGCGCTGAAGGGGCGCCGCAGGCCGTACGAAGGATGAACGCACTTTTTCAAAGGTTCCCTTGATACGGTCATGCTGTTTACACTGCCGCCGGCTTTGCCGGAAGCGTCGGTGTTTCAATGAGTGAACCGGATGTTTCCTCTGAGAAAGGGAGAGATGGATGCGAATCGCAATTCCTGCCGAGAGTGTGGCGCATGAAGCGCGTGTGGCCGCCACACCCGAAACCGTCAAGAAGCTGATCGCTACGGGCCATGAGGTGGTGGTGCAGAAGGGGGCCGGCGACGGCGCTTACATCACCGATGATGCCTATGCCGAGGCGGGGGCATCGCTGACTGACGGGTATGCCGCCACCTGCAAGGACGCCGATCTGGTGCTGAAGGTGCGCGCGCCCGAGAAGGGCGAGATCAAGGCCCTGAAGAAGGGCGCTGCCGTTGCCGCCCTGTTCAATCCTTTCGCGAACAAGCTTCTGAATGATTATGCCAGGGCGGGTCTGACCTGTTTCGCCATGGAGATGATTCCGCGCATCTCGCGCGCCCAGAGCATGGATGTGCTCTCCAGCCAGGCCAATATCGCCGGTTACAAGGCCGTGCTGCTGGCCCTGGAACACTACCGCCGCTTCATGCCGATGCTGATGACGGCAGCCGGCACCGTGCAGCCGGCCCGGGTGCTGGTGATGGGCGCCGGTGTCGCTGGTCTGCAGGCGATCGCCACGGCCCGTCGTCTCGGGGCCATGGTCGAGGCATTCGATGTGCGCGCTGCCGCCAGGGAGCAGGTGCAGAGCCTGGGGGCCAAGTTCGTCGAGGTTGAGGCGGAAGAGGATGCCGAGGATGCCGGCGGCTATGCCAAGGAGATGAGCGAGGCGTACAAGCAGAAGCAGTCCGAGCTGATTGCCGAGCATGCCGCCAAGGCCGATATCATCATCACCACGGCCCTGATTCCGGGACGTCCGGCGCCGGTGCTGATCACCGAGGCGATGGTCGAGTCGATGAAGCCGGGTTCGGTGATCGTCGATATGGCGGTCGAGATGGGTGGCAACTGTCCGCTCTCCGAAAAGGATGCCGTCTGGCAGCACCACGGGGTCACTCTGGTCGGCGTCAGTAATATCCCGGCCCTGATGGCTGCCGATGCCAGCAGTCTTTATGCCCGCAACATGTTCAATTTCATCAGTCCGATGATGGACAAGGAGAGCGGGGCACTTGCATTCGACATGGAGGATGAGGTGGTCGCAGGATCACTGCTCTGTCGGGATGGCGAGTTCCTCAAGCCCGATCTGATTCAAGGAGGCCAGTCATGAGTGACATGGCAGCAACCGCAGTCCAGGCCGCGGCCACAGCGGCGCAGTCGGCTGATACGGTCGATCCCTTTGTTTTCGCCTTTACGGTTTTCGTGCTGGCGGTTTTTGTCGGTTACCACGTGGTCTGGAACGTCACACCGGCGCTGCACACGCCGTTGATGAGTGTGACCAACGCCATCTCCAGTATCATTATCGTCGGTGCCATCCTCGCTTCCGGACCGATGGAGATGAATCTGGCAACGGTGCTGGGGCTGGTGGCTGTCGGTCTCGCCTCGGTGAATATCTTCGGTGGATTTCTTGTCACCCAGCGCATGCTGGCGATGTTCAAGAAGCGGCAGTAAGGAGGCGTATTGATGTCCGCAAACATGGTGGCGCTGGCCTATCTCGCCGCAGCCGTACTGATCATCCTGGCCCTGAAGGGCCTCTCTTCGCCGGAGTCGTCGCGTCGCGGCAATCTCTACGGCATGGTCGGCATGGCCATTGCTGTGGTGGTGACGTTGCAGATGCCGAATGTGCAGAACTACCTGTGGATTTTCGCGGCCATTGCCGTCGGTGGCATCATCGGCGGGCTGGTCGCCCGGCGTATTCCGATGACCCATATGCCGCAGCTGGTGGCGTTCATGCACTCGCTGGTCGGCCTGGCAGCTGTCCTGATCGCCGTCTCGGCCTTCTACAATCCGGTCGCCTATGGCATCGCCGCTGCGCACGGCGGCCTGCATGCGGCGAGCCGCATCGAGCTCTTCCTCGGTACCTTCATCGGTGCCATCACCTTCACCGCTTCGCTGATCGCTTTCGGCAAGCTGCAGGGGCTGATCTCCGGGCGTCCGCTGGTGTTCAAGGGGCAGCACCTGCTGAATCTGGTGCTGGGCATCGTCATGATCGGTGCCGGTATCGTCTTCTGCTTTAGCGAGAGCTGGATCGCATTCCTTTTGATGCTGGCTATTGCCCTGGTGCTGGGCGTGCTGCTGATCGTGCCGATCGGCGGTGCCGACATGCCGGTGATCGTCTCGATGCTCAACTCCTACTCCGGCTGGGCCGCGGCCGGTATCGGCTTCACGCTCGGCAACAATATGCTGATCGTTGCCGGTGCCCTGGTCGGTTCAAGCGGTGCCATTCTCTCCTACATCATGTGCAAGGCGATGAACCGCTCGCTGTTCAATGTGTTGCTGGGTGGTTTTGGCGGAGAGACGGCCGCGGCTGGCGGCGGTGGCGCCGTGGCCGATCGTCCGGTGAAGAGCGGCGCGGCCGATGATGCGGCCTTTTTGCTCCGCAATGCCCGCAGTGTGATCGTCGTGCCGGGTTACGGCCTTGCCGTGGCGCGTGCCCAGCACGCTCTGAAGGAGATGGTCGATGAACTGCTCAAGCAGGGTGTGGATGTGAAGTTCGCCATCCATCCGGTGGCGGGGCGTATGCCGGGGCATATGAACGTGCTGCTGGCCGAGGCCGATGTGCCGTACGACATCGTCTTCGAGATGGACGAGATCAACTCCGAGTTCGCCGATACCGATGTGGCGCTGGTGATCGGAGCCAACGATGTGACCAATCCGTCGGCCAAGACCGATCCGACCAGTCCGATCTACGGCATGCCGGTGCTGGATGTGGCCAAGGCGCAGCATGTCATTTTCGTGAAGCGTTCCCTGTCGCCGGGTTATGCGGGGCTGGATAACGATCTCTTCTACATGGACAAGACGATGATGCTGTTTGACGATGCCAAGAAGGCATGCGAGGGGATTGTTCAACTTCTTGATTAATAAAGAAGTTTTCCCTTAAGGGTGAAAGGGCCGCAAGCATCTGCTGCGGCCCTTTTTCGTGTCAGGGAAAAGTGAATGTCGTAGGCAGTTGGATCCGCCCTTCGTGCTCCCTTACGGTGATGCTATAGAGCCCGCGCGGGCAGGGGCCGGCAAGGCAGTCGCCACTGGCCGGGTTGAAGCGGGCATCATGGGTATGGCAGACAAGCTGTTGGCCGTCTTCGGAGAAAAAACGTCCCGGAAGCCAGTCGAGAGAAGTGCCGGCATGCGGGCAGTGATTCAGGTAGGCATGCACTTCGCCCTGCCAGGTGATGGCGAAACCCTGTTCCGTGCGGCTGAAGTGCTGGTCGCCGACCTTCTGGCTCAGCTCAATATCAAAGGTGATGGCTGCTCCTTCGGCGGGCTTATCAATACTCTGCCAATCGTTGCTCATGGGGCCATGAAACCAGCCGTACTCTCTGCTGGCAAGCAGTTGGACAACGGTCGAATCAGTTGCTTAAATCAATGGTAGGGAAACGAATGAGCGCGGCAGTTTTTAACCAAGGAGGGTCATATGTTTCTCAAAGATGTAAAAAGCGGGGATCTGGTCGAAGTGGTGGATGTCGCCGAGGTGACTGATCCGACGACGACCGAGGTGACCGTGCGCTACCAGGCCGGCGAAGAGCGTGGCGATCCGGTAAAGATGGCGAAGGCCGGATTGGTTTTCCCCTCCGATGAGAAGCTGCCGAAGTGCTGGCTCGATGCCCACTACCGAATGAAGTTCTAAAAGCGGTCTGGATCGACCGCAAGCGGGAGCCCTGCGGGGCTCCCGTTTTTTTTTGCCGGCATGGCAAAGGAAAAGGCCTGTGGCTTTACAAGATGAGATGCCCCGGCAAGGCTCGCAGGCATGATCATCAGCGATAAGTACCGCTTCGCATTCGTGCACATACCCAAGTGTGCCGGTATCTATGTGCGCAACTGTCTGGCGAAATACGATGATACCCATGGTGCTTTCACCAGCCGGGTGGAGAAGCATCCGCAGCTTGGTTTGCTCGATTATGTGCATATTCCGCTGGCGGTGCTGGAAGAGTATTTTGCCGACGAGTACACCAAAGTGTGCGACTACGCATCCTATGCGGTTATCCGGAATCCGTACGAGCGTTTCCCTTCGGCAATGGCGCAGCGTCTGCGCCAGTATGGTGCGAAGGGAATCCAGCAGCTCAGTCGGCAGGAGATTGTGGCCGAGACCGAACGGGTGATGCACTGGATCGCAGCGCATCGCGATATGGCCGTGTTTCCACCCGAATATATCTATTTTCAGCCGCAGGTATCTTACATTTTCAACGGCGATGCCCGCATTGTGAAGCATGTCTATCTGCTCGAGCAGGTCGATGCGATGCTGGCCGACCTCGAGCAGCTGAGCGGCGAGCAGATTCGACCGGCGCAGGCGGCGGACAACAACGTGACGCGTGTTTATCGCAGTGAGCCTTTGAGGCGTGCGTTTGAAACGATACGGCCGCTTTACGATCGCTTCGGTTTAAAGCTGTTGCCGCAGGCGGCCATCGACTTTCTCAAGGGGCTGGTCTTTACGCCGGGGGGTAAAAAGAGCAAAAGCCATCTCGATGAGATTTTCGCCTCGCGCGAGATCATCGACTTTATCAACGATGTCTATCGGGCGGATATCGATTTTTACCGGCAGTCGGGCGGCGGCCTGCCCGGGTAAGGCGGCGGGCTATGCGTTGTCGGCCTGTTTCAGCAGCCAGTTCTCCAGTGCCTGGATGCGTGGCAGGCCCCTGTTCTCCTGTGGGCAGACGAAGTAGTAGGCATTGTCCTGGGTGAGGGTGTGTTCAAACGGCATCACCAGCTTGCCGGCTCTAAGCTCCTCGCCGACCAGTGACGGATCGACGATGGCGATGCCGACGCCATCGACGGCGGCTTGAATGGCGAAATTGCGTGTTTCGAACTCCAGCTCATGGGCGGGAGAAATGTCGCCGGCGCCGGCGGCATGTAGCCAGATATGCCAGTCATCCGGGCGCAGGCGGGCCTGCAGCAGCGTGTGGCGAACGAGGTCCTCAGGTTTTTGCAGGGGTGCGCCATCGCTCAGCAGCTTCGGGCTGCAGACCGGGGCCAGCGTTTCCGAGAAGAGATAGACGGTGTGTAGTCCGGGCCAGTCGCCATTGCCTGAGCGAATGGCGCAGTCGATATCTTCGCGGGCAAAGTCGACCAGAGAAACCGAAGTGGAGATGCGAACCTCGATCTCCGGATGCAGACGCTGGAAACTGCTCAGGCGCGGAATAAACCAGCGCATGGCGAAAGTGGAGAGCATGCTGATGCTCAGCAGCTCGTCGTGATGCCTGCGGCGCTGCAGCTGGATGATGGCGCGATCGATCAGTTCGAAACCTTCGGCGAGCTGCGGCAGCAGCGATTCACCGGCCGGGGTGAGAGTCAGCCCTGTCGGCGAGCGGTCGAAAAGGCGTACCTCCAGCGTCTCCTCCAGCCCCCGAATCTGGTGGCTCAGGGCGGAAGGGGTGACAAAGAGCTCGCTTGCTGCCGCCTTCAGGTTGCGGTGGCGGGCGATGGTGACAAAGGCTCTGAGTGCATTCAGCGACGGTGAGGCTCGCATTCTTTATGAGACCCGCACCGTGCTGGAGAGGTGGTTGGTCCAGACAGTGTTTGAGTTGTTTGTATGCGACGTTGTTGCTGAAGGCCTGCGCGTTTGCGGCATCTGGCTTGCTCCGCCGCGCCGGATGCACGCTTTCGGCCGCGAGCCATAGCTACTGCTATGCCCCTTGCCTGCAAGCGTACCCCGATCGCACCGGTGCCGTGCCATATATCCGCAATCCCATAAAGAACACGAGCCACTCATGAGAAAACCTCAACTCAAGTGTAAAACATTTCATTTTATACAAGGGCATCAATGCATCTATACTGCGCCCAGTTTTGAGTAAAACTCTAGTGTGATTGGATGGCAAGTACACGGGTTTTGCGTATCAGGAGACAGGTATGGGCAAAACGCTCTTTGACAAGGTTTGGGATCAGCACGTGGTGAGGGCCAACGACGATGGCTCCGTGCTGCTCTATATCGACCGCCATCTGGTGCATGAGGTGACCAGCCCGCAGGCTTTCGAGGGGCTGCGTCTGGCCGGGCGCAAGCCGTGGCGCACCTCGGCTGCCGTGGCGACTCCGGATCACAACGTGCCGACTGTCGATCTCGATAAGGGGATTGCCGATCCGGTATCGCGTGCCCAGGTGGAGGCACTCGACGCCAATACGCAGGAGTTCGGTATCACCGAGTTCGGCCTGGGCGATATCCGTCAGGGCATCGTGCATGTGGTCGGCCCCGAGCAGGGCCTGACCTTGCCGGGCATGACGGTGGTTTGCGGTGATTCGCATACGGCGACACACGGCGCTTTCGGCGCCATCGCCATGGGCATCGGCACCTCCGAGGTGGAGCATGTGCTCGCCACCCAGTGCCTGATTCAGAAGAAGCCGAAGGTTATGCGCATCAATGTCGAGGGCGATCTTCCGGCCGGCATCACCGGCAAGGATGTGGCGCTGTTTATCATCGGCCATATCGGTACGGCTGGCGGCACGGGCTATGCGCTTGAGTTTGCCGGTTCGGCCATTCGTGCCCTTTCGATGGAAGGGCGCATGAGCCTCTGCAACATGGCCATCGAGGCCGGAGCCCGCTGTGGTATGGTGGCGGTGGACGATACCACCATCGATTACGTGAAGGGTCGTCCTTTCGCGCCAAAGGGCGATCAGTGGGATGCTGCAGTTGCTGCATGGCGCCAGTTGCACTCCGATGATGATGCCGCCTTCGATAGGGAGGTGACCCTTGATGCGGCCGAAATCGTGCCGCAGGTGACCTGGGGAACCAGCCCGGAAATGGTGGTGCCGGTGACGGCACATGTGCCGAACCCTGCTGATGCCAGGGATGAGGTGCAGCGCGAGGGATGGGCCCGGGCGCTGAGCTACATGGGGCTTGAGGCCGGCATGGCGATCAGCGATATCGAGGTTGATGTCGTATTCATCGGCTCCTGTACCAATGCCCGTATCGAGGATTTTCGCCAGGCCGCAGCCGTGGTGAAGGGCCATAAGAAGGCGGACAACGTCAAGCAGGTGCTGGTGGTGCCGGGCTCGGGGCTGGTGAAACAGCAGGCGGAAAAAGAGGGGCTTGACCGCATCTTTATCGATGCCGGTTTCGAGTGGCGTGAGCCGGGCTGCTCGATGTGTCTGGCCATGAATGCCGATCGTCTGCAACCGGGCGAGCGCTGTGCTTCGACCAGTAACCGCAACTTCGAAGGTCGTCAGGGCATGGGTGGTCGTACCCACCTGGTCAGCCCCGCCATGGCGGCAGCCGCGGCCGTAAGCGGCCATTTTGTCGATGTGCGCGATTGGAAATAAGGAGTCGAACATGGATGCATTTACAACGTTGAAAGGCTTGGTGGCACCACTGGATCGAGCCAATGTCGATACCGACGCCATCATCCCGAAGCAGTTCCTGAAATCGATCAAGCGGACCGGTTATGGCCCCTATCTGTTTGACGAATGGCGCTATGAGGATCACGGCGAGCCGGGCATGGACTGCACCAATCGTCCAAAACGGGTCGATTTCGTGCTCAACCAGCCGCGTTACCAAGGGGCTCAGGTCCTGCTGGCACGGGAGAACTTCGGCTGTGGCTCTTCGCGTGAGCATGCCCCGTGGGCGCTGCTCGATTACGGTTTCCGTTGCGTGATTGCGCCGAGCTTTGCCGACATCTTTTTCAACAACTGCTTCAAGAACGGCATCCTGCCGATCGTTCTGCTGGCCGATGTGGTGGATCGACTGTTCCGCGAGTGTGCGATGGAAAATGGCTACAGCCTCGCCATCGACCTGGCGGCGCAGACGGTGGCCACGCCGATGGGCGAGAGCTTCGCGTTTGAAGTGGATGCCTTCCGCAAGCACTGCCTGCTCAACGGGCTGGATGATATCGGCCTTACGCTGCAGCAGGCGGACGATATCCGGGCCTACGAGGCGAAGCGTAAAGAGGAAGCGCCCTGGCTCTTTGCCTGAGCCGGGCGGCCGGGGTGGAGATGGTCCGCCCCGGTGTAGCCTTTCGTTCAGGGATCTTTAATCTGCGGGTGGCAAGTTACATCGGCCGTTGCAGGGCTGCTGCGGCGAGCATGGGCAAATGAGAGGAAGGAGAGTGGGCTTTATGCAGATGCGCAAACAAGTGATCTGGAGTGTGGCGATGGCCATGGGCGTGAGCCTGGCCGGCTGTGCGACCACGCCGAACGATCCGAACAAGAATACCAAGCAGGGGGCTGCGACCGGTGCGGCGGCAGGTGCTGTGCTTGGTGCCATTATTGGCTACCAGAACAACCGTGGCAGCGGTGCGGTGACCGGAGCCCTGGTGGGTGCGGCGGCCGGTGGTGCCCTGGGTGCCGGCGTCGGTGTCTACATGGACAAGCAGCAGGCCGAGTTCGAGCAGCAACTGGCCTCCGAGCGGCAGGCGCATCAGGTCGAGGTCGAACGCCTGAAGAACGAGAATCTGAAGATCACCATGAACAGCGAGGTGTCATTCGATTTCGGTTCGGCGGCGATCAAGCCAGCCTTCGACCGCACGCTGGACAAGGTGGCCGATATCCTGAAACGCTATCCGCGCACCACGATCCGTGTCATCGGCCATACCGACAATGTCGGCTCTGATGCCTACAATCGTCGCCTTTCCGAGGATCGTGCCAATGCGGTGGCCTGGTATCTGGAGGATGCGGGGCTTAATCCGCAGCGGGTCGTTGCCGAAGGGCGTGGCGAATCGCAGCCGCGGGCTTCGAATGACACGGAGGCCGGACGTCAGCTTAACCGGCGTGTCGAGATGCTGATCGTACCGGACAAGGATATTCAGTAGCGCATCAAATAAATGCATGAAAAAGGCGGCCATTTGGCCGCCTTTTTTGTTTGCTGGTTTTAATTAGAAGCGCAGGTCGAGCGTGGCGGAAATGCCGTCGACCGACACTTCGGTCTGGTTCGCCCACGGCTTGACGTTGTGCCAGTAACGCATCCACTCGGCGCCAAGGCTCCAGTTTTCATCCACGCGCAGCTTGGCGCCGCCGCCAAAGCTGAGGCTTGTCTTGGTCTGGTTGGTGTTGCCGGTAGCGCTTACCGCGCCGGTTGTGCCACCGACGAGCCCATACAGATGCACGGAATCACTGACCGGGAACTGACCCTTGGCCAGATAGGAGAAGAAGTACTTCATCTTGTAGCTTGTATTGACCAGGGTCACACCGTTAGTGCCACCAAGGCGCAACTCCAGGCCGAAGTAGTCGTTGATGTCGGTGCCGATGTAGCCGAAGCCGCCCAGGGCCGAGCCGGAGTTGGAGGCGCCTCCAGCTGGCTTGCTCTTGATCATGAACCCGCCCACACCCAGGCCGCCGTAATGTTCCATGTCCTGTGCCTGGGCGGTGCCGCCCACTCCAAACGCAAATGCCGCTGCAATGGCCGCCATGCGAATCATTTTTTTCATAAGGCCTCCTCCAGGAAAGTATTAGGGTAATTTAAGCATATCCATGGGACGATTCAATCAGATCATCGGTTGGATGAGCGACCGGAATGGAGATGAACGAACCAAAAATGAAAAAGGGGTAGCCA
>CAZCZU010000006.1:0-83377 GCA_964503475.1 uncultured Zetaproteobacteria bacterium
CAATATCCCAAACACTTATCGATTCCTACAGCCAAAAAATGGGGAGAGTTCAGGGGCAGGATCAGTCGTCGTCCGGGGCGTACCAGGCGAGATCGGGCTGGTGCAGTTCGATCCCGTCGACAGGGTCGACATGCTCCACCTCGATCAGCGGTGAATCATGCTCGGCATTGGCCAGCTGACCATGCAAGGCAGCACAGCCGCGCAACACCTCGATGGCCGCCGTCTCGGCCGCACCGCTGTCTGCGGCATCGACATCGCAAAGCACGGCACAATTGACCCGAAACGTATCGTCGCCCGCTTCGCGCAGGCAGTTGCTGACATTCAGGGTCACGCGGTAGCAGCGCACCGGGCTGAAATTACTTCTCGCCGACCTGGCCCATGCTGCGCAGGCGCTTCTCGCGCTCCTGCAGCAACTGTGCCTGCGGCAGACGTACCAGCTCATCGAGTGCCTTGGAAAGCACCTCGCCCATCATCTTCGCCGCACCCTCCAGATCACGGTGGGCGCCGGATTTCGGTTCCGGGATAATGGCGTCGATCAGACCCAGCTCCTGCAGGTCGACCGCCGTCGGCTTCAGCGCTTCGGCGGCCTGGTCGGCGAACTTGCGGTCGCGCCACAGGATGGCGGCACAACCCTCCGGCGAAATCACCGAGTAGGTGGTGAGCTGCTGCATGAACAGGCGATCGCCGACACCGATGGCCAACGCGCCGCCGGAACCGCCCTCGCCGATCACGGTGCAGACCACCGGCACCTTCAGGGCCGCCAGCTCCATCAGGTTGCGGGCAATCGCCTCACTCTGGCCACGCTCCTCGGCATCGATGCCCGGCCAGGCACCGGCCGTATCGATGAAGGTGAGCACCGGCACATCGAAACGCTCGGCCAGGTGGAACAGGCGCAGCGCCTTGCGGTAGCCCTCCGGGCGGGCCATGCCGAAGTTGCGCTTGATCTTCTCCTTGGTATCGCGCCCCTTCTGGTGGCCGACGATCATCACCGAACGGCCGTTGAAGCGGGCCAGGCCGCCGACAATGGCGGCGTCGTCCGCATAGGCACGGTCACCATGCAGCTCCTGGAAATCGTCAAAGAGCAGCGGCACGTAGTCGAGGAAATTGGGGCGATCCGGATGCCGGGAAAGCTGGGCAATCTGGTTCCGGGTCGCCTTGGCGTAGGTCTGCTCGATGAGCTTGTCGCACTTCTTGGTCAGACGATCGACCTCTTCGGCGATATTTACATCCGTGTCGCTGCCCATGCGCGACAGCTCCTCGATCTTCGAGGTCAGCTCCGCGATCGGGCGTTCAAACTCCAGATAACTATAGGCCATTTAAGCTCTCCTTGCCTGTTTATCGACAAATACCCACGGCTTGCATTTCAGATGCACCGCCTCCGGGCCGAAGCGGCTCTCCAGCCACTGGCGTACGGTATCGTTCCAGGCGAGCGTACGCTCGGAATCGAGGCGCGCCATGCTGCCATCACCCAGCCGCACTTGAAACCGCAAGCGCACCGTTCCCGGGTGCTCCTGGCTCAACCTGGCCAGCCCCGCCATGGTCACCTCATCAAAAGCGATGCTGCTGGCCGTGACTGTAACCCGGCTCACCAGCTCCGGCAGCATCTCCTCCAGCAGCGCGATATTCTCGGCCACCAGTACCGGCTCATCCTTGGAGGCATCGACGCGCGCCGCCAGCAGCAACGGCTTGTCGGCATGAATGGCATCGCGATGCATGCCGTAGAGACGCGAGAAACAGATCAGCTCGGTACGCCCATGCAGGTCCTCGACCTGGATAAAGGCCATGGTGCCGCGCGCACCCCTGTGCTCGCGAACACTGCTGATACCGATCGGAACCACCACCTTGCTGCCATCGGCCAGCGCACCCAGTTGCCCGAGATTGGCATCGCCCAGCCCCTCGATCCCGGCCAGATACTCCTCCAGCGGATGGCCGGTGAGATAAAAGCCCAGCACCTCGCGCTCCGCCTGCAGGCATTCGCCCATGCTCCAGGGGGCAATGTTCGGAAAAAGGTCGCCACCGTCCGGATCGGGTTCGGCCACACTGAACAGGGCCGACTGACGATCGGTGCGCATCTTGCGCCGATGCTGGGCCTCTTCCAGTGCCGATGAAATACCCTCAAGCCCCGAACGCACATGCGGGATCATGCAGTTCATGGCGCCCGACTTGATCAGCGCCTCCAGGATACGCTTGTTCAGCGTACGCGGCGGCATGCGCATCACCATATCTTCAAACGAAGCAAACGCCCCCTTGTCCTGGCGCTCCCTGACCAGCTCGCGGATCGCCGCCTCGCCCACACCCTTGACGGCGCCGAGGCCGAAACGGATGGCCTGTTCTCCTTCCGGCACAAACACCCAGTCCGAGGCATTGATGTCGGGCGGCAGCATCTCGATGCCCATGGCGCGGCAATCGAGCACCAGGGCGGCCACCTTGTCGCTGGAGCCCATATCGCAGGAGAGGGTGGCGGCCATGAAGGCCTGCGGATAATGCGCCTTCAGATAGGCGGTCTGGTAGGAGATCAGGGCATAGGCGGCCGAGTGCGACTTGTTGAAGCCGTAGCCGGCGAACTTCTCCATCAGATCGAAGATCTGCTCGGCCTTGTCCTCCGGCACCGCTTTCTCGCGCGCACCGGTCATGAAAATCTGGCGCTGCTCGGCCATCTCTTCCGGTTTCTTCTTACCCATGGCGCGGCGCAGCATATCGGCCTGGCCGAGCGTATAGCCGGCCAGCACCTGGGCGATCTGCATCACCTGCTCCTGGTAGAGGATCACGCCGTTGGTCTCCTGCAGGATCGGTTTCAGCTGCGGCAACGGGTAGTGGATATCCTGGCGGCCGTGCTTGCACTCGATGTAGGTATCGACCATGCCCGACTCCAGCGGGCCCGGACGATAGAGCGCCACCAGCGCGATGATATCCTCGAAACAGTCGGGTTTCAGTCGGGTGAGCAGATCGCGCATACCCGAGGATTCCACCTGGAACACGGCCCCTGTCTGGCCGCGCTGCATCAGCTGGAAGGTTTTGGCATCGTCCATCGGAATGGTGCTGATATCGAAGGCATCACAGCCGGGCTGCTTGCGCACCAGCCGTACGGCCAGGTCGATGACGGTCAGGGTCTTGAGCCCCAGGAAGTCGAACTTGATCAGCCCCACCTTCTCGGCGTTGCCCATGTCCCACTGCACCACTTTGCCCTCTTCGCGCGGGTCCTTGAACAGAGGTGCCGTCTCCACCAGCGGATCACGGCCGATGATCACACCAGCGGCGTGCTTGCCGGCGTTGCGGTGCTTGCCCTCAAGCCTGCGGGCCAGCTCGAACAGACGCGCGACCTCGTTATCCTCCTTGACCATCCTGGCCAGCCGCTCCTCCTCGACCAGCGCCTTCTCCAGCGTCATTTTCAGGTCGTTGGGGATCAGCTTGGCGATGGTATTCACCTTGGCCAGCTCCATGCCGAGCACGCGTCCGACATCGCGAATCACCGCCTTGGCCTTCATCGAGCCGTAGGTGATGATCTGGGCCACCTTGTCCTCACCGTACTTGTCGGTGACGTAACGGATCACCTCGTCGCGCCGGCTCATGCAGAAGTCGATATCGAAGTCCGGCATCGAGATACGTTCCGGGTTCAGGAAGCGTTCGAACAGCAACCCGTAGCGGATCGGGTCGAGATCGGTGATGCCCAGGCAATAGGCGACGAGCGAACCGGCACCGGAACCACGCCCCGGCCCCACCGGGATATCGTGCTCCTTGGCCCAGACGATAAAGTCGGCAACGATCAGGAAATAGCCCGGGAATCCCATCTGCTCGATAATGCCGAGCTCGAATTCCAGCCGCTTGTCGTAGGCGGCCCGTTCCGCCTCCGGCACGCCGGCCGTGATCGTCGGCCAGCGACCATCCAGCCCCTCATGCGACTGCTTGCGCATGAACTCGTTCAGGCTCAGGCCGTCGGGCGGGGTAAAATCGGGCAACTGGTAGTTGCCGAACTGCAGGTCGACATTGCAGCGGTTGGCGATGTACAGGGTGTTGTCGAGTGCCTCCGGCACATCCTCGAACATCTCCTGCATCTCCTCGCCCGACTTGAGATAACACTCGGGGGTGAAATGGCCGGCCACATCATCGTGCACCGTGCGGTTGTCGCGCAGGGCCAGCAGCGCCTCGAAGGCGGGAAAATCCTCGCGGGAGAGGAAGTGGGAGTTATTGGTCGCCACCAGCGGGATATCGGTCTCGTGCGCCAGTTCGATCAGCGTGGTGTTGATCTCCTCCTGGGCGGATGAGCCGTGGCGCTGCAGCTCGATGAAGAAGCCGTGCTCCTCGAAGATCGACTTGTACTCCAGCGCCAGTGCCGTCGCTGCCTCACGATCCCCCTTCTGCAGGGCCTGCTCGATCTCGCCGTTCCAGCCGGAGGAGAGGGCGATCAGCCCTTCGCCGAACCGGCGCAGCAGCGCCTTGTCGACGCGCGGCTTGTAATAAAAGCCTTCCAGATAACCGATCGAGACCAGCTTCATCAGATTCTGCCAGCCGGTGTTGTTGCGTGCCAGCAGCACCAGCTGGCCGTAGCGCGGCGCGCGCGGCCCCTGGCTGATCCGCTTGCTGTGATCGTCGGTGACGAACACCTCGCAACCCAGGATCGGCTTGATCCCCTTCTTCATCGCCTTGGAATAGAACTCGACGGCTCCGAACAGGTTGCCGTAGTCGGTCAGGGCCAGGGCCGGCTGACGCAGCTCGGCCACCCGATCCAGCAGTTCGCCCACCCCGGTAGCGCCGGAGAGCAGCGAAAAATCGGTGTGGTTATGCAGATGCACAAACGGCGAAAATGGCATGGCGTTAGCCTAGCCCGATCATGACATGAAGTCATGCCGGGCATTGCCATTTGCATCTCCCGTCATTGTCTGCCTCAATGCACCCAAAGTGCTGCAGGTAGCCCGGCATACGGCCCTTGTGTTATCGTGCGGCGCTTGCGACAAACCCGACGATTCGCATCGTCATTCTGGCAGGCCCGCGATGGCCTGCATGGATGCAGCCAAGGAAGCGCTGCCTCCCAACACCGTTAGCGAGGTTTTAGTTATGGCATTCGTCGTCACCCAACTGTGCAAGGACTGTGTGGATACCGCCTGTGTCGCGGTCTGCCCGGTGGACTGCTTCTACCAGCCCAAGGAGGTCTCGGACGAGACCCCGAACATGCTTTTCATCTCGCCGGACGAGTGCATCGATTGCGCCGTATGTGAGCCGGAGTGTCCGTGGGAAGCGATCTATCCGGAAGAGGATGTTCCGGAAGTTTTCGCCTCCGACATCGCCCTGAACGAGAAGTGCGACACCGATCGCGACAGCTTCGAACTGGCCGAGGTCAAGGAGCACACCCCGCCATCCGCCGAAGAGGTGGCTGCCAACAAGTCCAAGTACGGCCTGTAAGGCAAGGAACCCTGAGCGGGCGGTGATCCCATCGCCCGCTCTTCCATTCAACGCACATGCAGCCATTGATGCCCGCATCGTCGACTCCGGCCCTGATCGGCCTGGATATCGAAGCCCTGCGCGCCCTCTGCCGCGAGGCGGGAGCCAAGCTTTCGCACGCCGATCGCCTCAATGCCTTCATCTTCCGCCACGGCATCACCGACATCGATGCCATGCCGGAGCTGCCGAAAGCGCTGCGCGCACACCTGCGCACCCATACCCGCACACTGGCACCACAGTGCACAGCCCATGAACAGGATATCGACGGCACCCGCAAGCTGCTGCTGGCCATGCCGGACGGACGCGAAGTGGAGAGCGTCATCATCCCGGGAGCGGGGCGCATCACCCAGTGCATCTCCAGTCAGGTCGGCTGTGCCGTGGGCTGCAACTTCTGCCTCACCGCCACCGCCGGCCTGACCCGCAACCTGACGGCGGCCGAAATGGTGGCCCAGGTGATGACGGCCCGGAACATCCTCGGCGAATACCCGCGCAATCTGGTCCTGATGGGCATGGGCGAACCGCTGCACAATTACGAAGAGGTAAGCCGCTTCGTGCGCATTGCCGCCAACCCGCAGGGGATGGCCTTTTCGCCCCGCCGCATCACCCTCTCCACGGCGGGGCTGGTGCCGGGTATCCGTCAGATGATCCAGGATCAGCTGCCCTGCAATCTGGCGATATCGCTCAATGCCACCACCGATGCAGTACGCGATGCGATCATGCCGATCAATCGCAAGTACCCGATTGCCGAATTACTGGACGCGGTGCGTGCCTACATCGCCGCCCACGACAGAAAACGGGTGCTGATCGAGTATGTACTGCTGGCAGGGATCAACGATTCGGAGGCCGATGCGCATCGCCTCTGTGAGCTTCTGGAGGGGATTGAGAGCACCATCAACCTGCTCCCCTTCAACGCCCACGCCGGCAGCGATTACCGGCGCCCAAGTGATAGCAGCGTCACAGCTTTTCGCTCGATTCTGGTCGAGGCTGGCAAGGTGGCGGTGGTGCGCGAGTCGCGCGGCCGCGACATCTCGGCCGCCTGCGGCCAGCTCAAAACAGACATTGCCCGCAAACGGGCCCGTACAGGGAGTATGGCGTGAGCCAGGAGAATCAACAGATCTGCGACATCTGCGGTGGCAGCAGCTTCACCGTCATCAGCCGGCACGACCGGCACGGCAAGCCAATGACCACCGGCATCTGCGAGGGCTGCGGCCTGGTATCGCACATGCCGGTACCGAGCGAGGAGGAGATCGCCGCCTACTACGCCAACGACTACCGCCGCGACTACCACGGTGAGCGCACCCCCTCCCCGCGCCGCATCATGCGCGCCTGGAACAACGGCCAGCGCATCGTCGGCCTGATCGAAAAGCACCTGCCGGAGGGAGCGGATGTTTTCGAAATCGGGGCCGGCATCGGCTGTACCGTCAAGTCGTTCGAAACACACGGCTTTACGGCCGGTGGCATCGAGCCAAACCGCGACTTCAACAGCTACACCCACAAGGTGCTGCATGCCGATGTCGCCAACTGCAATCTGTATGACCTGGAGGGTACGCAGTCGCATGATGTACTGCTGCTGATCCATGTCATCGAGCACTTCACCTCGCCGACCACGGCCCTGATGCATATCCGCGAGCAGCTGAAGGATGGTGGCCTGCTCCACATCGAATGCCCCAATATCGCCGCCCCCTTCGCCACCTTCGGACGCCTGTTCCACTTTGCCCACATCTACAACTTCACGCCGGCTACCCTGATCGCGCTGGCCAAGAAGTGCGGCTTTGCGATGGTGGAAAACTTTGCCGACGGCGACAGCGATCCGGATATCAAGATTCTGTTCCGCAAAGTGGATATCCCGGCCGAGTTCACGGCCGATGCCGATGAGGCAGCACGGGTAAAAGCAGCCATCTACCGCTACAACACCCTCACCTACCATCTGAGGGGCGATTACCTGGCTCGCCGGATGAAGAAGCTCGCCTCCTACGGCCGCGAGTACCTGACAGCAGGAAGCTTCGTGCGCGACCTGGAAGCGAGATTCAATCCATGATCCTGGTTATCGGCGATATCATTGTGGACGAATTCGTCTGGGGCGATGTCTCGCGCATCTCGCCCGAGGCACCGGTGCCGGTGGTCAACGTGGAGAGCATGGACCGCAGGCTGGGTGGCTCGGCCAACGTCATCCGCAACCTGCACGCCCTAAACACGCCGTCAGCCATGTTTGGTGTTGTCGGCGACGATGAGCCCGGCAAGTGGGTACACCAGCGCCTGGCGGAGCTTGATGCCGACGATCGCGGTGTGGTCACCAAACGCAACCAGCGCCCGACCGCCATCAAGACCCGCGTCATCGCCCGCCACCAGCAGGTGGTGCGCTACGATCGCGAGTGGGATTCAGCCCTGATGCCGGAGACGCACACGCGGCTCATGGAGCGACTGCGCGAACTGCTGCCCGAGGCGACTGCCGTCATCCTTTCCGATTATGCCAAGGGCGTGCTGACCCCGGATTTCCTGCGCGCCCTGATTCCCGAGCTACAGGGCAAGATCATCGCCGTCGATCCGAAGCCGGCCCATACCGCGGCCTATAAGGGAGCGACCGTCATCACCCCGAACCTGTTCGAGGCCGCCGCCATGACCGGCATGCGACCGGTCAATGAAGACCCTGAAGCCGAGGCGATGGCGCGCAAGCTACATAGCGACCTGGGGCTGCAATACGTATTGCTGACCCGCTCCGATCGCGGCATGACCCTGTGCGACGGCAACACCTGCCACCACATCCCGACGGCAGCGCGTGACGTTTACGATGTCACCGGTGCCGGCGACACCGTCATTGCCGTCTTTACCGCCTGCCTGGCGCGCGGCGACTCTCCGCTGGAAGCTGCCCAGACGGCCAACCGTGCCGCCGGTGTCGTCGTCGGCAAGGTGGGCACGGCCACAGCCAGCTGGGACGAGATCGAAGCCCACTGATGAAGATCGTCATCGGCATCCCGGCCCGCTTCGCCTCCAGCCGCTTTCCCGGCAAACCGCTGGCCATGCTGAATGGGGAGCCGATGATCCATCATGTCATCCGGCGCGCCCACGATGCCGGCATTGGTGACGTCTTCGTCGCCACCGACGATGCACGCATTGCCGAGGCAGCCACAACCGCAGGTGCTGTCGTGCGCATGACGCGAAGCGACCATGCCAGCGGCAGCGACCGCCTGGCCGAGGCAGTGCGGGAACTGGACTGCGATATCGTCGTCAATGTGCAGGGCGATGAACCGCTGATCGACCCGGACGCCATCCGCGCCGTTGTTGAGCCCTTTTACCACGACCCCTACCTGCCGATGGCCACCCTGGCCCATCCGCTACGTGAAGCGGCAGACCTGCACGATGCCAATGTGGTCAAGGTGGTCTGCAATGCCAAGGGCCAGGCGATGTATTTCAGCCGCGCACCGATCCCCTACCCACGCTCCTCCACTGCCATCCCGCTGCAGCATGTGGGGCTCTACGCCTACCGCAAGGAGTTCCTGCTCATCTATCCCACGCTGGAAGCGTGCGAATCCGAGCAGGCCGAACAGCTGGAGCAGCTGCGCGTGCTGCATCACGGCTATCCGATTGCCGTAACCACGGGCGACTTCCACTGCCTCGGGGTCGATACGCCGGAGGATCTGAAACGGGCCGAAGCACTCCTTAACCACCCTTCCTGAAGCGCAATACCACTCTCCACCCACAATCCCCCACCCACGCCCTCCAGCTGACAAAATTCCATGCATTTTTCTTGCCGAAATATTGGGGCATTTTGACCACAATGTGACCATGGGCACATTGACAAGCCTCCATATGTGGCCAATATTGGACTGTGGTGGGTAAGTGTGGGTAGACTTACCCGATCAAATTATGGGGGAAGAGGCTTAGTCGCAGATGTTTCTCGGCGGACATGCAAATACCATGGATGACAAAGGGCGCGTCAATATCCCTGCCGCGTTCCGTGAAGTCCTGCGCCATCATTACGACGACGAACGCATCTACATCACCCTCGATATCTACGATCCCTGCCTGCGCGCCTACCCCGTACAAGAGTGGCAGCAACTGCTCGAAAAACTGCGCCAGCAGCCCTCGACCAATCGCACCGTACGCCAGATCACCCGCAAGGTGGTCAGCTCCGCCTTTGAATACGCCCCCGACAAGCAGGGACGCGTACTGCTGGCGCCGCTGCTGCGCGAATATGCAGGCCTGACCAAAAGCATCCATTTCGCCGGCACCAACAACACCTTTGAAATCTGGGATAGCGAGCGCTGGCAGCAGGAGACGGACCTCTCTGTCGATAGCGGCTTCGATGAGAAGCTGCTCGACGAGTTGGGTATCTAAGTGGCCGAGACCTCCCATGTTCCCGTCCTCGCCCAGCCCTTCATCGATGCCATCCTCACTGACCCGGATGGCCGCTATGTCGATGCGACCTTCGGCCGTGGCGGCCACGCCCGCATGCTGCTTGCACGCCTCTCCCCGCAAGGGCGGCTGTTGGCCCTGGACCGCGATCCGCAGGCCATCGAGGAGGGCGAGAAGCTCGCGCAGGAAGATGCGCGCTTCCGCATCATTCATGCCGACTTCGGCAGCCTCGATGCCGCACTCGATGAAGCGGGGTGGGACTCGGTGACCGGCATCGGCTTCGATCTCGGCGTCTCCTCGCCGCAGCTGGATCAGGCAACACGCGGATTCTCCTTCCAGGCGGAAGGACCGCTGGATATGCGCATGGATACCGAACGGCTCGAACCGCTCTCCACCCGCCTGGCCCGCACCGGCGAGCGTGAGCTGAAGGATGTATTGCGCCGCTATGGCGACGAGCGTTTTGCCGGCCGTATCGCCAAGGCGATCCTGCGGGCGCTGACCGAGGATCGCCTGCACACCACGCGCGATCTCGAAAATATCTGTTTTCATGCCGTGCCGCCCAATGCACGGCATGGCAAGACGCATCCGGCCACACGCACCTTCCAGGCCCTGCGCATCTGGGTGAACGACGAATACGGCCAGATCGAAACCGGCGTCAAAAGCGCCATGCAACATCTGGCCCCCGGCGGCCACCTGGCGGTGATCTCCTTTCACTCCGGCGAGGATCGCCGCGTACGCGACCTGATCGAAGCGGAGGTGCACCCCTGCACCTGCCCGCCCCAGTTTCCGATCTGCATCTGCGGTCGCACCCCGAGCATGCGCTGGCTGCAGAAAAAGCCGCTGCGCGCCGATGAGGCGGAGCTGGAAGCCAACCCCCGCAGCCGCTCGGCCATGCTGCGTATCGCCGAACGCCTGCCGGAGACGGACGCATGAGCCGCCACCTGCCGATGATCACCGTTCTCGCCAGCTGCGGCCTGCTGGCGGCAGCCCAGGTGTGGCTGTCGCACATGCGCATCGAACTGACGCATCAGAGCCAGAGGGTTGCCGACGAACAGGCCGCCGTTTCGCATGAGCTCCAGAACCTGCGCCTGGAACTGGCCAGTCTTGCCAGGCCGGAGCGGTTGCGCCGCATCGCCCAGGAGCAGCTGCACATGGGGCCGCCACAGCCGATGCAGGTACTGCAGCCATGAGCCGCGAAGAGCTATTCATCCGCCGCCGCATGGAAGCGGTCGCAGGCCTGGTCGCCCTTGGCCTGGCGCTGCTGGCCGTGCGCGCCGTCGATCTGCACTGGATCCAGAGTGCCGAGCTGAAAGAGGTAGCCGAGAAGCAGCGCTTCCGCCAGTTCGAGACCACCGCACCGCGCGGACCGATCACCGACCGCAACGGACGCATCCTGGCTGAAAGCATCGAGGTGCCCTCGATTGCCGCCATGGCCGACGAGGTGCCGGGCGAGCGCTATGGCGAACTGGCAAAAGCCCTGCATATGACCTCGCATGAGCTGAAATCGCGCCTGCATGGCAAGCGCGGTTTCGTCTGGCTGTCGCGCCAGGTGACACCGGCCATCGCCGACAGGGTCGCCGCCCTGAACATCCCCGGCATCCGTCGCGAGACAGAGTGGCGCCGTTACAACCCGCAGGGGCCGGAGACCGGGCACCTGCTCGGCTTTGTCGGCATCGACGGTCACGGCCTTGAGGGGTTGGAGCGCAGCCTCGACGACCACCTGAGTGGTACGCCGGGTATTCGTCTGGTCCAACGCGATGCACGCGGTCACTCCCTGCCCGGCGGCATCTGGATCAAACAGCCGCAGATCGGCGAGAGCGTGCAGCTCTCCATCGACAGCAGCATCCAGAGCATCGCCTATGCGGCACTGGCCAACGGCGTGCGCCAGAATGAGGCGCGCGGGGGCTCGGTCGTCATCATGCGCCCGCAGGACGGGGCGGTACTGGCCATGGCCAACTGGCCCGGCTTCAACCCCAACAACTTCCGCCATTTCCATCCCGGCGAATGGCGCAATCGTGCCGTGACGGATGTCTTCGAGCCGGGCTCGACGCTGAAGCCGTTCACGGTTGCGGCGGCTCTCGAAACCGGAAAATGGGAGCCGGATTCGCGCATTTTCTGCGAAAACGGCGCCTTCGCCGTGGCCGATCATGTCATTCACGACGATCATGCCGAGGGGTGGCTGGATCTGAACGGCATCATCATGCGTTCCAGCAACATCGGTGCTGCCAAACTTGCCTTGAATTTGGGGCCGGAGCGCCTGTTCAGCGCCCTGACCCAGGTCGGCTTCCGCCAGCGAACCGGCATCGGCCTGCCGGGCGAATCACCCGGCATCCTGTTGCCGGTCGGACGATGGGGGCCGGTCGAGACAGCCAATATCGCCTTCGGGCAGGGCATTGCCGTCACGCCGTTGCAGCTTGCAACGGCCTTTTGCGTTCTGGCCAACGGCGGAAAACGGGTGCAGCCGTCGCTGATCAATGGCCGGCAGAAACTGCAGGGCGAGCGCATTTTTTCGAAACACACCACCGCCGAAGTGATGCGCATGCTTGAAGCGGCGACCAGTCAGGACGGCACCGGCAAACGGGCCGAGGTGGCCGGCTATCGCATCGCGGGCAAGACCGGCACAGCCCAGAAAGCGGGCAAGGATGGCAACTATACCAAGGGCAAATATACCGCTGTCTTTGCCGGCATCGCCCCCGCCGACAATCCGCAGCTGGTCATTGTGGTCGTCATCGACGAGCCGAAAGATTCGATCTACGGCGGCAGTGTGGCAGCCCCCATCTTCCACAACATCGCCGCCACGGCACTCCCCTACCTCGGCATCTCGCCCGAGTTGCCGCAGCAGGACGAGTGGCAGCTGCTGCAAACCCGGGCCCAGAATGGCGACGGCCTTGCAACCGCCAATACGGTCGGCCACTTCCTTGGCATGAGCCTGCGCCAGGCGATGCAGGCCGCACACCGGCAGCACTACCGCCTGCGCACCCACGGCTCCGGCTGGGTCTACAGGCAGAAGCCGGTGGCGCTGGCCGATCTTCCGGCCGGTGACACCGTCGAGGTATGGCTGCATGAATAAGCCCATGCAGGAACTGATGCAGCTCTCGCAGCAGCCACCGCGCATGCTCTCCGACCTGGCCGGACATGCCGTCCATTCAGACGTCGAAATTCGCGGCATCTGTGACGACTCGCGCCAGGTTCAGCCCGGCGATGCCTTCCTCTGCCTGCCACGGGCCGGGGCCGATGCCGCCCGCTTTGCCCGGACAGCCGCCGAAAAAGGTGCCGTAGCGATCATCAGCGTCGCCACCGCACTGCCGGAAATCGCGCTGCCAAAACTGGAACTGGCCGATATGGAGGCCGCAGGCCTGCTGCTGCGCCGCTGGTTCGGCACCGAAAACAGCAGCGTCAGATGCATTGGTGTCACCGGCACCGATGGCAAGACCAGTGTCACCTGGATGCTGCGCACGGCACTCACCCGCCTGCTCGGCGATGCCTGGGGCTGCGGCACGCTGGGCTGGATCCGCGCCAGCGACCGCATCGACGACATCGGCAACACCACCCCGTCGATGCTGACCCTGCACCGTCTGCTCGCCGCAGCAGACAACGCCGGAGTCCCTGCCATCGCCATGGAGGTCTCCTCGCACGGGGTCGAGCAACAGCGCATTGCCGGCATCCCTTTCGCAGCCGGTGTCTGGACCAACCTCGGCCACGACCATCTGCAGGACCACGGCAGTTTCGAGGCCTATGCAGCGCTGAAATCCGCCTTTATCCGGCGGGTCAGCGAGCAGGGCGGCATCACCGTCTGCAACCTCGACCAGCCGCAACTCGTGCATCTGCTGCAGCAGATCGATTGTGCACCCTGCTGGTACGCGCATGGCCTGCACCGCAGCCATGAGGAGAACGACACCATCATGGCCTGGGAGCAGGAGCTGCCGGGGCTGGCACGCCTCGCCTGCGATCGGGGCGAGGTCCTGCTTGAGGATGTGCCGGCCGGTGAATTCCATGCCGAGAACCTCGCCGCCGTTGCCCAGGTTCTGCACCGCTGCTTCGATGTCGCCCTGGAGCGGATGCCGGAGATTCTGAACGGTATCAGTGCCCCACCGGGACGCATGCAGGGGCTCGATATCGGCCGCTGGCAGGTGTTCATCGACTATGCCCATACGCCGGAGGCGCTGGAGCGCTGCCTGGCCACGGCCCGCAATATCACCCGCGAACGCCTGTTGGTCGTCTTCGGCTGCGGCGGCAACCGCGACCGCGAAAAAAGGCCGGAGATGGGACGCATTGCCAGCGAGATCGCCGATGCCGTCTGGATCACCTCGGACAACCCGCGCCAGGAGCTGCCGGAGGTGATCGCCTCGGAGATCGAGAGCGGCATCGCCCGCCCCTATCCGGCCGATGTGCATCTGCAGCTCGATCGCGAACGCGCCATCGCCGAAGCGATCGAGGCGATGCAGCCGGGCGATACGCTGATCATCGCCGGCAAGGGACATGAGAACTACATGGAAGCCAACGGCCAGCGCACGCCGTGGAGCGATTTCGGCATTGCCAGCGATCTGCTGCATGCCCGTGAAGAGAGGGAGAGCCGTCGATGCGCATGAATGCGACCGAACTGCAGCAGGCCACACGCGGCACCTGGCATCACGGCATGCCGGCCGAGATTCATGCCGTGGCCACCGATACGCGCGCCTTCCCGAAGGGCGGCGCCTTCCTCGCACTGCGCGGCCCCCGCTTCGACGGGCATGCGTTTGCTGAGCAGGTGGCTGAGCACGCCTCGGCCCTGATCGGCGATACCGAAGGGCGCAAGCTCTGGCAAGCCATCGATCTGCCGCAGCTGGAGGTTGCCGATACGCAACGGGCCTACGGCGATATCGCCCATGCCTGGCGCCTGCAACTGACGAATACAGCCCTGATCGCCATCAGCGGTTCCTACGGCAAGACCACGCTGCGCTCCATGCTGGAACAGCTGTTTGTCGGCCTGGGCCTGCGTACCTCTGCCACGCAGGCCAACCTGAACAACCTGATCGGCGTACCGGCCACGCTGCTGGCCGTTCCGGCCGATAGCGACATCGCCATCATCGAATGCGGCATCAGTGAGCCGGGCGAGATGGCCGAACTGGGTCGCATTGTGGCTCCGGATATCGCTGTGCTGACCGGTATCGGGGCAGCCCACGGTGCCGGCCTTGGCGGCACGGATGGCGTGGCCCGCGAAAAAGGCGAACTGCTACGACACCTGCAGCCGCAGGGCTGGTCCGTACTCGGCCATGGCGTACAGACACGCCTGCAACAGGCCGGCGTCGCATTGCCTGCCGGCAGCATCGATACGGATTGCGATCCGCTGGCCGTGCAGTGGCAGCTTGATGGCCGGAAACTGACGCTGGCCTGCGGCAATGAGAATACATCGTTGACCCTGGCCCTGCCGGCCCGCCACTGGGCTGCCGACATGGCCCTGGCTGCAACCGTTGCCCTGCACTACGGGCGTAAAAACCAGCCCAGCATGTCGCTGGCGCAGACCGGCGAAATCCTGGCCGGCTGGCAGCCGGTGGCAGGACGTATGCGCCTGCGTTCCGGTCGTCACAGCGCCCGCATTCTCGATGATGCCTACAATGCCAACCCGACCTCGATGCAGGCAGCCCTCGATACGCTGGCTGGCCTTAGCGGCAACCGTATCGCCATTCTCGGCGATATGGCCGAACTGGGCCCCGACAGTGCTGCCGAGCACGCTTCCCTCGCCATCGCCGACGGCATTCGCCTGCTGCTGGTAGGCAACGAGATGCAGGCCCTGCGCGCCGCGCATCCCGATGCGGCATGGTTCGCCGATGCCGAAGCCCTGCTGGCATGGCTGCAGGAGCAGTGCATCGTATTCGGTGAGGGGGATACCGTCTTGATCAAGGCTTCGCGCAGCATGGCACTGGATCGTATCGTCGCAGCCCTGGCGGCTGAGGAGGACGCGCATGCTCTATAATCTCCTCTACCCGCTGGCCGACCAGTACAGCTTCCTCAACCTGTTCCAGTACATCACCTTCCGCAGCGTCTACGCACTGGTGACGGCGCTGGTCATCTGCTGGGTGATCGGCCCACGCACCATCGCCTGGCTCAAACGGGTTCAGCACAAGGGACAGCCGATCCGCAGCGACGGCCCGGCCACCCATCTCTCCAAGCAGGGCACCCCGACCATGGGTGGGCTGTTGATCCTGTTCAGCTTCGGACTCTCGACCCTGCTGTGGGCCGATCTCTCCAACGGCTTCATCTGGCTGGGTCTGCTGGTCACCTTCGGCTATGGCCTGATCGGCTGGCTGGACGATTACCTGAAAATCAGCCGTGGCAATCCGAAGGGGCTGGCCGGACGCTGGAAACTTCTGCTGCAGCTCGCCTTTGGCGGCATTGCGGCCGTTGGCCTGATGCAGATGACCGCCCCCGTCGTCGACATCCCCTTCTTCAAGGTACAGTGGAACATGGGCTGGTGGTATGTGCCTTTCCTGCTCTTCGTCCTGATCGGCGCCTCCAACGCCGTCAACCTGACCGACGGTCTGGACGGCCTCGCCGTGGCCCCCACCTTCATGGTCGCCACAGCCCTGGCCGTAGTCGTCTATCTCGCCGGCCATGCCCACTTCTCCAGTTACCTGATGATTCCGCATGTGCCGGGCGCCGGTGAGCTGACCATCTTCTGCGGCGCCATGGTCGGCGCCTGCCTGGGCTTTTTGTGGTTCAACACCTATCCGGCCCAGGTCTTCATGGGTGATGTGGGTGCGCTGGCGCTGGGCGGTGCCCTGGGCTTTGTCGCCTGTGCCGTACACCAGCAGCTGCTGCTGGCCATCGCCGGCGGCCTGTTCGTGCTGGAGGCCGTCTCGGTGATGGTACAGGTGGCAAGCTTCAAGCTGACCGGCAAGCGGGTCTTCCGTATGGCGCCGATCCATCACCACTACGAGCTGAAGGGGTGGCCGGAACCGAAAGTGATCGTTCGCTTCTGGATCATCTCGCTCATCCTGGCCCTGGTGGCACTGTCCACCCTGAAGATCCGGTGATCCGATGAGCAGCATGCAATCCACCGCCATTATCGGTCTCGGCAGCACCGGCGCCTCGATCGCCCGTTTTTTGCAACGGCGCGGCGAGCCGTGCGAACTGTTCGACGAACACGCAAGGGAGCTGCCGGAAGAGCTGCAGCAGGTGCCGCTGCATACCGGACCGCTGCAGGCCAAGCTGCTCAGCCGCTTTGGCCGTATTCTGGTCAGTCCCGGTGTGCCGTGGATGCATCCCGCCCTGCTGGAAGCACGTGCCGGCGGCGTTGAGATGCATGGCGATCTCGATCTGTTTGTGCAGCACTGCGATTGCCCGGTGGTGGCCATTACCGGCACCAACGGCAAGACAACCACCACCCACATGATGAGCCTGCTGCTGGAGACGCTGCCGGGCGGCTGCGAGGCGGGCGGCAATGTCGGCACCCCGATGCTCGACCTGCTGCAGGGGCCGCGTACCCCGGCACGCGTGGTGCTGGAACTCTCCAGCTTCCAGCTGGAGCGCAGCAGCATGCTGCACCCGCAATGGGCCGTGATGCTCAATATCCAGCCGGATCATGCCGATATGCATGCCACGCCGGAGGAGTACCTCGCCGCCAAGCTGCGTATGTTCGACCATCAGGGCGAGGGCGATACCGCCATGCTGCCGATGGAGGAGCGCTGGGATGAACTGGCCCGCAAACTGGAAGGGCGCGGCGTACATGTGCACCGTTTCGGCATTGTCATGCAGGATGAACTGATCGGCGAAGCGCTGGCTGCCGGCATCTGCCATGAAGAGGGCGAGGCCCGGCTATTCTGGCATCAGGATGGCAACCGCCAGCAGATTCCCTGCACCAAAATTCCGGCCAGCGGCCGCCATCAGCACGTCAACCTGGCCGTGGCAGCCCAGGCTGCCGCCGATTTCGGCGTCTCGGCTCCCATTATCCGCGAGGCGATCACTTCGTTTCCGGGCCTTGCCCACCGCCTGCGCAAGATCGGCACCAAAATGGGCCGCGACTGGTTTGATGACTCGAAAGCGACCAATCCCGATGCCGCTGCCGCTGCCCTGCGCAGCTTCGAGCGGGTCACCTGGATCTGCGGCGGCGCCCGCAAGGGGCTCGACCTGATGCCGCTGTTGCCGGATGTGCAGCGCCATGTCGGCCATGCCCTGGTCATCGGCAAGGAGCCGCAGAGCTATGCCGAGCTGCTGACCGAGGCCGGGGTGCCGTTCGAAATCGTCCATACCGTCGATGCCGCCGTATCGCGGGCTGCTCTTTTGCCGGAGCATGCACCGGTGCTGCTGGCACCGGCCGCGGCCAGTCTCGACCAGTTCCGCAACTACGCCGAGCGCGGCGACGCCTTCATCAAGGCCGTGCGTGCCCTGGGGGATGACGTATGAAACGTCTGGCTGCCCCCGATCCCATCATCCTCGGCTGTGTCGCCGCCCTGCTGGCGATCAGTATCCTGATGGTCAGCAGTGCCAGCCTCAGTGTGGCCGAGGTACGCTATGGCGACCCGCTGCGCATTATCAGCCACTGGCTGGTCTATATCCCCATCGGTATCGCCATCATGTGGGCCGTATCGCGCATCGAGCCTGCCTGGCTGATGGCCGCCGCCCTGCCGCTGCTCGGGCTCGCCTTTGCGGTCATGGTGATGGTACTGATCTTCGGAACCAGCATCAACGGTGCCCGGCGCTGGTTCTCGCTGGCCGGACTCACCCTGCAGCCGGTGGAGATGCTCAAGCCGGTGATCATCATCTATATGGCCTTTTATCTCGCCACCTTCCCGGAGCGCCTGCGCAGCTTCTCCTCGGGGCTTGCCCCGATGCTGGTCATCCTCGGCCTGGCCATGTTGCTGTTGCTGCTGCAGCCCGATTTCGGCAATGCCGTGTTACTGATCGCCGCCTGCACCTGCATGTGGTTCGTCGGTGGTGTGCCGCTGCGTCATCTGACCGGCCTGGTGATCGCCGTCGTGCCGATCGGCATCATCGGCATCGTCGCCGAGCCCTACCGTATCAAGCGCCTGATCAGTTTCACCGATCCGTGGGCCGATCCCTTCGGCAGCGGCTACCAGCTGGTGCAATCGATGATCGCCTTCGGCTCCGGCGGTATCTCCGGTGCCGGCCTCGGACAGGGCATCCAGAAGCTCTTCTATCTGCCGGAGGCCTTCACCGATTTCATCGCCGCTGTCATGGCCGAGGAGCTGGGCCTGGGCGGCACCATGGCCCTGATCGCGATCTTCGCCATCCTGGTCTGGCGCGGCCTGCAACTGGCCGGGCGCGCCAAAAAGCCGTTCGAGCGCCTGCTGGCCGTCGGCTGCACACTGCTGATCGCCTTCAGCTTCATGATCAATCTGGGCGCCGTCATGGGCCTGATCCCGACCAAGGGCATGCCGATCCCGTTCGTCTCCTACGGCGGCAGTGCCCTGTTCGGCAACTGCATCCTGGCCGGCCTGTTGCTGGCCATCCAGCGCCACCAGCCGGAGAACCGGGTATCCCGGCGCGTGCAGCGGCACGAGGAGGCGACGGCATGAGCAACACCCCCATGCTCTGCATCGCCGGCGGCGGCACGGGCGGGCACGTGATGCCGGCCCTGGCACTGGCCGATGCCGCGCGCGCCCGCTGGCCGGAGCTTAAGGTCGAGTTCATTGGTGCCGAACGGGGCCTGGAAGCACGCCTGCTGCCCGAACGCGGTGAAGAGGTGCTGCTGCTCTCCATGCATGCCGTGCAGGGAGCGGGCCTTCTCCAGCGCCTGAATGTACTGCTGCGCGAACTGCCGAAAGCGGTGCTGCGCATCCGTCGCCACTGGCGCGGACACAAGCCGACCGTGCTGGTCGGTGTCGGCGGCTATGCCAGTGTCACCGGTGTTGTCGCGGCCCTGATCGGCCGCATCCCGGTGATGCTTTACGAACAGAATGCCGTGCCGGGCCTGGTCAACCGCACCCTGGCCCGCTTCTGCCGCCATATCATGCTCGGCTTCTCCGAAGCGGGCAGCCGCCTGCCGGCCGGCAGGAGTGTGCACACCGGTAACATCATCCGTCGCGATATCGTCGCCGGTCACTGGCAGGCGCATACCCCGCCCTGCCTGCTGGTGCTTGGCGGCTCGCAGGGGGCACGCTTTTTGAACGAGACCGTGCCGGCCGCCTGCCGGCAGCTCGCCGGGCAGGGTATCGCATTCAGCGTACGCCATGTCTGCGGCAAGCACGGCGATGCCGGAGCCCTGGCCGCCGCATACCGCGATGCCGGCATCACGGCCGAAGTCGTGCCGTTCTGTGACGATATGCCCGGCTTCTATGCCAGCGGCGACCTGATGATTGCCCGCGCCGGTGCCATGACCGTCGGTGAGGTGGCGGCCTTCGGCATGCCGACCATTTTCGTGCCGCTGCCGAGTGCTGCCGACAACCATCAGTTCCACAATGCCAAAGCCCTGGTCGACCGCGATGCAGCCCTGATGGCCGAGCAGGCCTCGATCAGTGCGGCGCAACTGGCCGACAGCATCGCAGGCCTGTTCCGCGAGCCCGAACGGCTGGCAACCATGAGCGCAGCGGCCCGTACAGCCTTTGTCGGCGATGCCGACCAGCGTCAGCTGGCCCTGCTCGCGCCCTATCTCGGAGGTACGGCATGAAAGCCCGAATCCAGCGCATCCACTTCACCGGCATCGGTGGTATCGGCATGAGCGGCATTGCCGAAGTGCTGCACAACCAGGGCTTTGTCGTGCAGGGCTCGGATGCAGCCGAGAGCAACAACGTGAAGCGCCTGCGCGAACTCGGCATCCCTATCGATATCGGTCATGCGGCGGAGAACCTGCGCAATGCCGAAGTGGTGGTCGTCTCCTCGGCCATCGCCCGGGAAAACCCGGAGATCGCCGCTGCCTTTGAGCGCGGTATCCCGGTCATTCCGCGCGCCGAGATGCTGGCCGAGCTGATGCGTATGAAACAGGGCATCGCCATCGCCGGCAGCCACGGCAAGACGACCATCACCTCGATGATCGCCCACGGCATGGAGGTGGCGGGACTCGATCCGACCTACGTCATCGGCGGACGCCTGATGGCCAGCGGCAGCAATGCCAAGCTGGGCGGCAGCCCGTGGCTGGTGGCCGAGGCCGACGAGAGCGACGGCTCCTTCCTGCGCCTGACCCCGACCATCACCGTGGTCAGCAACATCGATCCGGAGCATCTCGACCACTACGGCGACTTCGATCACCTGATGGGTGCTTTCCGCCACTTTGTCGGGCTGACCCCCTTCTACGGACGGGTGGTGCTGCACCATGAGCATCCGAATGTCGCCGCCCTGCGCGAAGGGCTGCACCGGCCGCTGACCACCTACGGCAGCAGCCCGCAGGCCGACATTCACCTGATCGATGCGGAGCCGGCCGGCAATGCCCAGAAGCTGACCGTCGGCCTGCGCGAGCAGGGCGACACCGTGACGCTGCGCCTGCCCATGCCCGGTCGTCACAACGCCGAAAACGGTTTGGCCGCCATGGCGGTACTGCTTGACCTGGGAGTCGACATGGCCCTGATCCGGGAGGCGATGGAGAGCTTTGCCGGCATCCAGCGCCGCTTCCAGTGCGTTAAGCAAGGCGACGGCGTGCTGGTCGATGACTACGCCCACCATCCGAAGGAGATCATCGCCACCCTGCAGGCCGCACGCGAATGCTGGCCGGAGAAGCAGCTCAGCGTGATCTTCCAGCCGCATCGCTACAGCCGCACCCGCGACCTGATGGACGATTTCCTCGGTGCATTCGACGAGGCGCATCGGGTGCACCTGTTGCCCATCTATGCCGCCAGCGAAGCGCCGATCGAAGGCGTGGATTCGGAGGCCCTGATGCAGGGCATGCGCCGGCGCGGCCATCGCCAGGTCGAACTCTGTGCCGATCTCGATGCGGCCCGCGAACTGGCGTTGCAGGAGCTCGACAGTGGCCATATCGTGCTGCTCATCGGAGCAGGCTCCATCGGCACGCTGGCCCAGCAATTACGAGAAGCCATTGCCGGAGGCCCGGCATGAACTGGCAGCAGCAACTGATGCAGCAGGGCAGCCTAAGCGAGCAGGAGCCGCTGGCGCCACGTACCACCTTCGGTATCGGCGGACCGGCCCGCTGGTTCTTTGCCCCCGTCTCCATCGAGGCGCTGGCCGAGGCCATGCCATCGCTTCCGGCCGATATGCCGCGCCTGGTCCTGGGTCGCGGCAGCAACCTGCTGGTATCCGATGACGGTTTCGACGGCCTAGTGGTCGATCTTTCGGCCATCAACGCCATCCGCGTGGAAGGACAGAAGCTTTATGCCGAGGCAGGCGCCCGCATGAGTAAAATCGCCCAGCATGCCGCCAGTGCCGGACTGGCCGGGCTTGAGTTCATGGCCACGGTGCCGGGCGATCTCGGTGGTGGCGTGGCCATGAATGCCGGCGCCTTCGGTCAGCAGGTCTCCGACACCCTGACCCATATCGAGGTGGTGCTCACCGATGGCAGCCGCCAGCAACTGGAACGCGATCAGCTGGCCATGCGCTACCGTCATACCGAACTGCCGGCTGGCGCCATCATCGTCAGTGCCACCTTCGCCCTGGCAACGGGGGATGTGGAAGCGCTGCGCGAGCGCATGCGCAGCATGCGCCAGCAACGCAGCGATACGCAGCCGCTGGCCATGCCCAACTGCGGCTCGGTATTCAAGAACCCGCCCGGCGATCATGCCGCCCGCCTGATCGAGGCGGTCGGCCTGAAAGGACTGCGCCATGGCCAGGCCTGCATCTCCAGCCGCCATGCCAACTTCATCGTCAACGAGGGGCATGCCAGTGCCGCCGATGTGCTGGCCCTGATCCGGGCGGCACGGGCGGCGGTGAAGGAGCAGTTCGGCGTGGAGCTTGAGCCGGAAGTTCGCATCCTGGGAGAGCAGCCATGAGTACCATGCCAGCCATCCCCTTTGCCAAAGTCGGCGTACTGATGGGCGGCAGCTCCAGCGAGCGCGAGATCTCGCTGCGCTCCGGTAATGCTGTGCTGAAAGCACTGCAGGGTGCCGGCGTGCATGCCGTCGGCATCGACCTGAACGGCGACTGGGCGGCCCAGATCCGCGAAGCCGGTATCGATGCCGCCTTCATCGCCCTGCACGGCACACTGGGTGAAGACGGCTGCATCCAGGGCATGCTGGAGATCATGCAGATTCCCTACACCGGCTCCGATGTGCTCGCCTCGGCCCTGTGCATGGACAAACGCCTGACCAAGGCCGTGCTGCACGATCATGGCCTGAAGGCACCGGTCGATATCCCGATCAGGGAAGATGGTCCGATCCGCTATCCGGTCATCCTCAAGCCGGTGGCCGAAGGCTCCAGTGTCGGGCTGCACCGCCTGCACGAGAAGGCCGACTGGCTGGCCCTGCAGATCGACAATCGGGAGCGCTGGATGGCCGAGCTGCCGGTCACAGGCGTGGAGATCGCCGTGGCCGTGCTCGAAGGCGAGGCTCTGCCGCCGGTCGAGGTCGCCCCCAAATCGGGCGTCTACGACTACGCCTCCAAGTACACGGCCGGTGCCACCGAATACTATTGCCCGGCCCGTATTCCGCCGGAAATCCTGCGCCACTGCATGGAGGTGGCCGAAAAGGCGGTCGCGGCGACCGGCTGCAAGGGAGCACCGCGCGTGGACATGATCGTCGCTGATGGCGGTGAGCCGGCTATCCTGGAGGTGAACACCATCCCCGGCATGACCGAGACCAGCCTGCTACCCAAATCGGCAGCAAGCTCCGGCATCGATTTCCCCGAGCTTTGCCTGCGCATTCTGGCGAAGGCCGCCTGTCACCTGCGTGCGGGAGGAACGGCATGACCACGCGACCGAATCAGCGCCGCATCCAGGACGAAGTGCGTCAGCAGCGGCGGGCCCTCATCCGTAGCCGTCTCGCCTCGACCGGCATGGGCGTTCTGGGCCTTGCCCTGCTGGGCGGCGGGCTGTGGTCGCTGAATCACATGCTCGGTATCGATCAGTGGCAGATTTCGGCCAGCAGCAGCCTGAAGCGCCAGATCGACCGCGAACTGAGCGGCATGGGCCCGCTCGATTTCTGGCATTCGCAACCGGATGCACTGCGCCGCCAGCTGAGCGCAGCCCTGCCGGATATCGCCAGCATCCGTATCCAGCGCCAGCTGCCGAACCGCCTAGTCATCGAGGCGGAGGCACGCATACCGGTCGCCCTGTGGCAGCAGGAGGATGAGCATATCTGGCTGGTTGATAAACAGGGCGAGGCATACCGGCCCATGCGTCGCAACGAGGCCTATAACCTGCCGCTGCTGCGCATGCCGCGCCGGCAACTGGCCGCGGCCAGCCGCCTGCTGACCAGCATGGCCCAAACCGACCCGGCCCGTCTCGCTCAGCTGAGCGAACTGATCGATGACGGCAACGGCTGGAAACTGAACCTGGCCCGTGGCCAGCAGTGGCGCCTCTCCTATGGCACAACGGCCATCCGCCAGCTGGCGCGCCTGGAGGCGCTGCTTGCGCAGCCACGCTGGCGCAGCGGCCACTGGCGAATCAACACACGACTGGGATCGCGCTGGTTTTTACGGCCTGCCGATCCGCAGGGGGTGATATAAATGTCGAAGCATGATCAGCTACTCGTCGGACTCGATATCGGCACCAGCAAGATCGCCTGCGTGGTGGCCGAATCGGCGCCCGACGGCAAGCTGGATGTCATCGGGATCGGCACGCATCCGTCGCGCGGCCTGCGCAAGGGTGTGGTCGTCAATATCGAGAGTACGGTCGAATCGATCCGTCTGGCCATCGAGGAGGCGGAGCTGATGGCCGGCGTCGATATCCAGAACGTCTATGTCGGCATTGCCGGCAGCCATATCCGCGGCTGCAACTCGCATGGCGTCGTCGCCACCAAGGCGGGTGAAGTGACGCAGGAGGATGTGTCGCGCGCCATCGATGCGGCCAGCGCGATGAATATCCCGGCCGACCAGAAGATCCTGCATATCCTGCCGCAGGAATACATCATCGATAACCAGGATGGTATCCGCGAGCCGGTGGGCATGAGCGGCGTACGCCTGGAGGCGAAGGTGCACATGGTGACCGGGGCCGTCTCCTCGGCCCAGAACATCATCAAGTGCTGCAACCGCTGCGATCTCGATGTGGCCGACATGGTGCTGGAGCAGGTTGCCTCCAGTGAAGCGGTACTGAGCCAGGACGAGAAGGATATCGGTGTGGTACTGGTCGACATCGGCGGCGGCACCACCGATATCGCCATCTTCATCGACGGCGCTATCCGCCATACGGCGGTTATCCCCATCGGCGGTGATCACCTGACCAACGACCTGGTGGTCGGCCTGCGCACCTCGGCCCGCGAGGCGGATCAGCTGAAGAAGAAGTACGGCAGCTGCATGGTCGAACTGGTCGCTCCGGAAGACCAGGTCGAGGTACCGAGCGTCGGCGGTCGCGCCCCGCGCCCGATGCCACGCCAGGTGATGGCCCAGATTCTGGAGCCGCGCGTGCAGGAGCTGTTCGAGCTGATCAAGGCCGAACTGCAGCGCTCCGGCTACCGCGAGCTGATCGCGGCAGGCGTGGTCCTGACCGGAGGCAGTGCCCTGCTGCAGGGCATGGTGGAGCTCGCCGAGGAGACATTCGACGGATTGCCGGTCCGGCTCGGACGCTCGCAGGGCGTGGGCGGACTGGTCGATGTGGTATCAAGCCCGATCTACGCCACCGGCGTGGGCCTGATTCTCTACGGCCAGCGCTACCGGCAACACACTCCGATCCAACGATCGGAGGGTCACGTATTCGCAAAGGTATGGAAACTGATGCGAGGCTGGTTCGGAGATCCAGCATGAGGAAGAGAGCGGAGGACAGGATGTACACAACAACAGAGGAAAAAGGTTAAGGAGGAAAACCATGGCAATGTTATACACACTGGAAGACACCAGCGCCCAGTCAGCCAAGATCAAGGTGATTGGCGTCGGTGGCGGCGGCGGCAACGCCCTCAACAACATGATTGATCAACAGCTGCGCGGCGTCGACTTCATCGTCGCCAATACCGATGCGCAGGCCATCGAGCAGAGCAAGGCGGAGACCCGCCTGCAACTGGGTGCCGACATCACCCGCGGCCTCGGTGCCGGCGCCAGCCCGAATGTCGGGCGCGAGGCGGCGGAAGTCGAGCGTGAGCGTCTGCGCGAATTCTTCCTCGACACCGACATGGTGTTCATCACTGCCGGCATGGGCGGCGGCACCGGTACCGGTGCGGCTCCGGTCATCGCCGAAGTGGCACACGAGATGGGCGTACTGACGGTGGCCGTGGTCACCAAGCCGTTCAACTTCGAGGGCAAGCGTCGCCTGCGTCAGGCGGAAGCGGGTATCGAGGAGCTGCGCAAGCATGTCGATACGCTGATCACCATCCCGAACCAGAAGCTGATCGGGGCGGTAGGCAAGAACACCTCGATGCTGGAGGCGTTCCGCAAGGCCGATGACGTATTGTTGCAGGCCGTACGTGGTATCTCCGAGCTGATCACCCACACCGGCTACATGAATGTCGACTTTGCCGATGTGAAGGCGGTAATGAGCGAGACACGCGGCATGGCCATGATGGGCTCGGGCCTGTCGGGCGGCGAGAACCGTGCCTGCGAAGCAGCCGAACACGCCATCTCCTCGCCGCTGCTGGAGGACGTCGATATCCACGGTGCCCGCGGCATCCTGGTCAACGTCACCGGTAACGAGGACATGACCCTGGCCGAGTACGACGAAGCCGTCTCGATTATCCAGAACATGGCCGATGAAGATGCGAACATCATCTGCGGCATGGTCTACGACAAGGATGTCGGCGACGAGATCCGTGTCACCGTCGTGGCCACCGGCCTGAATGCTGCCGCATCGCCGAAGGTGACTCTGGTCGCCTCGGCCGGCGACAGCTTCAAGCTGCCGTCGGCTCCCGGCATCCAGCAGCCGATGTTCGCCCAGAGCGAACAGGCCAGCCCTGCGTCACCGATGCCCAAGCCGTTCGGTCAGGAGAACCTGTACGACGAGGAGGCCCTCGCCGTACCGACCTGGATCCGCCGACAGGCGGATTGATCCTTAGCCGGCGGCCCGGATCGGGCCGCCCGGGAGGGTGGAATCGTTCCATCCATCCCCTTCGGCAGTGACCGCATCGTGCGGCCGCTGCCAGCACCCTCCGCCAGGGCACAGGTTGGCCATGCTTTGCAGCCATGGTCAAAACATGGCAACCTGTGCCCTTCCTCTGGCCTGGGTGTGCCGGGTATCACAGTACGCTGTGTATTCCGGCCTTACGGTTTGCTTGCCGCTTGAAGCGGCGAATGACGGAGAGACGTGGGAGAGCGTTGCCTATGATTCCACAACGTACACTGGACCATTCGATCCGCTGCAGCGGCATCGGACTCCATTCCGGTAAGAAGATTCAGCTTGTTCTGCATCCTGCGGAAGAGGATCATGGCATCACGTTCAGTCGCTCCGACCTCGGCACCGTCATTCCCGCCAAAGCCAAATACGTCACCGATACCCGTCTCTGCACCACCATCGGCAAGGATGGCGCCCATATCTCCACCGTCGAACACCTGCTTTCCGCCCTGGCCGGACTCGGTATCGACAATGCCCATATTGAAGTAAGCGGCCCGGAAGTCCCCGTCATGGACGGCTCCTCCGCCCCCTTCGTATTCCTGATCCAGTGCGCCGGCGTGCGCGAACAGAAAAAGGCCAAGAAGGTGATGCGCATCCTCAAGCGCGTCAGCGTCGAAGAGGACAACAAGAAGTGCGCCCTTTACCCGGCTGCCGGTTTCTCGGTCTCCTATCTGGTCGACTACGATCACCCGCTGCTGCGCCAGCGCGCCATCACCATCGATTTTGCCCGTCACGCCTACACCCGTGAGGTGAGCCGGGCACGCACCTTCGGCTTCCTGCATGAGATCGAATCGCTGCAGAAGGCGGGTCTGGCCCTGGGCGGCTCTCTGGAAAATGCCATCGTTCTCGACCAGTACCGCGTCATCAACGAGAGTGGGCTGCGCTACGAGGACGAGTGCGTACGCCACAAGATTCTCGACACCATCGGCGACCTGTCGCTGGCCGGCCTGCCGATTGTCGGCGCCTTCGAGGGCGAGCGTACCGGCCATGAGATGAACCACCGCCTGGTCACGGCCCTCCTGGCCGACGAATCGGCCTGGCGCATCGAGGAGCTGCAACAGGCCCCGATGGTCGAGGAGGAGCAGGCAGCGGCCCTGAAACCGCAGCAGGCCTGATCCGCTTTATCCACACAAACAAAAAAAGGCAGGCCAATCGGCCTGCCTTTTTTATTGCCCGCCGCTGGCGGCTTACAGGTCGTAAAAGAGGCGCACACCCGCCGGCTCGCAAACCAGCAGCACATCGCAGCCGGCCGCACGAGCAGCATCGGCAGCACTGCGCGGGTCATTGCCCACCCCCTTCATGCAGAGGTCATCGCTCCAGATACGTCCCTCGTAGCCGAACTCGTCACGCAACACATCCTGCAACCAGTAGGGCGAAAGGGTCGCCACCTCCTCATCCACGGCGGTGTAACGGACATGGGCTGTCATGATGTGTTCAAGGCCACCCGCAATCGCGAGTATCTTGAATGGATCCATCTCGATAACCAGCTCATCCCTGTCAATGTCAACCTCGGGGATGGCCACATGCGAATCGGCATTGGCACGCCCATGCCCCGGAAAATGCTTGCCGACTGCGGCAATGCCGGCCGCCTGCAGCCCCTGCACACAGGCGCCACCCAGAGCCGTGACCATCGGCATGGAATCGCTGTAGGCGCGCTCGCCGATAATGGCATCACCACTCTCGTGATAGACATCCAGCACCGGCGCGCAGTTGTGGGTGAAGCCGAGCGCCTTCAGCGCCTCGCCCGTGGTATAGGCATCGTCGTAGACCTGTTGGATTGCATCGGCGGGGTCAGACCGGAAAAGGCGCCCGTACTCCGCCGCCTGCTTGCGGTTGTTGAACGGCGCCCATGGCATGCGGTTGACCCGGCCACCCTCCTCATCGATGGCGGCCCAGGTCTGCTCGCCGGTGGCGGCACGCACCTCGTCCAGCAGGGCCTTTACCTGCCCGGGGCTCTCGATGTTGCGGGCAAAGAGAATGACCCCCAGCGGCGGCCGCGATTGCAGCCAGTCTCTCTCTTCGTCGGTCAGGGTCAGTCCCTGCAGACCTATAATCATTTGCTTATACATCACTGTAACCTAACCCGCCCCAACTGAAAAAACACCTGCGAAACGCAAACGGCCGCAATCACCCCTCCTGCTGCCTGCGCACATCCAAATGATCGCGCAGCGCATCGCCGAGCAGATTGACCGCCATCACCAGCGCAAACAGCACCAGCCCCGGCCAGATCACCAGTTGCGGCGAGACCAGCATCAGACGCGAACCTTCACGGATCATGGTCCCGAGCGAGGCATCCGGCGGCTGCACACCCACTCCGAGGAAAGAGAGGCCCGCCTCACCGATCACGACGGCCGCCAGGCCGAAGCTCGCCTCGACCAGCAAGGGGGCCGCGATATTGGGCAGCAGGTGACGCACGGCGATATAGGGAAATCCGAGGCCATTGGCACGCGCCGCCTCGACAAAGGGAACGCCCTTGAGCGACAGCACCTGCGCCCGGGTCAGGCGAGCAAAGCCGACCCAGCCGACCACGACCAGGGCCAGAATCAGGTTGTCGACCCCGGGCCCCAGCATCGCCGCCATGGCGATGGCCAGCAGGATACCGGGAAAGGAGAGCACGATATCGGCCAGGCGCATCAGCAGTGCATCGATACGCCCGCCCATCCAGCCGGAAATCAGGCCGATCGAGATGCCAACCATGCCGCCGAAGCAGATCACGCTCACACCCACCATCAGCGAAAGGCGCAACCCCTCCGACAAGCGTGCCAGCACGTCGCGCCCCAGTGCGTCGCAGCCCAGCGGATGCGCCAGCGTGGCGGAGGCCAGCACGGCATCGAGGTTCACGGCATGGCCGTCCAGCCCATAGAGGGCGGATGCGATGAGCACCAGCAACGGCAGGGCCAGGCAGAGCATGACCAGTACAAGGCTGGTTCTAGACATTGCGCTGCCTCGGATCGAGCCACAGCCCCAGCAGATCGGCCAGCAGGTTGGCCAGCACATAGAAGCTGGCGATGATCAGTACACAGCCCTGCACCAGGGGATAATCGCGCCGCTGGATCGCCTCGATGGTGAGCAACCCCAGCCCCGGCCAGTCGAATACGGTCTCGGTGATCACCGCCCCGCCCAGCACAGCCCCCATCTGCAGGGCAAACATGGTGATGACCGGAATGGCGGCGATACGGGCGGCATGCCGCCACCAGATGGTGCGCTCGGCGACACCGAAGGCGCGCGCCGTACGCACCGCATCCATGCCCATCGCCTCCAGCCAGCTGGAGCGGGCCATGCGCGACAAAACGGCGGCCAGTGCCGTGCCCAGCGTGATGGCCGGCAACACGATACTGCCGGGCTGTTCCATGCCCGAGACCGGCAGCCAGCCAAGGAAAACGGCAAAAACAAGCATCAGCACCGGGCCGAGCCAGAAATTGGGAATCGAAACCCCGAGCAGCGAAAAGGCCATCGCCCCCGCATCCTGGGCATGGCCCGCATGGCGGGCGGCCCAATAGCCGAGTGGCAGGGCCAGGAGCAGGGCCAGAATCAGGCTGACGATGGCAAGCCTGGCCGTGGCGGGCAGCCGCTCCATGATCAGCTCCAGTACACCGCGGTGGTCGACAAGGCTCGTGCCCCAGTCGCCACTCACCAGGCCAGCGAGATAGTGGATATACTGGGTCGGAAGCGGTTCATCAAGATGCAGGGCGCTGCGCAAGGCCTCACGATCGGCCGGCATCGCCGTCTCGCCCAACAGCGCATCGACCGGATCGCCCGGCACCATGTGCAGCAGGAAAAAAACCAGTGTGGCCACACCCAGCAGTGTCGGCACCGCCTGCACGATTCGGATCAGGATCACTCGCCCCAGCATGCGAGCAGACTAGGCGCTGTGCGGGGGAATATCGAGCGCTTGCCATCGGGGCCTGCGCACCGCAGCTTTACCGGTCATGGTTGCCCAGCATTTTGACCCCGAAGAGATTGCAAAATTCGAAGCCATTGCCGCCGAATGGTGGGATCCGCACGGCCGTTTCAAACCGTTGCACCGGATCAACCCGATCCGGCTCGATTACATCGGCCGGCAGATGAAGCTGGAAGGCGCTTCGGTGCTCGACGTCGGCTGTGGCGGCGGCCTGCTGGCCGAAGGTATGGCCGGACGCGGCGCCGTGGTTACCGGCATCGACCGTTCGCCGAAGGCGCTGGGTGTGGCTCGCCTGCATGCCGAACAGAGCGGCACGGCTGTCGACTATGTCGAGAACGATGCCATCCACTGGGCCGGCGAGCATGCCGGGGCTTACGATGCCGTCACCTGCCTGGAGGTGCTGGAGCATGTGCCGGATGTCGAGGCAACCGTGGCCGCCTGTGCGGACCTGATCAAGCCGGGCGGTCACTTCTTCTTCGCCACCCTGAACCGCACCCCTGTATCTTACCTGAAGGCGATCATCGGCGCCGAATACATCATGGGCTGGCTGCCGAAGGGCACGCATCAATATGCCAAGTTCATTCGCCCTTCCGAGCTGGTCTCGGCCATGAACCATGCCGGCCTTGAGACCCGCGAACTGACCGGCATGTCCTATCGCCTGCTGTCGGACGATTTCGTTCTATCCAAAGACCTGTCGGTCAACTACCTGGGCTACGCCGTCAAACCGGCCTGATTCCGTAGACGCCGACCGCACGCAAGCTAGAGTCCGCCGCCATGCGACGTATTACCGTTCCCGTTCTGGCCACTGCCCTTTGCACCGCCAGTACCGTCTGGGCTGCCGGCACCGATATCGCTGCCGATACGCTGACCCGTCGCAGCGATGGCGTGGTCGTGGCCGAAGGCAATGTCATCATCCATCGCAAAGGCGAAACCCTGAAAGCGGACGAGATTCGTTATGATGCCGCCAACAAGCAGCTTGAGGCCGAAGGGCATGTAAAGATCGAATCGAATTCGGCCGAAATCTCGGCCGAATCGGGCACCCTGCATACCGAAGACAAAACCGGTGAGCTGCACAAGGCCACAGCGATCCTGAAAAACGGCGAACGCCTCTCCGCCGATCGTTTCCGACGCATCGACGATAACCACTTTTCGGTCGAGGGGGTCACCTTCACCACCTGTCCGCCCGACGCCCAGACCTGGCTTCTGCGCGCCTCCCGTGCCGACGTCGACCAGGAGGAAGGGGTGATGAAGGCACGCAATGTCCGTTTCGAACTGGCCGGCCTGCCGGTCTTCTACAGCCCCTACATGAGCCAGCCCCTGCGCCGCAAGTCCGGCCTGCTGCTTCCCTTTGCCGGCACCAGCAAACAGCGCGGCACCGAACTGGCCCTGCCGCTCTATCTTGCCCCGGCCCCGAACTGGGATGCCACCATTACGCCCCACTCGATGACGGCACGCGGCACCATGGCCGAAACCGAGATTCGCCATGCGTCAGACAAGGGCTATGAAGAGCTGCAGTGGGATAGCATCCACGACCGTCAGACTGCCTACAATCGCCAGCGCCTGCGTGCGAAAGTTACGCATGCCCTTCCGGGTAACTGGCAACTCAACAGCAATATCGACCATGTCAGCGATCACCAGTACCTGACCGATTTCTCGACCCGCCCGGAAGATGTGGCGGCACGCTTTTTGACCAGCACGGCCGGCCTGAACTGGCAGGGTGATCTGGGCACGGCCAGCCTCTTTGGTCAGACCCAGCAGGATCTGGCGCTCCCCAGCGATGCCACAACCCTGCAGATCCTGCCGCGCCTGCAGAGTGACCTGGTCATGCAGGGGCAGCACCTCGACCTTCACTTCGAGCAGCAGAGCACCCGCTTTGCCCGCAATAGCGGCCTCGACGGCTGGCGCGTCGTGCTTCACCCTTGGCTCGAACTGCCCTGGCAGAGCGAAACAGGAGCGGCCACAACGACGCTGCGCCTCGGTGCCCGCCATACCCGCTACTGGCTGAACGGCATGACCGCCGGCAATCCCGCGATTGCCAAACAGACCAATTATGAGGCCAGCCTGACCAGCCGTGTCGATTTCGAACGCATCAGCGCCAATCGTCACTGGCGGCACACCATCTCACCGGTGCTACGCTACGATTATGCGACCGCCCCGGCCCAGGCTGCCCTGCCCAATTTCGACTCCGCCTTCGGCAACCTGACCATCCAGAACCTGATGAACGGCAACCGCTTCAGCGGCCAGGATCGATTCGAACGCATGCACCGCATCAGCGCCCTGCTGGAAACCGCTCTGCAAAACAAAGCGAAGGCGAATCAGCCGGTGCGCGAGGTACTGCAGATGCGTTTTGGCGCCGCTTACAATATCCGGCGCCAGACGGTCGACCCAAACCTGAAACAGGTGGCCACACGCCCCTTCTCCAACCTGGTCGGAGATATGATGCTCTCACCGCTGGACGGCATCCGCCTCTCCGGCGGCGGCCAATACAACCCCGTCGACCATTACTGGGCCACGGCGCATGCCGACCTGATGCTCTCCCACCCTTACGGGCACCGGCTCGATGTGCACTGGCAGCAGACCGACCGCCGCTATGCCACCGCCTCGAAGCTGATCAGCACCAACGCCCTGATCCAGCTTGCCCAACGCTGGCAGGCCACCGGCCGCTGGCAATACGATCCGCGGCTGAAACTGACCCAGCAGGCCAGCGCCGGCATCCACTACCAGCACCCCTGCTGGGATTTAACCATCGAGGGCTATCGCATCCATCGTACCGGCACTGTGAACTCGAGCGACAGCGGCTACCGTTTCTTGCTCGGCTTCAAGGGGCTGGGTAGCGTCGGTTCATAATGCCGCTTTGCCGCTGTTCCCGGCGCACGCCGGCATCCCATCCCCTTTGCGCCAATCCCGTTTCCGGAGGCTTCATGCACATCCTGCTCACACCGCTCATGCTTATCCTGCTGCTGCCTGCCATGGCTCATGCCACGGAGCAGCTCGATTCGGTCGCGGCCGTCGTCAACGGCCAGGCCATCACCTGCTACCAGGTGGAACAGGACAAGGATCAGCTGGTACAGCAGATTCGCCAGGCAGGCGTCAGCACGCTGCCGGAAAACAAGACCCTGCTGAAACGTGCCCTCGACAGCCGTATCACCCATACGCTTGAGGAGCAGGAGGCGCACAAGCTCGGTATCCATATCAGCGATGACGATATCGACCAGGCCATCAGCAACATCGAAACCCAGAACAATATCCCGGCCGGTCGCCTTAAGGATGTCCTGAAAGCACGCGGCCTCGACTACGATACCTATCGTGAAAACCTCAGGGAGCGCCTGCTGACCGGCAAAGTGGTCAACCTGGCCGTACGCAGCAAACTGAAGGTGAGCGAGGAGTCGATGCGCGAGTACTACCGCAAATACCTCAAGGATCCGAAGCCGATCCGCGAGGTGCGCCTCTCCCAGATCTTCGTGGCCCTGCCTCAGGCTCCGACCCCGGCCCAGGTGAGCAAGGCCCAGCAGAAAGCCGAACGCATTTATGCCCGCCTGCAGAACGGAGCCGACTTCAATCACCTGGTCACCATCCTCTCGGACGGCCCCAACGCCAGTCAGGGTGGCGGTATCGGCTGGTTCGCCCCCGGCGGCATCTCCCAGGTCTTCGCATCGGTGTTCGGGCTGAAAAAAGGCCAATACACCCGGCCGATCCGTTCACCGGCCGGCTTCCATATCATGAAGGTGACGGACGAACGCCTGCAGAAGCCGGATGTCGGCAAAAGCTACGATGAGGTGAAGGCAAGCCATATCCTGATCCAGATTCCGGAAAGTGCGGATGAGCACACCCGCGCCAAGATCATGCTGCGCGCCAAGAACATCGCCCGCGACATGCAGGATGCCAGCAATGAGGAGTTCGCCAACCGTGCCAAGGAGATTTCGCAGGGACCAAGCGCTTCCCGCGGCGGCGATCTTGGCTGGTTCAAGCATGGCCAGATGCTGCCCGCCTTCGAAAAGGCAGCCTTTGCCCTCGAGCCTGGCCAGACCAGCGGCGTGGTGCAGTCGCAGTACGGCCTGCATATCATTCGTGTCACCGGCAAACGCCATATCGATCCGAATGCCTTCGAGGCACACCGCGATCAGATCGAACAGATCCTGATCAACTCCGAGATGCAGCAGCAGGTACCACGCTGGCTCAACGGCCTGCGCAGCAAGGCCACAATCACCGAATTCGGCTGCACCTCCGACCAGTGACCCGTCCCCTGCTGATTACGGTCGGCGAGCCGGCCGGCATCGGCCCCGACTGCGTCCTGCTCACCTGGCGTGCCGCATCCGATCTGTTTCGCGATGCCCGCATCGTCTGCCCGCCGCTATGGCTTGAGCAGCGCGCGGCCGAGCTCGGTATCGAGGTCGTCATTCACGATTCCGCACTGCAATCGGATACCCATGCCCCCGGCCTGCACTGCTGGAACCCGCTGAACGAAGCGGCTGCCCCAGCCACGGCCGGCACCCCCTCCGCCTCGACCGCGGCCCAGGTGGTCGCCTGCATCGAGGCGGCTGCGCGCGCCTGCCTGGCCGGTGAAGCTGCCGCCATGGTCACCGGCCCGATCGAGAAAGCGATCCTGCGCAACTGCGGCTTTGCCTGGCCGGGACACACCGAGTTTCTCGCCCATCTGGCCTCCGACAGCGATTTTGTCATGATGCTCGCCTCCGACCAGCTGCGCGTGGCCCTGCTGACCACGCACCTGGCCATCGCCGATGTGCCGGCGGCGCTATCGACGGAGGCGACACTTGCCTGCCTGCGCATCACCCACCGCGACCTGCGTGAGCGCTTCGGTATCGCATCGCCGAAGCTCGGGCTCTGCGGTCTCAACCCGCATGCCGGCGAACAGGGCCACTTCGGCCGCGAGGAGATCGACATTCTCGCTCCGGCCGCAGCACAGTCCATGGCCGAAGGGATCGATATCGAGGGGCCGTTGCCGGCCGACACCCTCTTCGCCACCGGTATGCGCCAGCGCTTCGATGCCATCGTCTGCTGTTACCACGACCAGGGACTGATTCCATTGAAAACCCTCAGCTTCGGCGATGCGGTCAACGTCACCCTGGGCCTGCCCTTCATCCGCACCAGCGTCGACCACGGCACGGCCCTGACCCGTGCAGGCACCGGCGATGTGTCCTACAGTAGTTTTATGAATGCCATCGACCTGGCCGCCGCCATGCGCAGGAGGGCCGTATGATCGTCAACAGCCTTGCCGGCCAGATTCTGCTGGCCACCCCCTCCCTGCAGGATCGCAACTTCAAGGATTCCGTCGTACTGCTCTGCCATCACGATGCCGAGGGCAGCATGGGCCTGATCATCAACCGTCCGCAGGAGATCATGGTGCGCGATGTGCTCGAGGATCTCGATCTGAAGGTGAACGACAGCTTGCTTGCGATGCTGCCGGAGCACCGCCTGCACTGTTACGAAGGCGGGCCGATCGATCCGTTCCGCGGCTTTGTGCTGCACGACAGCTGGCATATGTTTGAGTCGACCATGCAGGTCACCCCGGAGCTGCACCTGACCACCTCGCGCGACGTGCTGGAACAGATTGCGGCAGGTACAGGCCCCGAACACTTCCTGCTCATCCTCGGCTATGCCGGCTGGGACGGCGGCCAGCTGGAGCAGGAGCTGACCGACAACGACTGGCTGATTGCCGGCGTGAATCCGCATCTCGTCTTCGAAACCCCGCCCGAACACCGCTGGGCGCTGGGCGCACGCAGCATGGGGATCGACAAGGCCCAGCTCACCACCCAGATTGGGCATGCGTGACGGGTACAACTGATCGAAAGGCATCCTGCCTTTGATCAGTAACGCTTGGGCAAAAGTGTCATTTTACCCAAGCTCACAAAATCGGGTGGATGACCGCCCGATTTTGGCGGACCATGCATGGCCCGCACCTGGAGCAGAGCCCCGGTCACCCTGAAATTTTCACGGCAAGGATGCACGCATGCAGATTCTGATCGCCTACCACTCCGATTACGGTGCCACAGAAAAGATGGCCCAGGCCATCGCGGCCGGCGCCAGGGTGGCCGACCCCGCCGTCGAAATCGTCTGCAAGCAGGCTCTGGAGACAACGCTGGAGGATCTCACATCGGCCGATGTCATCTTCTTCGGCACCCCGGTGCACATGGGGGCCATGGCCTGGCAGATGAAGAAACTGATCGATACCGGCGCCAAGCTGTGGATGGAAGGAGCCCTGGAGGGCAAGGTCGGCGGTGTCTTTGCCAGCGGCGGCGGCTTCGGCGGTGCCGGCGGCGGCGCCGAACAGGTACTGATCTCGCTCTATGCCAACTTCCTCGAGCATGGCATGCATGTCGTCGGCTTCCCTAAGAGTCTGCCCGGTTACTCGGGCGGCGGCCTGCACTGGGGCCCCTACGGGCGCACCGGCAACGACGAGGGCATGCCGGCCGGTATCGATGATGCGGCCCTGGCGGCCGCACGCAGCTACGGCACCCATGTCATCGAAGTGGCCGAGCGTCTGCTGGAGTCATGAAGACAAACTTTTCGTTTCACCATGTGGCACTGAGTGTCAGTGACCTCGGGCTTGCGCAGGCGTTCTATCGTCGCTTCGGTTTCCATACGCTGCTGGAGTGGCAATCGGAGGATGGCGATCTGGCCATTGCCCAGATGAAACTGGGAGAGATGATCCTGGAACTCTTCTGCTTTGCCGCTAACCACGGTCGCATGCCGGCCACCGAACCGCTATGGGACAACCTCCAGCAGACCGGGCCGCGCCACTTCGCCCTGCAGGTCGATGATCTGGAAGCAGCCCTGGATGAACTGATCGTCGAAGGGCTTGCCCCCACCGATGCCACGATCACAGAGGGCAAGACCGGCATCCGTTATCTCTTTATCCGCGATCCGGACGGCAACTTCATCGAGATCGCCGAGGATCGGCGCTTCACCTGACCCGTCTCACATCTCACATGCTACGTCTTACGCTTCCCGGTTCATGAACTCGACCACCTGCTCATCGCCGTTGACAACGATGCGGCTCCAGCAGGCATAGGGCATCCCGACCCGGCGTGTCGCGGCAATCGGTGCATCCATCACATGCGCCAGCAGCATACGCAGGCTTCCGGAATGACCGACCACCAGCAGATGCCGGCCATCGTAGCGGCTGCACACCTCATCCCACCACTCGCCGATACGCGCCTTCAGCTCCTCCGGGCTCTCACCGTTCGGCGGCCGCTTGCCGGTCGGATCCTGCCGCCACGGCCCCAGTTGCCCCGGGAATCGCTGTTCGATCTCCGCTTTGGTCAACCCCTCCCAGTCGCCGTAGGCCATCTCGGCGATGCGGGACTCGATGATGCATTCGATGCCGGCCTCGGCTGCCCAGTCGCGCGCCGGCCGGGCACAACGACTGCGCGGTGAACTGATGATCAGATCGCAATCCCTGCGCAACTGCTGCCATACGGCATCCATCACCTGACGCCCTTCCGGCGTAAGCGCCTCCTCCATGGAGCCGCGATATTTGACGCCACCTTCAAGCGCACCGTGGCGCAGCAGATCGACTGTGATCATCCTCTTTCTCCTTCAACCCCACGCATCGAGGGTGTTGCCATTTGGCCAAATCGGCTAACCTTTCCTGATCCGATGTCCAAAGGCAGGCCAACGTGACCAACGAATTCGACCCGAACAATCCGAAAAATGCAGCCGCCATGCAGCATGTGCAGGCGCTGCTGGAATATATCGGCGAGGACCCGTCCCGCGAAGGGTTGATCGAGACCCCGGCCCGTGTCCTCTCGGCCATGCAGGAGCATTTCGCCGGCTATCGCGAAGACCCGCGCGACCATCTCTCCAAGACCTTCGAAGAGGTCGAGGGTTACGATGAGGTGGTACTGGTCTCCGATATCGACATCCACAGCCACTGCGAACATCACATGGTCCCCTTCGTCGGCAAGGCGCACATCGCCTATATCCCCAACGGCCGTGTTGTCGGCCTCTCGAAGCTGGCCCGGGTCACCGAAGGCTACGCCAAGCGCCTGCAGGTGCAGGAGAAGCTGACCATGCAGATCGCCAACGCCATCGAGGAGGAGCTTCAGCCGGCCGGTGTTGCGGTCATCATCCAGTGCCAGCACTTCTGCATGTGCCACCGCGGCATCCACAAGCCCAACTCCTGGACCACCACCTCCAAGCTGACCGGCGCCTTTTTGAACAACCCCTCTTCACGCACCGAACTGTTCCAGCTGATCGGCATGAAGAAGAGCTGGGACTAGGCGCCCGGCTCAACCACCTTCCGCAGCCGCATCCCGTTCCGCCTGCGGCTGTTTGGAGCGATCGAGAGCAATCAGCATGTAAACAGCCGGCACCACCAGCAGGGTGAAGATGGTGCCGATCGAGATGCCGGAGGCGATCACCAGCCCCATATCGAAGCGGGAGACCGCTCCCGCGCCGCTGGAGGTGATCAGCGGCACCACGCCCAGCACCATCGCCGCCGTGGTCATCAGAATCGGACGCAGACGGATGGCAGCCGCCGCCTCGACCGCTTCGCGTTTGGATTTGCCGGCCAGCTGCAGGTTGTTGGCGAACTCGACAATCAGAATACCGTGCTTACTGATCAGGCCCATCAGGGTCACCAGCCCCACCTGGGTGTAGATGTTCAGTGTCGCACCACCCACGCCGAGATAGATAAAGGCCAGCGCACCTGCGATCGACATCGGCACCGACACCAGAATGATCAGCGGATCGCGAAAACTCTCGAACTGGGCCGACAGCGCCAGGAAGATGATGATCAGGGCGAAGGCAAAAGTGACCACGAAACCGCTCGACTCCTGCTCGAACTGGCGCGACTGCCCGGCATAACCGACCGAATAGCCGCTTGGCAGCGTGCGGTCGGCCAGGCCTTTCAGATAACCCAGCGCCTCGCCCAGCGTCACGCCCGGCATCGGCACCCCCTGGATGGTGGCAGCATTGAGCTGCTGGAAATGGTTCAGCGACTCCGGCCTGGTCTGGTGGCTCAGATGCACCAGCGTGGCCAGCGGCACCGATGCACCGCTGGCCGTACGGATGTAGTAGTGCCTGAGCTGCTCCGGGTTGAGTCGATGGCGCTGCTCCACCTGCGGAATGACCTTGTAGGAGCGGCCGGAGAGACTGAAATAATTCACATAGCCGCCACCCAGCATCGCGGCGATGGCGTTGCCGACATCCTGCATGGTCAGCCCGAGCAGTGCCGCCTTGTCGCGGTCGATCTCGATGGTCGACTGCGGCAGATCGATGCGCAGATCCGAATCAATGAACATGAACCGGCCGCTCTTCTGCGCCTCCTGCAGGAAGGACTGGCTGATGGTATTCAGCTTACCGAACGGGTCGGTGGTACCGATGACGAACTGCACCGGCAGGCCGCGACTACCGGGCAGCGACGGTGGCTGGAAGGTCACCGTGCGTACCCCGGCCACCTGGTCGAGCTGCTGTTGTACCCCCGGCTGCAGTTCGCCGGCCGTCTTGTCCCGCTCATCCCATGGCGTAAGCACCATACCGGAGATCAGGCGCCCCGGCACATCGAGCTGGAAGACGTGATCGGTCTGAGGAAAGCCGGCATAGATCCGATAGATGCGGTCCATATAAGGCTGGCGCTGCTGCAGTGTCGAGTCGGGCGCCGAAGTCGAGGAAGCGATGATCACTCCCTGATCCTCCTGCGGGGCCAGCTCGTGCTTGGAGCCTGCATAGAAGAACCCGATGCTGAGCAGCACGATGACGGCGAAGGTGGCCGTCACCGGTACGTAATCGAGCGAAGCGTGCAGGCTGCGGCTGTAGATACTGCGTACCATCTCGAAGCGGGCATCGATGAAGCGGATCAGGCGCGCTTCCCGGCCGGAATCGTCATCGTGATGCGGCTTGAGCAGGCGCGAGCACATCATCGGCGACAGCGTCAGGGCGATGATCGCCGACATCGCCACCGTACCGACCAGCGTGAAGGCGAACTCGGTGAACAACGCCCCGGTCAGGCCGCCCTGGAATCCGATCGGGATATAGACCGAAATCAGCACCGCCGTCATGGCCAGGATCGGCGTGGCCAGCTCACGCGCCCCCTGCAGGGCGGCATCCATCGGCTTCATCCCCTCTTCCAGGTGACGATTGACGTTCTCGACCACGATGATGGCATCGTCGACCACCAGGCCGATGGCCAGCACGAAGGCGAGCAGCGACAACAGATTGATTGAGAAGCCGAAAATCAGCATCACCGTGAAGGTGCCAACCAGCGACAAGGGAATGGCAACGATCGGGATCAGCACCGAGCGCGGCGAGCCGAGAAAGACGAAGACCACCAGCACGATAATCACCATCGCCTCGCTCAGCGTCTTGACCACCTCATGGATGGAGCTGTTCACGAACTTGGTCGAGTCGTAGACGATCTTGCCATGGATACCCTGCGGCAGCTGCTCGGCAATCGAGGGGAAGACATCGCGCACCCCCTTCACCACATCGAGCAGGTTGGCCGCCGGCGCCACCTTGATACCGATATAGACCGCCTTTTTGCCGTCGAAAGCGACCTGCGACTGGTAATCATCAGCACCGAGCGTCACCCGCGCCACATCCTTGAGGCGGACAATGGCGCCGCCCTGCTGCTTGACGACCAGGTTCCGGAACTCATCCACCGAGTGCAGGTTGGTCGCGGCATTGAGGTTAATCCGGATCATCTGTCCCTTGGTGTTGCCGACACCGGAGAGGAAATTGTTCTGCGCCAGCGCGGCACTGATATCGGCCCCGGTCAGACCGTAGGCGGCCATCTTCTCCGGATCGAGCCAGGCACGCAGGGCGAAGTGCTTGCTGCCGAGGATCTCGGCCGTCTGCACGCCGTCCACCGCCTGCAGCTTCGGCTGCACATTGCGCAGCAGATAGTCGGTGATGGCGTTGGAGGCAAGCACATCGCTGTAGAAGCCGATGTACATCGAATCGATCGACTGGCCGATACTGATCGTCATCACCGGTTTCTGCGCCTGCGGCGGCAGCTGGTTGAGTACGGCGCTGATCTGGGCATTCATCTCGGTCAGCGCCTTGTCGGAGTCGTAGTTGAGTTTCAGCTTGGCGGTGATGGTGCTGGTGCTGTTGGTGCTCATGCTGGTCATGTAGTCGATGCCGTTGACCTGGGCGATGGCATTCTCCAGCGGCGTGGTGATGAAGCCGGCCACCAGATCGGGGTCGGCACCGTAATAGGTGGTGCTGACGGTGATCTCGGCGTTCTCGGTGCGCGGGAACTGCAGCACCGGCAGGATGCCGAACGAACGCAGCCCCAGCACCAGCAGCAGCAGACTCAACACCGTGGCCAGCACCGGGCGGCGGATGAAAATATCGGTAAACTTCATGACACGTCCCTAATCCTCGCTCGGCGTCGGATTGGGATCGTTGGCCGGCTGGATAGCATTGTTCACCTTGATCACCGAGCCGTTGTGCAGCTTGATCTGGCCGCTGGTCACCACGGTATCGCCCTCGTTCAGCCCCTTGAGGATCGCCACCTGATCGCCACGCCTGTCACCGGTGGTAACGAACACCTGCTTCGCCACCCGTTTCGGCTCGCCCTTACCATCGCTGCCCGCCGTCTCGACCCGGTAGACGATGGTGCCGAAGGGATGGTAGGTGACCGCCGTCTGCGGCAGTGTGACATGGCGCTCGGGCTTACCGGTGACCACCTCGACATGGGCGTACATCCCCGGCAGCAGTGCCTTGTCGGGATTGGCCAGCCGGGCGCGCACCTTGATGTTGCGGGTGGCCGTATCGACCTTGGGATCGATCACCTCGATGGTGCCTTCGAAGCTGCGCTCCGGCCAGGCATCGGTGGTCACCGTCACCGTCTGATCGATATGCAGCCGGGCCAGCACTTGTTGCGGCACCAGAAAATCGACATAGATCGGATCGAGTGCCTGCAGCGTCACCAGCACATCGCCGGCCCGCACATACTGGCCGAGATCGACGGCTCGCACGCCGACGCGCCCGTCGAACGGGGCGCGAATCCGCTTCTTGTCGACCACGGCCTGCTGCTCGTCCACATTGGCCCGCGCCTGCTTCAGCTGGGCCCGGTCGGCATCGACCGTCTGCTGGCTGACCGCCTGCACCTTCAGTTGCTCCCGGTCGCGGTCGTAGGTGACCTTCGCCAGCTCCGCCACGGCCTGCAGCGCATGCAGGCGGGCGATATCGCTGCTGGCATCGATATCGAACAGCGGCGTGCCTGCCCTGATATCGTCACCCTGTTTAAAATGGATGCCGGTGACGGTACCCGGCAGTTCGGAGCTGAGATCGGCACCGCGCATGGCGCTGATACTGCCGACCGCCTGCAGGCTCGGCTGCCACTGGTCGAAGGCCGCCTGCATCGTCGACACCGTCTGCACCGGTGCACCGCGCTTGGCCATCTGCTGGCCCATCATGTAGCCCTGCCAGAACTTGAAGCCGAAGATAGCGCCGAAAACCAGCGCCACCACGGCAAGCATGATAATCATCCGTTTTGTCATGGCTCTCTTCTCCCCGGCCGGCGAAGCTGCATCACGGTTGCTTCTCCACCGCCTTGTCTCGATTCCACCAGCCGCCGCCCAGGGCCTGGAACAGGGCCGCCGTATCGGCATAACGATCGGCCCTCGCCTGCACGAAGGCGATGCGGGCCTGCTGATAGACGCGCTCGGCATCGAGCCGCGCCAGGTAGCTGATCGCCCCCACCCTGAACTGCCGTTGCGCCAGGTCGCGGCTGCGCTGTGCCGCCTGCCGGGCCGCATCGCGAGCGGCCAGTGTCTCGGTATCGGACTCCAGCACCCGCAGCACATCGGCCACGTTGCGGAAGGCGGCCAGCACCGTACTGCGGTAGCGGGCCGCCGCCTCGTCGAAGGCTGCGATGGCCGCCTTGCGCCGGTGCTGAAGCTCGCCGCCACGGAACAGCGGCTGCACCAGCCCCGCCCCCATGTTCCAGATCATGCTGTCGGCGGTGAACAGCTGCCCCGGCTGGGTGCCGACGGTGCCGTAGGAGCCGGTCAGGGTCAGTTGCGGCAGCATATTGGCCGTCGCCACACCCACCTCGGCGCTGGCCGCATGCAGCCGGGCTTCCGCTGCCCGGATATCGGGGCGCTGGGCGACCAGGCTCGATGGCAGGGAGAGCGGCAACTCCCCCGGCAACTGCAGCGCCGACAGATCGAAGCGTTCATCCGTATCATCGCTGCCGGCAATGCGGCCGGTCAGTGCCGCCAGCTGGTTACGGATCAGTGCCAGCTGCTTTTTCAGCTCCGGCAGGGCGGCACGGGTATCGGCCAGGCGTGCTTCACCGGCAAGAAGATCGGAGCGGCTGGCACCGCCCAGCTCCAGCTGCCGTCGCAGCATCTTCAGCTGCGCCTCGTCGGCGGCAATCATCGCGCGGGTCGCATCGATGCGGGCGCGCAGCGAGGCCTCCTGCAGTGCCGCCGTTACCACATTGGCAGTGACGGTCAGCCAGGCGGCCTCCAACTGTTCATGGCGCAAATCGGCCTCTGCCTGCAGCAACTCGATCTGCCGACGGGTGCCGCCGAACAGGTCGATACCGTAGGAGACATCGACCGAGGCGTTGTAGAGCGTGTAACGGGAACTGCCGTTACCGGGCTGACCGAACTGGGCGAACGAGACCTTCTGGCGCCGGGCACCGGCGGCAGCATCGATTTCGGGCAGCAGCCGGCCACCGGCTGCGGCGACATTCTCGCGCGCCTGTCGCAACGACGCCTCGGCGGCCTGCAGATCCGGATTGTGTTCGATGGCCCGGCGGACCAGGACATTGAGGGCCGGCGAGTGGAACAGCTGCCACCAGCGGGCCGGAATATCGCCCCCCTTCACCCACTGCTGGCTTTCGCCATCGGCGATCAGGGGCTGCGGCAACCGGCTATCGGTTTTCGGCGCTTTCGGAGGCTGAAAATCGGGGCCGACGGCACAGCCGGCCGGCAACAGTATCAGCACTGTCAGCCAGATAATGCCTATGGAACTCCTCACCGGCATGACACTCCTTCTCCGGTGCGGGGCGAAGGGCCTTGGCCATCACCAGGCGAACCGGAATGCCCCCAGCAGTATAGACGACTGAAAAAACAAGGAGGTGTCGGCCTGCGGACAGCGCCGGATCACCCTGTCGGAAGCGGGGAACAGCTGCTCCCGCTCCGGTATTGCTGCCAAAAGCAGTCGAATGAAACGGCTGAAAAGAGAGACGGAGCGCTATTCGGAAAAGCGGATACGATCCTCGATGGCGTCCATGTCGACATCCTTCTCGGAGATCACCTCGTCCCGCATGCTGATCCCTGCCTCGACCACGCTCTCCGAGGAGCCTGAGATGAGCGGATGCCACGCCTCCAGCGGGCTACCCTCGTAGCGCAGCCGGTAGGCGCAGGTGCTCGGTAACAGCGGGAACACCGCTTCGTTCTCCAGCGAGATGATCAGGCAGTCGGGCACCTTGGCCTTGCGGTTGGTGTAATCGCTGCAACGGCAGGTGGCAACATCGAGCAGGCGGCAGGCGACATCGGTGTAGAGGATCTCATCCGTCTCTTCATCCTGAAACTTGTGCAGACAGCAGCGACCGCATCCGTCGCAGAGTGCCTCCCACTCCGCGTGGGTCAGTTCATTCAGCGGCAACTCCCAGAATTGCTTTCTCAATTCACTCATGCTGCCAACTCCGCCTGCTTGGCCTCCAGCGCATCCCAGCGCTCGTAGGCCTCGCTTAACTCTTTCTCCAGCGCATTCAACCGCTGCTGGTCTTTCTGGAATGCTTCCGCATCACGGGTGAAGTAGTCCGGATCGCAGAAGCGCTCTTCGATCCCGGCCTTCTCCGCCTCCAGTTTCTCGATCAGCTCCGGCAGTCCGTCCAGTTCGCGCTGCTCTTTATAGGAGAGCTTGGTCTGCACCTTGGCGGCTTTCGGCTTCTCCACCGGCTTCGCCTTCCCGGTCGGCTGCTCCACCACCTGCTTCGCCTTCCAGATGGCATAGTCGGACCAGCCGCCCTCGATCGGCACGATCCGGCCCTCGCCCTCGAAGGCGAGCACGCGCGAGACGACACGATCCATGAAGGCACGATCATGCGACACCAGGATGACGGTGCCATCGTATTTGGCCAGCGCACCCTCGAGCACGGCCAGGGTGCCGATATCGAGATCGTTGGTCGGCTCATCGAGTACCAGGAGATTGGCCGGCTCCAGCAGCAGGCGTGCCAGGAGCAGGCGCCCGCGCTCGCCACCGGAGAGGGCCGCCACCGGCGCATTGAGCCGCTCCTTGTCGAACAGGAAATCCTGCAGGTAGCTGACGATATGGCGCGGCTCGACACCGGCAATATGCACATAGTTGCCGCCCTGCGGCAGCAGCACATCCTTGATCCGCTTCTTCGGATCGAGCTCGCGCATCTGGGTCAGGAAAGCGGGTTGCAGGCGCACACCATGCCGGATGCGCCCCGCTTCGGGCTGCAGGTCACCCAGCATGATTTTCAGGATCGTCGTCTTGCCGATGCCGTTGGGGCCGACCAGGCCGATGCGGTCGCCGGCCATGATTTTGGTGTTGAAGTGATCGGCGATTACCTTGTCGCCAAACGTATGACCGACATCGACCGCCTCGATCAGCATCTTGCCCAGCTTGATGCCGGAGGCGACGCGCAGTTCGACGTCACCCGAACGCAGGCGACGCTCGGATCGCTGCCTGCGCAGGTCTTCCAGAGCCCGTACACGCCCTTCGTTGCGGGTACGGCGGGCGGGAATCCCCTGCCGGATCCAGCGCTCCTCGCCGGCCAGTACGCGGTCAAACTTGCGGTGCTGCCGCTCCTCGATGGCCAGTATCTCAGCCTTCTTCTCCAGATACTCGGCATAGCCGCAATAAAAATGCGCCACCTTGCCGCGGTCGAGCTCGACGATCTCCTCGGCCACGGCATCGAGGAAGTAGCGGTCATGGGTAATGAACAGCACCGCGCCCGGGAAACCGGCCACGAACTCCTCCAGCCATTCGATGGAGGCGATATCGAGATGGTTGGTCGGCTCATCGAGCAGCAACACGTCCGGCTCGGCAACCACGGCACGGGCAAGCGCCACCCGGCGCTGCCAGCCGCCGGAGAGCTGGCCGACATCGAGGTCGGCATCGAGTCCCAATTTGGAGATCGCCGTCTCGATCCGGGCCGTGTAGCGCCAGGCATCCATGCGCTCCAGCTCCGACTGCAAGGTATCGAGCCTTTTGAGCGCCGCCTCGCTGGCATCCGCCTGCACGGCCTGCATGGCGGCGTGATACGCCTCAAGGGCTGCCGCCACCTCGCCCAACCCTTCGGCCACGACATGAAACACCGTCTGGCCCGGTTCGAAACGCGGCTCCTGCGGCAGGTAGGCGATGGAGGCGCCGCTTCTCAGGGTGGTCTCGCCACTGTCGGCCTCGACGATCCCGGCCATGATCTTGAGCAGGGTCGATTTGCCCTCGCCGTTGCGGCCGATAAGCCCGATACGCGCTCCCCGGCCGACCGTCAGGCCGACGTCGTCGAGCAGTACCTGCGGGCCGAAGGCCTTGGATAAATGGTTGAGGATCATCAGTGGCATGGCGGCATCCTACAGATGCCGCACCCTTCCGGCGATGCATCAGCGTAATGGCCCCGCATCGTCTATGCTCCTATCATCATGAGAACGGGGTCCATGCGCATCACCATCAGCCTGTTTCTGCTGCTCTGCGGGGCGGCTGTGGCCATATCCGCCGGCGCACGTAACGAAGTACGTCTGCTCGATATCCATGGAGCCATCGGCCCTGCCGTGGCCGATTACGTCGACCGGGGACTAAACGATGCCAGCAAGGCCAACGATGCAGCGGTGATCCTGCGCCTCGACACCCCCGGCGGCCTGGATGCCTCGATGCGCGACATCATCCGCAACATCCTGGCCTCCGATGTACCGGTGATCGCCTGGGTGGCCCCGAACGGGGCACGCGCCGCCAGCGCCGGCACCTATATTCTTTATGCCTCCCATATCGCCGCCATGAGCCCCGCCTCCAATCTGGGTGCGGCCACGCCGGTGCAGATCGGCGGCATGCCGGAAGCACCGAAGCCGGGCAACGCCCCGCAAGTGGATAACAAAGCGAAAAAATCGGCGGACGACGGCAACACCATGCATCGCAAGATGACCAACGATGCCGTCGCCTATATCCGGGGACTGGCCGACATGCGCGGGCGCAATGCCGACTGGGCCGAGAAAGCGGTGCGCGAAGCGGCCAGTCTCTCGGCCACGGCAGCCGTGAAGCAACATGTCGTCGACCTGATCGCCGCCGATATCCCCGCCCTGCTCAAGGCGGTGGACGGACGCACGGTGGATACGGCCGCCGGGCCGCGCACGCTGCATACAAAAGATGCACAGATCATCCATGCCGAGCCCGACTGGCGCAGCGAACTTCTGGCTGTCATCACCGACCCGAACATCGCCTACCTGTTGATGCTGCTCGGCTTCTACGGCCTCTTCTTCGAAATGATGAATCCCGGCTTCATCCTGCCGGGGGTGGTGGGCGCCATCTGCCTGCTGCTGGCCATGTTCGCCTTCCAGGTGCTGCCGATCAATTACGCCGGCCTGGGGCTGATCCTGCTCGGCATCGCCTTCATGGTGGCCGAGGTGTTCGTGCCCAGCTTCGGTGCGCTCGGCATCGGCGGGCTGACCGCCTTCGTCATCGGCTCGATCATCCTGCTCGACACCGATGCCCCCGGCTATTCGATCTCGCTCGGCCTCATCGCGGGGCTGGGCCTGGCCAGCGCCCTCTTCTTCATCACCGTGGCCGGCATGGTGCTCAAGGCACGCCGTAACCCGGTGATCAGCGGGCCTGAGGAGATGATCGGCCTGACCGGGCGGGCGGTGGATGATTTCAGCGACGGGCATGGCCACGTGCATGTGCATGGCGAGATATGGCAGGCCGTCGCCGCTCAAACCGTCGCAAAAGATATGCCCGTCCGGGTCACGGCCATGCACGACCTGACCCTGAGCATCGAACCTGTCAGCCAATCCACTTCAGAGGAGCCACCGTCATGAGCTACTTTTTGCTATTCACCCTCGTCTTCATCGCCATCATTATCATCTCCGCCTTCCGGGTGCTGCGCGAATACGAGCGCGGCGTCGTATTCATGCTCGGACGCTTCTGGAAGGTGAAGGGCCCGGGCCTGATCCTGATCATCCCGGTGATCCAGCAGATGGTGCGCGTCGACATGCGCACCTTCGTCTTCGACGTGCCGACCCAGGATGTGATCAGCCGCGACAATGTCTCGGTCAAGGTCAATGCCGTGCTCTACTTCCGGGTCGTCGACTCGCAGAAGGCGATCATCCATGTCGAGAATTTCTTCGATGCCACAAGCCAGCTGGCACAGACGACGCTGCGCAGCGTACTGGGCCAGCACGAGCTGGACGAGATGCTGGCCGAGCGCGACAAGCTCAATGCCGACATCCAGAAGATTCTCGATGCCCAGACCGATGCCTGGGGCATCAAGGTGGCCAATGTCGAGATCAAGCATGTCGACCTGGACGAAAGCATGATCCGGGCCATCGCCCGCCAGGCCGAGGCCGAACGCGAACGGCGCGCCAAGGTGATCCATGCCGAGGGCGAGCAGCAGGCCTCGGCAAGGCTGCTGGAGGCGGCCCAGACCCTGGCTAAACAACCGCAAAGCCTGCAGCTGCGTTACCTGCAGACCCTGACCGAGATCGCAGCCGAAAAGAACTCGACCATCGTCTTCCCGCTGCCGATGGACATGATCCAGCCGCTGCTCGATCTCGCCTCACGGGCGAAGCGCTGATCGCCCTGCCGCGTCGGCAAGCCGCATCAACGGACGTTGCGGTGTCGACTCGCCCCGCCGCGCTGTTACACTCCGGCGGATGACCTTTTCGGCCTGCGTGCAGCCAGTCAACCGGCAGCTCCGCCATCTTGCGGCGGCGGCACTGCTGCTGCTGTGCCAGAACGGGCAGGCGGTGGCCGACGATATACCGCTGCTGCAGATCGATCACTCAGGCCCCGTCATCTACTGCGATGTCGGCCCGATCGCCGACCGCAAGCAGTTTGTGCGCATCCTCAACGAGGGTACGCCGCTGACCATCACCTGGAAACTGACCATCGAGCGGGTACGCAACTACCTGCCCGACGAGGAGATCGGTACGGTCACCCTGATTCGTCAGGCGATCCCGGACCTGGTGACACGCAGCTGGCAGGTGACCGACAGCAACAGCGATATCAGCCGCAGGGTCGCCAGTGCCGGGGATGCTGCCGACTTCCTGGCCACCATCAGCCACTTTCCGGTCATCGACCGCAGTCTATTGAAGGCGGATGAGACCTACGTCATCACCGCCACCGTCCACATCGACGAAGGCATCACCGAAGCATCGTGGTGGCGTGATCTGATCCGCTTCGGCAAAACCGTCGCCAGCGGGGAACTGCAACTGCCATGAGCCGCACGCTGCGGTGGCTCCCCATCCTGCTCTGCCTGGCCTTGTGGGGGGTCATCTATCTACTCTGGCCGCAATCGGCCGGCAACGACTCCAACCTGATTGCCTGGGTCAACATCGCCCTGCTCTTCCTGCTGTCATTGCTGTTGCTGCGCTACGGCCTGCGCCTGCTAAACGAGAGCGAGGAGCGCCGTCCGGGCTCGCGCCTGCGTGCCAAGCTGGTGATGGCCCTGGTCGGCATGTTGCTGATCCCGACGGGCCTTGTGCAGATCACCGCCAACCAGATGGTCGAGCGCGGCATGAACATCTGGTTCGATGTGCGCGTCGATACGCTGCTCGATCGGGCCCTGAACCTGGCCCAGGGCTTCTATGCCCGCATCGACCAGGATCTGCAGCAGGGGCTGGCCTCGGCCATGAACGACGACCTGCTGCTCTCCCGCGTCTCGGTGATGCCGCTCAGCTACACGGCCCTGATCGGGCGCATGAACGAGATTCTCGATCATGAGGGGTGGCAGAGCCTGCAGCTTTACGATGTCAACGAACGCCTGATCGCCAGCGTGCAGGCGGAGGGGCTGGCCGGGCTTGATTCCGGTTCCCTGAGTGAGCAGGCCCGCATGTCGATGGTGCTCGGGCGCGTCACCACCGAACTGATCACCCGCGATGGCGAGGAGCTGGCCGTCGGCTATGCACCGCTGAAGGTGCACCAGAACACCGTCGGCCTGCTCAAGGCCGAGATGCGTCTGCCGATTGGTATCGTACAGAATGCGCGTGCGGTCGAGACCGACTACCGCACCTACAAGGAGCTGGAGCGGCATCGTCAGTCGATCCGTCAGGCCTTCACGCACGTGATGCTGATTGTCACCCTGTTGATCATCCTGACCGCCGGCATTGTCGCCATCGCCTTCGCCCGCCGCCTCACGGCCCCGATCGGCGATCTTGCCCATGCCCTGCAGCGCGTCACCGAGGGCGATCTCAATGTCTCGATTCCCGCCGCCCCGGACGATGAACTCGGTTCGCTGGTCCACTTCTTCAACCGCATGACCCTGCGCCTGAAGCAGAATATGGAGGCACTGGAGAAGGCGCAGGTGGACCTGACCAATGCGCTGGGCAGCAGCCGCCAGCGCCAGTACGTGCTGGAGACACTGCTGGCCAACCTGCAGACCGGCGTACTGCTGCTCAATGCCGACGGCAGCATCCGCCTGATCAACGAATCGTTGCGCCAGCTGTTGCACCTCTCCGGCGACTGGATGGTCGGCCGTAATATCCAGGCCCTGACCGGCGGCCGCCTGCACCAGGTCGGCCACTTCTTCGACGAGCTGCAACACCAGCAGGCCGATCATCTGCAGCACGAACTGGAGCTGACCATCGAGCATCGCAAGCTGCAGATCCTGATTCGTGGTGCCCGCCTCAGCGAATCGGGCGAATCCGGCTTCTCCGGCTACCTGCTGGTACTCGATGACGTCAGCCAGCTGGCCGAGGCACAACGCCACCGCGCCTGGGCCGAGGTGGCGCAGAGGCTGGCGCACGAGATCAAGAACCCGCTCACCCCGATCAAGCTGGCCGCCGAACGGCTGCAGCGCCGCTTCCGCAAGCAGGCGGATGACCCGGTCGTATTCGATACCTGCACGCATGCCATCATCGGCCAGGTGGAACGGCTGCAGCGCCTGATCGCCGACTTCTCCACCCTGGCACGCATGCCCAAGCCGAAGTGCAGCGAAACCCGGGTCGAAATCTTCACGCACGAGATCGAGGAGCTCTACAACGCCTACCGCCGCGTCGATGTGCAGAGCCCCGAAGATGCGCTCACCTGCTTCTGCGATGCCGACCAGATCCGCCAGATCCTGATCAACCTGATGGACAATGCCCTGGCCGCCACCGAGGCGGAAAACCGGCCGGTACGCCTCTACGTCAGCAATGACGAGAACGAGGTGCAGATTCATGTCGAGGATGAGGGTCCAGGTATCCCGAGCGAGATACGGAGCCATATCTTCGATGCCTACTACTCGACCAAGGAGCAGGGCTCGGGCCTCGGCCTCTCGATCGCCAAGCGTATCGCCGACGAACATAGCGGCGCGCTGGAGCTGGTATCGGCCGCCAAACCGACGCACTTCTGCTTGCGCCTGCCCAGGCAAAACCCCAACATGGAGCGCCCATGAACGCACACGTCATGATTGTTGATGATGAGCAGGCCATCCGCGAATCGCTGCAGGGCCTGCTGGAGGATGAAGGCTACCTCGTCTCCAGTGCGCCATCCGGCGAGGAGGCCGTGGCCCGTTTCCGCAAACAGCCGGTCGACTGCGTGCTGCTCGACATCTGGATGCCCGGCATCGATGGTCTGGAGACCATGACCCGCCTGCGCCAGATCGACGAGGGGCTGCCGGTGATCATCATGTCCGGCCACGCCACCATCGATACGGCCGTACGTGCCACCCGCCAGGGCGCCTTCGATTTCGTCGAGAAGCCGCTCTCCTCCGACAAGCTGCTGATCCTGCTGCGCAATGCACTGGAGAAAAGAAAGCTCGAGCAGGAGAATGTCGATCTCAAGCAGAACATCGAGCAGCAGACCCGACAGGAGCTGATCGGCACAAGCCGTGCCATCGAGGAGGTGCGCCAGATGATCAAGCGTATCGCCGCCTCCGATGCCCCGGTGATGATCCTGGGCGAACACGGTACCGGCAAGGCGGTGGCGGCCCGCATGCTGCACCGCCAGTCGCGCCGTCATGAGGGCCCCTTCATCGAGGTCAACACGGCCAGCATTCCCGAGAACCATCTCGATTCGGAGCTGTTCGGGCATGAGAAGGGCGCCTTCCCGGGCGCACTGCATGCCCAGCGCGGCCGCTTCGAGGCGGCCCACAACGGCCTGCTTTTTTTCGATGAAATCTGTGAGCTGAACCTGGGAGCCCAGGCCAAGATCCTGCGCGCCATGCAGGAGCGCCGTATCCAGCGCCTTGGCAACCCGGCCTCGATTCCCTCCAATGTACGCGTCATCGGGGCCAGCTCGATGAACCCCGATGCCATGCTGCAGGAGGGGCGGCTGCGCGAGGATTTCTACTACCGGCTCAACGTGGTCAATATCCAGCTGCCATCCCTACGCGAACGCATCGAGGATCTGCCCCTGCTGGCCGAAACCCTGGCGACCGAACAGGCGCAACTGCTGGGCGGCGAACCGATCCGCTTTGCCGACGAAACGCTGGCCCTGATGCAGGGCTACCCGTGGGCCGGCAACGTGCGCGAGCTGCGCAACTATGTCGAACGCTGCCATATCCTGCTGCCGGGCGAGGAGATCAGGCCCGAAAACATGCCGCCGCTCGATGCCAGTGCCAGCTCTGCCGGGCATGGCCGGCCGCAGAACGGCCCCGCCTTCAACGACAACTTCCATCATGCCCGCGAGGCGTTCGAGCGCAGCTATCTGCTGCACCATCTGGAGAAAAACAGCTGGAATGTCAGCCGAACGGCCGGTGATATCGGCATGGAACGCAGCCAGCTGCACCGCAAGATCAAGAGCTTCGGGCTCTCCCAGCCGGAGAAGAAGGCATGAACGTCCTGATCCTCGGTGCCGGCGAAGTCGGCTTCCACATCGCCCAGCGCCTGGCCACCGAGGGCAACGATGTCGCCGTCATCGACAACGATGCCGAACGCCTGCAGCGCGTCGCCGATACCATGGATGTGCGCACCGTCCTCGGCCACGCCTCGCATCCGCATGTGCTGGCGCAGGCGGGAGCGGAGAATGTCGAGCTGCTGATCGCCGCCACCATGAGCGACGAGACCAACATGCTCGCCTGCCAGGTGGCGCATACGCTGTTCAAGGTGACCACCAAGATGGCCCGCATCCGCGAGCCGAGCTATGTGAACCATCCCCAGCTTTTCGGTCGCGACGAGCTGCCGATCGATCTGATCATCTCGCCGGAGCGCGAGGCGGCCCGCTCGATCATCAAGCGTTTCCAGGTCTCCTCCGCCGTCGATGCGCAGGAGTTCGCCGACGGCAAGGTGCAGCTGCTCGGCATGCGCGTACCGCCCAAGGGAATCCTGGCCGGCATCGCGCTCAATGAGCTGGGCGAGGTACTGGGCGATCTGCGCGCCTATGTGGTGGCGCACGAGCACAACCACATCTGGAAAGTGCCGGGGCCGGATACGGTATTGCTGGCCGGTGACAGCGTCTATATCGCCGTACCGGGCGACCAGGTAGATGCCCTGCTGAAGACGATCGGCAGCGAGATCAGCATCGGCCTGCCGCGCCAGCGCCATGCCATGCTGGTCGGCGGCGGTCATGTCGGCTTCATCGTCGCCCAGGAGCTGGAGCGGCTCGGCGTGTCGCTGAAGGTGATCGAGTTCAATCCCCACCGTGCCGCCTGGCTGGCCGAGAACCTGCACAAGAGTGTGGTCATCCAGGGCGATGCCCTGGACCGCGACCTGCTCGAGGAGGAGGGGATCGATGGCATGGAGGATTTCCTGGCCCTGACCAACGACGATGAGACCAACATCCTGGTCAGCCTGATCGCCAAGAAGTACGAGGTGCCGCACATTGTCACCCTGGTCAACCGCGGCATGTACACCGAGCTGGTGCGCCAGGTGGGGCTCGATATCACCGTATCGCCGCGCCTGACCACCGCTGCCGCCATCCTGCGCCATGTGCGCAAGGGCCGGATCATCGGCATGTCCTCGCTGGGGGACGGCACGCTGGAGGTGCTGGAGGCGGAAGCGCTGAAGACCTCGAGCATCCTGCATACGCCGCTGAAGGCACTCGAGCTGCCGGCCGGCACCGCCATCGCCGCCATCGTGCGCGACGACAAGGTGATCATCCCGGACGGCAACTCGCGCGTACTTCCCAACGACCACGTCGTCCTGGTCACCCACAGCAACACACTGCGCGAGGTGGAACGCCTCTTCGAAGTGCGGCTGGAATTCTTCTAACAGGGCCGGCCGGAAACGATGCACTGGAGGGGAGTATTCTGGACACTGGGTGTGCTTACGGCGCTGTTCGGCGTCGGCATGCTGTTTCCGGCCATCATCTCGCTCTACTACCACACCGGCCATGCCGACCATTTCGTGCTGGCGGGATCGCTGGTCTCGCTGCTGGGGCTGACCATGATGCGCAGCATCGGCGGCGCCCCGGAGCAGCTGACCCACAAGGATGGCTTCCTGATCGTCGCTCTGGCCTGGATTTTCCTTTCCATGCTGGGGGCGGTCCCCTTCTGGACCACCGGCGTCTGCAGCAGTGTCATCGACGGCCTGTTCGAATCGACCTCGGGGCTGACCACCACCGGAGCAACCATCCTCTCGGGGCTGGATAACCAGCCGCCATCGATCCTTTTCTGGCGCTCGATGCAGGAGTGGCTGGGCGGCATGGGTATCATCGTCCTGGCCGTGGCCGTGATGCCGCTGCTCGGTGTGGGCGGCATGCAGCTGTTCCGGGCCGAAACGCCGGGACCGGTGAAAGACAAGCTGACCGCCCGCGTTACCGAAACGGCCAAGGCACTCTGGTACATCTATCTGGGCATGACCATCGTCACCACCTTCGCCCTGTGGCTGGCCGGCATGACGCTGTTCGATGCCATCAACCACGCCATGTGCACCATCGCCATCGGCGGCTTCTCCACCCACGATGCCAGCATCGGCTACTACGACTCGCCGCTGATCAACATGGTCATCGTCGTGTTCATGCTGATGGCCGGTGTCAATTTCACCCTCCACTTCGCATCGCTTCGGCGCGGCTTCTCGCCCTTCATCTATTTCCGCGATGATGAGTTCCGCACCTACCTGAAGTGGGTCATCACCCTGATTGTGCTGGTCGGCCTGCTGGCGCTCACCTCCGGCAAGGGGAGCTGGGATCAGGTGATCTTCAATACCGTCTCGATCGCCACCACCACCGGCTTCGCCGTCAGCGACTACGCCCTGTGGCCGCCGGGAACGACGATGCTGCTGCTGATGGCGATGTTCGTCGGTGCCTGTGCCGGCTCCACCGGCGGCGGCATCAAGGTGGTACGCGTACTGCTGCTCTTCCGCCAGGGCATGCGCGAGCTCTACCGCCTGATTCATCCGCACGCGGTGGCCCGCATCAAGCTGGGGCGCCAGAGTGTATCGGAGCCGGTCGTGCAGGCGCTGTGGGGCTTCTTCGTGCTCTACATGGTCAGCTATGCGGTGATCTGTGTGCTGCTCGCCTTCACCGGCGTCGACCTGGCCACCACCCTGACCGCCACCGCTGCCTGCCTGACCAACACCGGCCCCGGCTTCGGCGATGTCGGCCCCGCCTCCAACTACGCCACCCTGCCGGATACGGCCAAGGGGGTCTTGATGTTCGGCATGGTGCTCGGGCGTCTGGAGATCTTCACCTTCTTCGTCATGCTGATTCCGGAGTTCTGGAAGCGCTAAGCGGAATTGCCCGGGAAGGCATTCCTACCGAGCCCTCTTCTTTATCCACACCCAACGCCCCGACAAGCAACTGAGGTATAAACGTGCTGCTAACGGGGGATCAAAATCAGGATACTGATTAGCGCTTGCGCCGGCGCGGCGGTTTGCCGCCCCCCTTTCCGTCACGGGCATGCTTACCCCGCCGCGGGCGATCCCCGTCGCGTTTGGGGCGCGAAGTGCGCAGCGGCTTGTGTTCGGCGATCGGGGCCGGATGCTCCACCGTCTCACCGACCAGCGTCACATTGATCATGCCGCGCACCGGATCGGTCGACTCGATCGTCACCTCCACCTTGTCGCCCAGGGCGAAGGTGATACCGCCCCGGCGCGACACCAGGCGGTGGTGCACTTCGTCATGCGAAAAGCTGCCGGAGAGCAGATCAACATTGAGCGAACCCTCGGCCAATGAGGGCTGCAGCTCGAAGAAAATCCTGCGCTTGGTCAGCCCGGCAATGATGGCCGGCATCGTCTGCCCCACATCCTTCTTATGATAAAGGGCGGCCAGCATCGCCTGCGTATCCCATTCGGCCCGCTGCTGCTTGCGCTCCTGGGTTGAGGTCTGCTCACCGATGGCGGCAAGCGTATCGGCCGGCTGTACATCGTCCGGATTGGCGCCGTTGACCAATGCCTTCAGTCGCCGGTGCACGGTCAGATCGGCATAGCGACGGATCGGGCTGGTGAAGTGGCAGTAAGAGCGGTAGGCGAGACCGAAGTGGCCGTCGTTGTTGGTCGTGTAACGTGCCTGCTGCATCGAACGCAGGATCAGGCGATGCAGCACATGCGCAAAGGGGCGCCCCTCCGACTGCTCCAGTACCCGCTGCACATCCCCCGGCTTCGGCGCCTGCCCCTCGCGATGGCGGATGGCGATACCGAACGGCTCCAGAAAGGCATTGAGCTTGTCGATCGCGGTGGCCTCCGGTGCCGGATGCACACGGTAAAGCAATGGCGAACCCTTGCTCTCGAAGTATTCGGCCACGGCCGTATTGGCGGCCAACATCATCTCCTCGATCAGCTTATGAGCCGTGTTGCGGTCACGCGACTGCATACCGGAGATGCCATCCTCGTCGAGCATGGCCCGCACCTCGGGCAGGTCGAGATCCAGAGCCCCACGCTGCTCGCGCCCCTGCTCCAGCTTGGCGAACAGTTGATTGGCATCGTTCAGCATGGCGCGGATGGCGGGCTTCGCCACCGCCTGCTCATCATGATCCTCCAGCCAGGCGGCCACCTGCGTGTAGGTGAGGCGCGCCTGCGAATGGATCAGCGCCTCATGGATACGGATCGAACGACGGATGCCGGCAGCATCGAAACGCATGCGCACCGCCATCGCCAGGCGCGGCACATCCGGATTGAGCGAGCAGAGGCCATTGGAGAGCTTCTCCGGCAGCATCGGAATGACGCGATCGGGAAAATAGAAGGAGTTGGAGCGGCTCAGGGCCTCCTCATCGAGGGCCGAGCCGGGCTTCACGTAGTGCGCCACATCGGCAATGGCCACCCACGCCTCGAAGCCCTCGCCGCGCGACTGCACGCAGATGGCATCATCGAAATCGCGCGCATCCTCGCCGTCGATGGTGACGAACGGCAGATGCGTCAGGTCGGTACGCCCCGCCTTGTCGGCATGGGCCACCTGGTCGGGGATGACGGCCGTCTCCTTCAGCACCGCATCGGGGAACTCATCCGGCAGCTCCTGCTCGGCAACGATCACCTCGATCAGGTCGGCGGGCTTCAGGGAGTCGCCGAGTACGCTGACCACACGACCGCGCAGCGGATCGGAATCGCGCTCGATCTCGATGCGTACCCAGTCGCCGTCGTGCGCGCCGTTGGCATCCTTTTTGGCCACCAGCACCGCAAACGGGAAACGACGGGAACGGGGTTCGGCCAGGGCGATGCCGCCATCGATGCGCAACTGGGCCGTAATCGTCGTCTGCGCCTGCTTCACGACGCGGATCAGTTCGCCCGCCTCGCGGCCACGCCGGCGGATGACCCGCACCTCGACCATATCGCCGTGCATCACCCCGCGCATCTGCTCCGGCGGCAGGAAGATATCCTCAGCCCTCCCGGGCACGGCCACAAAGCCGAAGCCATCCGGATGGGCCGAGACCGTGCCCTGCCAGCTCGGCCCGTGCCCGCCCCGAAGGCGCACAGCCCTCAGGCGTTTGCCGTGGCGCTTGATCTCGCCCGCCTCCAGCATGGCATGCAGCTGCTCGTCCAGTTCGCGGTGCGAACGTGCCGTGCGCAGGTGCAGCATTTTGGCTATTTCGCCGGCACTAACGCCCCCCTGCTGCTCCTGCAGCAGCTGCAAAAGCTCAGCCCGGCCAACGCCGGATGGGCGCCGCTCGGGTCGTTTGCCGCCGTCGTGTGCGTGCGGTCGTGTTTTCTTTCTTGACACTTAATCACTCCAACTTACTATTCGCGCCACTTGCCGAGGTGGCGGAATTGGTAGACGCGCTGGCTTCAGGTGCCAGTTTCCTCACGGAAGTGCTGGTTCGACTCCAGTCCTCGGTACCACATGAATAAGGTCCGGCATACTGCCGGGCCTTTTCTTTTTAAGCCACCTGATTCGTCAAACTTCTTTTCTCAAGTATATACTTGGCCTTGTGTCCATCTCTTCGAGTATAGTCGCATGAGCGTACAAACGGATATCGAGGCCGCCGAAGGGCTGTTGCAGCGCCTCTCCATGCTGCGCGGCTGGTCGCGCCAGACGCTCGCCGCCTACCGCAGCGACATCATCCATGCCGCCACCTGGCTGGCCGGGCATGGCCACACCACCATTTTCAAAGCCGGGCAGGAGCAGCTTGCCCGCTACCTTGCCAGCCTTGCCAGGCAAGGGCTGAAGGAGTCGAGCATCCAGCGCCGGCGCAGTACGCTCTCCACCTGGTATACGCTGCTGCAGCAGGAGGATATCCGCGAGGATCATCCGGTGCGTGCCCTGCCCAAGGCACGGCGCAGCCGCAGGCTGCCCAAGGAGATGAGCGAGCAGGATGTCGAACGACTGCTGGCCGCGCCCGACATTGCCACCCCCGCCGGCCTGCGCGATCGCTGTATGCTGGAAGTGATGTACGCCACAGGTTTGCGTGTTTCCGAGTTGATAGCGTTGACGCCGGGTAACCTGGACATGCAGGCTGGCCTGATCCGTGTCGTCGGCAAGGGGAACAAGGAGCGTCTGGTTCCCTTTGGCGATGAAGCGGCAAATTGGTTGCGGCAATGGCAGCGGCAACGGCCGAAAAATGCCGGCGCCTATCTGTTTCCGGGCCGGGGAGGGCACGCCATGACACGCCAGAACTTCTGGCAGCGCATCAAGCTGCATGCTGCTGCTGCCGGCATTGCGCCGCTACCCTCGCCGCATACGCTGCGCCACGCCTTCGCCACCCACCTGCTCAACCACGGCGCCGATCTGCGCACGGTGCAGATGCTGCTGGGTCATACCAACATCACCACCACCGAGATCTACACCCATATCTCGCGCGTGCGCCTGCATGAGCTGGTCAACCGCTCGCATCCGCTGGGAGCAGGAAGATGAGCGAGCTGGCAGCCCTCTACAAACAGGCTCGCAAGGCGGTGCTGGGCGAGCGTTTCGACGAAGCCGCCGACGCCTATCGCCAGATTCTGGAGCAGACCGATCAGCAGGACGATCTCGATCTGCGCCTGCGCCTGGCCCGCTGCCTGGAGCAGGCCGGCAAGATGGAAGAGGCCGGCAACATCTATCACGAGATCGTCGATATCTATCAGGTGCGTGGCGAGACGGGTGCCGCCCACTCGCTGAAAGAGATTATCGAGCGGCTGCGCGAGAGCGATGCGGCTGCCAGCGCGGAAGCCGAGGAGGAGGGCGAGGCGCCGGCCGAAATCCCGGAGCTCGACGAGACGGAACTGATCGCCATGCTGCGCGACATGGGTATCGAGCAGCATGCCGATCCGGAAAGCTACATCTGCCATACCGGCGATACCCCGCATGCCCTGTGGCTGCTCGCCGAGGGCACGGTACAGGTCACCCTGCCCGATTATGATGAGCCGGACGTGGTCATGGCCCGCGACGGTGCCCTGGCCCTGCTCGGCGAGCAGGGACTCTTCACCCACCAGCGGCAGCCGGCCGATATCCAGGCCGTCGATGCCTGCACCTACTACAGCATCCCGACCGAGACGATCTACGCCCGCCAGAAGACGGACCCCGCCTTCCATGCCGCCATGGAGCGGCTGCTGCGCCAGAAGTGGGTCGAGCCGGTCTTGCGCCGGCATGTGGTGTTCGAGCGCATCAACGACATCGACCGCATGCGCCTGGCCGGCGCCTTCGAGCGCATTCGCCTGGAGCCGGGCGAGGTGCTGCTGCATGCCAGGGAGGAGCACGACGGCGCCTACCTGCTGCAATCCGGCTGCCTCTTCTTCATGCACGACGAGGATGCCCCGGCCAGCGATGCCAGCGAATCCGAGGATGCACTGCTGACCAGCGTACTGCCCGGCGACATGATCCACCTGGGCGGCCTGCTGGACGGCTTCCGCAGCGAATACCGCATCATCGCCGCCACCCCGGTGGAACTGCTGCACCTGTCGCGCGAACGTTTCGAGCCCTTCACCCTGCGTCGGCCATGGATCATCCAGGCCCTGGTACGCTACTCGCGCCGGCCGGTGCACCTGCAGGTGCTGCGCCCGGAGGACGACTACCTCTGGACCACCCAGCGTCATATTACCCTGCGCAAGGTGCGCTAAACCCGTATTGACAGCCCTGCAACCGCTGGCGCAGCCTCAATGGCCCCACAGGTGCGCACGGGGGGCGGGAAATTTTCCTTCGCCTTTGCTATATTGCCGCGCCTGTAATCAATGGAGGTGATGTTGCCATGTCCAGGAACGACGAAATAGCCTGCTACTCCCCGGGGCTCGCCGGCATTCCGGTCGCCAAGTCGGCCATCTCCTATGTCGATGGTCAGAAGGGGCATCTCGAATACCGCGGCATCGATATCGAGGAGCTGGCCGAGAAATCCTCGTTCGAGGAGACCGCCTACCTGTTGCTCAACGGCAAGCTGCCCAACAAGGAGGAGCTGAAGGCGTTCGACGAGGGGCTTCGCCACCATCGCCGCATCAAGTTCCGTATCCGCGACATCATGAAACACTTCCCCGAATCGGCCCACCCGATGGACTCGCTGCAGGCGACCGTGGCCGTGCTCGGCATGTTCTATCCGCTGCCCAACAAGCTGAACGAGCAGCAGGTGCACGAGGTGTGCCTGCGCCTGATCGCCAAGCTGCCGACCCTGGTGGCGGCACATGCGCGCATGCGCAACGGCGACGACCCGATCCCGCCGCGCGACGACCTGTCGCACGCGGCCAACTTCTACTACATGCTCACCGGCCAGGAGCCGTATGCCCTGACCGAGCGCATCATGGATGTGGCCCTGATCGTGCATGCCGAGCACACGATGAATGCCTCCACCTTCTCGACCCTGGTCACCGCCTCGACCGAGGCCGATGCCTACACGGCGATCAGTGCCGCCATCGGCTCGCTCTCCGGCCCCCTGCACGGCGGTGCCAACGAGGATGTGCTGCACATGCTGGATGAGATTGGTTCGGTCGAGAACGTCGAGGCCTACCTGGAGCGTAAGCTGGCCAACAAGGAGAAGATCGCAGGCCTGGGCCACCGCATCTACAAGACCAAGGATCCGCGCGCCACGCTGCTGCAGAAGCTCTACGTGCAGCTGACCGAGCGCATGGGTACCGACCCCACCTATGAGGTCGCCAGCCGCATCGAGGAGCTCTCCAAGAGCACGCTGGGTGCCAAGGGCGTGTGCCCGAATGTCGATTTCTACTCCGGCATCGTCTACCGCAAGATCGGCATCCCGACCGACATCTTCACGCCGGTCTTCGCCATCGCGCGCGTGGCCGGCTGGCTGGCGCACTGGAAAGAGCAGCTGGCCGACAACCGCATCTACCGCCCGATGCAGATCTACACCGGCGAGCACGGCACCAGCTACACCCCGATCGACCGCCGCGTCTGATCATCCAAACAAAGCGTGGCCCGGCAACGGGCCTCTGCATTTCCTGACTTCAATCCCCGCTAGCAGTCTGCCGATTTAGCACCTTTCAAACCGGCAAAGAGCAGCAACGTCGCGACCGGTTTTAAAGGTGCTAAATCGGAACCCCGTAGGGCAGGCTGGTTTCCGGGGTGCCCTTCTTTGGTCCTTTCTTGGGCACGCAAGAAAGGACGCACACCAGAGTTCGATTCATTCTGCTCAAGCTCCCTTTACGAAGGTACTATTAACTGCGTTGAATTGTATTCCCTTTGGCAAGAAGCAAGCGGCGCTGTCCCGCCGCGCGATAGCTGTATCAATTAGCGATTGAAGAAGCGCGCCGCGACAACAGCGCCAATAACCCCACCGATACTATCGGCCAGCCAGTCGGCCACCTCCACCATGCGCCCCGGCACAAAGGATTGGTGCCACTCGTCACTCGCTCCGTACAGCGAGCAGAAGACCATCGCCAGCCCAAGCGTCGCGGCAGCCTGGAGCCCGGCATGGCGAAAGGCGCGTCAGGCCAGCCACCCCATCAGGGCATAGCCCATCCCGTGCACCAGCTTGTCGATATGGGGAAAGAGCTGCGGCATCGGCACGCTCGGCTGGGCCGAGAGGATAAAGATCACCGCACACCAGATGGTGAGCAGAGTGCTGTCTCGCCAGACGGGCAGATTCACGGCTTGAAGAGATCGGGAAAGGGACATGGGCTTATTCTACGGCGGGCGGTGCGATGCACCACCCTGCCGTAGCATCAGTGAGTCACATGATCAGGCGTGGATCAGGAACGGGCCCAGCGCGCCTTGTAGCCGCGCACGTCGACATGCACGAAGGGGCCATGCGCACGGGTGGCCCGGTATTTGCCCAGGCCACCGACCAGCGGCGCGGCATCGGGCTCGACATGCAGGCGGTCGGCCACACTGTAGAGGGTGGCGGCATCGTCGTAATCGACATGGCCGTCGGCATTCAGGTCATCCATGGCACCTGAATGGCTGCCATCGATGTAGACATCGGCGGCCATACCGTACTGGTGGGCACTGAACTTCACGTTGCCCAGGCCACGGTTGTAGGCCGGGGTACGGTAGCCGCTCATCACCGTGAAGGTATTGGCACGGAATTCCGGCTCATTCACCCGGGCCAGCAGCAGCTCCAGCTTCAGCAGCAGCTTCTCCTGCAGCACGACGTACTTCGGATAGCCGCCCGCCTGCTTGCAGAGGAACTGCTTGAGCCTGAAATGCGGCGCGATCAGGGTGTTCTCGTTCTCGCGCGTTACCTCGATGAAGCCGCGCGGCTTCCGGTAGACCTTGGCATGACGGGCCGGTGCCGTGTCCGGGTAGGCACCGATGCGGTAGCCGTTGATGGCGCCATGCTGCATCCGGCTGTAGGGCACCATGACGAACACATTCAGCGTGATCGCATCTTCGCTCCCGGCACGACGGATCGTGACAGGGTAGAGGCCGCTCTTTTCAGGTGCCTGCCAGGCCCACTCGGCCGGGGCACGCATGACGAGCTTGCCGGCCTGGGCGGCAAAACGGTAGTCGCCAGCCTTACCCAAGGCTGCCAGATGCAGCGTTTCACCCGGCATCACGTAGGTGGCCATCACCTTGTAGGGGGTGGTCATCGTGTTGAAACGCAGCGAAAATCCGGCCCGCTCCTGCGAGAAGCCGGCCACCTTGGCGGAAGTTTCAGCTTGCGGAACGGTCGTCCCGGCCAGGGCCAGCGGCATCGGTGCACCGATCAGGGTGGCGCACAGCAGCAGCGCTTTCAGTCTGGTATTCGGCAGCTTGGTTTCAGGCAGGGTCTTCATGCCCTAAACCATACCAAATCGGTCCGTTAAATGAGTATGACGCCCGTCACAACAGTGCCGCGGTCAGCAGGGCATCGCGGTGGTAGATATCGTGGCGAAAATGCACCCCTTCCCCGTCGGCCCAGGCGGTCAGGTAGAGGAAATAGACCGGCAGCGGCCGTTTGAGCACCACGATCTGCTCCGCACCTTTGGCAATGGCCTTTTTGATATGCGCCGCATCCCAGTCGGGCTCCTCCTTGAGCAGATATTCGGCCAGGACAAGCGGCTTTTCGATGCGCACACAGCCATGGCTGAAGCTGCGCACGCTGGCATCGAACAGGTACTTGTGCGGCGTATCGTGCAGGTAGACGCTGTACTTGTTGGGGAACATGAATTTGAGCACCCCCAGCTCGTTGTCCGGGCCGGGATCCTGGCGCAGGTAGTAGGGAAAGTTCGCCTCGTTGACCTTGGCCCAGTCGAGGCTGGCCGGATCAATCTCACGCCCGTTGTCCCCCCAGTTGCTGAGGATGCGGATATGCTTGCGGGCCAGCAGCTGCGGATCGTTGCGCAGGCGCGGCAAAAGCTCGCGGAAGAAGAGCGCCCGCGGCACATTCCAGGCCGGATTGATGACCAAATACTCCATCCTGTTGGCAAACACCGGCGTGGAGTGGAACAGCTTGCCGACAATGGCGCGCATCCTGAGCACCGGTGCGTCATCCTCCACCACCTTCAGCGAGAAGGCGGCGATATTGACCTGCAGATAACGCTGGCCAAGCTCACGGGGCAGCCAGCGCAGCCGCTCCATGTTGATGATGATCTGGCGGATACGCTGTGCGACCGGCACATTCATCGACCGCAGCGTCCGGCCGCCGACAATGCCATCCTCCAGAGCCCCATGCGCCGCTGGTAGTGGCGCACCGCCGCCTCAAGGGCCGCATCGAAGGCATCGCCTCCCGCATCTGTGGCGGCAAGATCGCCGCTGATCTTCAGGCGATGGCGCAGTACTGCCACCCGCTTGCCACTGGCGCCCGGCGTAAGCCTGGGGCCGTCGGGGATCGTCGGCCAGCCTCCGGATGCGGCGATAGCGCGATAGTGGGCCAGCGCCTCGTGCAGGTGAAAATAGCCGTTCTTGGCCGGCAGCAGCCCGCGCAGACTCTTGCCAATACGGTTCTTCGCCAGCGCCTGCTGCAGCAGCCTGATCGGGTCGACATCGGCGGGATAGAGCTGCCAGTTGGGGAAGATCTTTTCCGGATCGACCCGCCCCCTGGCCAGGTGCGAGCCGTAGGTGATAAAGGCATCGGTGAGCAGCAGGTCCAGCCTCGCCGCCGCCTCGCCCCTGCCCTCCCCATCGGTGGCGGCAGGCTTGCGCAGCGTGGCCAGCAGGGTGCGGATGGCGGCCAGGTGGTAATCGGCCGGCCTCAGCCCCTCGCTGTCGGCGGCGGCAATCGCCTTCACCAGCGCATCGGCCTGCGGCAACGGCCCCTTGTCACTGCTCCAGGCAGGCCGGAACTGACGCGGGGCATAGAAGGAGGCGACCAGCAGCAGGGCATGCACCGGTTCGCCGGCCACGCGGGCATCGGGGAAGCTGGCCAGGGCATCGAGTTGCAGGGCGATGCGCGTCTGCACCGACAACGGGGCAGCCGGCAGGGGCAAGGCACTGCCCAGCCACACACAGCAGGCCATAATGACGATCAACCACTGCCGGTAACGCATCCATTTACCCTAGCATGGCCATCGCTGTCATGCAGCGGCCCTGTATGCATAAACAGCTGATCGCCAGAGGGGCGTCGCGAGCAGACGCGACATGCCCTATGGTGATCAGACGGCGGCGATGGCCTGTGAGCGCTTATGCAGCCAGCGGGTCATCCCCGCCGCCGTCAGGATGGCCCAGACGGCGAACAGGGCGCCGGGCAGGGCCGCCACCGGCTCGAAGTGTTTCAGGGCCAGCATCACCCCCAGCCCCGCATTCTGCATGCCGATCTCGATGGTCATGGTCACCTTGTGGGCGTAGTCGAACCTGCACAATCGGGCGATGGCGAAGCCGCCGAGATAGCCCAGCGTGCTGATGGCCACCACCAGCAAGAGAACAGAAACCGAGACCGAGGCAATGCGATCGGCATTGGCGGCGGTGACAAAGCCGACGATGAGCAGGATGGCCAGGGCCGCCACGCCGGGAGCGATCTGCTCCACCTGCGCCTGGTAGCGGGCTAACAGAGGCCTGAGCGCCATGCCGGCGATCAATGGGAGGACGACGGTGAGCAGGATGGTCTGCATCATCGGCCAGAAGGGGATATGCAAAAAGGCGCCGCCAAGATACTTGACCAGCAGCGGAGTCAGCAGCGGCGAGAGCATCGTCGCCACCATGGTCATGGCGATCGAGAAGGCGACGGCCCCGCCGGCCAGATAGGTGATCACATTCGAGGCCATCGCCCCCGGCGCGCAGCCGACGATGACAAAGCCGAGTGCCAGGGCCGGCGGATAGCCAAGCGCCACGACAATGGAGCCCGCAGCAAAGCCGAGCAGCGGCATGACGGTGAACTGGGTGGTCACCCCGATAGCGATGCGCCCCGGCTTTTTCAGTGCCGCTTTCGCCTCTTCCGGATGCAGCACCAGGCCGAGGGCAAACATCGTCGCCGCAAAGGCCCATTGAATGGCTGATTTGCTGAAGACCATAAACAGCGGCGGATAGAGGTAGGCCGCCACGGCCGCCACGATGGTGAGGAGAGCGAGATTGCCCGATAAAAAGCGCCATATATTCATGGGGGTGAATATCTACCCTACCCCACCCTTGCAGGCCATGGTCCATCGCTTTCATCGACTTGCAGTGATGGTATGTTTACCGCCTCAACAGGCAGGAAGGGTCAGTGACTTCCGTCATTCGTTTTCAAGGATCAGCAGCACGCATGTTTGAACAGACATTCCGCAATATCGATGACGTACTCTGGAAAGAGGCCGGCTGCACTACCGAGCTCGACTACACCGAGCAGACCTCATGGATGCTGTTTCTCAAGTACCTCGACGATCTGGAGCAGGAGAAGGCACAGCTCGCCGAACTGCACGGCAAGCCTTACACCTTTATCATCGACGAAGCGCACCGCTGGTCCAGCTGGGCGGCCCCGAAAACGGCCGACGGCAAATTCGATCACAACAAGGCGCTCACCGGCCCCGATCTGATCGACTACGTGGACAGCGAACTCTTCCCCTATCTCAAAGGCTTCAAGCAGCGGGCCACCGGGCCGGACACCATCGAATACAAGATCGGCGAGATTTTCGGCGAGATCAAAAACAGGTTCACCAGCGGCTATTCACTCAGAGATGCGCTGGAGCATATCGACGGCCTGCGCTTCCGCTCGCAGAAGGAGAAGCACGAGCTCTCCCACATCTACGAGGCGAAGATCAAAAACATGGGCAATGCCGGGCGCAACGGCGGCGAGTACTACACGCCGCGCCCGCTGATTCGCGCCATCATCCGGGCGGTTGATCCCAAAATCGGCGAGCGCATCTATGACGGCGCCTGCGGCTCGGCGGGCTTCCTCTGTGAGGCCCACGACTTTCTGAAATACGATGAACACGGAAAAGTACGCAACGGTTTAACCACCAGCGATCTGAAAACACTTCAGGCATCCACCTTCTACGGCAAGGAGAAGAAGAGCCTCGCCTACGTGATTGCCATCATGAACATGATCCTGCACGGCATCGAAGCGCCCAATATCATTCACACCAACACCCTGGCCGAGAACATTGCCGATATTCAGGAGAAGGATCGCTTCGACGTGGTGCTCGCCAATCCGCCATTCGGCGGCAAGGAGCGCAAGGAGGTGCAGCAGAATTTCCCGATCAAGACGGGCGAAACCGCCTTCCTCTTCCTGCAGCATTTCATCAAGACCCTGAAGGCGGGCGGCCGCGCCGGCATCGTCATCAAAAACACCTTCCTGAGTAACACTGACAATGCCTCGGTGAGTCTGCGCCGCGAGCTGCTGGAATCCTGTAATTTACATTCCATCCTCGATTGTCCGCAGGGCACCTTCCAGGGCGCGGGCGTGAAAACGGTGGTTCTGTTTTTCGACAAGGGCAGTGCCACGCGCAAGGTGTGGTACTACCAGCTCGATCCCGGAAGAAGCCTCGGCAAAACCAACCCGCTCAACGATGCCGACCTGGCCGAGTTCGTGGAGCTACAGAAATCGAAAGCCGACTCCGACAAATCGTGGTTGGTGGACATCGCCGCTATCGATCCGTCCACCTTCGATCTTTCGGTGAAGAATCCGAACGGCGGTGAGGAAATCGACCACCGCGACCCGGCCGAGATCATGGCCGAGATCGCCGCCCTCGACAAAGAGAGCTCCGATATCCTGAACTCCATTAAGGCGCTGCTGTGAAAGCTGGTTGGCAAGTTAAGCCGCTGGGTGATATGAGTCAGTTCCAGCGTGGTCTAACTTACTCAAAAAAAGACGAGGCTGACGCATCGGACAACGTTGTGGTGCGAGCTACGAATATTGATTTGGAAACAAACCAACTCGATTTTTCAGAGTTGAAATATATCAGTGAAAAAATTGTCGTTCCTGTGGCTAAGAAGCTTAAAAAAGGGTCTTTGCTCATATGCACGGCGAGTGGCAGCAAAAGCCATTTGGGCAAGGTAGCTTTCATTGATGATGACTATGATTACTCCTTTGGTGGATTCATGGGGATGCTTACCCCAAATGAAGACCTACTGCCAAGATACCTGTTTCACCTGATGACATCAGGGGGCTACAAGGATTTTATCGGGCAGCTTGCTGATGGTGCAAATATTAATAATTTAAAGTTTGACGACCTGAAGCGATTTCATGTCCCATTCCCACCTATTGCCGAACAGCGGCGGATTGTGGGGATTCTGGATGAGGCATTCGAGGGCATTGCCAAGGCGGTGGCCAATGCCGAAGCCAATCTGAAAAACGCCCGCGAACTCTTCGAAAGCCACCTCAACGCTATCTTCTCCAACCCCGGCCCCGACTGGACGGAGAATAAGTTCGGAGATATTTGCGACATCAAACACGGCTTTGCATTCAAGAGCGAATTCTTCGTCTCCAATAGCAAGCATGTCCTGCTTACTCCCGGCAATTTCTTTGAAGCTGGTGGATACCGTGATCGAGGTGATAAACAGAAGTTTTATGACGGGCCTATCCCCGATGGTTTTGTCTTGGAAAAAGGCGATCTGTTAATTGCTATGACGGAGCAAGCTGCCGGTTTGTTGGGTAGCTCAATCATTATCCCTGAATCGGGTGTTTTTCTTCATAACCAGCGACTCGGATTAGTTGTGCCAAAAGAAGGTGTGCCTTGGGACAATAAGTTTTTCGCTCTCGTTTTTAATACTAAAGCGATAAGAAAAGCCATTCATGACGGTGCTTCGGGCGTAAAGGTCAGACACACATCACCCAAAAAGATTGCCAATATTTCGGTTTCGTTCCCTACATCAGTTGACGAACAACAAGCCATTGTCGCCAAGCTCGATAAACTGGCTGCGGAGACGAAGCGGCTGGAGGCGATCTACCGGCAGAAGCTGGCGCTGCTGGCCGAGCTGAAGCAATCACTGCTGCACAAGGCTTTCAGCGGGGAGTTGTAAACCGTCAGTCCGAATTTTCATCCGACGGAAAAGCACAGTTGACGCAAAAAAAAGTATTTACCCGATTGGTAAATGCATTTAATGTACGCACACGGTGGATGTATTCTTTTCAACCAATGACTTGAAGAAGCTATGCGAGAACAGGCGGGCAATGGAGCGTCAGTTTGGTAGCCCCTGTGCGAAGAAGCTGCGGCAACGGTTGTCCGATTTGTGCGCTGCCGAAACGCTGACTGATGTAGTGGCAGGCAGGCCACATCCACTGAAAAGAGATCGGCTGGGGCAGTTCGCACTGGATTTGCATGGCGGAACCCGGCTGGTGTTTGAGAGTGCGGATGATCCGATTCCGCATTTGGATGATGGAAGCATTGCGTGGCATGAGGTTACAAAAGTGCGCATCGTGTTTATTGGAGATTACCATGACTGAACAAGTTGCAACCTTTGCGCCGGATTGGGTTTCCCCTCCCGGCGATACCATTCTGGACTTGCTGGAAGAGCGCGGCTGGAAGCAGACCGAGTTTGCCGAGCGCATCGGCTTCACCACCAAGCATGTAAATCAGATCATCAACGGCAAATCGGCGATCACTGAAGATGCGGCCATCCGGCTGGAGCGTGTGCTCGGTAGTACAGCTCGTTTCTGGATGAACCGCGAAAGCCAGTATCGTGAAGCCTTGGCCAGAGAGGCCGAACTGGAAGCGCTGGAAAACGATGTGGAATGGCTTACGGAAATCCCTGTCACGCACATGGTGAAGTGCGGATGGATGGCCAAATGCAAAAGCAAGCCTGCGCAGGTGGCCGAGGCGCTGAAGTTTTTCGGTGTTGCTTCGGTTCCTGCCTGGCGCAATCAGTATGCCGCACCACTTGCTGCGTTTCGTGCGAGCGACAAGTTCGAAAAAAAACCAGGCTATGTTGCAGCATGGCTTCGGTATGGCGAACGCTGTGCCGATGAAATTCGGACAGCGCCTTTCGACAAAGCCAAATTCAGAGCTGCTCTTGAAGAGCTGCGCGCATTGACCATCGAGTCCGATCCCGATGTGTTCATCCCAGCTTTGGTGGAAAAATGTGCGGCGGCTGGTGTAGCTGTCGTGTTTGCCCCCGCGCCGACTGGCTGTCCGGCTTCGGGCGCCACCAAGTGGGTCGATTCCGACAAGGCCTTGTTGATGCTCAGCCTGCGTCATAAGACGAATGACCACCTCTGGTTCTCATTCTTTCACGAGGCTGGGCATTTGCTGATGCATGGAAAGAAGATGCTGTTTATTGAGGGTAATGGTCTGGATGGTAAACAGGAAGATGAAGCCAATCAGTTTGCCGCCAATCTGCTGATCCCCAAACAATTCGAAGAACGATTGATGTTCGTGGGGCATACAGCGACTGCGATCCGGGCTTTTGCCAAAGAAGTAGGTGTGGCACCCGGCATTATCGTGGGCCGGATGCAAAACGATGGCCTTCTTGGATGGGGAACACCACTTAACAAATTGAAAGTTAGTTATCAATGGGCTTGAGACTGAAACAATCCCTGCTGCACAAGGCTTTCAGCGGGGAGTTGTAAGCCCCGTCAAGCAGGCGCACAGTTCGCGGCAAGAAACCCCGCCTCAGGCCATGCGCCCCATGCGTACCCTCGGCGGGTTACTTTTTATCCAGCCCCCGGCACTACGCCCGCCACCCATCCGGCCCGGCCGAACCCGGGGGCGTTTTTCACTCAGTTTATGTTCTGCCGAATTGATAAACCGTGAGTTGCTTTTCCCTCCGAAAAACAAACCGGTTATGGTGGTCATATTGAAGAATCGGGTGCTATAGTTCTGCCATGGAAAGGGTCGAGGCGATCAATCCCGATCGCTTGAAATGGTGTAGTGAGCAATACGGTATCGCGCTGGATGATCTGGCGCGGCAACTTCGTATCGCGCCTGAAACCATGGAAAAGGCCGTGAACGGCGAACCTGCCCTCACCTTCAACCAGCTCGAAAAAATCGCCAAATGCTTTAATCGCGGCATTCTGTTCTTTCTGGAAGAGGCACCCGTGAGCGAAGAGCAAGTCTTCTCTCCCCAGTTCCGTACGCTCTCCAGCCAGAAGACCGAGCTGACGCCCAATCTGAAAAACATCATTCAGCGCTTCGAAAAGCAGCGCGAAGGCTATATCGGACTGCTGGAGGATCTGGACGAACCAATCGACCGCCCCTGGCTGCCCGAAGGCATGCCCGACACAGGCAGAGGCAACATCAAGGAGACGGCCGCCTTTATTCGCTCCTGGCTCGGCATCGGGTCTCGTACCTCTTTCGAAGAGCTGCGCAGCGCCGTGGAGAGCAAAGGCATCCTAGTGTTCGTCTCCAATGGCTATCAGGGGCAGTGGAAGATCGCCAAGGAAAACCCGGTGCGCGGCTTCTCCATGTATTACGACCACTATCCGGTGATCGTGATCAAAAAGCTGGATGCCAGGGCGGCCCAGACCTTCACGATGATTCACGAGCTCGGCCATCTGCTGCTGCACCGGGAAACCATGCTCGATGAAGCAGACGATTTTTACAGCCATCAGGGGAAAGAGCGCGAGGCGAATGCCTTTGCCGGAAACCTGCTTGTCCCCGATGCATTTGTTCACACCATCAACATGCGGGACTTTCCGTACGATACCGTCAGCGGCTATGACAATTACCTCAAAAGCCATGCAAGGCAGTGGGGTGTCAGTGTCGAGGTGGTTCTGCGGCGGTTGATGGATGAGGGGAGACTGGCTTCCGAGCATTACGAAGCCTATCGACAATGGAGGGCCGAACAGCCGGCGCAGGAAGCGGGTGGCGCTATGCGCTATCGCTACCAGGAACCGACCAATATGTTTGGTGACACATTCGTGCGCACCGTGCTCGACGCATACCACAGCGATCACATCACGCTCGCCAGAGCCAGCTCCTACCTCGACAACCTGAAGGTGGATTATATCCACGAGCTGGAAGCGAGATATGCACGCCTTTGATGCCTCATCGCTGATTCACGCTTGGGATAATTATCCGATCGACAAATTCCCGCCGCTCTGGGAGTGGATGGCCGGGCAAATTCAGAGTGGAGACTTTGTCGTTTCAGAGGTCGCGTTGAAAGAGATCGGCAACAAGGCACCCGAATGTGCTACCTGGCTCAAAGAGCAGGAAATCCAGAGGCTTCCTATGTCCAACGCGATTGCGCAGGAGGCCTTACGCATCAAAAGGCTGCTCGGCATCGAAGACGACCGGTATCATCCCAAGGGTGTGGGAGAAAACGATATCCTGATCATCGCCACCGCCAAAGTGCATGACCATACGCTTGTCACGGAGGAGGGATTTCAGGCTGTATTCCCCGCCGTGCCCGCCAAGAGTCGAATCCCGACCGTTTGCAACATGGGGGAGGTCCGTGTGGAGTGGTGCAAATTTATCGATCTTATCAAGGCAAGCGATGCCGTATTTTCCTGACCGATTTTTGATGGATACCACCCTCAACATGACCAAAGGCCTGCGAACGGTCGTTTTGTGTAAGGTGAAATCGAAAATACTTTACACAAACGCCCTTGTGACTGGCGTACTTGATACAAACGTACAGATCGTTTCGGACTGCTCTGCCTCATGTTGAACGAAGCCGAGACCCGAGCCGAACTGATCGACCCTGCCCTGCGCGAGGCGGGCTGGGGTGTGGTCGACGCAAGCCGTGTGCGCCGGGAATACATCACGCCGGGCCGCTTACAGGGAGCAGGAAGGCGCGCCAAGCCGGAGATTGCCGATTACGTATTGGTCTATCGCAATCGTAAGCTGGCGGTGATCGAGGCGAAGAAGCAGGCGCTGCCCTATACCGAGGGCGTACAGCAGGCCAAGACCTACGCCGACAAGCTGAATATCCGTTTTACCTACTCCACCAATGGCGAACGCATCTACGGCATCGACATGGATACGGGGGAAGAGGGTGAAATCGAGCGCTACCCTTCACCGGAAGAGCTGTGGCGCATGACCTTCCCCGAAGAGAGCTCATGGCGCGATCGCTTTGCCGATGTGCCATTCGAGGACAAGGGTGGCACCTGGGAGGCGCGCTACTATCAGGAGAACGCCATCAATGCCGTGCTCAAGGCGGTCGCCGATGAGAAAGAGCGCATCCTGCTCACACTGGCGACAGGCACCGGCAAAACCTTCATCGCCTTCCAGCTGGCATGGAAACTGTTCCAGAGCCGCTGGAACCTGAGCAGGGAACCATCGCGCCGCCCGCGCATTCTCTTTCTGGCCGACCGCAACATTCTCGCCGATCAGGCCTACAACGCCTTCTCGGCCTTTCCCGAGGATGCACTGGTTCGCATCGCGCCGGACGATATCCGCAAGAAGGGGCGCGTTCCCAAGAACGGCAGCATCTTCTTCACCATCTTCCAGACCTTCATGAGCGGCACGGATGAGCAGGGTGAACCGAGCCCCTACTTCGGCGAATATCCTCCCGACTTCTTCGATTTCATTGTCATCGACGAATGCCATCGCGGCGGGGCCAACGACGAATCCACCTGGCGCGGCATTCTCGAATACTTCTCTCCTGCCGTACAACTCGGCCTGACCACCACACCGAAACGCAAGGACAACACCGACACCTACGCCTATTTCGGCGAGCCGGTTTATGTCTATTCGCTGAAAGAAGGCATCAACGACGGCTTCCTGACCCCGTTCCGGGTACGCCAGATCGCCACCACGCTGGATGAGTATACCTACACCTCGGACGACACTTTGGTGGAGGGCGAGCTTGAGACCGGAAAGGTATACGAAGAGAAAGATTTCAACCGCACCATCGAGATCGAGGAGCGGGAGCTGTACCGCGTGCAGACCTTCATGCAGATGATCGATCAGCGCGAGAAGACGCTGGTGTTCTGCGCCAATCAGGGCCATGCAGCTCTGGTGCGCGATCTGATCAACCAGGCAAAGAGCCATAGCGATCCGAACTACTGTGTACGCGTGACCGCCAATGATGGTGAGCGAGGGGAAGAATATCTGCGTTTGTTCCAGGATAACGACAAATCGATCCCGACCATCCTCACCACCTCGCAAAAACTCTCCACGGGCGTGGATGCACGCAATGTGCGCAATATCGTGCTGATGCGGCCGGTCAATTCGATGATCGAGTTCAAACAGATTATCGGGCGCGGCACTCGCCTGTTTGACGGCAAGGATTACTTCACCATTTTCGATTTTGTAAAAGCCCACAAACATTTCAGCGACCCGGACTGGGATGGTGAGCCTGATGATCCGGAGAACTGTCCTAAGTGCGGATGCAGGCCATGCCAGTGTGAAAAGCCGGAACCGAAACCATGCAAAATATGTGGAGCACAGCCTTGCATCTGTGTAAAGGAACCGCCAAGGAAGAAGGCGCGGGTGAAGTTGCGCGATGGTAAAGAGCGCTCCATCCAGCATATCTCGATCACCACCTTCTGGGGGGCGGATGGCAAACCGCTCTCGGCATCGGAATTCCTTGAACTGCTGTTCGGGCAACTGCCGGAGTTTTTCAGGGATGAGGACGAACTGCGTGCGATCTGGTCGATGCCGGATACGCGCCACAAGTTGCTCGACGGGCTGGCCGAGAAAGGCTTCGGCAGAGAGCAGCTGCTGGAGATGCGCAAGGTGATCGATGCTGAGGACAGCGACCTGTTCGATGTGTTAGCGCATGTCGCCTACGCGCTACAGCCGCTGGCGAGGGTTGAACGAGCCGCCAACGCCAAGGAGAAAATCCACTCATCATTCGATGAAAAGCAGCAGGCATTTCTTGAGTTTGTGCTGAACCAGTATGTTTCCCTTGGCGTGGATGAGTTGGACCAGGAGAAGCTCGGAACGCTTCTGGAACTCAGATATCACTCGCTGGCTGATGCCATTGAGGAGCTCGGAAGGCCCGAAGAAATCAGGTCGATGTTTATCGGATTCCAGAAATTCCTGTATGCCGAAGCATCTTCTTTGAACTCAAACTAGCTAGGTACTGAAAAGGTCTCCTTCATCCAAGTGTAGAGCTGGACTGTGGTGAGCTCTTCGAGCGGGATATCCTCGAACGCATCGTGCGGATCCTGATCTCTTAAGCAGAACTGGTAGGTGACCACCTCGGGGGCATGATCGTGCATGATCAGCATGGTGTAAGTCCCGGGGACATCATACTTAATTGGCCGCCAGCTTTGCATGGGGTATATCCCGGTATATACTTTCATCATGTTTGTCTGCAAGGTGATCGATGCACTGGACCGGAATGATGTGCCCTACACCCTGGTCGGCGGCTATGCGCTGGTGCTGCATGGCGTGGTTCGCGGTACGGTCGACATCGATATCGCCATCTCCCTTAATGCCGAGGTATTCAAGCGCTGTGAATCGGCGCTGCAATCGATCGGTCTTGCCCCCCGCCTGCCGGTGACCGCCGAAGAGCTGTTTCACTTCAGGGAGGAGTACATCGCCAGACGCAATCTGAAGGCGTGGTCGTTTCACAATCCCGCCAATCCGCTGGAGGTGGTCGACATCCTGATCACCGAAGATGCCGAAGCGATTGAAAGCGTCGATAAGCAGGCCTTCGGCAGGCATATCCATGTGGCGGCCGTGCCTGAACTGATCGCCATGAAACAGAAAGCGGGCCGGCCGCAGGACATCGAAGATATCAAGGCGCTGGAGCGACTGCTGTGAGGCCGGTGCAATACTTTTCCGACGCATACCTTGAGCAGTGCAGGCATGTAACGCCTGAGCAGGCGCTCACCTTTCTGGAAGAGTTTCGCCTGCTGCAGCAGCCCGGCAAAGCAGCCCCATCCAAGCTGATCAGCCTGAAGGTGCCCGAACCGCTGCTGGCCGCCTTCCGCCAACGCTGCGACAACGAAGGAATCAAATACCAGACCCAAATCAAACAGCTGATGCAGGAGTGGCTGATCACGCCCCTCTGAATGCCTGGCACGCCACCTTAATCGGCAGCTGAGAAGCGCTCCTTCATCCAGGTGTAGAGCCGGGCGGTGGTGAGCTCATCCAGCGGCATATCCTCGAATTCGTCGAAGGGATCCTGATCTCTGAGGCAGAACTGGTAGGTGACCACCTCGGGGGCCTGATCGTGCATGATCAACAGGATGCGCTTGCCCGTTTTCAGGCAGTCGATGGTGATGATCGGTGAATTTCGCCGAAATATGGCAGCTTGTTAAACCGACAGGGGCTCCGGGGCTTGAATAAACGTCTCACCTGTTCCAATATGTAGGTACTTATGCATAAAGGCCGACGTTATGGAACATGGTGGCGATACAAAAAGCGCAACTGAACAGATCTTTGCCCTGCTGAAAAAAGAGGGTGTGCTGCGCCCTCGCGATCTTGAGAAGCATCAGATTCCACGCCAATACCTGAGTCTCCTGTACCGGCGCGGTCTGCTGGAGCGCACGGCACGTGGTCTCTATATCGCGGCCCATGCTGAACTATCCGAAAAGCAAACGATTGCCGAAGTGAGCAAGCGCATTCCCAAGGGGCGCATCTGCCTGCTCTCTGCACTCGTGGTGCATGAAATCACTACCCAATCACCGTTTGAGGTGTGGATAGCCATTGATAAGAAGGCGCGTCTGCCGCAGGTGAAGGACCTGCCGGTCAGGATTGTGCGCTTCTCCGGGGTGGCGCTTGATGAGGGCTTTGATTACCGGAACATCGATGGGGTGAAGGTGCCTGTTTATAACGCAGCCAAGACCGTGGCCGACTGCTTCAAATACCGGAACAAGATTGGTCTGGATGTGGCTATCGAAGCACTGAAAGATGGATGGCGTGAGAAGAAGTTCACCATGAGCGAACTATCGAAATATGCTGAGGTCTGCCGGGTAAAGAAGGTGATGCAGCCCTATCTGGAGTCGCTGGCGCTATGAGTCAGCAATCAAATATCACTGCATCCATCCGCGCCAGGTTGCTCAACCGGTCACGACAAGAGAGAACAGATTTTCAGCGAATGCTTACCAGTTACGGGCTGGAGCGATTGCTCTATCGCCTTTCGGTTTCTGCATACCGGGATGAGTTTGTGCTCAAGGGAGCGATGCTCTTCTCCTGCTGGAGTGGCGATCTCTATCGCGCCACCAGGGATGTCGATTTTCTCAAGATGGGTGAGGCGTCCATGGCCTATCTTGGGCAGGTGTTTGCTGATCTGTGTGAGCAGGCCGTCGAGCCTGATGATGGATTAGTGTTCGACAAGGCATCGATCAAGGTGGCCGAGATCAGGGAAGAGGACTCCTACGGCGGTATCCGGGTGACGATGAAGGCCACGCTGGGGAATGCGCGAATGCCGATTCAGGCGGATATCAGCATCGGCGATGCCATCACTCCGGCAGCAGGGGAGATCGAGTTCCCTACCCTGCTTGAAATGCCGGCACCGAAACTGCGCGCCTACCCGGTGGAAACCGTGATTGCCGAGAAATTTGAGGCCATGGTCTCTCTGGATATGGCCAATAGCCGGATGAAAGACTTTTACGATATTTGGGCCATCCGGAAGTTTATGCAGCCTGATCCGAAACTGCTGGCCGAAGCAGTTGCCAATACATTCAGGAGAAGAGGAACAGAGCTTCCCTCTGATGTTCCCACGGCTTTGACGGATGCTTTTTCCAAAGATGAAAGCAAACAGAAACAGTGGGAGGCTTTTGTGAAGCGCGCAGGAGTCAGCCATAGTGCAACTTCGACACTGCATGAAACGGTTGAAGCGATCAGGCCATTCTTGATGGATGCGGCAGTTCCGGGGACATAATACTTAATTCGCTGCTGAGAAGGTCTCCTTCATCCAGGTGTAGAGCCGGGCGGTGGTGAGCTCATCCAGCGGCATATCCTCGAATTCGTCGAAGGGATCCTGATCTCTGAGGCAGAACTGGTAGGTGACCACCTCGGGGGCCTGATCGTGCATGATCAACAGGATGCGCTTGCCCGTTTTCAGGCAGTCGATGGTGATGGCATCGGCCGGGATGCCGCGCTTGCGCATATGCTTGTTCACCCCGATCAACGGATCGATCTTCTCGAAATCGCGCTGGATATCGGCCTGGGCTGCGGTGGCCCGCTCGTAGACCTGGGTTAACGGTGTCTGCGTCATGCCAGCTCCCCCTTTCGATAAGCCCCGAACATAACAGCCCCCCTCCCCCGGACAAGTGACGGCCTGCGATTGTATCCATACTTATTTTATGGCTAAACTTACCTCAAGGAGTGAGGGGAGGATGCCATGGAAACAGAAGAGCAGCAGAAACGGGGCATGCCCCTGGGCGCCAAGGTGTTTATCGGGGTGCTGATCCTCGTCTTTATCCTGGTCGGCCTCGAGATGGTGGTGACCACCATGTTCATCGACAAATTCGCCCCGGCCGCCAGGCACAGCCACTAACCCCCTGCCATCCATACCTCCTCTCACCAACTTTGACATTCCTTATTCCGGAATCCAGAATAAGGAATTATCGAGGTGTGATGTGGAACTCAAGGCTCTGGATCTTTATGTGGCACTGAAACTGGTCGTTCTCAGAAACGAACCATGCGCCATGCAATCGATCGGCGAAGCTCTGGGCATGAGTGCCTCCAGGGTACACGCCTCCATCCACCGGCTGATCAAGGCCAGGCTGGTACGCAAGGACAAGGGCTACAAACCCATTCTGGCCAATCTTAAAGAGTTTATCGTGCATGGTGCCGCCTTCGCCTTTGTACCGGAAATTGGTGAGCCGACACGTGGGCTGCCGACGGCATCGTTTGCCCCACCTCTTGAGCAGGCATTTGTCGATTCGGGAGCGCTGCCGCATGTCTGGCCCGACCCCGAAGGAGAGGTGCGCGGCATCTCCTTTTCGCCACTGCACAAGGCCGCTCCCAAGGCAGCCCGCAAAGACCGGGAACTGTACGAACTGCTGGCCCTGGTGGATGCCATCCGCGGTGGCCGGGCCCGGGAGAAGCGGATGGCAATCGAGATCATCAGCCAAAGGCTCACCTGAGATGATCGCGCACGATCCGAACATCGACATACTGGAGATGGCCGTCGGGGGCTCGGCCCGCTCATCCACGAGGTGGTCTTTCTCGGCGGCTGTGCGACGGGCCGCTGATCACCGATCCGGCCGCCCCTCTCATTCGCGAGACCAACGATGTGGATGTGATTGTCGAGATTGCCAGCCGTCACGATTATCACCTGCTGGCGGAGAAGCTGCGCCGGCTTGGTTTGAAGGAGGACACGCGCGAAGGGGCTCCGCTCTGCCGTTGGCTGTACCGCCGGGTCGCTGTCGATGTGATGCCAACAGATAGTGCCATCCTGGGCTTCAGCAATCGCTGGTATGGCGATGCCATGCGCAGCGCAACGCCTGTTCGGTTACCCGGTGGCGCAGAGATACAGCTTGTCGCCGCGCCCTATTTTCTGGCCACCAAACTGGAAGCCTTTCATGGCCGGGGAAGGGGTGACTACATCATCAGCCATGACCTGGAAGACCTGATCGCCGTCGTCGATGGCAGGGCTACGATCTCAGAAGAGGTGCAGGCTGCCCCGGAGGCGCTGCAGGCATACCTGGCGGAAGCATTCGCACATCTGTTGGCCAACGACACCTTTCAGGATGCCATTCCAGGCTATCTGCCGGGAGATGCCGCCAACCAGGCACGGGTCCCAACGCTCCTTGAGCGTATGGGGCGGATTGCAAACCTGAACGGATAACTCAACAGGTGAGATGGATGGCGGCGACGAGACCCGGCGTATCCGGCGCCAACTCGTTATAAAGCCGGACCGCCTCGCGCGAGCGGGCCACATGCACCGCCATCCCTTCGGCCTCAAGCAAGCCGACCACCCGATCGGGCACCCACATCGCCCCGGCAAAGCCGTGGCCGATGATCAGTATCGCCGGGGGCGCCTCAAGCACGGCGGCCAGATCCTCGATATGCAGGTAGTGCCCCTCGCGCCGCCACCAGTGGGCCTGGACACGGTCCGGGAAGAGGATGACATCCTCGCTATATTCGCGCCCGTCAATGACGATACGGCCGAATTCGTAGGCATCGATATGCATGCCCACGAGCATAGCAGGCGAGATGGGGTCGCGAGTCTGCTTTAATGCATGACAACACCCCATGGGAGGAGACCATGCCCCTGATCCGCCTTGCCACCCTGTGCGCCGCAACCCTGCTGCTCGCCGCCTGTGCGCCGCGTATGACCGAGCTGCCGCAGCCGCCCGAGCGCCTGAGCCAGTACGGCTACTCCTTCATGCCGCTGGATGAGCCGGGCTGGAAGGTGGGAGGCCGCGACGGCCAGCGGATCATCCTGGGGCGTATCGGCCAAAGCCCTGATGCGACGGTGGTGATCATGGCCGGCAATGCCCCCATCCCCCATTTCACCAGCCGCGCCGGGTTCGAATCCTATGTGCGCGACAAAATACACAGCGACAACCACGCCGGCGGCCGCTTTACCGTGCAGACGGAGGAGATACAGCCCATGCACCATGACGGCGCCGACTGTATGCAGGCGCATGTGGTCAGCATCGACCACCAGGCGAAGAAACGCTCGGGCAGGAAGGGCGCCATGAGCCTCGAACTGCTGCAGCTCACCTGCCGCCACCCGCATGACGACGGCACCGCAACCTTCCTCGGCTACTCGCAACGCGCCTACCCGGAGAGGCGCGATCCTGACTTCATGCACAAGGGAGAGCGGCTGATCGACAGCCTGCGCTTCTCGAAGTTCTAATCCGCCTGCTCGCGCCAGGCGCGGATCGTGGCCAGCGAACGGCCGTAGTGATAGCGGATCTGGGCATCCGAATAACGATGCGCAGCCCCCACCGGGCAGGCATTGCGCGCCAGGCACTGGTGGCTGCAGGGGGATGCCTCCTGCAGGCGATAATCGATGCAGCGCGTCAGCCTGCTCGCCTCGTCGACCAACGCCCCGGCCGGGCAGGCCGCCACACACGGCTTGTCGATGCAGGAGGCGCAGACATCCGGCCACTCCGCTTTGGGTGTGGCCGGCATTGCGCTATCGGCCAGGGCCACGGCCCGGTAGGCGTACCAGGAGCCCCACTGCCCGTTCACCCCGACCATGAACGGGGAGCGATGATGCCAGCCGGCCAGCTCACCCAGGGCCTGCAACGGCAGCCGGGGCTGCCCGAACGGAAAAAGCAGCCGGTGACGCACCCCCTGCCCCGCAAACCAGTCCGCCACGACGGCGGCCGAATAGGCATCGACCGGATCCGCATCCGTCACATAATCGGAGGCCTGCAACGCCTGCCACATACAGGGCCCGGCATGGCCGAAGAGGTGCAGCTGGCGATACGACTCGTCACCCGCTGCCTCCAGCAGGGGTACACGGATCGAATCGGGCAGTGCCGCCACATCGATGATGGCGTGCAGGTTCAGGCCGGAATCGCCGGGATCAGGCATCGCTGGCGCGTGTATCGAGCATGGCGCGAATCATTGCCGCCAGCTCACCGAAATGAAACGGCTTGTTGATCACCTGGCAAAAGGCATCCCCATTGGAAGGGTCGAGCACATGATCCTTATCATATCCGGTGGCCAGGATCACCGGCAGGGTCGCATCGATGCCACGCAGCTCGCTTAGCAGCTCCGCCCCGCCCATGCGCGGCATGATCACATCGCTGATCACCAGGGCCACCGGCTCCTCACTCCGGCGCAGCATCTCCAGCGCCTCGATACCATCGTTCGCCACCTGCACCCGATAGCCCATCTTGCCGAGCACCTGGCGCCCCACTTCGCGCAGGCTCGCCTCATCATCGACCAGCAGCAGTGTCTCGCCCCGGCCTGTCGCGATCATCTGGCCCGTATGGTCCAGCGTCGGTTTCTGCTGCACCCCCTCCTCAAACAGGGGCAGATAGATGCGGAAGGTGGTGCCAAGGCCTTTGCGGCTCTCCAGCTCCACCGCCCCGTCGTGGGTCTGCACCGCCCCGTAGAGCATGGCCAGCCCCAGTCCCGTGCCCTTGCCCACCTCCTTGGTGGTGAAGAAGGGCTCGAAGATCTTCTCCAGGTGCGTCTCCTCGATACCGTGGCCATTGTCCTGCACACGGATCAGGGCATAGCGCTCCTCCGGCAGCTCCGGATGCCGCTGCCGGAAGCTGTCATCGGCCATGAAGGGAGAGAGTGAACAGACGATCTGCGGCGCCTCCACCCCGGCCACGGCATCGACGGCATTGTTGACCAGATTCATCATCATCTGCTGCAGCTGGGTGGCATCGCCGCGGATACAGAGCGGCTCCTCGCACAGCTCAAGGTGATAATCGATATTCTCCGGCACCGCCGTGCGATTCAGGCGATAGGACTCGCTCATGAACGCATTCAGGGTGAAGGCGCGCATCGATACCGCATCCTTGCGGGCGAAGGTGAGCAGCTGCTGCACCATCTCGGCGGCACGGTCACTGAGCAGCTCAATGTTGGCCAGCTTCTCGTCCGCCAGCGGCTGTTCGCTCAGCTCCTGGCGGGCCAGGAAGAGGTTACCCTGGATCGCCGCCAGCATGTTGTTGAAGTCGTGGGCGATACCGCTGACCAGGGTGCCGATCGCCTCCATCTTCTGCG